>JAAYBD010000013.1 GCA_012719035.1 Clostridiales bacterium | reverse complement strand
TCTACTATAGTATCTTTAAATTCTTTGGTGTAATGTTTTTGACCTCTTCCCATTGTAGACACTTCCTTTCACTTCTTATTTTAAATCGTTCGAATTTCTGTGTCTACAAAACTATAACTTCCTTATAAATTGAATTTAATGCAATCGTCCTTTAAAGTGCCGTAGATCAACGACTTGATCCAGTCTCAGTTCCCAAAATGTAGCTTGAATATACTTTCCACGGCTTTCCCACGGATCATCGTACGGTGGGAATACATTGAAGATTTTCCCCCAAGACTTCAATTTAACAGATGACTGCTCTTCAATAGGTAGATTATCAAACCATGCATCTTCAATTTCCATTTCCCGCTCATTCGAACAATTGCCGTAATACCCGCCGTTCAATACGATATGCCACATATCCTCATTGCTGAGGGGCACCATGTTCTCTGATACTTCCAGTTCTAAACACACCTGATTTCCATTATATGCCCGAAATTCCGCGCGGCGCAGATCCGCCACTCGATCGTATGCCATGCCCAGAACGGGTACAGAACGCCTTCCGGCTGGAACCCGACGCGCATCTTCATTTGTTGGGCTATCCAATCATAAGCTGGACTGAAGCCGCATTCGGTAATTAACACCGACCTGGATGGATCACAGTATAAGACTTTTTCATTTTTGAACTTTTCATATATTTCTTCTGGTTGTATTGACCATATACGCATTGATTCACCTCAGAGGATTTGACTATCTTCTGCTGCTATTATCGCATAGGAAAATTAACGACATTTTACTACCTCCAATATCCGGCATGCTCCAACTTTTTCTGATCTCTATTTCTTTCATGCTCCCGCTTACCGAAAACATCATCCTCTTTTGCGATTGTAGGGTCATACCAGTCGGCTTTTGCCTTTGCCCATTCAATCCATTCTAATTTTTCATTGCTTAGTGATCCTGACGCTTCAACAACGGTGATATAACGTCTTATTTTGCAGGCAGTGTCATAGTCATCAGCGAGATTTGTCAGTGAAAGGGTACGGTCAACTTCAATATTGTAACGTTTGCGGCGCTCCTCTCTGCGACGTTCTTCTTCCTGTCGGCGGCGTTCCGCATCTTCACGAGCCTCACGAGCCTTACGTTCAGCTTCTTCGCGTGCTATTCGGTCCTTTTTGATTACTTCAGGGGCTTCAAATAGTTCTATCATTATGTCGCCAAGACGTTCTTCCAATATATATGATTTACAATCCCGGAAGTTCTTTTGACCATTAACCGTCAGGCTGAGCTTACCGTTAAAGATATGATCGTACTTGCGTATCTGTGGTTTGGTTGCCCAGGAATGTCTCTTTCGCTCTTCCTCATACTTCAAAAGCTGCATATTTTCATCTTTTGTGGGGATATGGTTGACCTTATCCTTTGATTCCGAGAAGTAAAGTTGCACTTTTTCTCCATTTACAATAAAGTCAAGGCTATTTGTCAAGGAGCAGCCCAAGGGTTCCGTCGCTTTTATAAGTGCGTCAATAATGCGGCATGCTCGGGGAAGCGCTTCATCTGATATAGTATCGGCCAAAAACGGAGCCGGTTCGGAATTTTGCTTATTCCATCCTCTGTTATCGCTATTCTTCTGTTGTTTTTTCCATTCAACGATGGTTTTTCGGTGCGAGATAATTTGGGGATGCATACGTGCTTCTTCATCTGGAAGTAAGATTTGAGAAGCAACCGCGAGGATGACAGAACGATCTTCTTCACCTAGAAATTCGAGTGTTTCTTTCGTGCTCTGCGGCTGATAAGTTATACCTGTCTGAATCCCGGTTTTTTGGATTGCTTTATCGCTTTTTGGCAACGGAATAATTGTAACCGGCTTACCGGCGCGTAACTTAGCCCAATAGCCTAACGGAGGTGTTGGGATATCCAGTGCCTTGCAGACTTTGTGTATTGCCACATCAGAAACTTTGTACCGTTTCGCGACTTCAGTAACAGGTGAATCCCATACTTCTTTATAAAGCGTGTCACGGCTATAAACATTATAGGTTTGGCCATATCGCGTATACGTCTCTGGCTCATCTAACGTTGAAGCTACTATAACCTTGTTTTTCTCTGTTGACGGAGCGGAAACCACAGCCTTAATTGCAGGAATAGTTGCCTCAATTGGATTAGGCTTGTCAGGCACGATAAGGACTTGCGTCTCTTCAGGCCGGTTGCTCTGGTTTTTAGTAACTTTCTTCGCCTTTGGGTCTGCTTTAATTTTCTTTGTCTGGGTACTTGGAACAGTCTTGTATATTGGAACGATTGCATTAGTCGGTTCATTGAGTTCAATCTTTGTAACAGGCTTTCCAAAACTGAGTTTAGTCCAATAACCTGACGGAGGAATCGGAATAGCCGCTTCTTTTATCTGTTTCATGAATTGAGAGTACGGGATATCATATTTCTTCGCCACTCCCGCAGCAGAGATCTCCCAGATCTCGTCATATAATTGTTTTCGTGTCATTTCGATTGCTGGTTCTTCTGCCATTTTGATTTCCTCCTTTCCGATATAAATTACTGGTTCTTTTGGCAGCTTAATTATTTCAATTTCCAACTCCGGCGAAATAATATCCGTTGCAGGTCGTATTGGTATTTGCTGAGATTGATTATCAATCTGGCCTGGCACTGGTAGTCTTTCTAGTTGCTTTGTCTCAGATTCTTGAGCAATTATTGCTAAGAATTGCTTTATCCCTCCTATTCCTCTTTTTCGCTTAATAGAAAAACCAAATCACGTTTCATTTCTTCAAACTGATTAATAATTGTGCTAAGATTTTTCTCAATGCTTTCCACTTGAATTCCGTTAATTTTTCCGTGGTTATAAGCAATTAACCGCTCCGCAATAATGTTATAACTCCAGCTATCAGCATATCGGTCTTCGTTATGAATTGCAAAACCAATAGGTAATAAATCATTTCGCATACCAATGCTAACAGCCATCGGTCCTATTCCAAGATAATCACCGGCAATTTTACATGTAATTTTTTTCATGCCTCTGATTTCGTCATCCGAATATTTGGCCATACGTTTCACCTCCTTCATAATGAGGTTATTTCAATTCAGATCATATAAATATAAAGGCCAAAATAGATATAACCATATTATACCTGTTGGTTTCATGTTTTTCTACATTTTAATTAAAAAAGTCCTTATAAACAAAGCCGCTTTCGGGATATGCCCAAAAGCGGCTTTAAGTAATTCCGATAAAAGCATGAGAATAAGGTTGTAGCTAATTTTTGACATATATCTTCTAGAATAATGTTATTTCGTGGATCATTTCCCAATTCTAATTTACAATATATACCAAATACGCTATAATTAAGTTTATAACTGACTTCTCGTTCGTACTGTACAATGCATTCAAGATTAGCCGTTCAGATTTTCTGCACGGTCATGTTATTGTATTCATTATGAGTATTAGTACATTTCTTACATTCTGCATGAGTGACATGTTGATATTCGTTCTATTCATTTGAGCTAACTCCATGCTTCCTATCGGCTTCCATGATATCACCATATATTTGCAGAAGGGATTTTGACCACTTTTGGGACAATTGTTTAATATATTTTTCTTCTTCAATTGCCAAACTGGATGGAAATCCACGATCTTCAAAAAAGTCTTCAGCTAGTTTTCGCTTCTAATTATCACTGAGCATTGCATTCACCTCTTCAATAGCTTATTCTTCTCGTTATGCTGAAATGTGGCGAAACATAAATACAGAATGTATTTTTACTCGCTACTGCTGGATAATTCTTTTTATGGAAAATGGAGGCTCATCTTGCAACTTTTTGATATTATTTCCCCAGACTTTTTTAAGCCTCTAACTGGCATTAATTGCCATAAATATGCCGATATCATCACTATAATCTGGTTTCGCTGCACGCAAAAGCCTCATGCCTGATTGGATAGAGGAATACTTTTGCGGTTTGAATGATGATATCTCCTTCGATGCTGAAGAATTGGTTCTTTCTGAAGAAACAGAGGTAGTCCAAAGTACTCCTCGTCTTTTGGCAACTACATTCTTGCGGCGGCTCAAGATGACTGTCTGGTTGGAAGAACGAGAAGGGGGTTATAAAGAGGAAACACAGATCGTTGTCAATCATCGGATTGTGCCAATTATCCGCTCTTTCAATGATGTAATTTTCCCCCAACTGATAACTTATAAGGGAAAGCTATTTAAGATATACAAACTTTTAAAAAGCATTTCAGAAGCTGACAGCCCTTATGAGAGTGTTTTGCGCGAAGTTTCTGGAGATTTAGATGAATTTAACGCCTTATTGCGGCAATTGGCGGCTTCCATTGGAACTTATATGGATGAACTGACACGAGGTAAAGAGTGTAAGGACTTCCTCAGGTGTCTTGGCAACCAAGTAGGCGAGGTGTCACTGGTGGACACATTTAGCTTAGAGCGGGATTCCGGTCATTGGCAGACACCTGAGCAAAATATGCTGGCAAATAAAATAGGAAGTGAAAATCACTATGCTAAACAATATGTCAGTTGCTTATTGCATGGTATTGTTTGCTGCGAAATCATGATGAGCTTGAGCAGTATCAGCAAAGCATGCCAAAACAGTATACAGAAGAAGCATAAAAAAAGCAGCAGTTCAGCGATACGCAGCTGATGAGTCCATACCGGCTATTTGCGAAGACCTACAAGTCGCCCTCAGCACTTTGTATCGCTGGATAAAACTCTATCGTAACATTGAGTTAGGACACCATTCGTATTCGCCGCTTGAGTTTGACGCTATATCGAGACGACTTATCAAGGCGGAACACCAGCTTGAAATCATTCGCCTAACGGAAATCATCAGTAAAAACGCCACTACAAACGCGGCTTTGTTCCTTGACCCAAATTGACGAGCAGAGCGAACAATTCAGTATTCACGAGCTATGCGATGCACTTGAAGTATCCCGGGGAACCTTCTATAACCACATTTTCCGTAAGGCTGACCAAACACAGCGGCTTCGAGAACAAACTGAACTCTTGCTTTAAGTGCAGCAGGCCTTTGATGATAGTGGGCAGCGTTTTGGCGCTGAAAAAATCCGCATCGTGCTTGCAGAAAACGGCATTCATGTAAGCAAGAAACGAATTAGCAGCATTATGCAGGAGTTAAATTTACAAAGCGTGAGGAGTGGTGCAAAAAAAGAATATAAAAAGCGCCAAGCATACAAAAAGCAGAATCTGGTCAACCGCGACTTTTATGCCGAGCGACCAAATCAAATCTGGGTAAGTGATATTACGTATTTCAAGGGCGATAATTACAGGATTTATCTCTGCGCCATCATTGACATTTTTTCTCGGAGAATGGTTGGGTATAAAACATCACAAAACTGCAGCACAAATCTGGTAGCCACTACATTCAAGAAGGTTTTCGAGAGCCGCGGCACTCCCTCAAATTAAACATTTCACAGCGACCGCGGAACACAATACACATCAGAGGCATTTACAAGGCTACTGCGTCAATGTACAGTGACGCAGTCATTCTCCGCCTCTGGTCGACCGCATGACAAGGCTGTTGCGGATACCTTCTTTGCCAATTTCAAGAAAGAGGAAGCGTATCGGCATAGCTACTCATCTGAACAGAACTTCCGTAAAAGTGCGGATACTTACATTCATTTTTACAATGAGGTTCGTCCACATATGACGTTGGCATACAAAACTCCCGTACATTTTGAAGAGCTATATGGATGATTTTATCGAAAAGGTTGTCTATGCAGCTGCTTTTGTTGACTTTTTTTGTTTGCTGTAAATGAATAAATTTTTGAATCTGCTAAAAAGCTTTGGAAAGAAAAAACTGAGTTTTAACAACAACTTCAAGATGCTACAAGCCCCGTTTTTCAAAAAAAGTTCGAAAGACGGGGCTCGTTCACAATAATCCAGCCCAATTTCATCAACAAGAATAAAAACGCCCGATTAGTAAGATGTAGGCATTTTCCCTGTTATAAAAGCGGATACTGTTTTTCGGCACAAACCAAAAACATAGGTGTTGCTTCAGTTCTCAAGCTTTCAATTTCATTGCAAATCTCTTTTGTGATATTTTCCCTGATTTCGATTGTTTTAAATCCAAAACGCTGCAGGTTGTTGCGATCCCAGTCCGGGCGTCTGATTTTCGAAAACGGGAGATCAAAGGACAACTTGTCGATAAGCACGGTGCTGCTATGGCCATTGCCGTACAGCTTTTTCTCGCCCATCTCGATTGCCTTTCTTCTATTCTCGGAAAACTTTTCCATCTCATTTTCATCATGCATATATAGATTCCAGTTTGCATCGATATATAGAATTCTGCCGCCCTCGGTCAAAACACGATTCCACTCGCTGAAAGCCTTATCTGGATCCTGAAAAATCCAAGTAACATTCCTGCAAACAACAAGGTCAAAGCTCTCGTTCTCGAAGGGAAGATTATTCGTATTGGCCTGCAAAAGCTTCACTTCCAGACCCAAAATATCAGTACAGTACTTTGCTTGTGTTAGCATATCCTCCGAAATATCAATTCCGGTCACCTCATGGCCTTCTTCCGCAAAAACGCTCGCAATAAACCCACTCCCTGTACCGATATCGAGAACTCTCATCTTATCTTTTTTCAAATATGGTCTGAACAATTCTTTATAGGAAGCCTTTATCGGAGACTGGTTCTCTTTTAAGCAAGCATTGCTCCATTCAAGAGAAACACTGCTCCAATAACGGTTGAGGAAGTCCAATGTTGCTTCTTCAGCTTCAGGCTTGTCGGCGGATATCATGAACATCGGCGTCGAGCCATACAGAAGCCGACTTTTTTCCTGTGTATACACTTTATCATCAATATCGCGGTCAAATTTCATGTTGACAAAGCCCATTTTCCAAAGTGTTGCCTGATCCCAGTCCGGACGCTTTATCCCCACGAGCGGCAGCTTAAGCCAATAGTCTTCTATGAGATACATCGAAAAACCTTCCGGAAATTTTCCGTATTTTTCTCTGTATTCCAGTACGCCAGCATCAAAATTCTTTTTGATATTGTTATCGAAAAAATGCATATACCAGTTTGCATCGAAAATCAGCATCCGTGCACCCGGTCTTAATACTCTTTTCCACTCCATATAAGCTTTAACGGGGTCATACAGCGTCCAAGTTACATTTCGTGTAACGATTAAATCAAAAGTATTTTCTTCAAATTCAAGCTCATGGCAATCCATTGCCAGAAATCTCGGCTTGACACCGACCGCATCCGCATTTTTTCTAGCACCGTCAAGCATTCCCGGCGTACAGTCTATGCCGGTAACATCATGACCGTCCTGAGAAAGAATGATTGAAAAAAAGCCAGGGCCTGTTCCGATATCCAAAATCTTTAGTTTTTCCTTATTGGGGGCATTCTGGTAAATAATGTTTTTCCAAACTCTGGTTTCTTCCTGATTAAAAATTGATACTTTGACTTTTTCACAAAAATTGTCTGAGGATTCTTGCCAACGCTTCTCAGTGAATTCTTTTCCGTTCATTTTGTTCCCTCATTTCCCCTAAGCTTCTCAAACCGTAATAACCGCATTCAATAGCTTTTTAGTATATTCTTCCTTGACTTCGCTAATATGATCAACGGATGTCTGTTCCACAATCATGCCACTGTTAAAAATCAGAAACCTGTCGCAGATATAGGCTGCAGCCTGAATATCGTGTGTAATAAAAAGATAACTCATTTTATGCATTTTCCTGAGCTCTTTCAGTAAATCTAAAACCTGAACCTGAACCGAGACATCCAACGAAGAAATTGCTTCATCCAGAAGCAGAAATCGCGGATTTGTCGAGATAGCTCTTGCGATGCAAACTCTCTGTGCTTCGCCGCCGGAAAGTTCATGCTGGTATCTGTTTAAAAAAGACCCGTCCAGACCGACCTGGCACAGCAGTCCTTCTACCATGTTTTCGTCATTGTATTTCCCAAGCACATCCATAGGTTCTTTGATTGCCTGATAGACTGTTCTGTTTGGGTTAATGGATGCCGAATAATCCTGAAAAACCGCACTCATAACACCTTGCCTGACTTTTGCTTTTTTTACATCTTTTCCTTCAAGCAAGATTTTCCCACTGTCAGGCTTTTCGATTCCAAGAATCAGTCTTCCCAAGGTTGATTTGCCGCTGCCACTCTCGCCGATAATACCCATGCACGTATTTTCTTCCATAGAAAAAGACACATTTTTCAGGATTGATTGGCGTTCCGTTGAGAAAAGCCCAGGTTTCTTGTATGTTTTACAGACGTTGATAACTTCAAGCATTTTGACACACCTTGATTAGTTTTTTATAGTTTTCTCCGAGAGCTTTTCTTGTGTTGACAAGATACTGCGTATATGAATTTTGAGGATGACAAAAAACTTCCTCCACGGGTCCTTCTTCGACCTTTTCTCCATCTTTCATAACAATGATAAAGTCCGCAAGTTTGCGAACAACTCCTAAATCATGAGAAATAAAAATCATCGTCGTCCCATATTCTTTTTTCAGCCGCATAAATTCATTAACTATTTCGAACTGGCTTATCGTATCGAGTGATGTTGTCGGCTCATCAGCAATTATGATTTTTGGCTCCAGTGCGAGCGATAGCGCAATCATAATTCTCTGAAGCATGCCTCCGGATAACTGATGCGGATACTTGTCCAGTATTTCTTTCGGATTTTTTAACTTGACCTTGTCCATGGATTGAAGAATAAGCCTGTCCTCTTCTTCCTTAGTGCTGCACATATTCTCTGAAAGAATTTCTCTGAAGCTACTATGAATAGTGCATGATGGATCAAACGCACTCATGCCATCCTGGAAAATCATAAAAATCTTTTTTCCTCTGATTTCCTTCATGTTTTTTGAAGATTGCTCAAGCAGATTTTGCCCTTCAAAAAGGACATTGCCCTCACATCTGATCCATGGTTTATGTATTCCGTTTATCGCTTTAACCGTCATGGATTTTCCACTGCCGCTTTCACCGACAATCGCAGTGCACTTGTGTTCCTCTACTGCAAACGACAGGTTATTTACAATAACTTCGTTATTTCGGGTATCCCATATTTTCAAATTTGAAGTCTCTAAAACATTCATGTGGCAATTCCTCTTCTATGCTTTATCCTAAATGGTTTATGCCTTGATGAATACTGCATATGTTTGGAATCCATTGCATCGCGTAACGAGTCGCCTAAAAAAGCGAAGGTAACACACACGACGACAATAGCTATGCCTGGCGCTATCATTTGTTCGGGATGAGCAAGCATAGTGTTTTTTGCCTCATTCAGCATCATGCCCCACTCAGATGTCGGTGACTGAACCCCCAGACCGAGAAAAGAAAAGCCTGAGATGCAAAGAATAAGTGAACAAATACTATTACTTGCGATCACAGCAATTTCCGGAAGCACCGACGGAAACACATGGTGGAACAGAATGTGCGGGGTACTGCATGACCTGCCCCCAAAGTTCGACCAGGTGAAATGTTAGTAACCACCAGCCAGCTTTGCTGCATACTCCTCTGGGGTAAGGTTGCCGAGCGACGAATGGGGACGCAGATGATTGTACTCCATCCGC
>JAAYBD010000012.1 GCA_012719035.1 Clostridiales bacterium | reverse complement strand
GTTTTGATATTGATAAGGTGTCTAATAAAAAGCTTAGGAACAATAATGTTTATGAATTAGCAATTCCTACGTATGAAAGAATTACAGCAGGATTAGCTGACTTTGAAATCTGGGGAAATCAAAAAAACCATAGTTGATATGTTTCCGCGAACGGTGCTTTTTCAAAAATGGCCGAAAAATCCATTGACATGTTCCCACGTACAGATGCAATAAAAATTAGCACGCAGACATCAATTCCATCAACTCGACCCAGGTTGAGACGGTAGTACTTTTGTGGTCTATCCCAAAAAGAGGATTGCACCAAAGTGTCATCGGCCTGAAATCTTTGAACGATTTATGACTTTGAATCCTCTCTGTCTTTCGTGTTATTGTATCAACAAGGGATACTTGAGACAAAAATGATTGTCGGAAAAGGCAATCATTTTTTTATTGCCTTTCTCTTGGAACAAATCTCAGCAAAAACATCTTCCTGCATATAAATGGTCTGCATCTCCTGCAAATTAGTCGATTTATCGCATATGTCTGTATAAGGATAATGGATAGATATCTCTCCTTTTCTTAATATTTCTTTAATTTTTGGATGTTCCGGACAATTTCTGTACATTTCGTTCAAAAACCTCATAATATAAAATATGAATTTTTTGCTGTCTATCACTTGCAAAATATCATTTCAGCGTATATCATAATTTTATGTGCTCAACCCAAAATACTCTTGTATAGTAAGCGGGAAAAAAGTAAAAAAGGAGAAATAATATGCTTACAAACAAATACCTGCAAAATGTTTATGAAACCGTCAAAAAGCGCAACCCTAATGAGCCGGAATTTCATCAAGCGGTGCTTGAAGTCCTTATAAGTCTTGAACCTCTGGTAGAAACCCATCCGGAATACGAGAAAAGCGGTGTAATAGAAGCATTTGTCGAACCAGAGCGTTTCATATCCTTCCGCGTGCCGTGGTATGATGATAACGGAAAACTTCAAGTAAACCGCGGTTATCGTGTCCAGTTCAATTCCGCCATCGGCCCCTATAAGGGCGGCCTGCGTTTTCATCCGTCGGTTTGCCCCTCGGTAATAAAATTTTTGGGCTTTGAGCAAATCCTTAAAAACAGTCTTACGACTCTCCCTCTGGGCGGCGGAAAGGGCGGAGCAGACTTCGATCCCAAAGGCAAATCCGATGCCGAAGTCATGCGCTTCTGCCAAAGCTTCATGACAGAGCTTTATCGGCATATTGGGCAGTTTACAGACATTCCCGCAGGAGATATCGGTGTTGGTGCGCGTGAAATAGGGTATATGTTTGGTCAGTACAAAAGAATTACGGATCGCTTTGATGCCGGTGTGCTTACGGGCAAGAGTCTCAGCTACGGCGGAAGCCTTGTACGTCCCGAGGCAACAGGATACGGTCTTTGCTACTTCACGCAGGAAATGCTTGTAAGCATGAAAAATGAAAGCTTCAACGGCAAAACCGTTGTCATCTCAGGCTCAGGAAACGTCGCGATATTTGCAACCGAAAAGGCACAGAGCTTAGGTGCTAATGTTGTCGCGCTATGCGACTCCAACGGCTATATCTATGATCCTAACGGCATAAAGCTGGATATAGTCAAAGACATCAAGCTAAATCGCCGCGCGCGTATCAGCGAGTATGTAAAAGAGGTTCCCGCAGCGGAATATCATGAGGGATGCAAGGGCATCTGGACTATCAAATGCGACATTGCCCTTCCATGCGCAACGCAGAACGAAATTGATGAAGAATCAGCAAAGACTCTGGTCAAAAACGGTGTAATCTGTGTAGCAGAAGGCGCTAATATGCCCTGCACTCTTGAAGCCACTAATGTATTTCTCGATGCAGGTATTCTCTTTGGTCCCGCAAAAGCTGCTAATGCCGGCGGCGTAGCAACGAGCGCTTTGGAAATGAGCCAAAACAGCCTCCGTCTTTCATGGACCTTTGAGGAAGTCGACAGCAAATTGCAGTCAATAATGAAAAACATCTTCCATAATGCTTACAATGCATCTGTCACGTGCGGAAAAAAAGGCAACCTCGTAGCAGGCGCAAATATAGCAGGATTTATAAAGGTCGCAGATGCAATGATGAGTCATGGTGTGTAACTTCTAAAAGAATGATTCGTCCGCATATGTCGGGGGGCAATTGCTCCCCGGCAATTTATTTTGCGGTTTTGTTCTCAATAATCAGAAGCCTTGTTTCATGGCAGTTCAAAACATCGTCATGCTCCTCAACCTTTTCCCAAAGTTTCCCATGTGCCTCGCTGTTTTTTGCTGTAAGCCCCGAAATATTGTTCTCAAGCACCTTTACTATCGCCGTAAGCCGCGTAATCGTTCCATTAAGGCTCATAAGCGGACGGATAACCGACGCGCAAAGCCCCACAAGCGTAGCGACCACCGTAACGACCGTCCATTCGCTCATAGCCATCCTCCTGTTAAAGCATATTATTCATAGATTTCAAACTCCCGCCAGCTATTGGTTCTTTCCTCAATCGCCGCCCAATTCGGAAGCTTATTCATCAGATCCTGCCAAGTTGAATATATAAACATGTACTGTACATAAATATGACATGGGACAATTTCTTCAATTCTCCTTTTCAGCCTGTCAAACCCATCGGGAATACCTCTGTTGTTCACGAATCTGACAACGGCAGTCATAGGCTCTTCGCCCTCCTCAATACTTGCCTCGATACCGCAGCCGCCTATAGTATCCTGAAGCATATCGAGCGTAAAGCAACCTCCGCGAATACGGAGCAGCGCCAAAATCGCTCTGCGCTGGTCCTCAACCGTAATATAGGCAGGACGATATGGCAGTATTTCTTCATACATTTGCAAACCGTAGCTTTCCGCCTGAACCAGAACCGATTCTCTTCCAAGCTCTTCAAGCGCGTTGAACACATCGTCAAGCTGCTTCCCGATAACTGCAATTTCCTCCGCACCCACTCCTTCGGTAAGGTCATATATGCCCAGGGGCTGGAGCATAGTTTTCAAATATTCGCTGTATCCCAAATTCATCATCTCCTTGTCACTGAAACCGTACCGGCTATAGGAAGCTGGTCATATGCAATAGGAATGTCTGTAGCAGGCTGCAAAAACGAATAGTTTGACACCCCTTCCACTCCAAAAACCACATTCCCCAGCTTTGCCAGCAGAATATCCTTTCCAAGAAGCTTTCCGTTGAAGTATTCATTAAGCGCAGTAGCTACTTTAGCGGCTACTATAGCAAAATCATGTCCTTCATCAACATCAATAGCTACGCTTACAGGAACGGTAACTGTTCTCGGTGCTAAAACATTAACATCAACACATATTTCTCTCTGCTTTTCAAACTTTGCCCTTATACTATCTATAAGGTTCCCGTTTGGTAATCCCGAAGCACTTGAAATTACTATGTCGACAGTACCAAGTCCCCGCGCACGGGGCACTACACTGACCGCGGAAACGCCGTCGGTGTTCAAGGCAACCGATTCGTAGAACGCCTTGTTTGATCCATTCGGAAGATTAGCGTAGCTCTTCAAAATACGTGCTCTCAGCATCTCATCGCTTTCGCCGTCGGAACCTCCCGAAAACGGGCTTGGATTATAGCACCTTACAACACCTATAGGTGCAAGCGCCATAAATGTGATACTTTGAGCGGGAACATTGCCGGCAGCACCTGCTTTCTTGGCAAAAGCGGGAGCCTCGCAGTATAGTTGCCCTGCTTTGATAGTTGCAGAGGAGGTCGTAAAAAATTCCATTCCTCCCGCGTTAAGGCAAACCGCACCCGAATCGATTGTAATATCGCTGCTCCTTGCCGTGTCGATTTCAAACCTTATGCGCCCCATCGCGGCTGTACTTGATCCACGTTCCAATCCCCTTGCTTTAGCGTGCATATCAAGCATCTCACCGGAAGCTGTCTGGGGAAAAGCCTGTTTTCCGGTCCATTCCACCTGCGCCCACAGCGTAGAAAGCTCGGCCGCAACGGCATAAAGGCGCAAAGCCATATCTCCGCCGTTGTTAAAAGAAATGCCTGTCCTGCGTTCAAGCTCATCCTTCATTTCCTGATATATTTCGTTAGTTTCCTTCACTCAATCACCTCAAATCTCGGTTTCCAAATCGACCGTATATTTACCCCTATATGTAAATGAAAGATAAAGCAGCACCTCACCTTTCGGCTTATCAATAAGTTCCAGCGTTTCAAGTACAAGCTCCGTTTCATCAGCGAGCGCCTCAAGCACATATTTCCTTGCCGCAATCTGGCGGTACGACGGCTTTGCCCGGCTGAGCAGATAGAGCCTGCTGCCATAATCCGGCAAAGGTATAAAAGAACCTCTGTGAACCATAAGCTTCATGTTTATGCGCTGTAAAAGTTCTTCGATTTCATTCACTTCGGCAAGACCTTGGTACTCTCCGCGCTGGTATTGTCCATTTTTAAGTTTAAGTTCCATCTTTTATTCTCCGCTTTCAGGCTGTGGCTGGTAAGGAGAACCGTTAATAAATAAATTTCCATCGATCATCGTTGTCCCCCTAATAATCACTGTACCGGAAAGCTCGATTTCACCATTATTTTTCAGCCGGATGATACTGCCGTTTCCTGTTGTTATGTAAACCTCTCCATTCTCTATTCCCTCGGGCGGTGTCCCGTTGATTTTACCGACGATCACATTTTCACCGTCCGGACTCCTAATCAGCAAAACCTCATCTCCCGTTTTGGGTAACCGGACAGCTCCGGAATATATAAGGTCAGCATTTCTCAGTTCCCCCTCAGCCAAAACAGAAGGCTTTGCGCCGCCTATCGTCACAATTCCTACAGCGCCTCCTCCAATACTTTCGCTTTCCCGTTCGGAACTTTTCTCAGAAAGCCACATATTCATTCCTCCTGTACTTTCATAATAATTTCCGTACCCGCTCTGTCGCCGTTTGCGAAACAATCTGCTCTATCCACATAGAAAGTTCCCGATAACCCGAGGGGACTGCCGGAGACTTCAATAATGTCGCCGGGAAACGCCGCAAAAATCTTAGAGACAACGATTGAAAACATAAACTCGTCCGCTTTTGACTGTCCAATCTGATACTCTCCGGTTGACCTCATAGCATCAAACCTCGTCTTTCTCGGAACATTTACTACACGCCTGCAGCAGCCTCCCTGATTTTTGAATCCGGTATTTTCCACAGTGCTTCCCGTTCCCAATGCCTTGTTCTTTACAAGTACCTCGGATATAACCCCATAGCGTTTGCGTTTAAGCACCTGTTCGGATGCTGCAATATTTCCGCTCATGGATAATCTGCCTCCAGGTTCTTTGCCCAAAATAAGAACACCATCTTTAGAAAACCTCGGTTTAGCTCCGCAGCCGAACCATAAAAAGTCCTCAAGTACCCTCCACATACTCGCGCCGCTGTCGACAACGAGCGCCTGCGGCGGAGGGTTTACATTTCTTTTAACTTGAGTGATTCCCCATGGATACACATACTTATCCAAAACCATATCAAGACTTGCAGAATAATACTGCGCCGCCTCCGCCTCATTATCCAAAAGAAGAGCCGCCATTCCTCTGCCATTAACACTTACAATGCATCCATACTCCGACACCGAAACTTCAAAGTCGTCGACCACACCGAAAAAAACTGTTTTTCCCTCGTGTACCGCGCGAAAGCGTACGGCGTTTGACAGCATTGTCAGCATAGATTTGTCATAAATGAAAGAAATCTCAAACGCATCGCAGGGTAAGGTCCGTCCATATGAAAAATTCCATTCAAGCAGTACGGGCAACTTGAAGCTTTCCCCTTTATAATCGATCAAAAAACTATCCAAACCGCACCTCTCTCATGACAGATAAATAACATCCCCGCAATAATAGATATTTGGGTTTCTGATTTGAGGATTGAGCGCAAGAAGCTCTGCAAGGCTAATCCCGTTTGCTCTCGCAAGCCCCCAAAGCGTATCACCCTTTTTAATGGTGTATGTACGTCTTTGTGCAACACCCTCATCCTTCTCTATGCTTGGTGAGGGTAAAACAGGCTGGACTGAAAGCTCATATCCCTCAAAGCACTCCCAAAACTCAAACTCGTAGCTCACATAGTCCTTTCTTGGCTCCTGTTTAAGCCTTAGACCAACAAACCACGCGGGCGCGCTCTGCCAAATCGGATGAACCAAAATATTAGGCTTGTCACTGTAAAACATCTTGGCAAGCTTTTTAAATTCGTCATACGCATTTTCTCCGACGAATTCACCTTCGCCTCTTAAAACTCTCTGGTCACGCCCCATATCTGAAAGGGCGTAGAGTCCGAAAGGCACTTTATGGCATACAATACGTCTTTTATATTCAATTTCATAAATTCTGGGATTGTGCGGCCAGATATAATCCCCGAACCGCATAGGTGAAAGTATCATAAACCCTCCCGCTGATTTTGCCTTCAATATCTTTCAAACGCACCGTCATAGCGTCTTGCATCCCTGCAAAACACGTCCGAAAGCTTTTCAGGCAAATCATTTTTTAGTAAATTTTCTGAATGGCGGGCTGCCTTGCTGTGCGCCCCGGTATTTTCATTTGCATACATCCCCGCACCGCTTCCAAAATCGTTCTCTATTTTTCCGCGTCTTTCGAGTCTCTGATTCAAATACTCTCTGCGGCTCATCCTTGGATAGAACTCTGAATCTTCGGCGGCTTTTCCGTATGGCTTCTGTAATGTTCCGGCGTTTTCAAAATCTCCGCTCTGTCTTGTAAAAACGCCGCCCGGGCTATCCTCAAAACCGAATTTCGATCGTTCTTCACCTTCCACGTTTTCAATAAGCTCTGACCTGCTTCGGTAATGCTCCGCACTGTAAATCTCATTAAGCATGATTCTCGCCATTTCCTGAAGCTCTTTTCTGTCTATATCTTTTCCATGGCTCATATCTTTTCCTCCGAAAGCAATGCAAATCGCTCCTCATCAAAGCAACCGTTACATCCTTCCTCAAATCCGGAAGTATCGAAGCACATACGTTTGTCAAGGATCATATGCGCCCCGCAAATAATAATATCTTCATCGCTCATTTCTCGCGCTTCTTTTGAAGTGGGCAAAACCCGGAACTCCCTCAAAACAAACCATTTTAGGCGTTCAAGATAATCTCCCTCAAGACGGGCGATGATTTCTTCGGCAGTCAATTCGCCATCTCCGTTCTATGACTTGAAACAACGGTAATACGCTCTGCCACCATCTGGCTAAGCTCACCGCTCTCCTCGATTTTGCTCCACTGGCAGCCGGTATAAATAACGCGTCTGTCCGGCTTGACAATAACAAGGGAGAAGTTGCTGAGCTTGTGGAAATCTATACCGTCACTTATCGCCTCATCTGTGGCGTAAAGCCGTGTAAGCTCAAGTCTGTAGGTAAGCTGATTTGCAATCGTTGCCACAGGCTCGCTCTCCCCGAAAGCCTCAACGACCTGTTCGGAGCGCATAGCGGTAGCTCTGTAGCTTTGAACAACTGCAAGCTTCCTGCCTTCCGCTTCTATGTAAATGTCACTGCTTGTAGGAAATCCGATAACACTCATACTAAAGCCTCCTTATACGCTGATATGAGCAGAAAGAATAATTCTGTTCAGCCCGTGTGCAACGGTAAATTCAAAACCTACGATGCAAACCGTAGGGTCTGTTTCATCTGCCGAAGCAGTAACAGGTCCGTAAGCATCGATGATTTCTCTTTTAAGCTTGTTTTCCAGCTCAATTATGACCTGAGTACGTATAGCCCCTCTTGTCTGCGCGGTATTCTTGACCCTTGGAAATTTTCTCCGCAAGGCAGAGCGCACGGACGGAATAACATCATCTATGATAAGTACGGTTGTAAGCTCGCGCCATGTAGTGTCAGCTACGCCTGCGGTTTTGGTTCTCGTGGTAACACCGCGGACAACGCTGGGATTTCCATAAACACTCTCAATCGGAGTAACCCCCGCTTTGATAAGCGTGTTTATCTCCGCATCGGAAAAAACACGTGAGAACCCGTCAATTCCCGAAAGCACTGCCCCATTCACCGGAAGCGCAGGGTCACTTCCCGAGGAGACAAGCCCCGCCATGGCAGCCGCAGAAGCTCCGCACAGGGCGCCGTCATCCTCAACCGCGGGATATACCATAACGATGCGCTCGTAATTTAGTTCAGCAGCCTTATTCGCCGCCTCGTTGACTGTACCGGCGCTCTCCACGATTCCGATACGGTACTTGCAGTTTTCGGAAGCACCTTCGATTGCCGCTTTCATCTTGCTGTATACCTCTATATTTCTGCTATCGCAGACCATGATTGAAATGTCTTCTTTATCCATCAAAGCCGCAAATGCCGCCGCATAATCAGAGGCAGTCGCCGCAGTACCGACGGATACGGGTACAGCCTCAACAGCGGCGGCCCCGTTCAAAAGCAAAACCTTTATAAGCTTCGTCAGATTGCAGTCTGCCCCGTAAAGGCTGACCGCCTCCCCATAGGACGCAACACTTTTGCAAACCCCTTTCTCACCAGCCGCGGAGACAGCGGCAATGCCGACTGTCTTACCCGTATTCGAGCCGCTTAAAGAGCTTGATACTTCAACGGAGGAATATACCCCCGGTCTTTCGTTAATTACCACTGTTAACAGTTCCTTTCAAAACAAAATCCAAAAATTCAATATCGCCGCCGTCACTCTCGGCAATCAAAAACACCAGGCACCGAAGTCTGCACTGGCATCGAAATGCAGACAGCTTCTCATCCGCATAAACTTCGCCGCAGCTCATCTCCAGAGCTTTAATGCCCGATGGGAGCCCGCCGAAGCAGCTTCTCAGGCTGTCCGCACATTGGACACAGCCCGAAGCCCCGAATTTAACGCCAAAGGGCGAAAAAATCTCAAACCCCAATTCAAGCTCAAGCCTTTTCCCGAACAGTTCTTTGTCTCCATCGCCCTCGCCTCCCGCACGCACCCCAAGATATTCACCCATGCCCGAGCTGAGATATTTGCAGCTTTCAATGCCGACAAAGACCGAAACCCCCGATCTCATCTCAGCCCTTTTCTCCGGAAACTCCCTAAAAGCATTGATATTTTCCCGTTTAAGGGCGGTAACCACTTCATCCAAAACATCGTCAAGCATCAGCCATCACCTCGCCCGTTTTCAGCAAAACGCACTCTCTGTGCGATATCCTTTCACCGTCAAAAACCTCATTAACGCTCAAAAGCTCAAACGCCGAACCCCCGCAGACTATTCGGGTAGATGTGCCGCTCGGGAAAAGCTCGTCAGGCTCAGAAATCAGCCTAAACTTTTCCGTCGGTATAAGTCCCGCCTTGCTTCTCACGCGGGAAGCCCCCGAGTAAAAATTCATCGGCTCTAAAAATCCCATAAACTCCCGCCCGGCTGCAGAAGCCGAATCATAAGCGACGAGCCTTTGTCCATAACGCCAGATTCCGTTAAAAACCCCGCTTTTCAAACTCTCACCGTCCCAAAGCAGAAACCTCCGTCCTTCAAATACCCTGTCATCATAAGCTCCGCCTGATTCCTAAGTGATAAAGCCGCGCTTCTCGAACTGCCGGAACCGCGCCTTTTGAGCGTGACATTGCCGGCCGAAAAGCTGTCCAGCGAGGAGCAGTCAAGTCCTATAAACAAAGAGATACTCAAAACGCTTGCCGCCCTCACAAACTGGTCATGTATCAAATCGATGGAAACCTCATCCTTCAGCCTTTGAAGAAGCTCCGAGTAGGCTGAAATGCACATTTCATACAGCGAGCTTTCCGCGGCGGCAGATAATTCCTCTCTATAGAGCACTTTGGCCTTTTCAAAAATTTCCTGCTTAATATCCAAAAAGCCCTCCTCCTTCCCTATGCGGGGAACAAAATGTTCCCCGCTTGCGATAATGTCCTTCTTCGGCATTATCTATAAATTGACCAACATATCTTAATCCGCTTGCTGCTATGATAATATCTGTTAAACTGTTAATACCTTTGAAGCCTCGGTATAGAGCTTTGCGAAGCCGGAAATGCTCGTTATCGCCGCTCTTTCAAGCTGCCTGTCGATAAGTCTGTCATATTCGACAGACACATCGGAGGCTTGAATCATCTCAAGCGCATAAGCCCTGTCAAGACCGATAACAGTACCGCTTTCGACGGCAGATGTCTTAATAAGCTTTGCACCGAGAGGATTGTTAAGCTCTCCTGTGCCCTGGAAATTAAGACCGGTCAGCGGGTTCTGGAACTCGCTGCACTTCAGTATCTGAAGCATGATGTCAGGACTTACAAGCAGTGTGTTGAGCGTATAGGGGTCAAATTGACTCCAGAACTCAAGAAGCTGGTTGTAAGTAAGCGTACCCGCCGCTCCGCTGATAGGTGAAGTACCAATGGAGAATTTGTCCGCGGCATTGCTGTTGCCGTCGCCTTTTATGATAACTTCGATGGCGTCCTCAAGGTGCATACGCATGATTTGGCTGCCGATCTGCCTGAGCATGACTGAGAAAAGGTCAAGCTTCTGGAAGCGTACGGCCTCATAGGAAGCTACAAGCATACGTCCCCTTTTGTGCAGCTTAACGAGGTTTTCACGAACCTTCACCTCTGTCTGCGGGATAACTGCACCCTCTTCTATGCGGCGCAGACTCTTGTCGTCTGCGGTCGGAATGGAATAGATACTGCGATAATCCATACCGTCAAACTTTGTCACAGTAGCTGTTATGGAAGGCAAGATGTTTTCCTCCTCCATGCCTTGGCGAACACTGCGCGCAACATATTCGGGAAACAGTACAGCGCTGTCCGTAGTACGGAAAAACTTTTCAACGGAGTCGCTTCCCGCTCCGCGCACCTTTATGTCAAAGCGCTTGAGCTGGCGCTGATATGCATCAAGCCCCTCGTAAGCCGTACCCTTATAGCCCTCGGAGGGGTCGAGCTTTTCCAAAACCTGAGTAAAGCTCTTTCCGCACTCCCCGTACATTCCCTTGTCCAGTTTGATTTCGTTGAATTTGTAAGCCATAATATTCTCCTTCAAATAATTTCTGTCTTAAAGCATAAAGCCAATGGTCTTATTGACAGTGTCAATATCCACCACAAGAAACTCCCCGCCGGTGCCGGAGCTTTTGACCCCTCCCGCTCCGTCAGCCGCAAGCTTCGCAAAGCCAACGGACGGCGCTGCGCCTGTATAACCCAGCTTGATGTAACCGCTCGTCTGTACCGCCGCAAAATCGCTGTCGCAGGCAAGTGAAACGCCGAAAAATCTGTCCCCATCGGCACATGCGCACACCTCACCGTTTCCGCTCATCTTGACGGGAATACCCGCAGATGCATTAAGAGCTTTGTTATTATAAAAAGTAACAACGCTCTCTCCTATACCCTCAAAACTAACCTTCACAATAATTGACCTCCATAAAATATTAGCAAACGGTAATTGCCGTAATGCCTAAACCATATACTCATCTCCGTCAAAGGAGACCATTTTATCTCTGCCCGGAAGCTGCGTACGAAGCGGAAACTTGTCCTCAAGCTGCTTTTCAAAAGCCTCTTTCAGGCACTCAAGCTCCCTTGCCCCCATACCTTTTGTATTGTCTGAAAGCGCCTCGAAAATTTTCGGGTCGCAAAGCATACTAAGACGCAAAACTTCATTTCGCAAAGCGCCGGTATATTCGCGGCCCAAAACAGCATCCTTTTCCAAAGCCTCATATTCGGCGGAATACTTGACTCCTTCTGCGGATTTGATAAAATCTTTCAGCGTTCCGGCTCCCCCAAAGCGCTTGACGACTCCCGCAGCTCTCTGGGCTGGAACTGCCACAAAACTCCATTCATAAGCGTCATTTGCATCATACAACTCAAGGTAGCAAAGCTTTCCGTCGTATTCATGCCCCGGAACATGTCCGCATCCGTTCGGACCTGCTTCTTCTCTGCAAATAGAGCAAATCCTGCGGCTTACGCTGCATCCCACGCTTGTTTCCTTTTTGATTCCTGCATCGATTTCCTCTATAAGCTCCGCATTTTTTTCGTTGCGGAGCATATAGGCGTATCCTTTCAGAACGGCATAAGGCTCTCCGACACTGTTCAGAATATTTTTCTCTCTTACGATTTCAGTCCTGTATATCCGTGCCGTCTGGTTTGCCGCTTTCCAGTCATGGTCAAAAATTCCGGTTCTGCCCACGAAAAGTCCAGCGAGCTGACATAAAGCCTCATCAGAAAACTTCTCATAGTCCCTGTCAACCTCGTTGTCGCACAGCACAACGGAAAAGGTATACACCTGTTCGGCTTTAAGCTCAGTCTTGGCATATGCGTTTATTGCCTCAAGCTCATCCGCAGAATTGAGAGTCTCAGTACGCTCCGCTCCTGCCTTATAAATTTTCAAATATAAACCCTCCTATATTTCTTTCCCGAAGCACTCAAAAAAAGAAAAATGTATCTAATTTAGATAATATATGTATCTATATATCCATATTAGCCATCTTTTCAGCCTGTGCCTCGTAGAGTGCCGCCTTAGCTTCCTCAACTGCATCCTGTAGATTGATAGGCTCCCAGCAAACTTCAAAGCTGCAGTTGCGGCAGTGCATACGAAGCCAAAGGTCGCAGATCTGCTCAACCACTGGGGTAAGCGTACGTCTGATAGCCGTTAGTTCACTCGTCATCAGGTCAGCCTGCTGTGCAGACATTCTCTCGGTAGATGACCAATTCAGCCCAAGCATAAACGGCGGAATACCGGTGCGCGATACAAGCTGCTCAAGTATTTGGCGAACAGGCACTTCACTGTCCAAAATCTGGCTGTCTGCACCTATCACCTTGATCTCCACATCGCCTACAGCGACAAAATCGCGTACACTGCCGTTCTTACCGCTCTGCATTGCGGTGCTCCATTCACGTGCAATCTGTTCAGAGCGCTCCCTTGCATAAGCCTTGTCTATGATGTCTCCCTGCGGCTTATATACAACCGCGTATCTCACGTTACCGGCGCGATCCCAGTTTATGCCGATCGAGTTATATATCTTCAGGAGTATCTCCGCCAAAAATGGCATACTTCTGAAAATTGAAACTCCGTAGGGTGAATCCGCCTCAGGATTAAACGGTGTAAACAGAATCAGATTCTGATAAGGGAGAGGCTCAAACTTTCCTGATTCCGAGCGTCCGCAGATAACGAAATCCAAAGGCGACAGCCCTTCCTTTACCTGGACATCGCAGACGTTCCCGCAAAGCACCGCCGCAATATCCCTGTTCCCATCGGTTACGATCTCACCGACGGCTCTGCCGCAGGTAAGCATAGAATCCAGATAGTTGTCCAGAAAAGCGTCTATACCCCTTTGGGAACGTCCCACATTTACTGTTCGCAAAAATTCATTAAGTTCTGTTTCGGTTTTCCTGTCCCCGCATTTAACCTCAAATCCTCCGGCAAGCCTTATGATTTTCATTACCGCCGCGTCCAAAACCGGCACAGCCTCGCGAATAGCCCTGTAAAGCCTGATATCGCCGCCGCCCAGCGGAACATAGTTGTCAAGCATCCCAAACGGGTGCTGTTCGGAAGTTCAAATTTGAGTTGAAAGCGCCGTCTGCTTTGCTTTTGGTTTTTTAAAAATCCCCATAACATCATCCTTAAAAATAATTCTCGCTTGAAGTCTCCTCATGAGCCTTGTCTGTAAATTCTAAGACCGCTCTCAGCTTCTCTCGACAAAGGTTGCCGCAAAGCCGCTTCCGCACTTAGGCAAGGCAACCGTTGCCGCAAAATATCGTATGTCGTCCATCGCGTGGTCAAACTGCTTGATAGGCGCATCCCTGCCCTCCCGCTTTTCATCCCACGAATAGAGTGAAAACTCTCTTATAGCGTCAACACAGTCTCTGCAAATAACAAGCTTTCCGGACTTCAGAAGATCGGCAGTAAGGCGGATACCGCTCAAAACATCATTTTCCGCCTTCAAAACAGGCAGACCCTCACGTTTTAGAGCCTCAATAAAGCTTGCCGCCGAAGGGTCGACTACTATCGCACGCGGACGGATGCCGTCGCAAAGCCCCAGAAGGTCTCTTACGTATTCGGCATCCGTTTTTTGAACTCCCTCAGCGCGCGAGTTGTAGTAATATTCCCTCAGCCGATACCAAATGCCGTTTTTTAAGCCCCACAGACCGAAAGATGCCGGATTAGCCGTACCATAATCGCAGGAAACCGCATATTCCTCCATCTCACCCTCAGGTGGGTCTGATATGAAGCTCTCATCGAAAAAGTCATATACACGTCCTTGTGAAGCCACCCATTCACCAAGAATAAATCTCCGGTAAAACACACCCGAATACATCTTCCGATACCTTGCAATGATTTTACGTGACAGGGCCGGATTATCTTCTAAGTTAAAATGTATGTATAGCGCTCTCCGTTCCGTCGATTTTTTTACCCATTCGACGTAGAACCAGTGATTTGGTCCTTCAGGGTTGCAGTTAAACCAAAGCTTGCTTCCGGCAACGCTGCATCGCGCACAGGCCTGTTCAACAAAGCTTCTTGGCATAAGCGCAACTTCATCCAGCAGAACTCCGGCAAAAGTCGCTCCCTGTATAAGGGCCTGCGAACTTTCATCTCTCCCTCCGAAAAGATAAAAAACGTTCATCCTCCCGCCAAAACTGACGGTAAAAAGGTTCTTTGATATTTTCTCTTCGCAGACAAATCCAAGATCGCTCATAACGGGAAGAAGCACGCTGACTACATTTCTTCTCAGCGAGGCAATCGTTTTTCCGCATAAACCGAATTGCTTACCGTCAAACCTCCGCATTGCCCAGCAGATAAAAGAAATCCCCATGCAAAGCGTTTTACCGCTTCGCACTGCTCCATCGCAGATAATGGCGTCAAAATCCTCGTAAGGCGATGAATTACTCCACCATGTCAATGCCAAAGCCTGTTTTTCGCTAAAGGTTTCAAACCTCATGCGTCACCGTCACGAAGCCTTGCGGCCGCCTTGTCCATGGCTGAAAAGAAACTTTCTGCCTCCTTACCTCCCTGAGCCTGCGGCTCAACAAGCTGGGCAAGCAGTTCCAAAAGCGCAATTCTGTTCAGAAGTTTCACTTCAACAACTCCATTCGCCCCTCTTTTCACCTCTGATACCATACTCAAATCAAGATCATCGATTAGCTCTTGCCGCTCCGGGTCAAGAAAGACAAGCTTCACAGCATCATTTGATTTTCCAAACGCCAGGCTGCCTATACGGTTTATAACATCAGAACCGCTCAGTTTTTTCCTCAAGCAAATTCCCTCCTCAACCGTAGTCTGCATCTGCACAAAATGTGTACGTTTGAATACAACAAAAATAAAAAAACATAAAAAATAAAAAAATTTATAGTAATAAAGGAATAAAAGTAATATAATTAACTGTGTATAAGCGCACACAGAACGTGAAGTATCGTAACATTCCACAATCGCGAAAATTGTCATAATTGGTCGGAAAAGATAAAAAAATGTAAAAAAAGCTCGAATATAAACAGCAAATACCGCAGCTTTGCCTCAATCATGAAGAAAAGTTGCGGTATTTTTTTAATCAGGATATTGCGCAGCAGACATAAAATGCAGGCAAAAAAAGACCGGCGCTGAATGCGCCGGTCGAGCCCGCTATTGCCGTGGGAGCCTTGAAAGAACCTGCACGTAATTGCAGGTGGGTCGCCTCTCCGCTGTTTCTCTGCTTCCAACGTCCAAGAACGGTCAACAAAGTCCGCCTTGGGAGGCCTGCAATTCGCAGCGGAAGCTCGGCATCCCTTATAAGAGATGTGGGTTTTAAAAAGCTCCTCACGCACACAGCAGGTTTCGAAAAACCGCTGTGCTTATATTCTTCGGACGGATGCACTTATGATGCAATCCCTCCTACAATGAATTATACAACTTAAGCTCACAAAAATCAAAGAAAAAATTAAAGAAAATTTTACCTTGCTTACAGGAACATATTATTCCTCATCTTCGTCAAAAAGAACTGCAGCAAATAGCTCGTATACTTCTTCAAGCTCATCGGGGTCATCAACCGAGCCCAAAATTTCCTCACCGTTTTCCTCAACAACTTTCAAGATGATAAGACCATAGTCCTCATCATCCTCGTCAATGTCGGTAGGAAGAAAAGCCATATAGAAGCAGCCTTTATGCTCCAGTGTATGCAGATGCTCCAGGACATATTCATTTCCTTCGTCATCTGTAATGGTGACGATATCGTTTCCAAATTCCTCGCTCATAATGTGCGCCTCCTGTTCATTGCCGGGTCAAACCGAAAACCGGCAGACCTGTGGGCACATTCTACATTAAACCGGGTAAAAAATCAATCCCAATCACTTGCCGCTTTTTATGAGCCGAGATCTTCAAGCGTCATCATCAACCTCTCGCGGGAAGAAAGCTTCATTCCTGTCCGCAAAAGCATTTTATCAAATTCTCTAAGCGTAGATACCTGTATATCGGTTACTGTCATAGGGCAAGTAGGATTGTTTTCCACAAAGATGGCAACATATCCTTCATAGTCGCGAAGAACATAATTATTTTCTTTGCTCTCCGCCATACACTCAACGGCTTTGCCGTCTGTTTCCGCCTTACTTATGTTTATAAGTGCAAAGGTAGCACAAAAAACAGCGCAGAGGCATAAGGCTCCGATAAGTGCTATTTTCAATTTTGGTTTCATTTTAAGCCTCCAAATAAGTAATTTTGTTCTTATTATCCCCTTAATTAGTAAATTTTAACCAGTATAAAAATAAAAATTATATAAATATATTCTGTTATTTGACATATTGTGATATAATGTATAAGTCTATTCAAAAATACATTATAATGCCGCTCTGAGGCTGAACACGAATATGATATCTAATTTACCGCCCGTAAAGCACATTATATTTAGTTTGAAATGGTAAAAGCTATAATTGTTCTTTTCGTGCCGGTTATAAGTCCCGCTGCTGCGGAATACAATTTGACTTGCCGGTATTTCTTTATTATTAATATTTTTCTAACCGGCAATGCTTTTGGTTCAGGCTGGCCGTTTATATAAAAACCTAACGGAGGTTTCATCCACATGGACTACAAAAAAACAAAAAAAGCTGTTAAGGTCGCAGATAAAACCGCGGTAACTGTATCGGGTGTTTTTCGAGTAATTTTGAAAGTGTTGTTAACATTACTTCTCATATTTGTTACAACAGGTCTCCTGTTTACATGCATATTTGCATATTATGTTAAAACCAATCTTTCCGACAACCTCGATGTAGCTCTTGATGAAATGACCTTAAATCTCGCGAGTACAATATATTACACAAATGAGAACGGCGAAGATGTTCCTATCGCCTCTCTTCACGGCAGGGAAAACCGCGTATGGGTAGACTATGATAACATTCCCATTCATATGGAACACGCCGCAGTCGCCATTGAAGACAGGCGTTTCTATGACCATAAAGGCGTTGACTGGTACAGAACAGTCGCAGCTTTTGGAAATATGTTCCTCAGTATGAAAAATGATTTCGGCGGTTCAACCATTACCCAGCAGCTAATAAAAAACCTAACCAATGAAGATGACATAACCGTTCAGCGAAAGATTCTTGAAATATTCCGCGCATTGAAATTTGAGCGGATGTACGAAAAAGATGACATAATGGAATGGTACCTCAATGTCATTTATCTCGGCGAAAGCTGTAACGGCGTGGCAACTGCGGCAAGAACTTATTTTGACAAAGAAGTTTGGGATTTGGATCTTGCCGAATGCGCCAGCATTATCAGCATCACGAACAATCCCTCTAAATATGACCCCTATATAAGTCCTGAAAATCGTGCCAGAAATAAAGAACGTCAGGAAACCATTCTCTACGAGATGTACGACCAAGGCTACATCAACTATGAGGAATACACGGAAGCTGTCGCTAAGGATCTTGTATTTAAGCGTGCAGAAGACGAGCAGTATTCAGAGCCGATAAACAGTTATTATGTAGATACCGTCATAGCCGATGTCAAGCGTGACCTTATGAAGGAAAAAGGCATAAATGCAGAAACCGCGGAAAAGCTCATATACAACGGCGGTTTGCAGATTTATTCCTGCATGGACATCAACGCACAAAACATTGTAGACAACATCTATAAAGATCGCTCAAACTTCCCGGCTTCAAAATCTCCTACAGGGCAGCCAATTCAATCAGCAATCGTGCTTCTTGACCCTTATACCGGTGAAATCAAAGCTCTTTCCGGCGGTATAGGAGAAAAAGACGGTAACTTAATTTTCAACAGAGCCATAGATGCAAAACGCCCCCCGGGATCTTCAATCAAGCCCATAGCCACCTATGGTCCGGCAATCGACCAAGGTTTGATTTCTCCAAGCACTCTTGTTAATGACAGTCAGCATATCACGCTCAAAGGAACGTCATGGTACCCCAAGAACGCCTCCGTAAACTCTTACGAGGGGGTAGTCACGATACAAAGGGCTCTTACAAGGTCGCTGAACACTGTATCCGCACAAATTCTTGACAAGTTAACACCACAAATGTCATATGACTATCTAAAAAATCGTCTGGGCGTAACAAGTATGATAGACGCCGACTGCGACTATGCTCCTTTGGCTCTGGGTCAGCTTACAAACGGCATAACAGTCCGCGAAATGGCTCAGGCTTACGATGCATTTGTAAACGACGGTGTATTCACGTATGCGCGCACATACTCATATGTATTGGATTCCAAAGGCAAGACGCTCCTTGAAAACTCAGCAGATACTATTGTCGCGTTCAAGGCAAACACCGCATGGACTATGAGCTATATGCTTAACATAGCAGCAACCTCCGGCACAGGAGCCGAGTCATATCTGGGAAATATGCCGCATGCCGGTAAAACAGGATCAAGTTCCTTCTATTATGACCGTTGGTTCGTCGGCTACACCCCGTATTATGTTGCTGCTGTTTGGACAGGATATGACACACCCGCAAGTATATCCGGATCGGGCAACCCTTCGGCACAGATTTGGAAAAAGATAATGTATCAGATGCATGAGGGACTTCCGTATAAGGACTTCAAAAAACCAACTCTCTCAGGACCTACAAATATTTTCGGAGATTTATCAGAATCCCCAAGCCCATCTCCGTCTGAAGAGGTTTCTGAAAATCCATCGCCGAACAATTCCGAAATACCCTCAAGCGGAACAGACATTCCAAATCCCTCTACTCCGCCCCCCACGCCTCCATCTCCCTCTCTTCCTGTAAATCCAACTCCTTCGGCAGCGACTCAATCTGTAGAAAGCTCACCGAATACTCAAGTTAATATTACTGATGAAGGCGCCGCATAAATAAAATTAATAAAAAGCTCCCTAAACAGCACTGTTTAGGGAGCTTTTTACTATAGCAGAATTTCATGAACTTTATAATTCTAAATCGCCCTTGCCGCAAACTGTCCAAGCAAGACTCCGCCTAAGCTTAAAAAAAGGTTTAAACAAATATTCAAAGCTCCATATACAAGGTCCCCATTGCTAAAAAGCCTTATAGTTTCATAACTGAATGTCGAAAATGTCGTAAGTCCGCCTAAAATCCCCGTCGTCAAAAACAGTCTCATATTCGGAGAAATAAACTCTGTCGTTAAGCATATCTCCATAATAATACCAATAAGGAAGCCGCCTAAAACATTTACAAATAATGTCCCCCAAGGAAATTGAGTTGAAAGCACTTTCGACAAACTTACAGATATGATATACCTAAGCATAGCACCTATGCATCCTCCGATACCCACATAAAAAAGCTTCTGCATAGTATCCTCTCCTCAAAAAACATAATGGCTCCTGCTTGCGCGGTAAGCAGGAGCCATTAGTCAATCTCTTAAAAATCTGAGCCCCGGCAATTGATCTTGTTAACCGACTCCCCGCACAGGATTCTACTTGCGGTAGTATTTTACTCCCTGCGGAGTATCTTCAAGCACTATGCCCATGCTCTTCAATTCATCGCGGATTCTATCCGCCTCCGCGTAATTCTTTGCCTTTCTTGCCTCTTGGCGGGCTTCAATAAGCTTCTCTATCTCGGCATCGATGTTTTCTTCGGGTTTATGGATCGGAAGTCCGATAACCTCTGCAAGCTCCCCGAAAACCGCAGCGCAGGCTTTTGCCAGCTCCCTTGTGGGATTGGCAGCAGGGTTTACAGCAGCATTGATTTCACGTACAAGCTCAAAAATAACGGCAACGGCATCAGCAGTGTTAAGGTCATCGTCCATCACCTCGCAAAAACGCTGACGATACTTATCAAGCCCCTTCGCAAAACCCGCCTCATCGGCTGTCATTTCGCCTTCGACTCCGTTCTCCGCAAAGAACTCAAGGTTGGACTTAGCGGTAGCAAGACGCTCCAAGGCATTGTTTGCCTGCATAAGGATTTCTCCGGAATAGTTTAAGGGGCTGCGGTAATGGCTCATCAGCATAAACATACGGATCGAGTCATATCCATAAGCCTCAGCCGCCTCCCGCACTGTAAAAAAGTTCCCAAGCGACTTGCTCATCTTTTTGTTGTCCACACTTATAAATCCGTTATGCATCCAGTAGTTGACAAACTTACATCCATTAGCCGCCTCGGACTGCGCTATTTCGTTCTCATGATGGGGAAAAATCAAATCCTGACCGCCGCAGTGCAAATCAATAGTCTTGCCCAGATAACGATTGCTCATTGCACTGCATTCGATATGCCAGCCGGGTCTGCCCTGTCCCCAAGGTGAATCCCAGTAAGGTTCTCCCGGCTTTGCCGCTTTCCAGAGCGCAAAGTCCATAGGATTTTCCTTAGCATCAGCAACGTCTATCCTTGCACCTGCCTGCAAATCCTCAAGAGGCTGATGACTTAACTTTCCGTAATCCCCAAACTTTGTTGTACGGTAATAAACATCTCCGTTTACGACATATGCATATCCCTTTTGGATAAGTTCTTCTACTATCGAGATAATATGCTCTATATTCTCGGTTGCCTTGGGGTGTATACTTGCCTCACGAACGCCCAAACCCTGACAATCCTTGTAGTATTCATCTATATATTTTTCCGATATTTCCTTGGATGTAACCCCCTCCTCATTTGCGCGTTTTATTATCTTATCATCGATGTCTGTAAAGTTCTGAACAAAGGTAACCTCATACCCCCGATATTCGAGGTATCGGCGCAAAACATCAAACATTATTATAGGTCTTGCATTGCCTACGTGAATATAGTTATAAACCGTCGGCCCGCAGGCGTACATGCGAACCTTGCCTTCTTCAATCGGAACAAATTCTTCCTTCTGCATAGTCATTGAGTTGAAAAGTTTCATTCGTATGAACCTCCGAAAAAATTAATATTATTTTCTGTAATCTATTCGCTCTTAGCCTTTTTGTCTAAAAGCGCACTTATCTGCTCGTGCAGCGCAATCAGCTCCTGCGCGACAGGGTCTGTTATGTGTATCTGGTCGACCTCACCCGCAAAGTTAACTTTCTGTCCATCGACGCGGACTATTTTCGCGGGGACTCCGACAGCAGTGCTGTTAGGCGGTATCTCCTTTAAAACAACAGCGTTTGCGGCGATACGGCAGTTGTCACCAACTTTAAACGGTCCCAAAACTTTAGCACCCGAACCGATGAGCACATTGTTTCCGATAGTGGGATGCCTCTTCCCAGTATCCTTTCCCGTACCTCCAAGTGTAACGCCCTGATAAATCAGAACATCATCGCCAATCTCAGTCGTTTCACCTATAACAATACCCATCCCGTGATCTATTACAAGACGTCTTCCGATAGTTGCGCCCGGATGGATTTCAATGCCTGTTTTCTTTCGTGAGCGCTGGGATATCCATCGAGCTATAAATTTCATGTTATGCCTGTAAAAGAAATTGGCTCTTTTATGTGCCAAAGTCGCCCGGATACCCGGATAGAGCAAAAGCACTTCCAAAGATGAGCGTGCGGCAGGATCTCTCGCTTTATATGCATTTATTGTTTCCTTTAAATCCTTAAACATAATAAAACCTCCCAATAAACCAAAAAGCCTCTCATGGACTTTTGTCCATGAGAGGCGAATACAATTCGCGGTTCCACTCTCGTTTATCACTTACCGGCAATCACCGGTCTATGCCTTAACGCGGCAAAGACGGGGAAGCATTTCCTCCTCCCCAGGCTCCGGGGCGCACTTCAAACACCTCTGCGAAATTGCCGCTTTCAGCCCAAGGCGGCAAATCTCTGTAACGCCTAATGTGTTCTACTTTTCCCTTTCACAGCCCTTTTAGCTTTTTACAACACTATATTAACACTAAGCAAAAAACGTGTCAATCCTTAATATTCAACGCCTTTTTATTTGCCGCGAAATACTCGACTCCCGAATACACGGTAGTAAACACTATTACGGCAACGCAGGCCATGTCGACTGTAAGCCAAGAAAGCAGGGCATAGCTATGTATAGGAAGGAACATAATGCAGATGCAAATTATGGATGCCGCAGTCTTAATTTTGCCCGACATCGCTGCTGCAATGACCTTACCCTCCTCCATCGCCACAAGACGAAGTCCGGTAACGGCAAATTCCCGCGCAATAACAATCATGCAGGTCCATGACGACATCTGTCCCCGTTCAACAAAAATAAGCAAGGCAGCAGTAACAAGCAGTTTATCTGCAAGAGGATCTGCAAACTTTCCAAAAGTGGAAATCTGGTTATAGTGCCGTGCTATATAACCGTCAAGGCTGTCCGTAAAAGCTGCGACAACAAAAATAGCAAGCGCCACATAATCATGTCCGGCAAATTCCAAAAGAGCCGCCGCTATAAAAAAGGGTATAAGTGCAATTCGCGCCATAGTGATCTTGCTTGCGGTAGTCATTTTTATAACTCAGTCCTTTCAATTAACCCACTTGTCTGCCAAACCAATCACCATCTGCTATCTCGGTGATTTCAACCTCGGCAAACTCACCCGCAGGGCACTCGCCCGAGAAGAAAACTATTCCATCGATATCGGGAGAGTCTGCATAGCTTCGACCGAACTGAAGCCCCGCTTCATCGTCATAACCTTCGCAGAGAACTCTGATGATTTTTCCGACAAATGAACGGCTCCAATCATCCATTATCTCTGCCTGAATATCCATAACAAGCTCTTGGCGTCGGCGTGCCTCATTCTCATCGCAGCGGTCTGACATCTCCGCTGCCGGTGTCCCCTCCTCCGGAGAAAAGGTAAAAACGCCCGCCCGTTCAATTTTTGTCTCTCGTAAAAATCCGCAAAGCTCCTCAAATTCGTCCTCGCCCTCACCCGGTAAACCGACTATGAGGCTCGTGCGAATAACGACTTCCGGAATTTTTTCTCTCAGCTTTTTGAACAGTGCTCTGATTTCGCTGCCCGTTCCGCGCCTGTTCATCCTTTTCAGGATATTATCGTTAATATGCTGTATAGGAATATCAATGTATTTCAGAATCTTCTTTTCCGAGGCAATCGTATCAATAAGCTCATCATCAAACTCATCGGGATAAAGATAGTGAAGCCTTATCCACTCTATGCCTTTTATCCTGCAAAGCTGCCGCAGCAATTCGGAAAGGGAGCGTTTTCCGTATATATCCGTTCCATACCGCGTAATATCTTGCGCAATTACAATAAGCTCTTTTGTCCCCGTCTGTGCAAGTGCACGAGCCTCCTCAAGGATATCCTCCATCTTCCTGCTGCGGTATTTACCGCGGATAGACGGAATAACGCAGAAGGCACAGCGGTTGTTGCAGCCCTCCGCAATGCGGATATAAGACCATGCCGGACCTGTGGAAACAATACGCCCTGTCTCTTTTTCCGGCGCGTTTATATCGCCGAATCTGGCAACAGGCTTGCCTTTCAAAGAGGACCTAACCGTCCCGACAATGTCCCCATAGCTGCCTGTACCGAGTACGGAATCGATTTCGGGAAGCTCCTTTAAAATCTCACCGCTGTATCTCTGGGCAAGGCACCCTGTAACAATAATGCTTTTAATTGCCCCTGTCTTTTTAAGCACACCCATTTCGATGATAGTATCGATAGCTTCGCTCTTTGCCGACTCGATAAATCCGCAGGTATTAACGACAACAGCGTCTGCTTCCTCGGGTTCCGGAACAATCTCCATCCCCGCCTCACACAGCAGATACAGCATCTGCTCACTGTTGACAAGATTTTTCGGACAGCCAAGCGATATCAGGGCCACCTTGTTTTTTGCCATAAAAACCTCCCGCGCTTTCGCGAATTGAAGTGCAAGCCTTCCCGGATCAATCGGAGGTTTGCATTAATAATCAGACCTTTCCGCATTGAATCTGTTCACAGCTGTTTTGATCTCGTCCCATGAAAAGCCGCGGCGGTAAAGCGCATCCGTCGCTTTCTTCATCTCTGCTCTATCAGGATTATCGCTCTTCAGCTTTCTGCACAGCAGCTCATAAACCTTATCATCTGTTTCCGGCATTTCTGAAAGCGCATCATCCCACAGCGTCTTGGGAACGCCCCGTCTATAGAGTTCATTTTTTATTTTCTGAATACCGTATCCTTTTGCGGCGTAGTGCCGGACTATAGTATCGGCATACTGCGCATCGTCCAGATAATGCAAGCCTATCAGCCATTCAGTGCATTTCTCGGCGTTTTCGGCGGTTTCTCCCTTTTCCAGAAGCCTATCAAACAATTCCTTGCAGGACATGGGTCTTGCTCCGATTATTCTCAAAGCTCTCTCCCTGCATGAGGAAAACTCAGAATATGATTTGATCTTTGATAATTCCTCATCGGAAAGCTCTCGCCCTTTGAACAGAGACAAATCCGCAATTATGTCAAGACCCAATCGCATCTCGGAGCCATCGGAAAATCCTGCAATGAATTTGCCTGCTGTAATTTCACGAAGCTCAGTGATCGTCATAGTACCTCCGCCGATGCGCCTTATCCTTCAAAATCATCCGCCGAAACGTCAACTGCTCGCCCCGCCGCCTTTGTTTCAGACTTTGCCGGTGCAGCAGCCAGATTTGCTGAATTGTCGCGTATCTTCTGTTCGATCTCGGCGCATACATCGGGATTTTGCGTCAAATATTCCTTAACGGCCTCCCTGCCCTGAAGCCTTGCATCGCCAACGGTATACCATGCACCGCCTTTGTCGATTATCTCAAGCTTAACTCCAAGGTCAATGATCTCACCGATTTTTGATATGCCTTCGCCGTAAATGATGTCAAACTCCGCTTCCTTAAACGGGGGAGCCACCTTATTTTTGATGACCTTAGCCTTCGTGCGGTTGCCATACATTTCCGAGCCGTTTTTCAGGGTTTCCACGCGGCGAACATCAATGCGCACACTGGAAAAATATTTAAGTGCACGTCCGCCCGGAGTAGTTTCGGGATTTCCGTACATAACGCCGATTTTTTCTCTAAGCTGGTTGATAAAAACAACAATGGTTCTGGTTTTGGAAATAGTTCCCGCAAGCTTGCGAAGCGCCTGCGACATGAGTCGCGCAACAACACCGACGCTTGATTCACCCATATCCCCCTCCAGCTCGCTGCGCGGCAGGAGCGCAGCAACGCTGTCCACCACCACAACATCCAAAGCGCCGGAGCGCACAAGAGCCTCGGTAATTTCAAGCGCCTGTTCACCGGTATCCGGCTGGGAAATCAAAAGACTGTCGATGTCAACGCCCAGTGCTTTTGCATAGGCAGGTTCCAAAGCGTGCTCAACATCTATAAACGCAACTTCGCCGCCCATTTTCTGTGCACTGGCAAGAATATGCAGGGCAAGAGTCGTTTTACCCGAGGATTCAGGTCCAAATATCTCTATAATTCGCCCTCTCGGCACACCGCCAATTCCCAAAGCAAGATCAAGGGACAGCGAGCCTGTGGAAATAGCCTCCACATTAACCGGTATATCGTCGCCAAGGCGCATTATGGCGCCCTTGCCATAATTCTTTTCAATCTGTGCAAGCGCCGCTTCAAGCGCTTTTTTCTTATCTTCCGCTTGACCTACAAGGGTAATCGGAATTTTCTTCTTTTCTGCCATACTGTCACCTCATAATACAATTTTCGCCGCGCAGAGGCGGAAAAACATGTTCAAAAGACATCCATCAAACATTTCCGTAAACAACTCTGTCTATTCCCAAGGTGTCCTTGACACACCCGACATTGTTCAGTCCCGCAAGCCTCATCAGCTTCATGACTTCCTCGGCTTGCCCGATTCCGACTTCAAAGATAATAAGTCCTCCGATCCGCACGACATTTCTCCATTTTGTCAGAATAGCTCTGTAAAAATCAAGACCGTCCTCACCGCCGTCAAGAGCGGAAACAGGCTCATATTTTTTTACGGAATCGTCAAGCCCCGCGAGATCCGCAGTAGGTATGTAGGGCGGATTGCAGGTCATGAGGTCAAAACTTCCAAGCATCATAGGCGGAGCGGAAAGCGCATCTGTCTCAACGCAGGTAACACGCGGGTTAAGTCTGTTTTTAAGTACATTCTGCTTTGCAACACCAAGGGCAGGGCGGCTGTTGTCCACAAGCACGACATGGGTTGCGGGAAGCTCTCTGGCTATCGCGCAGCCAATGCAGCCGCTTCCCGTACATAAATCAAGGACGCGAGCGTCCATTTTTCGACCTTTCAATGCTGTAACCGCGGTTTCGACCAGCACCTCCGTATCGATTCTCGGAATTAGTACATCTCTTGTGACCGTAACAGGCATACCATAGAACTCCCAATCGCCGGTTATGTATGCAACAGGTTCACCTTTGATTCTTCTGTCCACCATCTCAAGTGCCCTTTCGGCAACGGCATCAGAAGTGTAAAGATTTATCTCCCGCATAAAGGCATCCATTGGTTTTTCCGCGGCATGGGCAATGATAAGCCTTGCCTCAAGATTGTGTGCGGCAATTCCGCTGTCACGAAGTTTCTTTCTGGTTTCTATATACAGGTCGTTATATGTCTTTGGCATTGAAAATTAAGTCCTTTCAGTGAATGCTCTTTCCGTCACCATGTGTCAAGTCCCTCTTCTTCGGGAATAACGAGCTTTAAAGCCTCGATTGAGCACTCTATCATTCCGTCATCGGGTTCTGCGGTCGTAAGTCTCTGAAGAGCCTTGCCGGGTGCGGAGAGTACCGCAGAAAGCCAGTTGTCATGTCGTCCGGCCCATCGGTTTATCTCATATGCAATACCCATTACAACAGGCAAAAGCAGAATTCGCATCCCCATGCGGATCCATACATTACTCCATGAGACAAACGAAAAAACGAGTATACTAATAATCATAACAACAAAAAGGAAACTTGTCCCGCACCTTGGGTGAAAGCGCGACTGTATGCGCACATTCTCAACGGTAAGCGGCAAACCCTTTTCATAGCAGAAAATAGCCTTGTGCTCAGCCCCATGATAACTGAACACCCGCCTCAAATCGGATGATTTCGTACAGAAATACATATAAAGCAGGAAAATCGCTATACGAATAAGCCCTTCGGTCAAATTACGCAGAACTGAAGATTCCGTCAGGTCTGTTACAAAGCCGGCAAGAAGCGTAGGAAGAAGAACAAAGAGTCCGACAGAGAGGCAAATTCCCAGAAAAACAGCAAAATTTATAAGCAGCTTTTCGGCTTTTTCCGCTCCAACTTTCTTCTCTACCCACTTGTCGAATTTACTCGGCTGGTCTTGTTCCTCCTCTGGAAGCATACTGGCAGAATAAGTGAGCGCTTTCACGCCGTAAACCATAGATTCAATAAACACTACGGCTCCGCGAATAAGCGGCCACCCCAATATCTTATAGCGCTCTCTGATAAAATGCGGCTCCTCGACCTTAGGCACAAGACCATCGGCGGTGCACACAACGATTGACTGCTTGGTCGGTCCTCTCATGAGGATTCCCTCAATAAGTGCCTGCCCGCCTATGCTTGTGCGGAAATCCTCCGCCGCCTTTTTCTTTTTGCTCATCAGCTGGTTCCTTTCGGGTAAAAAATATTGAACTTTGTTCACAAAGGTATCGCTGCCGCCGCTCAGCTTCGGCTGACAGGCAGTCTTACCGTAACGCGTACTCCCCCGCCCTCGGCATTCTCAATAATCAAATCTCCGCCGTGACGGGTAACTATCTCATCGCAGACGGCAAGTCCTATGCCGCTGCCGCGTTCCTTAGAGCTTCCCTTATAGAATTTTTTCTTTACGAACGGCAGCTCTGTCGGAGGGATACCGGGACCGTGGTCCCTGACTCTGATAACAACATAATCGCTCTGTCTGTCGATTGACACCTCAATGATTTTACCGTCCCTGCCGTATTTTGTGGCATTATCCAAAATATTCAAAAACACTTGTCTCAAGCGCTCCGGGTCGCCCGGAATATTCGGAACAGGCTGTGAACTCGGCGTATACTCAATATCCATATCCTTCTGCCGCAAAAGCTCTCCATAGGCAAAAATCGAATCTTCGAGCTCCGCCTCAACATCAAGCTGCTCGATATTTAAATTGAAGCGTCCATCCTGTATACGTGTAAATTCAAGAAGCTCTTCGACCATTTTAGTAAGTCTCGCCGCCTCTTTTGAAATAATCGCAATGCCTCTTTGCGAGTCGCCTTTTATCTCCGGATCATACATAAGCGTTTCGCTCCAGCCCGTAATAGCCGTAAGCGGAGTCCTCAGTTCATGAGAAACCGAGGAAATGAATTCCGTCTGCACTCTCTCTGCCTGACTGATTTTCAGTGACATTTCATTTATAGCATCGGTCAGATCTCCTATTTCATCCTCATATTTCTTTTCGGCTTGGATTCCATAGCTGCCCTCCGCAATCTTTTTTGCAAGCAGAGTCAAACCGTGGATCGGCTCTGTTATTGTTTTTATAAAGTAAATATTTGAAAGCAGCACGATAACTACTACAAGAAGTCCGATAGCCAAAGCAATTACGGTGATCTGAAAGACTTTTTTGTCAACGAGCTTTAAGCTTGTCACATAGCGCATGACACCGACGATAGATCCGTCTGCATGCCGCATCGGCGCCGAAACAGACATAAGCCGCTCTCCCGTAACACTGCTGACACCCTTCCAGTAGCTTATCTTGCCGTTCTTTAAAGCGTTTTCGATATCGGGGGTAGCAGGAGAAGAGCCTGCGGATATCCCGTAGCTTGAAACTTCAACACGGCCTTTTGTGTTTACAAACTGTATTTCTATTGAATCCTTGTCTTTAAAAGACTCTGTGTAACGATACGCGCTCTGATAATATTCAAGATAGCTTTTTGAAACATAGGTTGTAAAAAACTCAACGGCTGTCTGCGCCTTATTTTCAAGTCCTGTGCGGGCAGCAGAATAGTAGTAATTATAGGCGGCAAGTGAAAACGCGGCGATTCCAACGGCAACAATAAGTATGACAAAGGCGATCCCGTTTGCCATCCATCTTCCCTTTATTCCCTTGAAATACATAGGGCGCCTCACCCTCCCGTCTTTAATTACTATCAAAACCTGTCAAAAACTTTAAAGGCAGGGTCAGAATCCCCATTTATAGCCATATCCCCAGACAGTTGTTATATAAGTTGGAATGGTCGGGTCATCCTCAATTTTAATACGGAGGCGGCGTATGTTCACATCTACGATTTTAAGCTCCCCGAAATAGTCCCTGCCCCAAACCTCATTGAGTATATCCTCGCGGGACAGAGCCTTGCCGGGATTATCTATGAACAGCTTTATAATAGAATACTCTATCTGTGTAAGCCTGATTCTAACGCCGTTTTTTTCAAGAGTACGGTTACGGGTATTAAGGCGGAACGGACCGCTTACAAGCTCGCCGCTTAACGCCTCGTCCTCCAAGTCGCCGCCTGTACGGCGATATATCGCATCAATTCTCGCGGTCAGCTCGGCCGGGGAGAACGGTTTGGTAACATAGTCGTCTGCGCCCGTCATAAGTCCCGTTACCTTGTCCATCTCTTGACTTTTTGCTGTCAGCATAATAATGCCGATTTTCGAGCCGGATGCACGGATACGCCTGCAAACCTCAAATCCGTCAATATCTGGAAGCATAACATCCAAAAGCGCGACGCGGATATCGGGATTTTTCCTCAGTTCTTCAAGAGCCTGTTCTCCCGTTTCCGCCTCTATAGGCTCATAGCCGGAGCGTTTAAGATTTATTATCACAAAACTGCGAATACTGGATTCATCTTCTAAAACCAAAACTTTTTTCATAGCAGACTGATCCTTTCGTTAATAATGAAAAAGTCCGAAAGATAAACGATATTACAAAGCCCCTGTAATCCATTCGGATGAAATCAAATGGAAACGGTTAATAATATCCCGCTTTTCGGCTTCATAAGTTTGATGGTTGCTGTCCGTATTGATTTCAGCAGCATATATCACTGTTCCACTGCTTATCAAAATGAAGCGACCGTCAAGTTTTGCCCTATCCGATCTGTTTTCATCTGTAAGGGTATATATCGTCAGCAGGTCGGCAGTCTCTCCGCTTCCCTCATCTGCAGACAGCACAATAGCCCTCTCGCCTGAAAGGGTGCTTTCCCTGCGCACCGTAAGGTTGTCCCTCCATTCGGCAGGCAGCGTAAAGTACCAGCCGTCCGTATAGCAGTGATAAGTGGAAGCGCAAAGCTCGCTTTTCCCGTTTAGGTCATAGGTATACCAGTCAAAAATATAATATTCCGCAACACCTACTGGCGGACTCTTCAATTTTTCTGCAAAAGGAACATCAAGTGAACCGTTCCCATCTATATCGGTGCAGTAGACCGGATATTGTCTTTGGGTATAGCTGTCTCCTTCGGCGCTGTCCATAGTAATATTTCTAAGCTCACCGTCTGAGCACACTATAATATCAGTCAGAAGAAAACTACTTCCGTTATCGGTGAACGATCCTTCCACAAAAACAGCAGGAATTCCATCCGCAATATTCGCCATACGGAATCGGTCGGCCGTTTTTAAAGAGGAAGACAGCTTGACAGTCTTTTGTATAACATTTTTTTGACTGTCCAATAAAAACATATCGACATGACCCCCGCTCAGTTCAAGGTTAAGCGCAAGAATGTCTAAAACCCCGTCCGAGTTTAAATCGCCGATTTGAAAATCTACACAGCTTGCCGTCAGTATAACCGATGTGGACCAATCCTTGATGGAATATGCCTTCAATAAGCGCATATCCGAATTGACTTCCCAAGATGTCAATATTTCTGAAATACCGTCACCGTCAATATCTGCATACTCAACACGCCCGACGGCTGTCCCATCTCCGGTGATCCTCGCCGCTAAAGCATAATTACCGTCAACTCTGTGATAAATGCAGATTTCAGGCTGCTTATCCTTATTCCTAAGGAATGCGAGAGCCTCATTCGTTCCGTCACCATCGAGATCAACAAGCTGAACGCTCTGTCTGAGCGAGCCTGCGGTCGGTGCGGAATATTCGCTTCCCGCCTTAATTTCGGCGTCAATAAGCTCCTGAAGCTGTAAATACCCCTTTGGCGGTTGGGGCAGGCTGTAAAGCTCATCGATTTCAGAAATAGAACATCCGGACATCAAAAGCATCAAGGAAAAAGCTGCGGCAAAAAGTCTCAGTTTCCTTTTCAATTCACCGCACCTCCCCAAAATTATCCAAAAACCTGCATTTTAACTAAATTATTATAACACACTCGATTTAAAAATGGTAGTGCAAAATCACAATATATTGTGATACAATAATATGCAAGCATACATTCCTATACATCGCTTTGAGATATCAGAGGTGATTTCCATGAAGCTTTACTATGCAGACATACGAGGTATTGACGAAAAAGACGCTTTATATCCGCCTTTAAGCGGAAACCGCGGCTCGGCCTTCGGTGTTTCTCTTTTGGCGGCAGCTTACGATGACTATGCGGGCAAGCCGCTCCCGAAAATAATAAGACTTCTTTCAGGCAAGCCTTTTTCTTCTGACGATCCGGAATATCATTTTTCAATCAGTCACAGCAAAACTCATGTTCTCTGCGCCCTCTCGGAGCAGCCTGTCGGTGTAGATACCGAAACCCACAGATTCATTAAGCAGTCAACGATTGAAAAACTCGCAACTCCCGGAGAGCTGGCGGGACTCACCTTTTTTGATATCTGGGTTTTAAGGGAAAGCTTATATAAACTTACCGGAAAAGGCGACCTGCGTACTATGCGCTTTTACAGGCGGGGCGGAAAAATAATCCCCCCCTATGAAGGTGTTTTTTGCCGCTTGTATCCCGATATTGAAGAAAGCTCCACCGCTGTCTCCAGTTACGATAATTGTTTTCCGGACAAAATCATAAAAATCCCGGCAGAAAAGCTCCTGACGAAGGAAGCGCGCAAGCGTTTGGCAAAAGCAGAAAAATTCAAAGAATAGTGTCGTATTAAAAAAGCGCCGCCGGCAAAAGCCGGCGGCGCCCTTTGGTTTTCAGTGTCCAAATCAGAACACCTTTATAAACTTCAGTTACCTGTTCTCAAAAAGCTCCTTTTGGCGAACAAGCCTTTCATATTTTTGCTTTGCGCTTTCCTCTGCTTTTGCAAACAGCTCTTCAGCGCGCTCCGGGAAGCCAAGCTTCAGCGATGAGTAGCGAACCTCGTTCATGATGAAGTCCTGATAGCTCGCCGTTGCGGGTTTGCTGTCGAGTGACAGGGGCTGCTCAAGACGCGGGTCATAGCGGAACATATTCCAGTATCCCGCTTCAACAGCCTGCTTCTCGGTTGCTATAGACTTGCCCATGCCGTTCTTGTTGCCGTGGTTGATGCAGGGAGAATAGGCGATGATAAGAGAAGGTCCGTCATAGCTTTCAGCTTCAAGTATTGCATTCAGCGTCTGCTGATAATTTGCACCCATGCAGACCTGAGCAACATAGATATACCCATATGACATGGCAATCTGGGCAAGATCTTTTTTCTTTATTGCTTTACCTGCTGCAGCAAACTGGGCAACTGCACCTGTAGGCGTTGCCTTGGAAGCCTGCCCGCCGGTGTTGCTGTAAAGCTCGGTGTCGAATACAAGGACGTTGATGTTCTCACCCGCTGCAAGGACATGGTCAAGTCCGCCGTAGCCGATATCATATGCCCATCCGTCTCCGCCGAACACCCAGAAGCTGGGCTTCAAGAGAAGTTCATTGTGCTCTGCAACGATTCTGCAGTCTGCGTTATCCATATTCTTGCGGCACAGAGAAAGAAGTTCTTCTCCGGCAGTTTTTCCTGTCTTCGGGTCGTCCTTTATGGAGAGCCACTTTGCCGCAGCTTCCTTGCAGGGGCCGTTTTCAGCGAGGCTTTCAGCAGCGGCGACAAGTGCCTTTCTGCGCTGCTTAACGGCGTTCAGCATACCAAAGCCAAACTCGGCGTTGTCCTCAAACAGAGAGTTTGCCCAAGCGGGACCGCGGCCCTCTTTGTTCTTAGTATAGGGGAAGCTCGGCTCTGAACCGCCCCAGATAGACGAGCAGCCCGTAGCGTTCGCAATATACATCCTGTCGCCGAAAAGCTGGGTTACAAGCTTTGCATAAGGTGTTTCACCGCAGCCTGCGCAGGCGCCGGAGAACTCAAGCAGCGGAGCCTTGAACTGGCTGCCCTTGATTGTGTTCTCTGCAAAGGGAAGTTCTTTTTCGGAGACATTCTTGTAAGCGTAATTGTAAACTTCCTGATCGTGCATCCGCTCTCCAAGAGGAACCATTTTAAGCGCCTTTTCCTTGGCAGGGCAGACATTAACGCAGCTTCCGCAGCCTGTGCAGTCCATAACGCTGGGTACGATAGCAAACTGATATTCCTCGCAGCCTTTGCCCTTCATGGGAACTGTCACAGTGTCCTCGGGCGCGCCTTTCAGCTCCTCGGCGTTGAAAACGAAGGGTCGGATAACAGAGTGCGGGCAAACGAATGAGCACTGGTTGCATTGGATGCAGTTTTCAGGTATCCATTCGGGAACATCGACAGCAATGCAGCGCTTTTCAAAAGCGGAGGTTCCGTTGGGAACAGTTCCGTTTGCAATATCCATAAAGGTGGATACAGGCAGCTTATCGCCGCGCATACAATTTACGGGTACAAGGATGTTCTCAACAAAATCCTTGGCATGGTCAAGCCCGCCTTCGGGAGCTGTTTTTGGTGCGTCCGCCGGCGGATTCGACCAATCGGCAGGAACCGCAAGTTCCTTAACCTTCTCGATGCCTGCGTCAATAGCCTCAAGGTTCATATTGACGATCTTTTCGCCCTTGCGCCCGTAGGTCGTGCGGATAGCTTCCTTCATATAGGCAACGGCTTCTTCTTCGGGCAGTATCTTTGCCAGTTTGAAGAAAGCTGCCTGCAAAATCGCGTTGGTCTTATTGCCCAAGCCGATCTCACGTGCAATTTCAATGGCGTCTATCGTATAAATACGAACCTTATTGTCCGCTATATATTTTTTCGCGGAAGCGGACAGATGCTCGGAAAGGGTATCAATGTCATAAGAGCAGTTTATAAGGAAGGCTCCGCCGGGCTTAACGTCCTGAACCATATCAAAATGGTCAAGATAAGACGGGTTATGGCAGGCAACAAAATTAGCCTTTGAAACAAAATATGTGGATTTTATATTGCTCTTGCCGAAGCGCAAGTGACTTATGGTAACGCCGCCTGATTTTTTCGAGTCATACTGGAAATATGCCTGAGCCTTCAAATCGGTGTGGTCACCTATAATTTTTATGCTGTTCTTGTTCGCTCCTACGGTACCGTCGGAACCAAGACCCCAGAACTTACAGGAAATAGTGTCCCCGGGGGTGGTATCCGGTTCTTCGGTAATCGGAATGGAAAGACCGGTAACATCGTCCACGATTCCAACTGTAAAGCTGTTCTTCGGTTCCGCAGACTGGATATTGCGATATGCGGAGATGATGGTTCCGGGAGTAACATCCTTTGATGAAAGCCCGTAGCGTCCGCCGAAAACGGGAATATCACGGAATTTCGTTCCCGCGAGTGCTGTTACAACGTCCAGATACAAGGGTTCTCCGGGAGCGCCGGGTTCCTTGGTGCGGTCAAGAACGCCGATAGTCTTTACTGTATCGGGAATAGCGGAAACAAGGTGTTTCACAGAGAAGGGACGATAAAGACGGACTTTTACAAGACCCACCTTGTCGCCTTTCGCGTTCAGGTAATCGACGACCTCTTCCGCAGCTTCACAGACGCTGCCCATTGCAATGATGACATGCGTTGCATCCGGAGCACCATAATAGTTGAAAAGCTTATAATCCGTGCCTATGCGCGAATTGACCTGATTCATATAATCTTCAACTACATCGGGGATGGCTGCGTGCTTCTGGTTGCCCGCCTCACGCACTTGGAAGAAAATATCGCCGTTCTGTGCTGTGCCTCGGGTAGTCGGATTTGCGGGGCTGTTTGCTTTCTCGCGGAAAGAGGTGATCGCGTCATGATCGACCATTTCGGCAAGCTCATCATAATCCCATACTTCGATCTTCTGCATCTCGTGTGAAGTGCGGAAGCCGTCAAAGAAATGGAGAACAGGCATGCTTGCGCGTATAGCTGAGAGGTGGGCGACAGCGCCGAGATCCATAGCCTCCTGGGGGCTGTTGGAACAGAGCATCGAAAAACCGGTCTGTCTGCATGCGTAGATATCGGAGTGATCTCCGAAAATTGAAAGAGCATGGGTTGCAATTGTACGTGCGGAAACATGGATAACTGCGGGAAGCATTTCTCCGGCTATTTTGTACATATTGGGGATCATTAGCAGAAGCCCCTGCGAAGCCGTATAGGTCGTTGTCAGCGCACCCGCCGTCAGGCTGCCGTGCACAGCACCTGCCGCGCCGCCTTCAGACTGCATTTCGATAACGTTGACGGGCTGACCGAAAATATTTTTTTGTCCTGCCGCTGACCATTTATCCGCATATTCCGCCATTGTCGATGATGGTGTTATCGGGTAAATGGCGGCGACCTCCGAGAACGCATATGAGACATGGGCTGCGGCATTGTTGCCGTCCATTGTTTTCAGCTTTCTTGCCATGTTGTCATCTCCTTGAAAAGAATAGGTGTATGGATTTTTTCTGACTGTGCAATCGGTATGAGCTTAGTTTACTCTGTATCTTGACAGAAATTCACATTGTTATAGAATATTCTACCATGATGTTGATAGCTTGTAAACTATCGGAATTTACAGTCTATACGCTATAATTCTCCATTCTTTTTGCTTTAACGTATAAAAGAAATATATGAAATGTATGTAATGTTTTCCAAGGGAGTTAAAAATATTCTTGTGCTTTTCAATCTTTCGGGGTATAATTACTAAACGTTCTGATGAATTGGTATTCCGATAAGGTCTTAACTTCCCTTATTGAGGAAGCATTTCATTATAAGAAAGGAGCCGGCATCATGGTGAAAATAGAAAACGATCTTGGTATGATAAGCATCACCAGCGATGTGTTCACAAATATCGCTGGTGACGCAGCAACAAACTGCTTTGGTGTCAAGGGCATGGGAGCGCGCTCTAAAACCGATGGACTTGTCCATCTGCTCCGAAGAGAGTCGATGTCAAAGGGTGTCGGTGTCAGCTTCAACGAAGACGGCAGCGTTTCAATTGCTCTTCACATTGTTGTTGACCACGGTGTCAACATAAAGGTTCTTGCCGGGAGCATTATGAACGAGGTCAGCTATAAGGTTTCTAAAGCAACGGGTGTCCCCGTAAAAAATGTTGACGTTTATGTTGATTCTATGCTGATAAGCTGAATTTTGACTGTCTTTCACACTGAGCTTGTTTATAATCCGGCGTACACCGCAAAACGGCGATATGGGGCATTCCGCATAAAACGACGTCCCCTCAAATTCCCGCAAATTTGGTAGTATTTCCGGAATCAGGCTCCGTTTTGAAATCGGGCGCTGCCCGTTCATTTCTTCCCCGGAGGTGTTTTATTTTGAGAGAGACAATAGACAGTGCTGCATTCACAAATATGCTGCTCTGCGCTGCCGCTGCATTAGAAGTAAATAAGCAGCAAATAAACGAACTGAATGTTTTCCCCGTTCCCGATGGCGACACGGGCACAAATATGAGCATGACAATGGGTGCGGCCTCAGCCGAACTGAAACGAAAGAATCCTCAGGGTGTCGGCGAGGTCGCTAAATGCGCCGCCAACGCTCTTCTTCGCGGAGCACGCGGGAATTCAGGCGTCATTCTTTCCCTTTTGTTTCGCGGTCTTTCAAAGGTTTTAAAAGGCAAGGAAACCTGCGATGCCTATGATTTTGCCCTTGCGATGAACGAGGGCGTCGAAGCTGCCTACAATGCCGTTATGAAGCCGGCAGAGGGTACGATTTTGACGGTATCCCGCCTGTCGGCAGCCGCCGCTTCCGACTTTGCGGAAACAGGCAGCGATATAGAGCTTCTATTATCCTGCGCTCTTGAATCTGCAAAAGACGCTCTTGCCGAAACAGTGAATATAAACCCTGTTTTGAAAAAAGCGGGGGTTGTTGATGCCGGCGGCAAAGGCTATGTTGTTATTCTTGAGGCAATGCTTGCCTCTTTGCGCGGTGAGGTCACTCCCGAATCCTATAATGTCGACCTGACCGAAATCAACGAATCGGCAGACTTTTCCCGCTTTGATACGGGAGACATTACTTTCACTTACTGCACAGAGTTCATTGTCGGAAGAGAAAACGAAAAATCTGCCGATTTACTCAGAGCATACCTGCAAAACATGGGAGACAGCGTTGTGGTTGTCGATGATGAGGAAATAATTAAAACTCATGTCCATACAAACGACCCCGGTCTTGTTCTGACGGAGGCGCTGACCTATGGCGGACTGCTGAAAGTAAAAATAGAGAATATGCGCGAGCAGCATTCGGAACTTGCCGACGGAGCCGCCAACGAAGAAGATGAGCGCCCGAAAAAAACCGCTGAGCCGGAAAAGGACTTCGGCACTGTAGTTGTATGTGCGGGGCAGGGAATGGCGGATTTATTCGCAGAGCTTGGAACAGATAAAATCGTAACCGGGGGGCAAACCATGAACCCCTCTACAGATGACATACTTACAGCTATCGAAGGCACTCCCGCCAAAACTGTTTTTGTTTTCCCCAACAACAAAAACATTATCATGGCGGCAGAACAATGCATACCGCTTACTGAGAAAAAGGTTATCGTTATACCCACAATCACCGTTCCCCAGGGTGTATCTGCCATGCTCAGCATGGATACGTACAGCCAAAGTGAAGAAGATATAATCGAAAGCGCAAACTCGGCGATACAAGGTGTCCACACTGCACTCATCACTTATGCCGCAAGGGATTCCGATTTTGACGGTCATGAAATCAAATCCGGTGAATACCTTGGTCTGCTTGATGGTGCGCTGCTTGGCAGCAACGCCGATGTAAACGTCCTCATGGGCAAACTTGCAGACGAGCTCCTCAGCATCAACCCCGAGTTTATAACCGTATATTACGGCGAGGATGTCTCAGCAGAGGACGCACAGAGCGTCAGCAATATTCTATCGGATAAACACAGCTCAGCCGAACTAAGCGTAATAAACGGCGGTCAGCCGGTGTATTATTATATGATTTCCGCGGAATAAGAGAGAATTTGCGGAAAAAACATCCCCGCGTAAGCTGGTACAAGCTTCCTGCGGGGATGTTTTTATTTCGTCTGGTTATCTTTTTTAGGCTTGGGTTTGTAATAGCGTTTTTTATTCTTATTTTGGTTTGGCTGTTTTTCCTTCGCCTTGTTTGGTGTGTCGCCATTTTGCTGCTGTTTCGGCGAATTATGGGTTCGTATATCCTTCGGTTTTATGACTTGCGCGGCAAGCAGGTTTCCGTGCTTTGCCTCTGATTTATCATTGGATTGAGAACGGTTTTTCCCGCTATTGTGCTGGATTTTAAGTCTGTTAGGCTCGCGCTTTCGGACTTCCGGTTTAAGGGCTTCGCTGTCTGGACGAATATCCTCCTCGCCTTTGTCTTTTTTCTGCGAACGCACGCCGGATTCCTCTGCGAAAAGCGATGGCGCTTCCCATGGATCTTCCTCAGGTTCAGTTTCTTCCGCCTCTTTTTCTATGCTGTTCAGCACATAAGGCACAGGGTCACCCGGTTTTGGTCTTCCACCCGGAACAGTTGCGACCTCCGAAACGTCAAAAACCTTGATTTCATCTTCTCCGTCATCATCAATACGGACCTTGACTTTTTGCCTGAGGACATTCGTCTGGACAACATTCCCATAACCATGCGCAGTCTGCACGAAAGCGCCGTTTTTAGGTATGTTCTTGAGTAAATCCTCATAGGCGTCCTGCTCATATCTAAGGCAGCACATAAGCCTTCCGCAGCTTCCCGATATCTTGGTTGGGTTCAGCGACATTGATTGTGTCTTAGCCATTTTTGTTGAAACTGGCTGGAAATCGTTCAAAAATTGATTGCAACAATAAGGTCTGCCGCAAATCCCAAGACCGCCGAGCATCTTAGTCTCATCGCGGACTCCGATTTGCCGCAGTTCTATGCGAGTACGGAACACAGCGGCCAAGTCCTTGACAAGGTCACGAAAATCCACTCTGCCGTCCGCTGTAAAGAAGAACAATATCTTGTTTCCCTCAAACCCGCACTCTACGTCCACAAGCTTCATGTCAAGCCCATGTGCCGCAATTTTATCTTTGCATATTTCAAAGGCTTCTTTTTCACGCTCTTTGTTTTGGGCAGCAATCTGAAGATCTTCTTCAGTTGCGGTTCTGATAACCGGTCTGAGAGGCGGAATAATGCTCTCGTCAGTCACATAGTGAGCGCTGACCGCGCATTCTCCTATATCAAGCCCCTTTGCGGTTTCAACTATAACTTTATCGCCCTGTCTCACTTCGACCCCGTTGGGGTCAAAATAATATGACTTTCCATGGCTGTTAAATTTTATGCTTACTACTTCTGTCAAGTTTTCTCCTCATTTCAAATTGTCAAAACGCAAAGCATACCCAAGATATGTTTTACGCCGACATTCAAACGCATATACCCGTCTGCCCTCTCGAATAGCGACAAAAGGCGAACCGCATCACTTCGGGTAAGTCCCTCATAATTTTTTTTAAGGCATATAACGTTGTTCAGGCAGAATCTGACTTCACCGATAAAAGCACTCATTTGCTCAGTATCGATCGATTCATTTTTCCCGAAAAACATACACAGCCCCGCTAAATCTTTTTTCGCCGCAAGGGAAATATATTCTAAAGCACTCTTGCTCTCCCCGCCTTCTGTTTCCCCTTCGGCGCGGATGGTCACACAGCGTGAGCGGATAGTATCAAGAAGAACCTCCGCACTATCGGTACATAAAATGAAAATGACATATGAAGGCGGCTCCTCAAGTATCTTCAGGGCGGCATTCTGCGCAGATATATTCATATACCCGGCATCTTTGATAATATAAATCTTCTTTTCCGCCTGCTGAGGACGAACATACGCATCAGCTGCCATCTGCCTTATCTGATCCACCTGAATCTCACGCTTAGTCTTTCCCTTGTCATCGGTTTTGCGGGAAATCTCCGTCACATCGGGATGAAAACCCGCAAGTACATTTTTGCAGCACACACATTCCAAGCATGGAATCTGCCCGTCTTTTTCACAGATAAACGCGCAGGCAAGCTCCAGAGCCATTTTCTCTCTTACATCGGCATCCGGCGAAGAGATAATATAAGCATGAGCATTTTTATTTATTACCTTATTGATATTCATAGACGTACAAATTGCTCAACATCCGAAACAAAAACGACCGCTTTTCCTTTTTTGACACGCTTTGGCAGCTTGAAATCTCCGAACGAAGCATCCGGAGGAACTTCAACCATGCCTCCCGATGTATTGTCCTTAACTATCTTCATTACCTCGCCGACCTTCGTATCATCAATGCCGGAAAATATAACGGCATTCTCTTGTTTTAGAAATCCTCCGTAGCTATCCACGATCGTAGAAGGATAACCTGCCTTAGACATCGCGCTCGCAACATTGGGCGCGTCCGATTTGCTTGTAACCGCAATCAATAATTTCATGTCGGAGCCTCCCTGTATAAAATACTGTGCCGCAGGAAAAGCCTGCTTATAGCGCTACTTTATATTTTACCTTTATTATCCGTATTCGTCAAGGAAAAATACGGGACACCCGCTATGCATTGCTTGACATCACGTTAAGCGCTATATTAAAATAAATGCAGCTTCAAGGGAGGTGATGACAACGAAAAGCATAATAGATTATGCAGAAACGGAATTCCGCTCAATGCAGGAAAAGCCGTTTGGCCCTGTGGACAGTCTAATATTATCGCAGCTTGCCTATATACATTTTGACGGGGTCGTTCCCGGTATGTCCGCAACTACGGAAACTGTAAGAATAGCGGACTCCCTCATGGCAGAGCATTTTGACACGATGTTTCATGAGGTGCGCGATTCGGTGAGTACTCGAAAACTGCTCTTTGCGCTCGCTTCAAATCCCCGGTTCAGAGATATAAAGATGACCTTTTATGTCAGCGAGTTTGACCCTGACGAAGAAAAGCAATTCTCAGCCTTGACCTATATTTTACCCGATAAAAGCTCATATATAGCTTTCCGTGGGACAGACAGCACTCTTATCGGATGGAAGGAAGATTTGAATATGGCTTTCACCTATCCTGTTCCATCCCAGATTCGTGCAAGCGAATATCTTCTTGAGGTCTCAAAACGTCTTCCCGGAAAGCTAATGACCGGCGGGCATTCAAAAGGCGGAAACCTTGCGGTATATTCCGCGCTTTCAGCTCCTCAGTCAATACAGAACAGAATCATACAGATATACGACCATGACGGGCCGGGCTTCAGGGATGGCGTCCTTAACAGCGAAGGATACAAACGTATTGAATCGAAGATCCAAAAAACGATCCCCCAGTCATCAATAATAGGAATGCTTCTTGAAGGTCATAAAAAATATACAGTAGTTGAAAGTACCCGCATAGGTGTCATGCAGCACGACCCGTTCTCATGGAAAATTTCGGGCGGCAGCTTTGTTACTGCAGAAGAAGTATCTGACGGCGCCCAGTATCTTAACCGTACCATAAGGGAATGGGTAAACTCACTTTCAGACGAAAAGCGCGAAAAATTTGTTGATATCCTTTTTGATGTTCTTGATGCGGGAAACGCAGAGACATTTTCTGATATAACGCTGGAATGGAAACGCAATTTTTCTGCTATTTTCTCAGCTATAAGGGAAACCGATCCCGAAATGAAAAAGTTTATTATGGAGCTTATGCGGGATTTCGGCGTTATAATGCTGCACAACCTCCGAAGAAACAAAAGAAACCCCATTCCGCAAATCGCATTAAATTAATAAAAAGGGACAGACGGCCAAATGGCTCGCCTGTCCCTTTTATTATAGGACAATGCTGCCCTAATCAATCAGAAGCACTTACCGAGATATTTCTCGATAAAATCAACAATCTGCCCGACAGTTAAAAGTTCGCTTGCATTATCGTTTGTAATAATAATGTTATAACGCTCTTCAAGAGTCATTATAAGCTCAACAACATCAAGGGAATCTGCTCCAAGATCATCCAAGATTCTCGTATCCCTTGTTATTGAGTCGGGGTTCAATTCAAGCTGTCTTGCCAGTACATTGCGTACCGTTTCAAAGATTGATATATTTTCTCCCACTTTTCGGCGGACAAACCGCCCCTCACCTCTGCTCTCAGATTTTCAATATTAGACCTGGGGCTTGCTTTTGTCGCAGGAAATGACGACTCTGCGGTTCGGCTCTACCCCCGTTGAGCAAGTAGTGACCCCCTCATAGTTCTGCAGAGCTGTATGGATTACATGGCGCTCATAAGAGTTCATAGGTTCAAGGGCCATGCTCCTGTGATACTTCAATGCTTTAGCAGCCATTTTCTCCGCAAGGCGCACAAGAGATTCTTCACGCTTGCTTCGGTAGTTTTCAGCATCGATGCTTATATGCGTTCTGTTCTCCGCTCCGCGGTTCACGGCATAATTTGTGAGGTGCTGGATAGCATCCAGAGTCTCGCCGCGACGGCCTATGATGGCACCCATACCTTCTCCGCTGAGTTCGACGGAGATGGAGCCATCGTCCTTAACGCTTATATCAATGTTGGCTTGTGTTCCCATGCGGGTAAGCAGACCCTCAAGAAAGCACCTTGTTCTTTCCTCGGCACTATCCTTGGAAGGTTTGTCGGGAACTTCATATATGACCCTGATTACGGCGGGAGAGGCACCGATTCTCAAAAAGCCGCTTTTCGCGCGTTCTATGATTTCGATAGAGACCTCGTCTCTTTGAAGGTTTAGCTGACGAAGGGCAGATGCGATAGCTTCTTCTTCAGTTCTGCCCGTCACTTCAATTGAATTCTGCATTACTTATCTCCCATAGTATAATAATCTTTTATAAGGACACTTATGCTTCGTTTTCAGCATCATTGCCTGCACTGGCGTCTGTGCTGCCCGAATCGACATCCGCTGTTTCGGAAAAATCTTTGTCAACAGCCTCATCTATGTCAGAAAATGCGGATGCCGCCTTTGTGGCCTCCTCGGCACCTTCGGGATTTGTGAAGCGGTCCTCAACATAGGCTCTGCCCCTTGCATACCGGCGGTTGCCGACCTGCGAAGCGGGCGTATCGTCCGAAATCCCAAGCTCTGCGCGGCGGCGCTCTTTTTCCTTTGCCCGCTCGGCTGCAAGTCTTTCTTCGTTTTGAGCCTTCTGTACAGACTGGATTTTCTTCTTGCTTGTGTTTTTGTTTCTCTCGGTGGCACCAATCTCGCGAAGTTTCTCTGTTTCCAGACGCTTCCTCTCAAGCTCCGCTTCACGCAGATGCATTTTTTCTCTGCGTTCAGCGTCCTCTTTGTCGAGAATTTTAGTGTAATAGCGATTCAATATCGTATCCTGAACACTTGCCAGAACACTGTTCGCAATCCAGTAAATACCTAACGCGGCAGGCATGATAAATCCGATATATATGGAGAAAAGGGGCATAACCATCATCATACCCTTCATGGAGCCCTGCTGTTGTGCAACCGAAGGATTTGTTGCGTTGCTTACCTTCATCGAAAGATAAGCAAGGAGTCCTGAAATAATGGGAATAAGGAAAAGTCCCAGTGCCGGAGCCCAGTCTGCCGAGTTGCTCCAATCCACGTTAGCGAAAAAATTCCACTGCGGGCGCAAGCCGAGATTCATCCCCAAAAAGTTGAAGTCAATATCAACAAGCTTTGAGGAGATATCCTTAAAGGCATCAAAGTTATCATGGACGAGATTGGCAAGAGTTATCTCGTGATATGCATCGGATCTTGCTGGAAGCTCATAGGCTGCCATATCCACAAGCCTGTTCGTTATTGTAGTTACCTGATCTTCGGTTAAGCGCATAAGGCGCGTAAACGGCTGACGGATAACGCTGTAAAGCGCAATAAGGATAGGAAATGGAATAAGAGTCCAAAGACATCCCGACATAGGATTGATCTTTTCCTCTTTGTACAGCTTTGCAACTTCCTCCTGATATTTCTGCTTATTGCCCTCATGTTTCTTTTCGAGCTCTTTCAGGATAGGATTCAGTCGGGTAGTGCGCATCATGCTGCGCTTGCTCTTCATCTGGAAAGGCAAAAGAATAACCTTTATAACAACGGCAAAGAGTATGACTGCAAGTCCATAGTTTGACGTCAGGTTGTAAAGAGCCAGCAAGAGCAGTGAAAAAGGGTAGGTTATAATATCATTAAATGACATCAGGCTTCTCCTGTCAGGTATTCCCGGTTAAGGAACCGGGTCGTAAAAATCATGTTCACCTTTGTGGAAGGGGTGACACTTTGAGATACGCTTTACGGCAAGCCACGAGCCTTTGGCTGCGCCGTATTTTTCAAGAGCTTCCAAAGCATATTGAGAACAGGTTGGAACAAACCTGCAGCATGGCTTTGTAAGCGGAGAAATGTGCCTTTGGTAAGCTTTCACAAGAGCTATCAATATTTTTTTCATGATTTGCCACCGCTTTTTGGCGCGCCAGACAATATCCCCAGGCGTGAGCATGCGAATAGATAATCCTTTTCAAGTTCAGCATAGCTTACATAGCGGCTTTTCATTCGGGCAACGACCACTATATCAAGTCCCTTCTGCAGGCTTGATTCATTAAGGCGGTATATTTCCCTTATACGCCTGCGGACCCGATTGCGGCAAACGGCGTTTCCGATTTTTGTGCTGACCGTTATGCCGATTTGATTGAAGTCCCGATTCGTCCTGCGGAAGTAAATGACCAGAGAAGGCGTTGCAACGCTTTTTCCCTTATCATACAGGCGGCGAAACTCATGATTCTTCTTCATTGAAACGGAAAATTCCAAACCACACAATCCTTTCGTCAGGACGTCAAATGAGTAAACACCTAAAGGGCGGATGAATCCGCCCTAAAAACCCGGTATTACGCGGAGAAAACCGCTGCTTTTAAGCCGTTCGCCGAAAAAGCGCTGTCTGACTTAATCACAATTAATATGAGAGCTTTGATCTGCCCTTGGCTCTGCGGCGGGCAAGAACCTTGCGGCCACTTTTTGTAGCCATTCTCTTGCGGAAGCCGTGCTCTTTCTGGCGATGACGTTTTTTGGGCTGATACGTACGAACCATTGTCGTACACCTTCCTTTCGTAATATGGTACTCAACAACGGCATTGTCCTCGCTTTGCAGACTTTTAAATAAGCCACCGCAAAATAACAGCGAACAGCCGCAGTAGTTGACAAATTAAATAAATTATTAAAATCCTGACATATATCATCATATGCCGGTCTTGGATGCAGACCTTTAGTTACAGCAAAATGATAGTCAGAAAACTAAGTTATTATACAGTATCCGAGAATGATGTGTCAACAGGAATTTGCGTATATACGCAAACGCTCTTTCCCGGCAGGATTATCCCGCCTTTTCAAAAAATTCGGTCAAAGCCTCATTTTTCAGGATATATTTCATCAGCGGAAGACCTAATACAAACATAACAGCGGTCTCTTCAAGACCAATCTGCACACCGTATATCACGAACCCTTTCCAGAATTCATATTCTGCCGATGTATAGGCAATAACGGCTCCGATAATAGGTGCATTAAATAACACAGGCATTGCGCAGGCGGCTGCACAGACTCCCCAGCCGGTATTTTTGTTTTTTCTGGCACGTATGCCTATTCCGGCAGTACATAATCCCGCAAGAAGTGTGGCAAGGGAGCCAAACACAATATCTACGATCCCGTAAGGACCAATGATGTTGGCAATGAGGCATCCGACAGCCAGTCCGGCTGCCGATGCCGGAAAGAAAAACGGCAGAATACACAGCAGTTCCGAAACGCGAAACTGAACCGGGCCGTAAGCAAATGGGTTCACGATTGTCAAAGCCGCATATAAAGCGCCTATTACGGCTACCGTAGTAAGTTTTCTTATGCTTGGATTCATATTTCAATACCTTTCGTTCCCAAATTTAAGATGCGGTGGCCTCTGATGATTTCATTCGGCATTTTCCTTCTCTTCCGCGCCTTTTGTCTCCCTGCGGCTGAAAAGGCAGCCGCAGTATTCCTGACGGTAAAGCCCGTATTCCCGCGCAAGCTCAGTCGACCGTTTATATCCCTCACGCTTTTTAAAATCGGAAGGCAGCCACCTGACCCCGAATTCTTTTTCCAGTTCAAACCCGATATCATTAAGCCGCTTTTCATCCTTGTGCGGACTTACCGACAGCGTAGTGCAAAAGTAATCAAAGCCGCCCTCTTTGGCAAGTCTCGCTGTTTCACGCAGGCGCAGCCTGAAGCATTCCGTACACCTTGCCCCGCCCTCGGGCTCTTTTTCCAGCCCCTTTGACATGGTAGTAAAGTCCTCTCCGCGATATCCGCACTCCATAAATTTCACAGTACCGGGATATCGCAAAACCACATCTCTCATCCAAAAAAGGCGCTTATCATACTCATTTTCCGGCTGGATATTGGGATTATAATAAAGTACGGTGACATCAAAATACTTTGTAAGGTATTCGAGAACGTAACTGCTGCATGGACCGCAGCAGCATTGCAAAAGCAGCTTTTTTCTCTCTCCGCAAAGCGACCTTATTATGTCATCCGTGTCAAGCTGATAATTCCGCTTCAAGAACAGTTCCCCTTTTCGCCGTAAGTTTGTAAATTATTTCAGTTTTGTTGTTGACTTTGGGAACATCATTATAATACTATAAACTAGCAATTGCAAAGATTAATTCGTTATTGGAGCTGTAGAATGAAACCAAAAAGACTTTTTAATGCATTATTCACCGTAATACTTATATTCTTTCTTTCCAGCGAAGTTTATGCTGTAGAATGGGAAGACTTTACGGACATAAGCGGACACTGGGCGGAAAAAACTGTGCGCAGGGGGTTTGATGACGGTCTTATTACAGGTTTAGACGAGAGCACCGTCGCTCCAGATGCTCCGATAACCACCGCCCAAATGATAACCATCCTCTGCCGCGTTCTCGGTGTAAAAGAAACCGCAGACATATCAGAACTTGGCATACCGTCCGATGTCTGGTACGCCGAGTCCGCCGGAAAGGCGCTTGGTTTGGGTCTGATTTCAGCCCAAACAGGCAGCCTTGATGCTCCAATGAGGCGTCAGGATGCACTTTCAATGACAGCTAAGGCATTTTGTCTCATTCCTGCGGATCCCGACTATTCCGTTCTGAATTCTTTTTCGGATGCATCCAACATATCGGCTAAAAACAAGGGTGCAATGGCCGCTCTTGTTTCTGAAAAGCTCATTCAGGGCTTTGACGGTTCTTTGAACGTAAACGGAAAAATAAGCCGCTCGGAATTTTTGACCGTCCTCTACCGTATTGCCGAAAACTATATCTCCCCTGATGCATTAACACCCGCCGCAGAGGGTGGCAGCGTCCTGAAAGGCGGAGGAACACTTAGCTACATCAAGACAGGAAAACTTTGGTTTGACTGCTCCGCGGAGAACATTACCCTTTCGGGTCTTACGGCAGATTCGGTCACGCTGAGAAGCCACAAGCTTTCAAATTTTAATATATATGGCAGCTCCAATATTTCACGTCTTATCGTCAATGTCGGTAACGGCAGCCTTTCGCTCGACAGTAACGGCAATGCCGAAATGGGCATGCTGCGCCTTGAATCCTGTACAAACGCCGATATAGGCTCGGACGCGAATGCTGTAGAGATAACGGGAAACGGCATTTCCGCAGGCATATCAGGAAGACACGATTATCTCATTATTTCCGGAAATAACAATATAGTAACGCTTTCGCAGGACGTTTCGCTGTCACGCCTGAAAATAACCGGGGAAAACAACAGCATTTCAATGAAAGAAGGCAGTTCATCAGGCATTTCAGCCTGCGATGCAATTGAAATTGCGGGCAAATCGAACACACTGTCTTTCAATGTCTCATCAGGCACGCCAAAAATAACCGCTGGCGGCACCGGCAACAAAATATCATCTGAATTCGCAGGTATTTCAGTTCTGGATATATCGGGGGCAAAAGCCAATCTCAATATTAGCTTTTTTTCGGAGGTCACTGATCTTAAAATCACAGGCAATGAGAACCTTATAAGCCTAAAATATATCCTTATAAAGTCTGCCAATGAAGAAAATTCCGCTGATAAAGAAAACTCGTCCGGCAATGCCGAAAAAGGCATCGGCGGCGGTATAGGTACGGCTTCTGTCTCCGGCGATGCGAACTGGATTACGCTGTCATGCGGGAATATGTCCTCCCTCAGCGTTTCCGGAAAATATAATACCGTCGGCAAAGGCGGTTCGGGCAGCGCGGCAATCCTTGACATTCCCGGCTCTGACAACGCGTTTACGCTATTTGAGGGCTGTGAAATAGGAGCGGCTAAGGTTTCCGGCAAAAACAATTCCATAAACATTGACGGTACGGCTCACAGCGTAACGCTTGACGGAAGAAAAAACACCCTTTCCGGAAGCGGTAAAGTCAAACTCCTCACTATAAATGCTTCCGGCTGCACAGTGAAAGTAGCGGCAGAAAGCGTCACAGACAACAGCGGTGCGGCGGATGTAGACCGTGTACTGCAGCTTGTAACCCTCGGCTATAGAGGAAATTATACCCTCAAATGGGCGCAGGAGCACGACTATGAGGATTATGAAAAGGAAATTTGGGTCAATGCAAAGGGCTATTCAAGCCATACAGAATATCTGATCTGGGTCAACCTCTCAATGCAGAGAGTGAACATTTTCAAAGGCAGCAAGGGAGATTGGGAGCTCTGCTACAGCTGCATAGTAGGCACAGGCGCTCAAGGAAGCGGCACACCCGTAGGTACTTGGACAACAACTTATAAGCTTGCGTCCGGCTGGAACACCTCCACCTATACGGTAAAGCCGGTAGTCGGCTTCCGGCAGGGCACAGGTTATGCTTTCCACTCTCGGCTTTATCACCCCGGAACAACAAGACTGTCCGATCCATCCATCGGTTATCCGATAAGCCACGGCTGCGTGCGCATGTATGACGAAGATGTTAGATATATATATGAAAACATCCCCTCGGGGACAACAGTTGTGGTGTACTGATAAAACATCCGATTAAAAAGGGCATCGCATTTGATTTGGAGGAGCAAATATGGACAAGCGAACAAGCAAGGACGACTATTATCTCAGCATCGCAGACTCGGTACTTAACCGTTCTACCTGCCTTAGGAGAAAATACGGCGCAATAATCGTAAAAGCGGACGAAATCCTTTCAACGGGCTACAACGGCGCACCGAGAGGACGTGAAAACTGCTGTGATCTGGGTTTTTGCACTCGTGAGCATCTAAACATTCCCAGCGGTGAACGCTATGAGCTTTGCAGAAGCGTCCACGCTGAACAAAACGCAATAATATCCTGCTCAAGGCGTGATATGTTGGGTTCGACCCTGTATCTCGTCGGTCGGGATGCAAAAACGGGAGAGCTGATTTCCGCGGAATCCTGTTCTCTCTGCCGCAGATTTATTCTGAATGCCGGTATCGAAAAGGTGGTGTCCCGCGGCAAGGAAAACGGGATCGACGTTATTTTCGTATCGGACTGGATAAAAAGCGATGATTCTTTGCCGGATATAAAAAAGCTTTAGAGATAAAAAACAACCGCCGTGGGCACAATGTGTGCTCACGGCGATTCATTATTTTCCGAGCGTTGCGGTTTTCTTATACGCCTCATATACCGCGGAAGCAACAGCCGCTCTAAAGCCATTCTTTTCAAGCTCTTCAACCCCGACTATCGTGGATCCGCCCGGTGAGCACACTGCATCTTTCAGTTCTCCCGGGTGTCTGCCGGTTTCAAGTACCATGGCGGCAGCGCCGAGCACAGCCTGCGCCGCAAATCTCTGCGCCTTATCGCGCGGAACGCCTGCCATTACTCCCCCATCGGCAAGAGCCTCGATAAACATATACACATACGCGGGAGACGAGCTGAAAACAGGTGTAGACGGATCAATATAAGCTTCGTCGATAAGCGAAACCTCACCGCCGTATGATAGTGCCGCCTGAATCACTGCAATGTCTTCATCCGAAACATTATTTACGGGAGACATAAGCGTAAGCCCTTTTCCAACAGCGACCGGCGTGTTCGGCATCAGCCTTATAACGGGCAGAGAAATATTCGCTTCAGCAAGAATCGACGTTATGGTGTCTGTAGTAACTCCCGCCGCTATAGATACAATGACCTTTTCATCGCCCCGAAGCCCAGCTTCTTTAAGTATCGGCAGCAGCCCTCGCAGAGCCTCCGGCAGGACATTGGGTTTAACACAAAGAAATACAAAACGAGCATTTTTTACAGCTTCCTCCGCGTTTGAAGCAACGCGGCAGCCTGTTTTTGCTGAAAGCTCACCCGTCTTTTCAGCCGCTCTGTCAAAAACCGTTACATTCTCAGGTTCTGTAGAGCGGCAAACCGCCTCGATTATCGCTCCGCCCATATTTCCCGCGCCTATAAACGCAAAAGTGCTTTTCATGTTGTAGACTCTCCTTTTCAAAAGACCGCCAAAGTCAAGCTTTGACGGTCTTAAAGTATGACCTTAGGATATTATTAGTTATTTTGAGGATTTATTCTTTCCAAAGAACTCGTCAAAATAATCGCGCTCAGCTTTCAGTTCAGCTTCTTTGTCATAAGTATTCTCGCCTAAATAATTCAAATCCGGCTTGCTTCTGTAGTTCAAATCTGGTTTGCCCGAATCATCCTCATCAAAATACTTTGATGTGAGAATACTTGAGCGGGAGCGCAGCCGGTCTTTGGCTGACTGCTGCTCTGACATTGCCTTGGTTCTTCTCATTTCAATCTCTCTGAGGCGTCTTTTCTTTTCGGTGCGGTAGCGCGCAACAATGTAAATATAAAACCCTAAAAGCGCTAAAACGGCTAAAATGAAAACTATAACCAAAGGCTTTTTGAGGGTATTGACCACCTGAGACTTTATATACTGGGAATAGCTCAAATCAACGGACGAGCACGCAACAAGAAGTGACTGCCCGTAAACAACGCCGTCGCGTTCAATTGTAATCTCGCCCAAAACAGCCCCCGCTTCAATGGGAGCAACAAGCTCTTCCTTGTTCTCCTTGCTGTATATCGTAACCTTTGTCTCAAAGCTTGAATTGTCCTCATCGTTTGCCATAAGTGCCTTAACGGAATTTTGCGGATGTACTGTCACATATTCCGCATCTCTCCCCATTTTCACTGGGATATCTTCAATAAGGTCTGTCGTTTCAAGGATATCGCGGTAGCTGTAGTTCTCGAACGCCCAGTCATACATTAGTATGGAATCCGAGAAATTGGTAAATTCCATCCCGCTGGGTCTATTAATCCCCTGTCCGCCCATAACAACGCAAATCAGCGACATGTTGTTTTTCGATGCAGTTGAAGCAAGACAGTATCCCGCATCTTGCGTATGCCCCGTCTTTATGCCTGCCGCATACTCGTAATAGTAGCCCGAGTACATTTCAGAATCAGCGTTTATCAAGCCATTTGTGTTTTTAAGAACGCGTTCATCGGATTTGTTCGTTGCCGGAACGGTTTTTGTAACGGTGCTGCAAATCTGCATGAACAGAGGATGGGAATAAGCTTCATATGATATTTTTGCCAAATCGTTTGCCGTTGTATAGTGGTTAACATCAGGCAATCCATGCGTATTAGTAAAATTCGTGCCCTCGCAGCCAAGCTCCTTTGCCCGAGTGTTCATCATACCTACAAAGGTGCCGACATCTCCTCCTATGTAATCCGCTATCACATTACAGGCCTCATTGGCAGATGCCAGCATAGCGCAGTAAAGCAGGTTTTCAAGCGTCATTGTCTCGCCCGGAACGATTCCGGCGGTACTGCCATCCTCACTCAGTCCGGCTCTTATGTCGTCTTTTGCAGTGACAGTATCCGTAAGAGCTACTTTCCCGTTTTCTATTGCCTCAACCGCAAGCAGAACCGTCATTATTTTCGTTGTACTTGCCGGGTATGATTTCTGGTCCCCGCTTTTTGCGAAGATTATGTTTCCCGTGTCGGCATCCATAAGAACAGCCGACTTGGATTGCAGTGTTGGTTCGGTCAGCGCATATGCTGGGGGCATAATAAAATTCGCGGATAAAATCACTAATATCAAAATAAAGGATAAAAACTTCAACTTTTTCATATGCATCTCCGGAAAAATATGTTATATTGTATATAATAAAAATACAATAAGAAATACTTTTTTTCATTATACGGATATATTCCTTGAAAAGCAACACCAAATATATCCTCTTGCGCAAAATTACCGTTAGGGAGAGATAACTTGAAACTAAGCAAGGCAGAAATCGCTTCAATTACCATTACTGTTTTATTTATAATTGCGGCAGGTACCGTATCCCTTATTGGGCAAAGTTCGGAAGCTTCCTTAACTGTAAGCTTTGAACACGAAGAAACACCTTCGGGCAGGGCTTTGCCTTCAGCCGGCGCCTCAAGCACCGCCCCTGAGCCTGAAAGTACTCCGGAGCTTTTAATAAACATCAACACCGCAACAGCCGAGGAATTGTGTTCCCTCCCCGGCATAGGCGAGGTTCTGTCGGAACAGATAATAGCACATCGCAGTGAGCATGGTCTGTTCGCCAGTATCGAAGATATCATGGATGTGTCTGGAATAGGCTTTGCAAAATACGAGAATATAAAAAATTATATCACGGTTCAGACGAACCTTCAGGAGGCGCGAGAATGAGGATACTTGTTGTAGACGACGAAAAGCTGCTCGTAAAGGGAATAAAATTCAATCTCGAGAACGAGGGCTATGAAGTAGATGTCTGTTATGACGGCGAGACAGCCGTTGACATGGCAAAAAACGTATCATATGACCTGATTCTTCTCGACCTCATGATGCCCAAGCTTGACGGTTTGGAGACCTGCATGCGGATACGCGAAAAATCTACCGTACCGATAATAATGCTGACAGCAAAAGGCGAGGATACCGACAAGCTTATAGGTTTTGAATACGGGGCGGACGACTATATAACAAAGCCCTTCAATATACTGGAGCTTAAAGCAAGGGTTCGCGCGCTTCTGCGGCGCAGCGCTATCCAAAGCCCCGACAGCAAAAGCGACCGCCTCACCCGAAGCCACATTACAATCGACACCTCCCGCCGAATCGCGGAAAAGAACGGTATACCCGTTGAACTGACCGCGAAGGAGTTTAACCTTGCAGAGCTTCTGATGCGCAATCCCGGCAAGGTTTACAGCCGCGAGAGACTCCTCGACATCATATGGGGAATCGATTATCAGGGAGATGTCCGAACGGTCGATGTTCACATCCGCAGACTGCGTGAAAAGCTCGAAATCGACCCTGCCGACCCGAAATGCTTCAACACTAAATGGGGCGTTGGATATTACTTCAGCGAAAACTGACTGGATAAGAAAAACTTTATGTACACTCTATATAGACTTTTTCATTGTTTTGCAATAAAATGTCTTAACCGCTATGATAAGGAACCATTGGGAGAATGACACTGATGAAAAGGCTGCCCGGTGTAAGCACATTTACAAACAGCGTTCAGCTCAAATTTGCCGTAACCTTTCTCGTGCTGATCGCGGGGCTGATGGTCATGCTTAACTCCTACCCCACCATAGTATCCCGTGATCTGGTCTTTGCTTCAAAGCAGACTTCTCTTCAGAATCAGGCCGGCGTAATGTCCTCAGCTCTCTCCACTCCGGACGAGCTGACAAGCGACACTGTACTTGAGGTCATGGGTCTTTTGGATCTGCGTTCTCTTACGCGAGTCGTTGTGACGGACGAAAATGCCCGAATACTTTACGACACCGCCCAGCTTGATCCCGGTGTCGGACGTTATGCCCTGTTTTCGGAAATCAGCCGTGCGCTGAAAGGTAAAATCGTCTGCTATTCCGTATATGACGGAAAGGCATTTATGACAAGCGAAGCCATGCCCATAAGAAATGGCGGTCTAACGGTCGGCGCCGTCTATCTCTATGAGTATGACGCAGCGCAGGCAGAGCTTATCACGAACATACAGACAAACCTCCGCAATATCACTCTGATACTTGGCATTATTTCCATTATCCTCATGTTCATCTTCAGCCGCGCGCTGACTCTGCGGATAACAGAGCTTGCAAGAGCCACAAAAATAGTATCAGAAGGAAACTATGAATATCGGATAAAGATAAGCGGCAGCGACGAACTTTCTGATCTTGGCAGCGAATTCAACAATCTCACCCAAAGGCTGAAAGACACAGAGGAACTGCGAAGGCGTTTTGTCTCTGACGCCTCGCACGAGCTTAAAACTCCTCTTGCCTCGATAAGGCTTTTGTCCGACAGCATTGTTAACTCGGAAAATATGGATATCGTCACGATGCGGGAATTTGTAACCGACATCGGAAACGAGGCGGAGCGCTTGCAGCGCACTACCGAAAAGCTTCTAAGCCTTTCAAAGATGGACAGCGGCATAGGCTTTATGCGCGAAAAGATAGACCTTAAACACGTTGCGGAAAAAACACTGCATCTGCTCTCCCCTCTTGCAAAGGAAAACCGCCTTACTCTTTCAGCCGAGCTTCAGCGCGGCTGCTGCATCTATGGCAATGAGGATCTTATTTACCGCATCATCTTCAATCTTGCGGAAAACGGAATCAAATACAATATGCCCGGAGGTCAGGTCAAAATCCTTCTTTTCCGCGAGGAAAAAAGCGTTGTGCTTGTCGTGGAGGATACGGGCATCGGAATTCCGGAGGAGGATGTTCCCCATATTTTTTCCCGTTTTTACCGTGTTGATAAGGCGCGTTCGAGTGATGCGGGCGGCAGCGGTCTTGGTCTTTCCATTGTATACGATGCTGTCATGCTCCACAACGGCAGCATCTGCTTTGAAAAGCGCGAAAACGGCGGTTCCCGCTTCATCGTAAAATTTCCCGCCTATTTATGCAGCGATGAGGAAAAAACGGTTTAAACACTCTTTGATACAAAAGACACGCTTTAAAGCAGGATTTATGAGGTCAATATGAAAAGGCATATATTCATCATACTTATCGTTTTATGCGTTCTTCTGAGCGCCTGCGGAGAAAAAGCTGTCTCAGACCCGTTGGAAAGCAGCATCACCGTATATCGGCTTCTCCGTTCGGAATATCAGACAAACGGTGAGCTTCTGCTCCCCGAAAAAATTGCTTTGGACGGTGCAGACCCCGTCAGTCAGGCCGTTAGCGCTTTAGCGGAAACGCCCGTAAGCGATAAGCTGCAGTCTCCCATACCCAAGGGAGTAGAAATTCTCGATGCAGAGCGCAATGATGACAGCGTAACTGTCTATATGAACTCTGCATATCTCGATGCAGAGGGTATCGACAAAACAATTTTGGATAGCTGCATCACACTTACCATGTGTTCTATAAAAGGTATCGACTATGTTACAATATGCGTTGGCAGCGAGATCGTATCGAACAAGCTGACACCGGATGACATTCTCCTGTTCAACACCATAACAAGCCCCAAAAAAGCTCAGATGCGCCTTTACTTTCCAAAGACTTCGGGCAGCGCTTTAGGTGCGGAATATCATACCATAAGCTTTGATGAAGACAATTCTGCGGAGCGCTGTATTCTGGATATTCTGCTTAAAGGTCCGACAAGCGCCGACCTGAAAAATGCATTTCCGGAGGGCGTGATCGTTTTATCTGTATACACGCAGGATGGTGTGTGCTCAGTCAGCCTTTCCGGCTTGCCGGCAGAGGACAGCGTTCCTACAAAAAAAGATGCTGAGCTTGCAGTTTACTCGATTGTGAATTCACTGACTTCTCTGGCAAACGTAAAAAGCGTTCAAATACTTATAGACGGAGAGCAGGTCCAAAGTCTCTGGGGCTTTGATATATCCCGCCCTCTTATAAAAAACGAAAGCATAATAGGCTCCGCCGCTGTCAAATAAGGAAGCGGGAGGGGCAAAAAATATATGAGCCAGCGAAAGGAATGTACATGAGCATGAGCAGAATCGGAACTAAATGCGTTCAGGCCGGATATACCCCCGAAAACGGTGAGCCGCGCCAGATACCCATTATTCAAAGCACTACATTCAAATACAACAGCAGCGAGGACATGGGAAAGCTGTTTGATCTGGAAGCAAACGGATATTTTTACAGCCGCCTTCAAAATCCCACCAACGACTATGTCGCCGCGCGTATATGTGCGCTTGAAGGCGGAACTGCGGCGATGCTGACATCTTCGGGACAGTCTGCAAACTTCTTCGCTGTTTTCAACATCTGCAACAACGGTGACCATGTCGTTTGTTCGTCTGCTATCTACGGCGGCACGTACAATCTCTTTAACGTAACCATGAGAAAAATGGGAATTGACTTCACCTTTGTATCTCCCGACTGCACAGACGAGGAGCTAAGCGCCGCGTTCCGCTCAAATACAAAGGCGGTTTTCGGAGAGACTATCGCAAACCCGAGCCTTGCTGTTCTGGATATCGAACGTTTCGCAAAAGCGGCGCATGACCATGGCGTACCGCTTATCGTCGACAACACCTTCCCCACTCCAATAAACTGCCGTCCTTTTGAATGGGGAGCAGATATCGTCACCCATGCGACTACAAAATATATGGACGGTCACGCTTCCGGAGTCGGCGGAGCCATAGTTGACGCGGGCAAATTCGATTGGCTTGCCCACGCTGACAAATTCCCGGGACTTACATCTCCGGATGAAAGCTACCACGGAATAGTCTACGCCGAACGCTTCGGCAAAGAAGGTGCATTCATAACCAAAGCAACCGCACAGCTCATGCGCGATTTCGGCGCAACTGCTTCAGCCCAAAACTCTTATCTTGTGGGTCTTGGTCTTGAATCCCTGCATGTCCGCATGGAGCGGCACTGCAGAAACGCTCAGGCAGTTGCAGAGTTTTTAGAGTCACACGATAAGATCTCATGGGTCAACTACTGCGGTCTGCCTTCCAGCAAATACTACGCTCTTGCGCAGAAATATCTGCCGAACGGCTCCTGCGGCGTTATCTCCTTCGGGGTAAAGGGCGGCAGAACCTCGGCGGAAGCTTTCATGAAGAATCTGAAAGTTGCTATAATCGCCACACACGTTGCGGATGCGCACACCTGCATCCTGCATCCGGCAAATGCAACCCACCGTCAGCTTTCCGATACCGAACTTATCAAAGCCGGTGTCCCCTCCGACCTTATTCGCCTCTCCGTAGGCATAGAGGATGTCGACGACATTATTGATGATTTAAAGCAGGCACTGGAGGCAGCCGTCTGATTTACCTGCCTGAATGCCCGCGGAAAGGAAGCCGCTAAATGCTAAAACTTCCAATACCAGATATTATTTTAAAAAACATATACGAGCTCAAACCCGAGCATCTAACCGAGATGGGCATAACACTTCTGCTGATGGATTTGGACAATACGCTTGCAAAATATCACGCTCTCTCCCCCTCAGTCCAGCTTCGCAACTGGATCGACAGCATGAAAAGAGCAGGGATCGAGCCGTTCATATTTTCAAACAGCCACGGAAACAGAGCAGAGCGATTTGCAAAAGCGCTCTCGATCGGATATGTCAACAAAGCGCGAAAACCCAAAACGGAAATGCTTTTTGATATTCTGCGCAAAAAGGGCGTGGAAGCAAAAAATGCCGCCATCATCGGAGATCAGGTCTATACAGATGTTTTATGCGGCGCGCGTGCGGGCATCACTACCATAGCAATAAGACCGATAGACATGACAAATCCGTTTCGTTTCATACGCTACGGAACGGAGATGCCATTCCGCCTTGCATATAAAAGGCGCATAAAAAGAAACAGAAAAGAAGGAAAATAAGTTGTCAAACATTAAAAAAATCCAGCAAAAAATGAAAGAAGCCGGTCTTCGCGCATTAATCCTCAGCGACGAGATCGACAGGCTCTACGCCTCCGGTTTCCACACAAGCGACGGCGCGGTGCTTGTTATGGAGGAAAAAGCATATTTCATAACCGACTCACGTTATATCGAGGCAGCCGGTGAAAAAGTTAAAGACGCAGAAGTCCTCCAGTGTACTATTAATAATAAAGAAATGGATATAATAAAAAAAATCCTTTCTGAAAACGGCATAATAGAAGTAGGAGCGCAGGATAAAAGCCTCAGCTACACCGATTATCTGCATCTTCAGGATGTCTTGGGCGTTAAGTTCATTCCCGCACATAATATTACTGTATCCCTTAGAGAGGTCAAAGAGCGCTCTGAGGTGGACAGCATCATTTCCGCACAGCGTATAGCAGAAAAGGCTCTGGACTTTGTTCTCGGTCTCATAAAACCCGGCATAACCGAAAAAGACATTGCTGCGGAACTTGAGTATCAGATGACAAAAGGCGGTGCAGAGAGTCTTGCATTTGAAACTATCTGTGTTGCGGGACCGAATACAAGCCGTCCTCATGGCGTCCCCTCCGGATATAAAGTAAAAAGCGGAGACTTCATTACTATGGACTTCGGCTGCAAAATAAACGGATATTGCTCCGACATGACCCGAACCGTCGCCCTCGGCAGCGTTACCGATGAGATGCGAAAGGTCTACAACACCGTACTTGAGGCACAGCTTGCCGGAATTTCAGCCGCTCGCGCCGGAATTATCGGCAGAGATATGGATAAAGCGGCTCGTGAGCTTATCGAAAAGGCGGGATACGGAGAATACTTCGGGCACCCGCTGGGGCACAGTGTCGGTCTTTTGATACACGAAGCACCCAACGCAAGTCCCAAGGAAGAGCGCCCTCTTCCCGAAGGAGCTGTTGTGACCTGCGAACCGGGTATCTATATCCCCGGTAAGTTCGGTGTCCGCATCGAGGACATGCTCTATATCATGAAAGACGGTGCCGAAAACCTCACAAAAGCCCCCAATAATTTGATAATCCTCTAAAAAACAACTGCTTAGTTAAAAACGTCCTTGTCAAACGCACACAATTAGTGTAAAATAGCTTGGCTAAGTTAATTTCTATGGCATCGTTTATACGATTTCAAATCCCTATATAGGAGGACCTGTTATGATATCTGCAGGCGAATTTAGAAACGGCGTTACCTTTGAGATGGACGGCAAGGTGATGCAGGTTATCGAATTCCAGCACGTAAAGCCCGGTAAAGGCGCGGCTTTCGTTCGTACAAAAATGAAAAACGTAATCACCGGAACCGTAGTCGAAACATCCTTTAACCCCACCGAGAAGTTTGAAAACGCCTATGTTGACCGCAAAAACATGGAGTTCAGCTACTCTGACGGTGACATCTACTACTTTATGGACTCAGAAAGTTATGAGCTTGAGCCTATAGACAAGAGCGTTCTTTCCGACGGTTTTAAGTTTGTTAAAGAAAACATGGTCTGCACCGTTTCTTCTTTCAAGGGCAAGGTCTTTTCTGTGGAACCTCCCAACTTTGTCGAGCTTGAAGTCACCGAAACCGATCCCGGCTTTGCAGGAAACACAGCAACCAACGCAACAAAGCCCGCCATCCTTGAAACAGGGGCAGAAATCAAGGTTCCCCTCTTCATTGATCCGGGCGAGCGTATAAAAATCGATACACGCACCGGCGAATACCTTGAGCGTGCAAAGGGTTAAGCATAACAAATCAAATATAATTGCCGATAAATACGGCAGAATAAACCAATGAAGCATCGGGCATCATATAAGGCATGTTCGGTGCTTCACAAGAATACCGAAGGAGGGTATCATTATGACAACATCCGAAAAAGTAGCTTATCTGAAGGGGCTTGCTGATGGTCTTGGTCTTGACAAGGATTCCAAACAGGATAAGCTTATTGCCGCAATCATAGACGTTCTGGATACCATTGCGCAGGACATCGAAGATCTTGAAGAAAACGCACTCGACCTCAGCGAAGAGATTGATGTAATATCCGATGATCTTGCCGATATTGAGAGCATCGTGTACGATGAATATGACGAATATGATGATTGTTGCTGCAACGACTTTGATGATGAATGCTGCTGCGGAGGCGACCATGACCATGATGACGAATGCTGCTGCGGCGATGACCATCATCACCACGACGAATGCTGCTCAGGTCACCATCATCACGACAAACATGGATGCTGCTGCGGTGGTAATCACAGCGAGGCGGTTTTCTATGAAGTGACCTGCCCTGCATGCAAAAACACCATAACGGTTGACGGTGAAGTTTTGGAGCTCGGCGCTATCCAGTGCCCCAACTGCGGAGAAACACTGGAGTTTGATCTTGACAACATTGAGTATGAAGAAGAAGCTCCCGATAAGGAATAAATCAGGCAAATTTACTTTAACATTTTAGAATTGCTAAGGGTTGTTCATACTTGAGCAGCCCTTGCTTACTAAGCGGCATATTTATACTTAGACTATAGGGTTCAAGCCTGATTCCGGTACTCTCAGCCGGCAAGACATTTTTGAATTTCTAAAACAACACTATATATTTGATATAATTAGTGTTATAATGAAAATATTGGAGGTGAGTTTTATGCTATTTTTACGAGCTTGCGACAAATCCGACATTCCAAAGGCAGCGCAGATGTTATGCAGGGTATATGCAGAGGCTCCATATAAAGAAAACTGGCCGCTTGACCGCGCCGAAAAGCGCATAACTTCATATATGTCCGGATCGCATTCGAGGGGCTATGCCCTGATTGTCGAAACGCAGATCGTCGGATACCTTTTCGGCAGGATAATAACCGCGGCAAAGAGCAACCATTTCTACGTAGATGAAATATTCGTTCACCCCAACTATCAGCGAAAAGGCTGCGGCAGCATGGCTTTAAACGCACTGCCCGGTGAACTTAAAAAGGAAAATATCGAAAAAATCGAACTGCACACCCTTTCCGAGGATGCAAGTTTCTACGAGAAAAACGGTTTTACCAAGTCACCCTACGTCAATATGGAAAAAACAATATAGTGCTGTAAACACTCTAAGCGATTTAACATCGCATATGATATCTTCCAAAGAACATTAGTGCAAAATAATAGAAGAGCGGCGGACTTTCTTCGGGTGAAGAAAGTCCGCCGTTCTTTCAACTAACTGCTTATTAAAACTTTCATCTCTCACGGCATGTGCTTCCGGGGTCAACTGCGCAGTCTGAGTAAGGTATTAAAAATTCTCTGATGCCGCTTGAATATGGTGCAATGTCATATAGCTGATAATAAACCACAATCCCCTCAGGCGTACAATAAAAGTTCTCCTCGTTGAATGTCTCTGCAATCAGCTCTTTATAGTTCTCAAAGTAAATATCCGGATTCTTTCTTATCTGCGCTTCAACCTCTGCCAAAATATAAGTTTTATAATCAGGCATACAGGAAACCAGCTGTCTTAGCTTGATTTTTTCGCACTCCTGAAGATGCCATGTCTGTGAAGACCTGATTGTATTGCCGTGCGCTCCGCCAGTATATTCATACCGGTCAAAATAAACGCTGATTATACACGAGCGCAGATATGTCACATTATATACCTGCAATGCCTCGAATATCCGTATCGGAAAACCGTTTTCAATGGCTTCTTTATACTGTTCAATAGCCATGTGAAACAGCTCTGTCTCGCAGTACCTTTGAAATTCAAGTGCTTTGTTTCTATAGAACTTATTAATTTTACGCAGGCACATCTGATAGCAAGATGAGTAAAACTCGGGATATTCAATTCTATAAGTCAGCAGAGTTTCTCCGTTATACTTTAGTTTATTCCTAATTACGATCTTTCTGACCGAAACAACATTCATGTCCAATAATATCACCTCATATCAGCCTATGCTGCCCTGTCATGACAAGTGATGTTGTTATCCGCATACTTTTACTCTCTTCAGAGCACACCGCCCCGTTTATCCCATTTCTGTTCTGCTTGAACAGAAGACAAAACCAAAAAATTCGGGCAAATCCACCCTTCCATTATATATTTGTCCAAATCCGACTGATGTTTTCGCAAAGACGGGTATCTCCCGAATGTACACAGGCGGCAACCGGGATTCCTGTCATCTGTTCTGCCATGTAAAGGTTATCAAGATGCATGGGATTTCCCTCTTCAAATCGATTGAGGATTATACCGCAAATATGAACTTCGTGACGCCCGGCATACTCTGCCGTCAGCATAATGGCGTTAAGCGTACCAAGACCCGCATCCGCAACCAGAACCGCGTCATACCCAGTCATTTTTATAACTTCGATCAAATCAATGCATTCCGTATCACGTCTTAGCGGACAGACAATCCCTCCGCTGCCCTCGGCAGCCAGAAAATCAAAACGCTGTTCAAGAGCTTTCCAGCGCTCTTTTACTACGTTAAAATCGACAGGATTTCCCTCCCAGCGCGCCGCAAGATGCGGAGATACGGCAGCTTTATATATATAAGGTACAAGTGTCTCGGGTTTATCGGGTATTCCTGCTATACGGCATACTGCCTCAGCGTCGCCGGGAATCAGCCGTCCATTCGGGTCCGTTTCGGCACCGCTCAGGGCTGCTTTGAAATAGCCGGCGTTGATTCCGCATTGGCGCATCTGCTTTATCAGCAAAGCCGTAACATAGGTTTTTCCGACATCTGTTCCGGTTCCGATAACAAACAATCCGCGTTTCACAATCTTTTCACCTCATAACCCAATTCACCTATTAATTCCCGATCGGTCTGAACCGAAATACCGGATGTGGTCAGCATATCCCCGGTGATAGCGGCATTTGCGCCTGCTTTGAAGCATCCCTCGCCCAAGTCCTCAAGCAGGTTGCGTCCGCCCGCAAGGCGTATTGCGGCCTGAGGGAGCAAAAAGCGAAAAACTGCTATCGTTTTCTGCACCTCAAGGCGTGTCAGCGGTGTCCGATTTTCCATCGGTGTCCCCGGGATAGGATTGAGTACATTTAGCGGCACCGAACGGATATCAAGCTCTCGGAGCGTAATGGCAAGATCAACCCTGTCCCCGCGCGTTTCACCAAGACCGATAATGCCGCCGCTGCACACCTCAAGTCCTGCCTTCTGCGCCCACCGTATAGTCTGTATTTTTTCATCATATGTATGGGTCGTGCAGATTTCCGAAAAATATCGGCGGGAAGTTTCAAGATTATTGTGATATCTCGTTACACCTGCGCTGTGCAGTTCCAATAGCTGTTCCAAGCTAAGAAGACCATGCGAGGCGCAGAGGAACAGCTTCGTATCGGCTTTCAGTTGCCGGTATGTTTCGTATAGCTTATCCAAATCCTCTTGCGGCAACGCCCGACCGGACGTTACAACAGAAAACCTCAAAACGCCTGCCCGCTCGCTCTGCATGGCATTGGCAAATATCTTTTCTTTTGAAAGCAGCCCATAGTTTGGATTAGATGAATGGCAGCTAACAGATTGAGCGCAGTATGCGCAGTTTTCGGAACAGCTGCCGCTTTTTCCATTAGTGATCGTACACAGCTCAAAGCTGTTCCCGCACATTTTTCGCCTGATTTCATCGGCTGCGCTGAAAAGCTCATCTGCATCTGTCTCCCATAAGTTCATCGCTTGGCCGCGGTTCAGCGTCCGCCCGTCCAGAACCAGAGATTTCAACTCGGATATTTTCATTTTTTCATTTCTCCCACACGTTTTGCCGCCAGTGAAGCAATCGTACACAGAAAAAGGTCACCCGGTATATCAAGAGGAAAGCAGGAGAGGAAAATCAGTAATATAGGCGTTTCCATGCCCATATATGCGTTCAAAACGACATATTTATATGCTATTCCGATGATATACGTCACAGCAAAGCCGGCAAGTGTTGCTAAAAAATATCTGCCGAATGTCCTTTTGTTTTTTTCTTTAGGACACAGGATTCCGGTCACAAATGCAGCGGCAATAAAGCCCAAGAGATAGCCAAACGACGGTCTGAGAACATAGGATATTCCCCCGCCGGCGGCAAATATCGGAAAGCCGGCAAGTCCAAGAGCAACATAGCACAAAACAGATATCGCCCCAAGCTTTGCTCCAAGCAATAGCCCCGCCATTATCACGAAGAAGAACTGCAGTGTAAAATAGTCCAGATATGGCACCGGAATTTGAATAAAGGCACCGATAGCGATCAGTGCGCAGAACAAAGCGCATAAAATAAGGTTCTTTGTTTTTGTATTGCCGTCTATGAACATGATTTCCCGCTCCCAAATAAAATTGCCCTAATTATACATCCTTGCCCGGCATTTGTAAACCCATTTATCGTTTTAGGTTTACAATTGACAGTAAAACAGTATCTACGCCTTTTCCCCGCTTAAAAAGACGAGGACTCAAGTATTGATAATACTTGAATCCTCATCTATCTAATGATATGCGTTTTTTAAGATTGTAATCAGCATTAGCAAGTCGAAACTGTTCGATGTACAACGTATAAGCAAAAGGTCCCGTAATTGTTTGACGTATATGTTTATATATACTGCAAAAAGCAATTTCAGGGATCTTTACTTTATTTCGTACTGTTTAGTATTTTTAAAGTGAATTCCTATAAATACACTCTAAAACACAGTTATGCAGTCCGCTTCTCAAACGCTTTTATATTTAGCATCGCGCACACCTTGCGGAGCGTAAATCGGTAGAAAGCCCATATTCCAGCGCTTATACCGAGTACAGCAAGCAGGCAGCTCATCATTCCGGAAATTTCGCTCGGCGTAATCTGATTGTCGTTCGCAAACAGAATTATAACATAAAAAGCGCAGATCAGCAGCGTTCCGATAAGGCTCGGCATACCGAACACTTTTGATATCTGTTCCCGAACGGCGCAATAGAGGTAGTTTGGAGCCGCCCCCAAATGCCGCAGGTCATCATAGACCTGACGATTGTTAAGGGCGATGGTCAGGCATCGGGTATAGCTGATGACCAGAACCGCCGCGAAACAGACAACGGCAATAAAAACAAACAGCATCAGGAAAACCGCATAGGTTGTAATCAGATCGCTGCGGTCCATTACACGGAATTGCGGCGTGTATTTCCACTGTATTTTAAACTGAGCCGAATCCCGGCTGTTATAGCTGACGGATGGAAGCGTCCTGCTGTCATCGTGTTCCCAGTACTCTCCGTAAGACACTCCTGCCTCATCCGCAGCAGTCTGGATCACATTATCATGGTAAACGCTGACTTCACATTCGGGACCGGAATGATTGATAATCTCGTAATACAGCTCCTTTGCAAAATCATAGGTTTCCATCACGTCCTTCACGTTGAAAAACACAAGCGTTTCCCGCCAGGAATCCGCCAACCCCTCGGTAATAGCTGCGTAATCCGTATCGTCCAGAACATAATAGGTAATAAAATTAGAAAATGCCAGCATATCATCGTGAAGATATTCTTGAAATGAAACGTTTAATGTTTTCCCGGTTGTCATGTTAGTGAGCAGTAAGGCAGCGTATGTCTCCTCACCGACCTCTGCGGCTTCTTTCGTCAGGACAACAGCCAATTTCCCCGACCGGATATCGATGTTTTGCCCCAACATCTTATTGAAACTGCTTTCTGAGATAAAGTTGCCTTCTCCAAGCAGTTTCTTATACTCATAATGGTACTTCCCGCTGTCGTCAGTAATCTGCTGGTTGCCGTCGTGCGCCAAAACTGCTGTTTCAGCATCCTTCCAGTCGGTAATCGTCACACTGTTTTTGTGGGCCATTGCTTCAATCTCGTCTTTGGTAATCATATCCTGGTCTTTACGGTATCGGAATGCATAATCGACGGACCGCTGATCAATGCTGTACGCAGAACCGGCATACATGGTGGGAGCATAGAAAGCGGCAAAATACGCTCCGGAAATCAAAACGGTGAGAACCAGCATGCTGTTCACTGTTTGTCTGCCCTGGAACTTCATCATACCGCGGGAGATAATATGACGATACCGACTCCTGCCTTTCCGCCATCCGCGTATAACGGTGTGTAGCAGCACCATGTAAAGTCCTATAATCAGGGGAAGATAAAAAATGCCAAGCCATGCAGGAGGATAGGCGGAAAAAAGCGTCTCATACAGATTAGGAATCATACGTCCGCCAAGTCCGCCTGCAAAAATCAACACAATCCCCAAGGGTCCGCACCAAGGCTTCACGTCATGGATAGGCTCGGATTTGCGCTGTTCATTGACCACATCCATGATATTGGTACGGCGAACCAGCCTTGCCCCCATTAGGAACAATGCCAGAATAGTGTACAATGCAAAAGCCGCGGTGAACAGGTACGATTTCAGGTCAAAGGACAGGGACATTTCCTTTGTATTGACCAAAAAGAGTTGGAAAAGCTGCCAAATGCACCATGCAAGCGGCGCACCCAAAACGGCACCTGCCGCGCAGGAGACAATTGAAGCAGCCGCAAGTTCCCGGAGCAACTGGCAGCGAACCTGTTTGCGGGAAGCTCCCAATGCCATGAAGATACCCGCCTCCCGCGATTTATACCGCAAGAAAAGCGATGCGGCATAGGTTGTGAAAACGGCGCAGCCGACAACGGCCAGTGCAAAAATCATCATGACCTGCCTGCGGGAATCTCCGCCCTCCGGCAAAATGGCGAGGACGGTTGGAGAGCGCATCATACAGACGTAGGACGTAATTAACAGCACCGAAATGAAAATGCATGACACCAGCAGTGTATACTGTCTGCGATTGCGGCGGCGGATCACCGCGCTGACTTCCCTAAGATTTTTCATGCCACATCACCGCTCATTTCCTTAATGGCAGCAAGAAGAACGTCCTGAAAAGCGCTTCGTTCCATCCCTCGTTTTTCCAGCACACTGTGAACAGCGCCGTCCCTCAGCATAATCACCCTGTCGCAAAAGGATGCGGCAAAGCTGTCGTGCGTTACCATGAAAATTGTTGCGGACAGCTTGTTCCGCGCTTCCTCAAAGGAGGATATAACCGCCCGGCTGGACTTGAAATCCAGATTCCCGGTAGGCTCATCCGCCAGAATCATCAAAGGTTCGTTGATGAGCGCCCGGGCCACGGCAGTCCGCTGCTTTTCACCACCGGATATCTCGGCTGGATATTTATTTTTGACTGCGCTGATACCGAAAAACTCGCAAAGCTCGATTCCGCGCTGTTCCATCGCCCGGCTTGTGTCTCCGCCGATAATCCGGGGCAGCAGGATGTTGTCCAGAACGCTCAATCCGTCCAGCAGCATAAAATCCTGAAAGACGAAACCGAGTTTTTGGTTCCGTACTCTGGCAAGAGCATTTTCATCCAGATTTTTCAGCTCTTGTCCGCCCAGCATAATTTGTCCGCCGTTAAAGGGAATGTAACAGGAAATACAGTTGAGCAGCGTCGTTTTCCCGGAGCCGGAAGGTCCCATCACGGCAACAAATTCTCCCTGAGCCACCGACAGGTTAATTCCTTTGAGAACCTCATAGGTTGATTTTCCAACTTTATAGGATTTGCATAAATCTTTTACTTGCAGCATCACAAAAACCACCTTTCCGCGGCTTGATTCTACCTCAGAAAAGCGGTCCTCGATTTTTACCAT
>JAAYBD010000001.1 GCA_012719035.1 Clostridiales bacterium | reverse complement strand
TTGTTCCCGCTCCCCGCTTACAAGCTGTTCAATGAGTTTTTGGAGATTGTCCTTATCCAAATCCGGGTTAATATCAAGAGGTGACATTTGAATTAATTCTTCTCTTGCATACCCGAGATTTTCTCTGGCAGATTTATTTACAACGACAAATTTCAAAGACTTCGGATGAAAAATATAAAGCCCGCTTAGGGAATTTTCAAAAAGCTGCTCAAACATTTTGGCATATGTATTTGCCTCATGGAGCTGCATAGCCATTTCTACGGTTGAAAGCAATGCGGCCTTATCCATGCCTTTCAGAACGAAGCCATATGCCCTGACCTCTTTTATTTTTAAAATTATTTCTTCAGAGGTGTTCGCTGTGAGAAATACAATGGGAATATCCTTATCTCCAATGATTCTGCGGGCGGCATCGATGCCATTCATTTCTCCCGCCAACTCGATATCCATAAGAATAAGATTCGGCGGATAATTATCAAGGGATTTTTCGATTGCCTCTTCTCCGGTAATAACGATTTCTGTCTCATATCCGTTTTCGCCCAAAAGCTCTTCTACAATCTTGGACGTTAGACGGCTGTCTTCCACGATTAATATTTTTTTACCTTTTTTCCCATTCAATTTTAGCATCCCCAATCTAATTATTCGATTGTTTTCCAACACTGTTTTTAAGGGCAGGCTTAAACAATCCGTTATCCGCCCGCATCCTGCATTGCCCGAAGACAGTGGCGATTGCAAAGTCCACAGCCTCGGGCGGGGGCTTGTACTTCCTTGTTTCTTGCGATTGCATACCGTTTGTCTGCGGCCCCGCGGGAAGTTTTTAAATGGCAGGTTAAGTTTTTGATTATATCAAACGGCCACGCTATATCGAACGCCTTTTGATAAAGGTGTTAAATTAATCATACTGCATATTTCCGCAATTGTCATCCTTTCTCTTTTATGTCATACAGTCCAATATGCAGCAGAATACTTCAATCGCCGCATTTTCGCAGTTAAGCCCGGCACATAGCCCTGTCAGTATATATTTTGCGGAATGTGCTGTAATAAGCGCGGGCGCGATGATGCTGCAAGATGCAGGATAACCCATATAACCTTGGAACTGACCTTGTATTTCTTTATTGAAAAAGATAAGGCAGTGGGTGCAAAATAGGCTTTTATTTTACAATTTATTAAATAAATTTACATTTTTTCAGGCTCTGCTCCCCCCGATGGGCTTGCGTGAGTAAAGCCCCTTATTTAGAATGGTGTTGTTTTATCAAAAGCTTGTCAGATAATAAGTCAGAATAATGCATAAAGCCGACTGAACAACAGCAGGCTCTGGGTATCGCAGCAGTGCTATGCGATGTTCAGAGCTTTTTTTGAGCCTATTATTCGGGTTTTAAGTTTGCGGTCATGCAATATAAATTCAGAAAAAGGGCAAAAAGCCGGGAAAAAATTTATATAACAGATGGGAGAGCATTGATATGGAAGAATTTAAAAAAGTAATTTCAAAAAAATGGACAGAACGCGCGCCGACTTTCGACGATGATCACGCAACCGAAGACATCACGCTGTGGCGTGAAACATTGGAAGAACTGATATGCAGAAAAGGGAACGGAAGCGTCCTTGACATAGGTACGGGAACGGGATTTCTCGCAAATATGATATCCGAACTTGGATACTGCTCGGTAGGCATAGATTTTTCGGAAGGAATGCTGGAAGTCGGAAGACAAAATACAGCGCGGAGAGGGACTGCGGTCGAGTATATTCTTGGAGACGGCGAAACCTTGCCGTTTGCCGACAATACCTTTGATGCCGTTGTCAACTGCCGCGTTTTGTGGCTGCTTCTTGATCCGGTTAATGCAATCAAGGAATGGAAAAGAGTGCTGAAGCCCGGAGGTGCAGTGCTTTCGTTTGTCAGAATTACCACACCTGAAGAGAAAGCCCAGATGCTTTCTGACACGTCAGGCAAAATGAGATATCCAAAGAAAGTCGTACAGGCAATGCCTTTAATGGCCGCTGCGATTGACGCCCATCTTGCAGCTTATCAGGACGCCGGTTTCCACAATCCGGAGGCAATTCTACTGCGAAGAGATCTTTCGCTTCAGGAAGGCGCAAAACCTTGGTATGCATTCAGAGGAGTAAAGGAACAGGAGCCGGTATAATGATAGATGCAAAAAAAGAAATTATAGACTGCTGGGACAAATCTTCAGCTACTTACGACAGTCATTACGGACATGGAATAAAATCGGCTGATGAGGCGAGTGCATGGAAAAAAGCACTTGAGGATATAGTTGGGACCGAGTCTCTGAATATTCTTGATATCGGCACCGGAACGGGATTTCTTGCAATTATCTTGGCAGACATGGGTCACCGCGTCAAAGGAATCGACCTGTCCGAAGGAATGATGGAGAAGGCTCGAACGAAAGCTGATAAAAGCGGACTCAGCATAGCTTTTGAGATTGAGGATGCTGAGAAACTGTTATCGGAGCCGGACGAATATTATGATATCGTCATAAACCGCCATCTTCTGTGGACACTTCTTTCTCCGGAAAAAGCCCTTAGGGAATGGAACCGGGTGCTTAAGCCGGGAGGCCGCGTGGTCATTATTGACGGGAACTGGTCAAACCCTTCGCGGGGCAAAAAATTGAGAGTGAACTTGGGCAATCTGCTGATTGTGGTTACTGAGTTCAGAAATCCATGGAAGAAAAAAGGCAGCTACAGCGAAGAACTTTCAGAAATGCTGCCAATGAGGAAAAAAGAAAACTGCGGCAAAGCGGCTAAGATTGTCGAAAACTGCGGATTTCGAAATGTCAGGCAGTATTATTTGGACGAGATTGATTGGACCGAGAGAAAAGCCATGCCGCTGAAGCGGAGACTTACAACAACTTACAGGCGCCATGTAATAACGGGGATTAAACCATAAACTAACCGGTTTACTATTCGTAATGGAAAAACACTAAACGGAGGAAAGCAAATGAAAAAAGCTAAGGTAAAGAAATCTTTATCGGGGATTATGGGTGCAGTGCTGCTTTTAGGTCTGCTTACAGCCTGCGGCAGTGCTAATGCGCCTGAAGTCAGCACAGAACCGAATGCACAAGCAATGGCAGCGGAAAAAGTGCTTCACATCGGCGAGCTTTGGGCAATTGATGGTATTGATCCCGTCAATCAAGGTACTTTAGTAAAAGAAAAAGCGCTTGTGACCGAAGTGCTTTGCGAAGCCAATGAAAAATTTGAGCTTATTCCCGGTCTTGCGACAGAATGGACACATACTGACGATAACACATGGGTGTTTACCATTAGGCAGGGCGTTAAATTTCATGACGGGACAGCTATGGATGCAGAAGCAGTGGCGTGGTCTATTAACAACGCATTGGCAGTCAATCCGACTCTTGTAACTTCAACGAATATCTCGAGTGTCAGCGCCACAGGCGATTATGAGGTCACAATTGCTACTTCAAAGCCCAATGCGGAACTTCCCGAATATATGCACCTGTCCGGATTTGGCATTATTGCGGCAGGCACCTATGACAACAGCGGAAATTTTGTTTTGCCGATTGGTACCGGTCCTTATAAGGTGGATACCTTTAACAATTCCACCGGAGTATTGACTGTTATAAAAAATAATGATTATTACGGCACAAAGCCTTCTATTGATAAAGTTGTTATAACAGGAATGACTGATCCGAGTACCCGTGCTTTGGCTCTTGAGTCCGGTGAAATTGATTTTACCTGCGACGTTCCTTTCAATGAGACAGACCGCCTGGATGCCCTTGATAAGATCCGTATCGAGAAATATGTAACCGCGCGTACATACTGTATAAACCTAAATTGCGGTGATCTTTTCAGTGACAAGAAGGTTCGGCAGGCGGCATCTCTGGCAATGGATCGTGAGACAATAGCAAACGATGTTTTGTATGGCTGCGGCAGTGTGAGCAAATCTATGTACACCGACAACATGGCGTGGGACAACACAGAAATCGACGGGGCTGCTTTTGACTTGGAGCAGGCAAAGAAATTGATGGCAGAAGCCGGTTGGAGCGATAGTGACGGCGACGGATATCTGGACAAGGATGGTCGTGTTTTTGAGTTCACTTTAATAACCTATACACAGCGTCCCGGTCTTCCTCTGATTGCGGAAGCTTTGCAGGCACAGCTTAAAGAGCTTGGCATGAAAGTCAATGTAACCACTATGGACAGCTCTGCAATTACTGAACATATTAAGAGCGGTAAAGAGTGGGGGATGTATCTTTCCGGCAGCGCAACCTGCATGGCTCCAAGCTGTGTATATTTCCTGGAAAATAAATATTACAGCTCCAATATTTCCGCATATGGGTACTCCAATGCGGAGATGGATTCTATGATAGATAAATGCAAAACCGAATTCGATACTGCCGAACGTTATGAAATAAGCAAGCAGATTCAGGCTCTTGCGATGGATGAGCTGCCGGTAATATATGTCTGCAACTATGGTGTGGCATACGGATTCAACGAAAAAGTCTCCAATTTCAAATTCAACCCCACTGCTCATGACTATATGTGGAATGTTGATATTCAAATAAACTGATATCACAGGGCTGCTTTTGGAGCATTAACTGCTGATATGGCCGGGGGGCGGGGATATCATAATGCCCTGCCTCCCGAATCCGATATCCACTATGAAATGGCATGCTGTGCCGTTTCTTTGAAATTTAGGGAAATGATTATATGCTTAAATTCGCTGTTAAACGCGTTGTTGCCTGTTTTTTCGTGCTTATTGCGGTGTCCTTTTTATCATTTATTGTTTTGAGCCTTGCACCGGGCGATACGGCGGTAACTATATTGACTCATACCTTCATCGGCTTCGACGATATTATTCATGATGCCGATGTCCAGACAGTTTCCCAATTATATAATCTGGACAGTCCTCTTATATTGCAGTATTGGGCATGGCTTAAAGGAGCGCTGCTTGGGAATTGGGGAACTTCCTATGTACATAATGTGCCTGTATGGAGCCTTATCCTCAGCAAGATACCCTACACCCTTTTTCTGGGGCTTATTGCCTTTTTCGCTGCTTTTATAATCTCGGTTCCTATGGGCTTGTATGCGGCCGCACACCGCAACGGAGCTTTCGATCATATAAGCCGGTTCGTTACGATATTTTTCGGTTCAATCCCGAATTTCTGGCTGGCTTTAGTACTGATTATAGTCTTTTGCATTAAGCTGAACTGGCTGCCTGTCACAGGAATAGGCTCGCCCTTAAATTTTATTCTGCCCGGAATCACGTTGATGGTCGGCATGATACCGACGACTTTCCGCATTACCCGTTCAAGCATGAGCGAGGTCATGGGGCAGGACTACATTGCAACCGCAAAGTCAAAGGGACTCACGCCGCCGCAAATAGTTTCAAAACACGCGCTGGTAAATGTTGCTCCATCCGTAATTACAATGGCGGGACTGGAAATCGGACATATACTCGGCGGCTCTGTAATTGTCGAAACGATTTTTGTGTGGCCGGGGATAGGGAAACTTCTATATGATTCGATAATATCAAAGGACTATCCAATGATGCAGGGGTGTATTGTTACCATTTCTCTGGGATACATCATTGCTATGTTTCTTGTAGATGTAATTACCGCATCTATTGACCCGCGGATTCGCCTGGGGGGTAGCAGAAATTGAATAATAAACTTGATGGTTTTCGCCACTTCTGCCGGCGAAACTCGCTTTTTGTAATTGGCAGCATCTCAGTGATATTAATTTTGTTTACAATGACTGTCGGACCATCGCTATGTACACATGATCCGAATGCCGTCAAGTATTCGGAAAAATGCATTTCGCCCTGTGCCGAGTACCCTTTCGGAACAGATTTCAGCGGAAGATGCGTTTTATGCCGCGTTATCTACGGCGCACATATTTCTATCGGCGTAGCTTTGGTCGTTGTCGTGGTCGGTGCATTCATAGGAGTGACGGTCGGCATTGTAGCCGGATATGCGGGAGGTGCGGTTGACTCTATACTGATGCGGCTCGTGGAAATAATGCTTTCTTTCCCGGGAACGATTTTTGCATTAGCGGTATTGGGTACGCTTGGAAACGGAACGATCAATCAAATTATTGCTTTAACTGTCGTACGATGGGCGCACTATGCGCGTCTTGCAAGAGGGGAAACACTGACAGTTATGAACTCCGACTATATTCAGGCAGCACAAGCCATCGGAAACAGCAGGCTGCGAATAATTGTGAGCTATATCTTCCCAAATATAATCGGACAAATTATTGTAATCGCAACGCTGAGTATCGGTCCTGTTATTCTTGCCGGGGCAGCTTTAAGTTATCTGGGGCTCGGTGCTCAAATCCCAAGCCCGGAATGGGGTTTGATGATCAACGGGGGAAAAGAGTATATTCGGCAGGCTCCGTGGATTACACTGGCGCCGGGCATGGCAGCGGTTCTTACCGTCTTTGCCTTTAACTTGCTGGGCGAAGGAATCGGAGATATGATTGACCCGCGCCTGAAAGAAAAAGCGGAGGCAGACTGATGGACAGCAAAATATTGATTCAAACAGATCATTTATATGTGCAGTTTGCGATACCTAATGGAAAAGTGTGCGCAGTCAACGATTTAAACCTTTCAATCAAAGAAGGAGAAGTTCTCTGCCTTGTTGGTGAAAGCGGCTGCGGCAAATCGGCATTCGGCAACTCGATCCTGCGTCTGCTGCCGGACAATGCGACTTTACAGGGACATATTTACTATTACGGTAAAGATATAGTCCGAATGCCGGAAAAGGAGTTCCGTTTACTTCGCGGCAAGGAGATTGCATGCATTCCACAAAGTGCGGCTACCAGCCTTAATCCGCTTATCGAATGCGGCAAGCAAGTTGATGAGGTATACCTTCTGCATAAGGAGAAGAACAAAAGCGCAGCAAGAAAAAACACACTCCGGCTTTTTAAGATGCTTGGTCTTCCAAGGCTTCCCGAGCTTGCAGGTGATTATCCGCATGAGCTTTCGGGAGGCATGAAGCAGCGCGTTCTCGTAGCCATGGGAACTGCCGCCGAGCCGAAATTTATTGTGGTAGACGAGCCGACCAAAGGACTCGACTGGGCACGTAAACATGAGGTTATCGAGCGCATTGGATATATGCAGTCTATGCATAATTCCGCTATGCTTCTAATTACGCATGATTTTTCCGTTGCAGAGCTGTTGTCCGACCGCATTGCTATTATGTATGCAGGCGAAGTTGTAGAGCATGGAGAAACAAAGCAAGTGCTTCAAAAACCTCAGCATCCGTATACAAAAGGGATAATAAGCGCCTTGCCGCAAAACGGATTCAAAGCGATAGAAGGTTTTTCCCCGGCACTTACCGAAATCCCGTCCGGATGCAGATTCCATCCGAGATGCCCGAATGCAACCTGCGAATGTACCGTTCAACATCCCGAGCTTCAGAAAATCAACGAACCAAATCATGTTTCGAGGTGTCTGTATGCTGGAGTTTAAAAATGTTACTAAACAATACCACAGCGGTGTTTTTGGCACATATATTACTAAGGCCGTAGACAGTGTAAGTTTTTCGATTGATGCCAACGAACGCATTGGCCTGCTTGGGGAGAGCGGCTGCGGAAAATCTACAATTGCAAGATTGGCGACAAAGCTGCTGTATCCGTCCAAGGGGAATATTGTATTTAACGGAAATGATATTAATAGGATGTCCGCCGGTGAAATCAAAGAATATCGGCGAGATGTTCAGATTGTTTTCCAAAATCCCCAGCAAATATTCAATCCCCGGATGAAACTATATGATACAATTGCAGAACCGCTGCGTCTGTACAAGCTCACAAAGTGCCCCAAAGAGGAGAAAGAGAAAATTGATGAATATATGTCAATGTTCGGGCTGACGGATGATATTCTCAGCCGTTATCCTAAGGAAATCAGCGGCGGGCAGGCACAGCGCATTGCGATTATGCGTATAATTATGCTTGAGCCGAAGCTGATAATTGCCGATGAACCCACGACAATGCTTGATGTATCTGTTCAGGCTCAAATCCTTAGGCTGCTTCAGAACATAATGGATGTTAACAAAACTGCCCTGCTCTTTGTCTCTCATGATCTGGATGTGATCCGCGCTATGTGCCAGAAGATTATAGTGATGAAGGATGGACGCATTTTAGAGATCAATACAACAGAAGAAGTTTTTGAACACCCCAAAGATGAGTACACGAAATTCTTAGTCGGAAAAACGAATTTGTATAATGTGCAGTCGGTTTTTACTGCATAGCTTGATTTGGCAAGTGTGAACATTGCTTTTCTGTAACTGTTCAAAATTCCAGACTTCTGCGCTTCATAGTGGTGGAGACCGGAGCTGGAAAACGCCTGTATATAATAGCAATGAGGGTCGCGGTTTTGCCATGTTAAATCAGGCGGATATTAGTAGTTTAATATTTCAGCTCAACAGCAACGTAAGAACCTGTGCGAATAGATTGAAGTCTATTCGCACAGGTTCTATTATTTTGATTTTATCACTGCAAATCAAGTGCGGATTTTCGGCATTATGGTAGAATGGAATCAATGGAATATAAGTACGAGCCGTCTTGAGCAGCGCAGACTGCTTTCATATATGCAGTTGCTTCTCGTTCACCTAATAAGCAATATGAGAATAAAGGTGGCAATTGAAATTCTGAAAGACAGACTTGAGGATTCTGTTTGTTATTCAAAATTCTCAGGACTCTTATAAGTCTCTTTGATCCGCTTCGTCAATTCTCGCAAAAGTGGTCTCTGAGGCGAGCTGGTGCGGTAGCAGCAGTGGCACTTTCCCATCAGCACTGGGTCGACGATCTTGCGGATGACGACGTCCGGGTTCGTAATGTGCGGGATTTCGCAACTCAAAAGCGTCACGACGATGTCGTCACGTTTGAGATGGTTTATAAATCCGACCAGATTTGTTACATTTGCCACATACTGCGGCCAGACATTTGACTGCTCGCAGTAATGCTGCAAATGCAAAGCAGCGCAGTTCGTATTGGAACCGGTGACGGTCTTTACGCCTTTAAGCGCGGAAAAGGGGACTGGTCCTGTTTCTGCCGCCAATGGGTGGGTTTTGAGCATGACAATGCAGCCAAAATCCTCGCGGAGCAGCTCATGTTCAAGCATTGTGTCGTCAAAAGGCTCGAGCAAAAAGGCCATGTCGACCTTTCCCCGGCACAGCAGGCGGATGCACTCGACGCCGGGGCGCTCTTCGATCACAAGCTCCGAACCGGAGAAGTCCCGGGCAAGTTCGGACAGCAGACTGACATCGATATAGTTTGACATGCCGTCCGACAGCGCGATAGTAAGCTTTGGCGCAGCTTTGCACTCCTGTGTGCTGCAGATATCGCGGGCTTGTTCAAACCGATCCATCATCTCCTGCAGTACAGGATAGATCTGATGACTTACATCGGTTGGAAGCATTCCGGTCTTCTGCCGGATAAAGAGCTGCACGCCAAGCTCTGCCTCCAGCCCCCGAATTTGCCGGCTGAGGCATTGCTGCGAAACATACAGCCTTTCGCTCGCTCGGGAGAGGTTCCGGGTGTCGTAGACCATCAGAAAGGTCTCTATCGCCTGTATCTGCATAGCCTTACCTCCTTTTAAAACGCAGGCAAAACAAGTATTTTCACTCTTATATTACAACTTTTTGTTGTAGATAAGCAAGACATTTTATGCTTTTCTTTATTTCTGTTATCTCTTATACTATACTTTAGATAAAGTGCCTAAATAATATCATGGTAAGGAGAAGCACTTTGGCAGTATCAGAATAAATATCAGTAGGAGGACAAAAAATGGCAGTCAGAAAAAACTTGATCGAGCTGTGCGAAAAGATCAGCGACGGTCACTACACAATCGACGAGGATTGTGCAGAGTATAAGCTCTTTGAAAACTGGATCACGGACGACCAGATCGCCGTCCTTTTGGCGATGGATCTTCTGCAGCCCGCTTTCCCGGAGAGCATCGCGGAAGCGACCGGCTTCTCGCCCGAGAAGACGCTCGATCTTCTGCGTGAGCTTGCCGACATCGGCGTCATCGCCAAGGTCGAAAAGTTCGGCATGGAAGTTTTCATGATGCTCGTCTACGCGCCCGGTGTCTTTGAGTTTATGCTCGTCAACGAGGAATTCTGCAACGAACACCCCGAAGTTCCGCGCTGCTTTCAGGGTCATGCTACAAAGTCCATGGAGAACTACATTGCCGGCATCCCGATGGGCGCGGGCGTCATGCGCACGATCCCGGTTGAAAAGGCTATCCCAACTACCACCGAGCAGATCGACTTTGACCGCGTGAGCTACTACATCGAACAGAACAAGAACCACATCGCGCTCCTGCCTTGTCAATGCCGCCGTGTGCGCCGCTTTATGAACGAAGGCGGCGGCGACCTTGAGGGCGCCGCGGACTTTGAAACGGGTATGTGCATGTTCCTCGGCATGGCCGCCGACATGTTTGTCGCCAACGGCCGCGGCTTCAAGATCACTAAGGAAGAAGCCTATGCAAAGATCAAATATTTCGAGGAGATTGGCTGCGTTCACCAGATTACCACGCTTAACAAGGGCGTTTCCGTCGCAATCTGCAACTGCATGCCCGGTACCTGTCTCGCCCTCGGTGCAACACAGTATTTCAACACGCCGGATGCCTCCCGCTCCAATTATGAGGCTGTTGTTAACGCCGAAAACTGCGTTGCCTGCGGACAGTGCGTAGAAACTTGCCCGAACAATGCCTTGAAGCTTGGTCAGAAGGTCTGCACCAAGACGCCAATCGAGCACACGCTTGCCGACCTTCCGCGCGACACCGAGTGGGGTCCCGAAAAATGGAACGTCAACTATCGCGAGAACCGTGAAAACGTCGTTGAGACCGGTACGGCTCCCTGTAAAACGACTTGCCCTGCCCACATTGCCGTTCAGGGCTACATCAAAAAAGCCGCCGAGGGCAACTATATCGACGCCCTCGAACTCATTAAAAAGGAAAACCCGTTCCCCGCGATCTGCGGCCGTATCTGCCCGCACAACTGTGAAAACGAGTGTACCCGCGGCGACATCGATCAGCCGGTCGCCATCGACGAGATCAAAAAGTTCATCGCCGATAAGGAATTGGAATCCGGCTTCCAGTTCATCCCGAAGAAGCTCCACAACTACGGCAAATCCATCGCCGTCATTGGCTCCGGTCCTGCCGGTTTGTCCTGCGCCTACTACCTCGCGGCGGACGGATACAAGGTCACCGTCTTTGAAAAGCAGCGCGTTGTCGGCGGCATGATGATGCTGGGCATCCCATCCTTCCGTCTTGAGAAGGACGTTGTTCGCGCCGAGATCGACGTTTTGCGCCAGATGGGCGTCGAGTTTAGGACCAACTGCGAGGTTGGCAAGGACGTCACGATTGCCGAACTCCGCAAACAGGGCTTTGAGGCCTTCTACATCGCCATCGGCGCTCAGGCAGGACGCAAGCTCGGCATCGAAGGCGAGGATGCTGAGGGCGTTATGTCCGGCGTTGAGTTTCTCCGCAAGATCAACCTCTGCAAAACAGTTAAGCTTTCTGGCAACGTAGTCGTCATCGGCGGCGGCAATGTCGCTATCGACGTTGCCCGGACCGCTACCCGCACGGGTTCTGAAAATACCTCTATGTACTGCCTTGAAAGCGAGAAAGAAATGCCCGCTTTGCCCGAGGAGCTTGAAGAAGCCCGCGGCGAAGGCATCGCTATCAACAACGGCTGGGGTCCGAAGCGCATCATTGTCGAGGACGGCAAGGTAACCGGCGTCGAGTTCAAAAAGTGTATCTCTGTCTTTGACAAGGATCACAAATTCAACCCGCAGTATGATGAGAGTGATGTCATCACCGTTCCGGCGGACTTCGTTATCATGAGCGTTGGTCAGAGCATCGATTGGGGCAACCTCCTCGACGGCGAGAAGGTTGAGCTTGGCGGAGGCAACACAGCGAAGGCGGACTCTCTTACCTATCAGACCGCGCAGCCGGATATCTTTGTCGGCGGCGACGTCTTTACCGGTCCGAAGTTTGCCATCGATGCGATTGCGGCCGGCAAGGAAGGTGCAATCTCCATCCACCGCTCCGTATGGCCCGGACAGAGCCTGACCATTGGCCGCAACCGCCGCATTTTCAAGTCACTTGATAAGGATAACCTCGACAAGGACGCCATCAAGGCGGATGGATTTGACAGCACGCCGCGTCAGCGTCCGCTGTACAGGAAAGAAAACGCAGGCAGCTTCCATGATGCCCGAACGACCTTCACCGAGGAGCAGCTCAAGAAAGAGACCGCCCGCTGCCTTGGCTGCGGCGCCACCATCGTCGACAAGAACAAGTGCATCGGCTGCGGCGTCTGCACCACGCGCTGCAAATTCGATGCCATCCATCTCATTCGCAGCTATGATATCCAGAGCGTAGAATTCTTCGACCGCCACGAGGCCCTTGCCAAGTACGCCGAGGAGCGCCAGCACAATATCACTGTTCGCAAGGCAGCGAAATAAGCACAGACAGCGCTTTTTAAAGTCCGCGGCACGGACGGACATTCCGGTTAGAAGAAACTGTTTTCTTATCTCTCTAATGTTTTCTCTTGTTTGCTTTCACGTTATCATTATTGCAGACATTATCTTGTCTTTACATATTCGCTAACAGTTGTCTTCTCATAGCAGCCGATATGTTTCTGCATTTTCGCGCCGTGCTGCAAAGCAGACCGGTCCGCACTTTTCTTGCGGACCGGTCTTTCTGCATCTCTGCGGCATATATAGTCTGCCGTTTAATCGCTTGATCTACATTATAAAAATTATAACTTTAACGGCGTCTATACTAGTTGTTTTTATTAATTATTGGCAGTATTATATGTTTTTAGCTTCTTATTCTTCTCCGTCCGGATGCAGAGTGAGCACACGATCTGCATGTCTTACTGTGTCCGCGGCGTCAAAAAGACCATCGAGTGTCTGCGGAAGCTTCTTGGGTTCAGCTTGAAAGCCTTGTCCGCCGACGCTATTCTGCACGTTTTTCCGGCGGAGGAGAACGGGGACATTTTCGCTTCCGGAGGATCGATGCGGCGATTTCAAGCCGGAATTTCGGCGCCCAAAATCAAAATTCTGCATCCCTTATGAAAACCACAAAAGCCCGTCAGCCAAGGGCTGACGGGCTATGGTGCCGGTGACCGGGATCGAACCGGTACGAGGTTTTATCCTCACGGGATTTTAAGTCCCGGGCGTCTGCCAATTCCGCCACACCGGCATATGGAGGCATGAAACTGCGACACTCCGTATGTTAACACGATGAGCGTGTGCTGTCAAGTACGTGAAAAGCTAAACGGAGCACATGTTTTGAGCTGTATTTTTCTGGTCTTTAAGCCGATGCTTCAACTATGATTATATCCGCTTTTTATTCGTCAAAACTGTGGATGAGCGTTTTTGGCAAACTAAGCGTAAAAGCTTGGATTTGCGCCGGTGGGGCAGGTGAATTTAGTGTCAAATTACGGAGCTTTTTCGGCTTCTGTATTGCCCGCAATTACTTAATCTGTTATAATATTAATCTGTTTAGTAAAAAATCCGATATTCTTAATCAATTTAGTGCTTTTGGGGCATTTTGTGTGGTTAAGGGGCACGGTTTATTCATAAACCCGTGCGGAGCGTATGCAGAGGAATGAAATGGAACATAATGAATGGAAGCTGCCTTTATGCACTGATGAAATAAATACCGTACTTACGGACATGGGATATGCACCTCTCTTGGCGGCTGTCTTACAGGCGAGAGGTGCCGATACACCCGAAAAAGCAAAAAGCTATCTGTTACGCAGCGAGGAACTGGTATGCGATCCGATGCTGCTGAGTGATATGGAAAAGGCTGTAACGCGCATAGAGCTCGCCATAGAAAAAAAGCAGAAGGTTGCCGTATACGGCGATTATGACGTTGACGGCATCACGTCCTCCTGCCTGCTTTTAGATTATTTCAGACGGCGCGGTCTTGAATGTGAGGTATACATACCGGACAGGCTTTGCGAGGGCTATGGCGTAAACGAAAAAGCAATTGAGATCCTTTACCAAAAAGGAGTGGTTCTCGTTGTAACTGTGGACTGCGGCATAACCGCAGTCTCTGAAACCGAGTATGCGAAAAGCCTCGGAATGGACATAATCATCACAGACCACCACGAATGCCCGCAGTCTTTGCCCAAAGCTGTTGCGGTCATTGACCCGAAACGCCCAAACTCCGAATATCCATTTGAGTTTCTTGCCGGAGTAGGGGTTGCATTCAAGCTTGTCTGTGCTTTGGAGAAGGACCTTAAAGCGCCTCTTGAACGTTATGCTGACCTTGTTGCTGTAGGAACTATTGCGGACGTGATGCCGCTTATCGGGGAAAACCGATATCTGGTGTACAAAGGGCTTAGCAAGCTTAAAAATAACCCCAGAGCGGGATTTGCAGCACTTTTAGAGGAATCCGGAGCCGCAAGAAAACCTGTATCTGCGGCAACAGTGGGCTTTATGCTTGCACCGAGAATAAACGCGGCAGGCAGGCTTTGCAAAACCGAAATATCACTCAAGCTGCTTCTTTCCGACAAGCAGGGGGAGGCATACTCCTGCGCAAAGGAGCTTTGCGATTTGAACCGTCGCCGTCAGGAGCTGGAAACAAAAGTTTGGGAAGACGCTTTGGCTGTCCTCACGTCAGATGATAAAGACAGACCGATTGTTTTGGAGAGCGAAACTTGGCACCCCGGCGTTGTCGGAATTGCGGCATCTCGTCTGACGGAGGAATTCAAGGTTCCGACTATAATGATCTGCATTGGAAGCGAGAACGGAAAGGGTTCCTGCCGCAGTTACGGTGATTTCAACCTTTTTGAAGCACTTTCAGCCTGTTCCGAATACCTTGAGAGTTTCGGAGGGCACGCTTTTGCGGCCGGACTGAACATTAAGACAGAGAAGATAGAGGCGTTCAGGAATGCTTTGTCCGAATATTACAGGCGAAATCCGCCCACAGAGCATCCCGCAATCGAGCCTGAGCTTCTTATCAAGAATCCGTCTGTTCTGAGCATAGAAGGGGTGAAGTCACTCGATGAGCTTGAGCCCTGCGGATGCGAAAACGAGCGTCCTTTAATGTGCATCTGCGATGCGGTGCTGGAAAGCATTACACCGGTTGGCAACGGCAGGCATCTCCGCATGCGCATTATGAAAAGGGGCATACATTTTGACTGCGTATTTTTTTCGCATTCACTTGATAGTCTGAATGTCAAAGAGGGGATGACCGTTGATATCTGTTTTACTCCGCAGATTAACGATTTCCATTCGCACCGCAGCGTCCAGCTGCTTATAAGCGATATACGCCCCTCTGAAACGCTCAGAAAGTGCCGCGGCATTCTTGAACGCGGGGAAATATGCATTGATGAGCTTCGGATTTTCCGCCCGAAAAGGGATGAACTGGCGAGGGTGTGGCGTACGATAAAACAGTTAGGAGGCCACATAGAGTTAAGCTATGACGAGCTTGCCCGAAATTGTAAGCTCAGCTTTATGGAACCTGTTAAATTTTGCCTGTGCATAAAGATATTTAATGAGCTGAAATTGCTTAAGCTCAGCACACAGGACGGGCGCATCTGCGGTTTTGCCTGCGACAACGGAGCAAAAACTGACTTGGACAGATCCCCGCTTTTCAGGCTGCTGTGGGACAGCAATGTGAGAGCGGCGTTTAGAAAACAGGTTTCAGCAGAGAAATAAAACAGTATTACGAGGTATATAGATATGCAGGAAGACAGTAAAAGGGAGTTTCTTTCCCCTGAAAAAATGTATGAGCAACTGGAAAAGAGCGTTCTTGAATATAATCCTACCGCAGACATCGGGCGCATTCGCGCAGCTTACGAGTGTGCGGTCATAGCCCATAGCGGGCAAAAGCGCAAGGAAGGTTCTGATTACGTTACTCATACCATAGCGGCTGCGCAGATATGCGTTGAAATGGGTCTTGACGAGGACTCTATTATTGCCGCACTTTTACACGACTGCATTGAGGATACTTCGCTTGCTTACCATGACATCGAAAAACAGTTTGGAACCACCGTAGCGGATATCGTCGAAGGCGTTACAAAACTGACGCGCGTCCAGTATACAAGCAAAGAGGACGAGCAGATGGAGAACATGCGCAAAATGCTGATGGCTATGGCAAAGGATATCCGCGTTATCCTTATAAAAATTGCCGACCGTCTGCACAATATGCGCACCATGGAATTCCAGACAAAAGAAAAGCAAAGAACAAAGTCTCTTGAAACGATGGAAATCTACGCGCCTATTGCCCATCGTCTTGGTATGCAAAGGGTCAAGTGGGAGCTTGAAGACCTTTCGCTTTTATACCTTGACCCTATAGGCTATAAAGAGATCACCGATACTCTCAACGCACGCATGTCCGCTCTTGAAGTTTTTATGGAGAGCGTTGAGCAGAAAATAAAGGCAAGGCTTGATGACTGGGGAATTAACGGCACTATCTCCAGCCGAATAAAGCATATTTACAGCATTTACCGCAAAATGTATTCCCAGAACAAGCAGATAAATGAAATTTTTGACCTCTGCGCTTTCCGCGTCATAGTCGACAATATCGCGGACTGCTACAACGTTCTGGGACATATCCATGATATGTATAAGCCGCTTCCAGGCAGATTCAAGGACTATATTTCTACTCCCAAGCCCAATATGTATCAGAGCATACACACAACTGTAATCGGCTCCGAGGGCATCCCGTTCGAGGTGCAGATACGTACATGGGATATGCACCATACAGCAGAATACGGCGTTGCGGCACACTGGAAATATAAGTCTGGAGATCAGGGTGTCAAAATGGGCGATGAGGAGAAATTCGCGTGGGTACGCCGGCTTCTTGAGGCACAGGCGGACAGCGATGCGCAGGACTTCTTCCATGACCTGAAAATCGATATGTTCTCCGACGAAGTTTTCGTTTTTACTCCCCAGGGCGATGTGATTAATCTTCCTGCGGGCGCGACTCCGATTGACTTTGCCTATGGAATACACTCTGCAATCGGAAACCGTATGGTAGGAGCGAAGGTAAACGGACGTATTGTTTCCTTTGACAGGGTTTTGCAAAACGGAGATATAGTAGAGGTGCTGACTTCAAAATCTGCACCCGGACCAAGCCGCGATTGGATGAAAATTGCAAAAAGCGGTTCGGCAAGATCGAAAATCAAACAGTGGTTCAAAAAAGAAAAGCGTGAGGAGAACATCATAAACGGCAAAGCCGCGTTTGAATCCGAACTTAGGCAGGCGGGTATATCCATGGCGGCAGTTACGGATGAGGAAATACTTCCGCACATTCTGAAAAAGCTCGCCGTTTTCTCGCTTGATGATGTTTTTGCTTCTATTGGCTATGGCGGCATGACCGCCATACGTGCAGTAAACAAAATAAAAGATGAGATCGCAAAAAGCCAGAAGCTTCCGCCGAAGACCACGATCGAGAGGATAACGGAAAAAGCAGAACAGCGCAAGGGACAGCAGATGGAAAAGCACTCCGTTCATGGGGTTCTGGTTGAAGGGCTTGATAACTGCCTTGTTAAGTTCTCGCGCTGCTGTACGCCTGTTCCCGGGGATGATATTGTCGGATTTATAACAAGAGGCTACGGTGTTTCTGTGCACAGAACAGACTGTAAGAACTACCTCATGAGCAAAGACGACCCGAAAGACGGAGGGCGGTGGATCAGTGTAAGCTGGACGGATGCGCCGAATGAAAGCTACATCACGACTATAAAAATCCTTGCCCGCGAGAGAAGCGGTTTCCTTATGGATATTGCAACGGTCTTGAATTCCCTGAGCGCAAAGGTGCTTAGTCTTGCCGCAAGAGACTTGGATGGGGTAAAATCAACGGCAGTTGTAACGCTTGAGGTAAAAAACTTAAATGACCTCGATATCATAATAAGCCGTCTGAAAACGATACCGGGCGTTTCCGAAATAACGCGAGCCGGCGACTAAAAGTTTTTCCTATACGTACGGGATTCGGAAAAATAAAACGGAATTTTTATTATCATCAAACAAAGGAGAACAAGGACTATGCGTGCGGTGGTCACAAGAGTTGACAGTGCCTCTGTTATGGTCGGGGGAGAGACAGTTGGGCAAATCGGAAAGGGTTTCTTGGTTTTGCTTGGTATTTCAACAGCTGATACCGAGGCGGAGGCGGATAAAGTCGCTGACAGGCTCTGCGGTCTTCGCGTTTTCGAGGATGAGAACGGAAAAATGAACCTTTCACCCGATAAGGTGGGGGCGCAAATGCTGATTGTATCTCAGTTTACCCTTTATGCAGACTGCTCGTCCCGAAGACCGGGTTTTTCAAGGGCGGCAGGAGGAGCGGCAGCAGAACCTTTGTATGAACGCTGTGTTGCAAAATGCCGCGAGCGGGGCTTCACAGTGGAGTGCGGCAGGTTTGGTGCGGAGATGAAAGTCTCCTCTGTTAACGATGGTCCCGTAACGCTTTTGCTGGATACGGAAGAGCTCTGAGCTTATGGGAACCAAATTGAAATATTATTAAAAATAAGGTAATAAAGGAGGCAGGATATGCTCATAAAATCTTTCACATTAGGTCATGTTCAGACGAACTGCTATATCGTCACCGATGAAAAAACTCTTGAGTGTGCCGTCATAGACCCGGGAGCCGAGTCGAATACGATCATGAACTATCTTGAGAGCAACAAATTAAAGTGCCGCTATATACTCCTGACGCACGGGCATTTTGACCACACGGGGGCTGTTGAGGGGCTTGTGAAGCAGACAGGGGCAACCGTATGCATGAGCCGCAAGGATGTCAAAAGAGCAATAACAGAGCTTGGGTACAGGTATTCACCGCCAAAAGGAGCGCTCTTTATCAAGGAAGGGGACAAGATAAAAGTCGGTTCTCTTGAATTTGAGGTTATCGAAACCCCGGGACACTCGGAGGGAAGCGTCACTTTCCGCTGTGAGGACGCACTGTTTACGGGTGACACATTGTTCCGCGATTCCTGCGGACGCACCGATCTGCCCGGCTGCAACGGGGCTGATATGATGAAGTCCCTGAAAAAGCTCTGCGAGCTTCCCGGTGATTACGAGGTATATCCCGGACACATGGAGGCGACCTCGCTCGAAAGAGAGCGGCGCTGCAACTATTTCATGCAACAGGCGGCACAGGGCTGATATTTATCTATCTGCTGCGGAATTATTCCAAGCATATATTGATGCAAAAAAACAGGCATCCGGTTTATATCCGGATGCCTGTTTTTTGTTTTTATAATCTGAGAGCTTTTATATATTCTTCGGCGCTCTCAGTTTTTCCGAGCGCGGAAAGTGAGAGAAGAGGAAAATCGAAACGATTCTGTGCAAGTGTCAAAATATCCTCTCGTGTAACGGCATCATAGCGCTCAATAAGCTCGTCGGTTGTCAGACATTTATCCAGAACGAGCATGGAGTTGCCCATTTTGAGCATACGGGAATTCGTGGATTCAAGGCTCATAACAAGAGCGGATTTTGCCTGTTCTCTTGCCCTTTTGAGCTCCTCTTCGCTTACGCCTTCGTTGACGAAGCGCCTAAGCTCATCACCTATAAGACCAAGAGTTTTCATTTCGGTATCCTTGCAGACCGCAGTTGCAACGGATAAAAGACCGGTGTCCGCAAAGCATGACTGGAATGAGTATATAGAATAACAAAGACCATGCTTTTCGCGTATGTTTTGAAAAAGTCTCGATGAAACGCCTCCGCCCAAGATGGTGGTGAGCAGGTTCATTGCAAAGCGCTCCTCGCTTGAAGCGGAATTGGAAGGAAAGACAATGCAAAACTGATTCTGCTCGGTCTTCTTTCGGCGCACTGTCACATGATTCTTATATTCAGCCTTGCGGTGCTTGCCGCTTTTTACCTTTTCCATAACGGAGAAACGGGCTTTTATGCGTTCGATATGGCTGTCGTCATAGTTTCCGCAAAGGGAAATTATTATATTACTCGCAGTGTATTGTTTTTCCTTGTATTCCCTAAGGCTTGCACCGGTCATTTTTGCAAGTGTCGCGGGTTTGCCGAGAACGGGACGTCCCAAAGCACCCTTGTAGCAGCCGGACATCAGCTTTTCATAGCAGGCATCGTCGGGTGTGTCTTCATACATCCCTATTTCTTCAAGAATAACACCGCGTTCGCTTTCCGTTTCCTGCTCATCAAAAGCGCAGTCGAAAAACATTTCGCTCAAGAGGTCTATTGCCGTATGGAGGTGTGTGTCCAGAACTCTTGCATAAAAGCAGGTGCTTTCGCGTGTAGTATATGCGTTTATCTGACCGCCGATAGCGTCCATTTCATAGGCAAGCTCGGCGGCGGAGTGCTTTGACGTACGCTTGAAGAGCATGTGCTCGATATAGTGGGCGCTGCCGCTTTCCGCAGGAGATTCGTCCCTTGAACCGACGTTAACAAAGATGCCGACGGCTGCAGAACGAACATAGGGCATTCTTTCGCAGATGATACGGACGCCGTTTGAAAGTTTTATAATTTCATGCATAGCTTATCCCTTTTCTTTAAAAAACTATCGGAGCGGGGATAGTCCCGCCCCGATAGTTTTGAGCTTATCGATTATTTATTGGTCGCTGAGACCCATAGTCTCACGCTCTTTGAGCGCGTCCTTACGGGAGAGGTTGACTCTGCCGCGGTCATCGATTTCTACGACCTTGACCCATGTCATTTCACCGATGTTCAGGACATCCTCTACCTTTTCAGTGCGCTTAAATTCCAAATCCTTGATATGGCACATTCCCTCTTTTCCGGGAACCATTTCGATGAACGCACCTATGGGGATGATGCGGACAACTTTACCGTAATACAGCTTGCCGACCTCGGGCACAAACACTATATTGTCGATGAGAGCCTTTGCTTCCTTGCAGGCGGCATAGCTTTCGCTCGCGATATAGATGTTTCCATCGTCCTCGATATCGATTTTGCAGCCGGTATCGGCTGTGATTTTCTGGATGACCTTTCCGCCTGAGCCGATTACTTCGCGGATCTTATCTGGGTCGATTTTCATGGAAATCATCTTCGGAGCAGTCGGGGCAAGCTCGGAGCGAGGCTCGGAGATGCAGGGGAGCATTATCTCATCAAGAATCTGATAACGTGCTTCTTTTGTGATTTCCAATGCGTTCTTTATGATTTCATGTGTCAGACCGTCGTTTTTGAGGTCCATCTGAATGGCGGTGATACCTTTTTTAGTTCCGGCGACTTTAAAATCCATTTCACCGTGGAAGTCCTCAACGCCCTGAATGTCGATAAAGGTGGTAAAACCGCCGTCATCATCTTGAATAAGACCGCATGAGATTCCCGCTACGGGAGCCTTTATGGGGACGCCTGCGTCCATCAGAGCGAGGGTGCTGCCGCATATGCTGCCCTGAGAAGTGCTGCCGTTTGAGGACAGAACTTCGGATACAAGACGTATGGCGTAGGGGAATTCCTCGATGGAGGGTATTACAGGCTCAAGTGCCTTTTCAGCAAGTGCGCCGTGACCGAATTCGCGGCGGTTTGTGCTGCGGCTTGCTCTTGCTTCGCCCACTGAATAGGCGGGGAAGTTATAGTGGTGCATGAAGCGCTTGGTATCTTCTTCCCAGATAGTATCAAGATTCTGGGATGCAGAAAGCGTATTAAGCGTTGCAACGGTGAGAACCTGAGTCTGTCCTCTTGTGAAAAGACCGGAACCGTGGACTCTGGGCAGAACGCCGACTTCTGCGGATAAGGGACGTATCTCATCCATCGTGCGGCCATCGACACGCTTGCCTTCAAGAAGCCATGCCTTTACGATTTTTTTCTGCATACGATAGAGTATTTCGTCCATGTATTTGCTCATTTCCGGGAACTGCTCTTCGTATTTTTCCGTAACCATATCAAGCCACTCGTTGACTCTTGCCTCGCGGATGTTTTTATCATCCGTATCCATGCAGTGCCTCATGCCCTCAATCTCGTTCTCGCAGAGAGTGTTGAACAAGTCTATGTCAAAGTCTGCATGCTCGTAGGTGAATTTTTCCTTTCCGATCTCGGCAGTCATTTTATCGATAAGGTCAAGGATTGTCTGTATCTGATCATGAGCTGCAACAATGCCATTATACATTACATCATCAGGAATTTCGTCGCCACCGGCTTCGATCATAACGACCTTTTCATGCGTTGCGGTAACCGTTACGTTCATCTTGCTTGTTTCGCGCTCTGCCTTTGTGGGGTTGAAGAGATATTTCTCCCCGTCCCAGCCGAGGGCGATGCCTGCGATAGGTCCGTTAAATGGCACGTCGGAAATAGCGACTGCTGCGCCGGCACCGATCATTGCGGTGATTTCCGGAGCACAATCGTGGTCGACGGACAGTACGGTGCAGCTTATGACAACGTCATTGCGCAGGTCATCGGGGAAGAGAGGGCGCATTGGACGGTCAATCATGCGTGAAGCGAGGACAGCGGGCAGGGATGGGCGTGATTCGCGGCGCATATAGCTGCCGGGTATGCGGCCCACCGCATAGAGCTTTTCCTCAAAATCGACGGAAAGAGGGAAAAATTCAACGCCGTCGCGCGGTTTTGCCGAAGCGGTCACCGTCACAAGAACAGTGGTTTCGCCGTACTTTGTGAGAACAGCGGCGTTGCAAAGCTCGGCAAGCTTTCCTGTTTCAAAAACGAGGGGACGTCCGGCAAGCATAGTTTCATAGCGGCGGACATTTTCAAATTCTTTTTTCTTTATTATCATTTGTTTGCTCCTTTCGGGAAAATCCCTTCCTGCGGAGCTTGAGTTCCTTTAACATTTGAAAATATGTTTATCCGCACATCAGTAGGATAAGCGCATTTTCAACTGCTAAAGGTCTGCGCTCCGCTTTTCGTACTTTCTTTTATATTATAGTCATATTGACCGATAATATCAACAATATATGAACTTCACTAAACGGCATAACGGGGCTGTTTCGCATTTTTTCGAAACAGCCCCCGTAATTTTTGTTTTTTTACTTTCTGATGCCAAGCTTTGCAATGCAGGCACGGTAACGCTCGATGTCCTTGTCCATGAGGTAGTCGAGCAGACGGCGGCGCTTACCGACCATTTTTAAAAGACCGAGACGACTGTGATTGTCCTTCTTGTGAACCTTGAGGTGCTCGGTGAGCTGGTTTATCCTCTCGGTGAGGATAGCGATTTGGACTTCGGGAGAACCGGTGTCGGTCTCGTGCGTACGGTTATTTTCGATAACAGTTGTTTTTTGCTCTTTTGTGATCATTTTTTGATCTCCTTTCTTTTATCAATGCCCGCAGGCTGAGTAATGGGGATGAAAGGTGCCGCTTCTCGGCTGAATCCCAAGACTAAGCACAGGGGCTAAAGCCATAAAAGTTTATCATACAATGCAAATTTTGTAAAGAGGGAGTTTTATGGGCTTTAATTTATTTGTTCTTCATAGTAGCCTTCATGCGCATACCGTGGTCAAGGATCCTTTTTCTGATGCGAAGGCTCTTGGGCGTTACCTCAAGAAGCTCGTCGTCAGCCAGAAACTCCATGCACTGCTCAAGGCTCATCTGACGGAAAGGAACAAGACGCAGAGATTCGTCGCTGCCGGAGGCGCGCATATTTGTAAGCTGTTTTTTCTTGCAGACATTGACAGTGATGTCCTCACTTTTTGGGCATATCCCAACGACCATACCTGCATAAACGGGGACACCGGGACCGATAATCAGGGCGCCGCGATCCTGTGCGTTGAAAAGTCCGTAGGTAATGGATTCACCAGTCTCAAAGGCAACAAGAGAGCCTGTGCTGCGTCGGGAGAGTTCGCCCTTCATGGGGGCATAGTTTTCAAACACCGCCGCAAGAATGCCCTCGCCGCGGGTATCGGTCATAAATTCGTTGCGGTAGCCGAAAAGACCTCTTGAGGGAACGATAAATTCCATCTTCATTCGGCAGCCAGAAGGATTCATCTGTATAAAATCTCCTCTGCGGGATGAAAGCTTTTCCATGACCGCGCCAACGGCGTTTTCTGGGACATCAACGACCACACGCTCCATAGGCTCGCAGTTTACTCCGTCGATTTCCTTTGTGAGAACGCGTGGGGGAGAAACCTGAAATTCGTAGCCCTCACGGCGCATAGTTTCAATAAGAATGGAAAGGTGCATTTCACCTCGTCCCGCCACGTTGAAAGAGTCGCTGTTTTCAATCGGCGTGACGCGGAGGGAAACATCCTTTAAAGTTTCGCGCATAAGCCTGTCGCGAATTTGGCGTGTTGTGACAAACTGCCCCTCTTTTCCGGCAAACGGGCTGTCATTGACCGAAAAAGTCATTTCTATTGTTGGCGCGGAAATTTTTACGAAAGGAAGAGGCTCTGCGCAGTCAGCCGCGCAGACAGTATCCCCTATGGTGATGTCGCCTATGCCGGACAAAGCAATGATGCTGCCGGCAGTCGCTTTTTCAACGGGAACCTTCGTAAGCCCGTCAAATTCGTAGAGTGTAACGGCTTTCGCCTTGCGGGAGGGACGGTCGCCGTGATAATTGCAGACCATGATCTCCTGATTCTGGCTTATCACGCCGCGCTCGATGCGGCCAACCGCGATGCGTCCTACATATTCGTTATAGTCGATAGAGGAGACAAGCATCTGAAGAGGCGCTTCCGTATCCTGCTCCGGCGCGGGGATATAGTCTATGATTGTATCAAACAAGGGACGCAGATCGGCTCCCTGCGCTTCCGGTGAAACGGAGCAGACACCCTGCCTTGCAGAACAGAAAAGCATAGGTGAATCAAGCTGCTCATCGGTTGCGTCAAGATCCAAAAGAAGCTCAAGGACTTCATCGATAACTTCATAAACGCGCTGATCGGGCCGGTCAATTTTGTTGACGACAACGATAACTCTGTGACCGAGTTCAAGTGCCCTGCCTAAAACAAAACGCGTCTGCGGCATGGGACCCTCCGCAGCATCGACAAGGAGGATGACCCCGTTTACCATCTTGAGGATACGCTCGACTTCTCCGCCGAAATCGGCGTGACCCGGAGTATCGACAATGTTTATCTTGTAATCACCGTATTGAACCGCTGTGTTTTTTGCAAGTATCGTAATTCCGCGCTCACGTTCAAGATCCCCTGAGTCCATGACGCGCTCTTGAACGGATTGGTTCTCTCTGAAAGTTCCGCTCTGATTAAGAAGTGCATCCACAAGTGTTGTCTTACCGTGATCTACATGGGCAATAATTGCAACGTTCCTGATATTCTTCACTTTATCTCCACATTTCTAAAAGTATTATGACTTTTTTCACAAAGATATATTATAGCATTTGGGACTTATTTTAGCAAGTAAAAATCATTTTTGAGAAAATTTTTATGGTTTTTACGGGATTGTGGGGAATAAAACGATAAAGGTAATATGCTTGACTGTTTTTGGGAAAAGTAGTATCATTAGCAAAAGGATAGGATGTTATGACGTTTTCCTGATGTGGAAAGGGCGTGTATATATGGGGATTATGAAAAAGACAATTTGCCCAAAGTGCGGCAATGAATATTCGGCGCTTAGATCAGATTGCCCGCACTGCGGTGCGCTGAGAGCCAACCCAAGCACGCGCACCCCGCGTTCCAGTGACGCTGTCAGAAAAGGAACAAGGGACAGCGCCCGCGCCGCGGTCAACACAAGATGGCAGTTTATTTTCGGTCTGTGTCTTGTTGCCGCGGTAATAATTGCAGTTATTGTACTGATAACTACAACGATCAACGGTAACTATGATGAACCCGATGTGAACACCACGCCGCCGCCTTCTGAATCGGTAGAGCCGCCCTCAACTCCGCCGCCTTCAACGCCGCCCCCAGTTCCTAAGGTTGAATCGATTACGATCACTTACTTTGGGGATGAGCGGACAGAGTTTACCGCAAAAGCCGGCAGCACGACCCAGCTTGGGGCAACGGTTTATCCCCTTGTCGAAGGAGAAGTCGAATGGTCATCCACGGATGAGTCAATACTCACTGTTGACAATACCGGGCTTGTTACTGCGGTTGCACCGGGTACGGCGTCTGTCATTGCGCGCTGCTATGAAGGCGTTGGGGAATGTAAAGTAGTAGTGATCAGGTAAGATGTTTTTATGGCGGACAGCCGCAGCGGGAATTACCGCCGTTCGGCTGTCTGCCTTGTATTTTATTAAAAGGATGTACGTTTTTGTAATGAAAAAAGAAAAACCGACATATGCGGCGCTTTTTGCCCATACGTTCACAATATCCGCTTTTACAATAGGCGGAGGCTATGTCATGCTCCCGATGATGAGGGAACGCTTTGTAGAAAAGCTGCACTGGATAAATGAGGATGAGCTTGCAGAGCTTACCGCGATTGGTCAATCTTCACCCGGGGCGATGGTAGTCAATACAAATGTGCTGATGGGATACCGTCTGCTCGGCTTTTGGGGCGCTGTCTGCGCCTTGCTCGGAACAGCCCTTCCGCCGCTCGTTATACTTTCTGTGGTGTTCTGCTTTTATGATGCCATACGGGGAAACAGTTATGTTTCAGCCGGATTCAGAGGAATGCGGGCGGGAGTTTCCGCCGTTATCGCGGATACGGTCATAGATATGGCGGCGCCGTATTTAAAAAGAGAAAAGATGCTGTATATTCCGATTATGGTACTGGCCTTCGTTTTCGCATGGTTTTTTGACGTTAATGTTGCCGTTATCATTATTTCCTGCGGAGCATTGGGCGCTATCTTCGGTATCTTACGTGACCGAAGGAGGAGAAGTTCATGATATATCTGCGTCTTTTTATCAGTTTCTGTATTATAGGGGTACTTGCTTTTGGCGGAGGATACGCGGCGCTCCCGCTGATACAGGAACAGTGCATTGAAATAAATCAATGGCTTTCAATGTCGGAGTTTTCAGATCTTCTGACGATATCACAGATTACGCCCGGTCCTATTGCGATAAATTCTGCGACTTTTGTCGGTATGAAGGTTGCGGGCATTCCGGGAGCTATAGTAGCTTCCCTCGGGTTTATGTTTCCCCCATTTATCATAGTGACCTTGCTGTTTCTCGTTTTTAAAAAATATGGGCACCTGACTTTTATACAGGATATAATCAATGGTCTGAAACCGGCCGTCGTGGCACTGGTCGCTGTTGCCGCACTGGGCGTTCTGACTGAAACGTTGTGGGATGGCGCTGAAGTTACGGTTGCCTCAATAGACATGTTTTCCGCAGTGCTCGCTTTGGCGGCGTTTATTATTATAAGAAAATGGAAGACAAATATAATAACAACGATACTTGCCTGCGGGGTGCTTGGAGTCCTTTGGGAGTTCGTTTCCGCGTTTCTTGTATGAAACAAGCATAGCTTCGGCTATGCTTGTATTTTTATTATTGTTTATTTGAATATAAAAAGGATTTTACAGTTGACAAATCGGCTTTACGTGTGTAAAATAACACTTGCTGATGAATTTGGACGATTGGCGCAGCTGGTAGCGCATCCGCTTGACGTGCGGGAGGTCACAAGTTCGAGTCTTGTATCGTCCACCAGAAACCCTTTGGAAACGCTTAGTTTCTAAGGGGTTATTTGTTTGCCCTTCAAACAATTGGACATGGGTTGATTTTTCCAAATCAGAAAAATCGGCTATCAGATTATTCCGATAGCCGACATTTTTGAGACTTTATTTTTCTTTACAGTTTTAGGGCGGAACACCGCCGGATATTTTAGCAAGTCAGTAAAAAAGACCCGCGTTTTTTAATATTCGTAAGTCTTTGCTTTCTCGAACTCTTGCAGAATTACCTTGGACGGTTCTTTAGTGAGCAGTGAAACCACGACGATAAATATGCAGGAAATCAGGAATGCCGGCATCAGTTCATAGATTCCGAACACTCCGCCCAGAGGACGAAGAACCAGCTTCCAGACAAACACGCTTATTCCGCCGGAGAGCATACCTGCTACCGCGCCTTCGATCGTAGTGCGCTTCCAGAACAGAGAAAACAGCATGATTGGACCGAATGTAGCACCGAATCCTGCCCATGCAAAGGAAACAACCTTGAATATCACGCTGTTTTCATCCATGGCAATGATCATACCGAGAATTGCAATAATCACAAGTATGATGCGGGAAACGGTCATGACCTGCTTGTCAGTAGCGTTTTTCTTGAGAATACCTTGAAATATATTCTTAGAAAAGGCGGAAGCCGCGATAAGTAAGTATGAGTCGGAGGAGCTGATCGTTGCGGCAAGTATCCCTGCCATTGCAAGTCCTGCAAGCAGGGGAGGCAGGAGCTTTGTCGACATGAGAATGAAAATGTTCTCTGCCTGTCCGGAGGTTGTTAGGGCATCAGGATACAGAACTCTTCCGATTATACCGATCATTACGGCTGCTGTCATTGAAATCACTGCCCAAGTGGTTGCAATCCTCCTTGATGTTTTAAGTTCATCAACTTTGCGGATTGCCATAAAGCGCAGCAGAACCTGCGGCATACCGAAATAGCCCAGACCCCATGAAAGGGTAGAAATAATGGTAAGGAAGCCGTAGTTTGCACTGTTTCCGAACAGAGGCTCTCCGTTTTGAACCTGCTGAACTCCGTCGACCATTGTGGGCTGCGCTATTCCGAAAAATTCAAAAAAGCCGGGTATGTTTCTGACGTTTTCCGCAATTTCCGAAGGTCCGCCTGCGGTGATCGATGAAACGATAAAAATAGCGACCAAAGCTATAATCATCACTATGCTCTGGAGAAAATCAGAGGTGCTTTCAGCGAGAAAGCCGCCCAGAAAAGTATAAATGATTACGAATATTGCTCCTGCAATCATCATGCTGTGATAAGAAAGTCCAAAAAGCGTGCTGAACAGTTTCCCGCAGGTGACAAAACAGCTTGCTGCGTAAACTGTAAAAAACACAAGAATAAAAATTGCCGCAATCGACATCAGAATTTTCTTTTTATCGTGAAAACGGTTGCTGAAATAATCAGGTATGGTTATTGCGTTGCCGGCAACGGCGGAGTAACGGCGCAGGCGCTTTGAGACTAAAAGCCAGTTTAAATATGTACCGAGGGCAAGTCCGATAGCTGTCCATGCCGCATCGGCAAGACCGCACCAGTAGGCAACACCGGGCAGACCCATGAGCAGCCATCCGCTCATGTCCGAGGCTTCGGCGCTCATCGCCGCTATCCAAGGACCAAGACTCCTGCCCCCGAGAAAATAGTTGTTTGAATTCTCGTTGGCGCGTTTTGCAAAGTAAAGTCCGATGCCTATTACTACAAGCATATAAATGCACATAGCAATAAAAATTTGCGTATTCCCGTCCATCAATTAATCCTCCAATATAAATTTACCCCTCAAATAACAAATGTTTTAAAAACACTGTTGAGATATATAACATATTTTTTAAAATATCACAAGCATAAAATAGACCGTTTATGCAGTTTGCTCAAAGAAACCGGTACAAAAACAGCATAAAATATGATTAAGTGATGCGCTAAAGTCCGGAGCGGGTCTTGGAGAAAGATTTTAATTTTGAGACAATCACGTGCGGGAGCAAGACAGAGCCTGTTTTTGTATATATATCTAATTTTTCAAGAGCGAGCAGACGGCATTTGAACCCGCTCTATCCCTAAACTTTTAACTGATAAAATATGATGGGAAATAATTGCTATGTATAAAATAGGCAAAACTCCCGTTGACCAATTTGGAGAATTGTGTATAATATTATGTAAAGATAGCGATTATGGACTGTGCTCAAAAAGCATTTACTTTGATGCCAATTTATTAAAAATAACAACTATTTGATTCGTCGGTCAGCGATTTTTATTAAAGGCGGAATTAAGCAGTGAAGATATGTTCGAAGAGAAGTATTATTACAATATTAATTCCGGCTCTGCTCGTTGGGGGCATAGTGGCGTGTGCTTGGCTGTATCGTTCTAATATGCTGCCGCATATTGAAATGCAGAAGAAACGTTTGCTTTACGAACCCGGATCCGCGCAGAGTCAATTATTTTTGTCAAAAATCGGCAGCAACTTTGATGTTCTTGATATATATTCAAATCGCCTTGCGGAAGAGAACTGGCGCTATTATCCTCAGATTTTGAAAGAAATCAACGCCTCGGCAGAGAAATTAGGTTTCTCCTATGTGACAGTTGTGGGAGAGGATGCCGTATTATATGATAAAGAGAACAGGGCTTCTAACGTTTCCCAAATGAAATACTACAAAGACGCCGCCGCAGGACAAAGAACCTTTGAAAAAACGGAATTTGATGATGAGGTTTGCTTCGTTTTTGCGGTACCTTTTACGGTGAAAGGGGAGACAGAGGGCGCAGTCGTCGGTTTCTGTTCAGAGGGGACAATAGAAAATCTTCTTTATTCCGGCGATGCAGGCGGAGATATGAAGTCTTTGATTTTTGATGCCGCCGGAAACCTTATAGCTGGAGAAATTCCGAACTTCAAGGGCAGTGAAAATATTTTTACCGCATTGGACAGTATGGCTTCGGAAGGAGCTTTTGCAGATGCTTTTTTACGCGATTTGAAGAAAGCTGTCAGTACGGGCGATGTGTCTTTTGAAAATGCAAGCTATGAAAGCGCTGACGGTTATTATGTTTATCATCCTGCCGGCATAAACGGCTGGTATATATTAAACTTTATACCCCCCTCTTTTTTAATTGAAGGCGAGCAGGACAGCCCGAAAACGCATGCGCTGTTTGGAGTTGTCGTTCTTCTGTCGATTCTGCTTGCGGTGACAAATACGGTGATTTTGTGGCGGCGGAGAGTAGAACTGAACAGGGAGCAGCGCAAAAGCCACGAGGCATATTTCGTTGATCCGCTCACCAGTCTGTACAATAAGCAGGGATTTGAATCGAAAATCCGCAAACGACTCTTGAAACTTCCCGAAGAACGCGTATGCGCCTTGGTTTCTTTTGAAGTAGTTGCATTCAGATCGTATAATGCACTGTATGGATTTGAAGCAGGCGATGAGCTTCTGAAAACAATAGCGGGAATCGTGCGCAAATTTCTGAAGGAAGACGATGTTGCCGGCAGACTGTATGCCGACCATTTTGTGTGGTTTATAAACAGGGAGACAAAAGAGGAGATTTTTGAAACCTTCAGAAGTGCCGTTAGGGTTGCAAAGGACTCAAAATTGCCGTTTTTCCTTTGCGGGGGAATATATATAATCGAAGACCGTGATGAGTCCATCCGCAAAATGATAGACAATGCCTCAATAGCGAAGGACACTATAAAATATAAGTTCAGTACGGGCATTGCAATTTATGACGACTCTATGCTCGAATGTCAGCTTGAGGATGCCGAACTGATCGGAAGCATGATGCGCGGGCTGGAAAACGGGGAATTTGTTGACTATTATCAGCCGAAATATAATATGAGCAACGAGTCGATTACCGGAGCGGAAGTGCTGGTTCGCTGGAAAAAGCCGGACGGAGAGATAATCATGCCCGGCAGATTCATTGAGCTGTTTGAAAAAAACGGCTTTATAAGAAAACTGGATTTCTACATATTTGAAAAAGCCTGTTCAATATTGCATGATGCGCAGGAAAAAAACATACCTGTTGTTCCAATTTCCGTTAACTTTTCAAGGGTACACCTGTATGATTCGCGGTTTCCGCAGAGAATCTATGATTTGGCGCAGAAATACGATGTTGACACAAAATACCTTGAAATCGAGCTGACAGAATCGGCGTTCCTGATGGAGGGCGAGGTTCTGCATCAGGTTGTGGACAAGCTTCATGAATACGGATTCAGCGTTGCAATCGATGATTTCGGCAGCGGCTTTTCATCGCTCAATATGCTGAAGGACGTCGAAGTCGATACGCTGAAAATCGATATGAAATTCCTTGATGGCTTTGAACGCGGGGGAAAGGTCGGCACGGTTGTAACCTCGGTCATACGAATGGCAAAATGGCTTGGCATTCCTGTGGTTGCTGAGGGAGTTGAAACCAAGGACCAGATCGATTTTCTTCGTACGCTCGGATGTGATATGGTTCAGGGATATTACTATTCACGCCCCGTCACCCGGGAGGATTATGAAAAACTGATTATTAGCAAGGATTCAGTATGCATGATTACTGATAAACCGCCGGCAGTCACGCTTGACAGCATCAACGCCGTAATGGGCGGGGACAGCCTTGTCACCTCCCTTGTGGACGGAATTCTCGGGGGATTCGGTCTTTATGAGCTGTCGGAAGGACGCATGGAGGCGATACGGGTAAACCGCGCTTACTGCGAGATGCTGGGATATCCCGACATGGCTGCTTTCAGCATCCACTCCCTTAATGTCCTTACTCAGGTATACCCGCCCGATATAGATGGTTTTCTTGAAGCCTGTAATAAGGCAATAAGTACGGGCAATGTCCAAAAATTTACGGCACGCCGCTATAATTATTATGGGAAGCTTATGCAGTTCAAAGGCTTTATTAAGCACATTGGAGGAACAGAGACAAGACCGCTTATATGCCTTACTTTTCTGGACGCAACTGAGAGAATACGCGCAGAAAAGGAAAGGGAACTGAATAAATACAGCAATGCCCTGTACGGAATTTTTGATGAAATATTCGAGTTTAATTATATGGCAAATACATTCCGCACGCTGAGCGCAAACCGTAAAAGATGTTATGGAAATATTCTTAACCTTAATAAGGTAGAAAAAAGCTGGCTTGAAAACAAAATATATCCCGACGACAGGGAGATGATCGAAAAAATAATTATATCCGCAAGGTCAGACATGCTTGAACTGCCTGTTACAGTTGAATACAGGGTTGTGGCAGACGGAGAGGTCAGATGGATCATGTCTTCGATGGTAAAGGTTTCGGGGGGGAGTTATCTTCTTTGCAACCTTGATATAACTCAGAAGAAGCAGTTTGAAATGTTTGTTGAAAAAATGGAGAATCTGCATCAAAGAGCGGAATTTGACATGGCTACGGGCATGCTCAATAAGACGACTGCGGAAACCCTTATCGCTGAGCGCTTGAAAAAGCACAAAACGGACAAGAAGTCGGCTTTGCTTCTCATAAGTCTTGATGATTTGAAACTGATTGAAGATACGTTCGGAGCGCTTACAGGGGAAGCTTTTTTAAAGGATGCAGCATCCCGAATAAAAAGCCTGTTCAGAGAACAGGATATAATCGGACGTATCGATGACGAGAAATTTGTGGTTTTTATAAGCGAGATCAGCAGCCCGCATATTGCCTATTCAAAGGCAGTCAAAGTGCAGGATTATGTGAGCGATATCGTTTTGCCGGATATGCATATAGTTAATTGCAGCGTTGGCATCAACATAATCTCTCAGCATAATAAAAACTATGCCGAAGTGTTTCAAAGGGCTGAAAAAGCGCTCTCCGAAGCGAGGGAAAGCAGTGCTGCCAGATGCGTGATGTATGACGAAAAAGATGAGAAAACCGAATGAATATCCTTGTGTTCTAAGGGAAGTATAAGGATTGGTCCGTCGTAAAGGGGCGCTAAGATTATCGCTCCCTTTACGACGTAGCCGTATTTTGGCTCGGTTTGACTCTAAGCTTATTATTTGCTGCGGAGGCATGTTATGGAAAACAAAAGAGAAAAAGCGGTTCTGGCGGGGCTGTCCGCCGACTCGATGAAAGAAGACGAACGCTCCACAGAAACAAGTATGCAGGAGCTTGCGGCATTGCTTGAAACCGCGGGGGGAGAGGCGGTTGCCTATGTCCTCCAAAATAGGGCGACCCCTGAATCACGAAGTTTCATCGGCGATGGGAAAGTCAAAGAAATGAAGGAGCTTATCGAAAACTACGGCTGTGAGCTTGCTGTTTTCGACAATGAGCTGTCTCCATCTCAGATGAGGGTTCTTTCAGAGGAACTGGGCGTCAAAGTCCTTGACAGGAGCGGGCTGATACTTGATATTTTTGCCCAGCGTGCGCAGACGAGGGAAGGGCAGCTTCAGGTGGAGCTTGCACAGTATGAATATCTCCTGCCGAGGCTTACAGGAATGTGGCAGCATCTTGTCCGTCAGACAGCTTCCGGCGGCTCCTCACCTATAGGAACACGCGGTCCGGGAGAAACACAGCTTGAAACTGACAGGCGCCATATAAGACGCAAGATACAAAAGCTCCGTGATGAGCTTGAAGATGTAAGGCGCGTCCGGGGAACGCAGCGCCGGCTGCGTGAGAAAAATTCGATGCCCGTAGTTGCGCTGGTCGGCTATACCAATGCGGGGAAGTCGAGTCTTATGAACTGCCTGACAGGTTCTGACATACCGGCAAATGACAGGCTTTTTGATACTCTTGACACGACGATAAGGCGCAAGAGCATAAGTGATACACAGGAAGTTTTGCTGTCAGATACCGTTGGTTTTATCAGAAAGCTCCCGCACCATCTGGTCGAAGCATTTAAGGCGACCCTTGAAGAGCTTGCCTATGCCGACGTTCTGCTCCATGTTATCGACATATCCAACCCAAACTGGGAAGAACAGGCGGAAATAGTCGAAGAATTGATAGAAGAGCTTGGCGCTTCTCAGACGCCGTGCGTCCGCGTATTCAACAAGTGCGACACCTTTTTCGGAGAGCTTCCCCATGGAGAAAACATTGTTTGCATTTCTGCAAAAACGGGGGAGGGAACTGCCGAGCTGCTTGATGAGCTGTCAAGGATACTTGAAAGCGGCAAGAAAAAGGTAGAACTTATGCTGCCATACTCGAATGCGGGGATACTGGAACTTTTGCATCGCGAGGGAGCGGTCATTTCAAGCGAATATGTGGATGACGGCATCAGGATAAGTGCGGTAATACGTCCCGAGCTTTGGGGAAAAGTACGGAATTTTGTCCTGAGCAGTGAGTGAGAAACACGTGCAGGTATTCCGGAGCTTAAAAGCCGTTTTTGACTTATCTTCACCGCCGCAACGTTTCATGAATGCTGAAAGGAGGACCCATGACGACATATCTTGTACCCGCGGGCTTTGGTGAAGCGGAGTTTACTGAAAAGCACTCACGCTTTATAGGAAGAGTCTGGCGGACTGATACGGAGGAAGAGGCACTCGACAGATTGCGCGAAACACGCGAAAAGCATCGGGATGCTACACATAACGTCTATGCTTACATTATCCGCGACAATAACATAACAAGATACTCGGACGATGGTGAACCGAGCGGGACTTCGGGCATGCCGACGCTAAATGTATTTGCGTCTGAAGAAATCAAAAACGTATGCTGTGTGGTGACCCGCTATTTCGGCGGAACCCTGCTTGGAACAGGCGGACTGGCCCGGGCATATTCAAGGGCGGCAAAAATGGCTCTGGAGGCGGCAGGTGTCTCAATAATGGCGCAGTGGAGCCTTTACTTGATTTCCGTACCTTACAATTTTTATGAAAGGTCGGTACGGATATTTAATGATTTTGAAGTGTCGGTACAGTCTGCGGATTTTGGAATTGACGTTGTTATAGAAGCGCTTGTACGGCAGGACAGGGAAGAACCGCTTTTCGAACAAATTACTGACAGCTCTGCCGGAAAAGTGGTATTTGAAAAAATTGGAGAGCAATTCCGCGGTGTGCGCATAAAATGAAAAGACGCTTGCGGCGGACATTATTTTGCAGGCAAAACAAGCAGAGAAAGCTCTGAAAAGCTAATAATTCGGCGATATACTTCCTCAGGAGCGCCGACGTCAGTGACGTTGGGGCTCTTAAATTTTTCCAGATATAAATAATTTAAAATATCTTTGAAAAAAAGAGGGGAAATGGGGAGCAATGTCGTATAAGACAAGCAGTACATTCAGTATGTCCAGTACGTTTTGCCCCCTATAACTACGGAGGTGAATTGCTTTGCCAAACTTGAGAGAAAAGCGGGAACAGCTTGAACAGCTTATGATATCCGAGCGCGGAGTGCTTGCGGTGAATTCACAGGGACGACTTGCGTATGAGGAGCCTGATGAGCTGCGAACCTGCTTCCAGCGCGATATCGACCGCATAACCCACTCAAAAGCTTTCCGGCGCTTGAAGCATAAGACGCAGGTGTTTCTTCAGCCGGAGGGCGACCATTACCGTACGCGTTTGACGCACACATTCGAGGTGACACGCATAGCGCGGACGATCTCACGGGCGCTTATGCTGAATGAGGATTTGACAGAAGCTATCGCTTTGGGGCATGATTTGGGACATACTCCATTCGGACATGCCGGTGAACGCGCACTTAATGAAATGGTTTCGGGCGGATTCAGACACTACGAGCAGAGTCTGAGAGTAGTCGACCGCGTCGAAAAATCCGGAAAAGGGCTGAACCTGTGCTACGAAACACGCATGGGGATTCTTCACCACACTCACGGTTCGCCGGATGATACGGCAGAAGCAACAGTTGTCCGTCTGTCTGACCGAATAGCATATATCAATCACGATGTCGATGATGCTGTACGCGCAGGAATTCTGACAGCGGCAGACATTCCTCCTGTCGTTCAGGAGCGTATCGGCGGGCGGCACAGCGTAAGGATAAACGCGATAATAAGTGATTTAATTGAAAACAGCGCCGAGGGAGATATCAAAATGTCGGACGAAATGACCGAAGCGGTCAATACGTTTTACGAGTTTTTGTATGACAAGGTATACCGAAACCCTGAGGCAAAGGGTGAGGAAGCGAAAGTCACAGGCATTTTGGGAAGCATTTGGGAACACTATATGAAAAATCCTAAGAATCTTCCGGAGGATTACAAACGTATTGCCGAAGAAGAGGGCATCGAGCGTGCTGTATGTGACTATGTGTCAGGCATGACAGATGACTATGCGGTTTACAAGTTCAGCAATATATATATCCCCGCAGCGTGGCAGGTCAAGTGAGCGGAATACAGATTTTCTTTATAATCGAACTTAAATTTGCGTGGGCAGTGCCCGTTTTGCCTGAAAATGAGGAGGACAAAATAACAATAGCAGAAATGGAGGCGGCTGTATGGCTTTTCCCGAAAGTTTTCTTCAGGAACTCACCGAGCGCAACGAAATAACCGAAGTCGTTTCCTCATATGTTAAGCTTACAAAGAAAAGCGGAAGCAATCTTTTCGGACTGTGCCCTTTCCACAGCGAAAAGACACCGTCATTTTCCGTTGCGTCGGATAAGCAGATATACCATTGCTTCGGATGCGGCAAAGGCGGAACAGTTATAAATTTCATAATGGAAATTGAAAACCTTTCATATCCCGACGCAGTGCGCTTCCTTGCCAGACGCGTTGGAATGGCTGTACCGGAGGATGAAAAGGACGGAAACCACTCACGGCGAGAAAAAATGCTTCAGATTAACCGGGATGCCGCGAGATTTTTCTATGAACAGCTTTCCGCTCTGAACGGGGAAATTGCGCGGCAATATATAAAAAAGCGTGAAATCGCTCCGGCAATGGTTACCCGCTTCGGATTGGGCTTTGCCCCCGATTCATGGGACAGCCTTGCCGAGGCAATGCTGAAAAAGGGTTATACCAAGCAAGAGCTTCTGGATGCGGGACTGGCAAGGGCATCAAAAAAAGGCGGAGGTATATATGATACTTTCCGCAATCGCTTAATGTTCCCTGTAATAGATATTCGGGGAAGTGTTGTCGGTTTTTCGGGAAGAATGCTGGGGGATGGCGAACCAAAGTATATGAACAGTCCCGAAACCGTTGTTTTTAATAAGAGTCACAATCTTTTTGCAATGAATTTGGCTAAAAAGTCAAAAATGGGATATATAATTCTTTCAGAGGGCAATATAGACGTTGTAGCACTGCATCAGGCAGGCTTTGACTGCGCGGTTGCCTCTCTTGGAACATCCCTTACGCCTGAACAGGCGCGGCTTATATCAAGGTATGTGAAAGAAGTCGTAATTGCATATGACGGAGATACGGCAGGTCAAAAAGCATCGCAGAGGGCGATTTCAATTTTACAGAAGCTTGATATCAAGGTTCGCGTACTCAGGCTGAGCGGAGCTAAAGACCCTGATGAGTATATAAAAAAATTTGGCGCAGCAGCCTTTGAAAATCTGCTTGCCCGCTCCGAAAACCACATAGAATACCGTTTTTCGGATATAGCTTCAAAATACGGCTTAAATACCGAGGAGAGCAGGGTTGCCTTTTTGAAGGAAGTGACGGGGCTTGTCGCAGGTCTTCCAAATGCGGTTGAGCGCGAGGTCTATTCGCGCAAAGCTGCCGACATGGCAAAAGTGTCGGCGGATGCCGTACTTTCCGAGGTCGAGAGAGTTCGGAAAAAATTATTGGGTCAAGCTAAGAGAAAACAGGAGAGCGAAAATTCCAGTCCGCTCCGTTCCCGTCAGCCGCGCGCAAGGAATATGCATTATGAAAATATCAAGAGCGCGACGGCGGAAAAAGGAATTTTGAGACTTCTCTACTATGAGCCTACACTTTTTTCCGATGCAGTAGAACTTGCCGAAGAAGATTTTTCGGTGCCGTTGTTCGGAAAAATGTACCGCGAGTTTAAAGAACTTACGAAATACGGCTCGCAGCCGTCACTTGCACCGCTCGCGGAATCTTTTACAAATGATGAGATATCTATACTGACAGAGGTGCTTAATGGACCTTTGGAGCTTTCTCAGAGTGAAAAAGCTTTAAACGATTACATAAATATAATTAAGACCGAGAAGCTTGCAAGACAGCAAATTAGCAGCGCAGAGGAGAACAAACTTTTGGACATATCAAATAAACTGCGTGAGAGCAAGAGTTATAGGGGGTAAAGAAATGGCTGCAAAGGAAAAAGATGAAATCAAAAAGAAGAAAGAAACAGCCGAAGAAGAAAACACACAGGCAGAAAGCATAGTAATGCCTGAAAAAACAAATGAAGAATGCCTGCGTGAATTGATTGAAAAGGGTAAAAAGGCCGGAAAACTTACCTCCAAAGAGCTTATGGATGTGCTTGAGAGCCTGAATCTGGATGCGGAGCAGATAGACAAATTTTACGACCAGCTTGAGAATCTCGGAATCGAAACGGCAGGCGAAGATTATCTGCGCCCCATAGATGAGGAAGCGCTTCCTGAACTTGAGGAACTTGAAGAACTTGAAGAAGTTACGGATGAAGAGCTGGCAAATACCGAGGCTATTGCAGATACGTTTTCGACCGATGACCCTGTCCGCATGTACCTCAAGGAAATCGGAAAGATCCCGCTTCTCACGCCTGAAGAAGAAATTGATCTCGCAATCAGAATGTCTATGGGAGATGAAGAAGCGAAGCGCCGCATGGCGGAAGCGAACCTCCGCTTAGTCGTCAGCATAGCGAAGCGCTATGTAGGACGCGGAATGCTATTCCTCGACCTTATTCAGGAGGGGAATCTGGGTCTTATCAAGGCCGTTGAAAAGTTCGATTATACAAAGGGGTATAAGTTCTCGACCTATGCGACATGGTGGATACGTCAGGCAATAACAAGGGCTATTGCAGATCAGGCGCGTACGATCCGTATACCCGTTCATATGGTCGAGACTATAAACAAGGTCATCCGGGTTTCACGCCAGCTTCTTCAGGAACTGGGTCATGACCCCACGCCCGAAGAAATTGCCGAGGAAATGGGTATGCCTGTAGACAAGGTGCGCGACATCCTTAAAATCGCTCAGGAGCCTGTTTCCCTCGAAACGCCGATAGGCGAGGAAGAGGACAGCCACTTGGGAGACTTTATTCCGGACGAGGACGCGTCAGAGCCGAGCGAGGCTGCATCTTTTACCTTGCTGAAAGAGCAGCTTATGACGGTGCTTTCCACGCTCACTCCACGTGAGGAAAAAGTTCTGCGCCTGCGTTTCGGCATTGAGGACGGCAGGACGCGTACGCTTGAGGAAGTCGGAAAGGAGTTCAATGTAACACGTGAACGAATCCGTCAGATCGAGGCAAAGGCTCTGCGTAAGCTGCGCCATCCCTCCCGCTCCAAAAAGCTGAGAGACTTTCTAAATTAAAAGAAAAAAATGAAAATAGGCAGGTTTTTATTGAAAACCTGCCTATTATTTTTTTGTTCATGCAAACGTTTTAGCTGCTAATATCAGTGGGATTCAATATTTTGCGAATTAGATAAAAACAATTAAAAAACCCGTATGCTTGACCGGGGTGACAGCCAGGCATACGGGAGTTCTCCATATAGGGGAGAACTTTTGAGTTACGAAACGATTTTAACTATCAGGCAGGTATCATGCTATCCAAGGCTTATCATTCGGTCTATGCAAAGTCTTGCTTTATTCATCGTGTCTTGGTCAAGTACGATTTCCTCCCCGCTGATTCCTTTTATGCAGTTGTACAAGTCGGTTAAAGTTGTGATTTTCATGTTATGGCATACGAAGTCTTTTGACAGGGGATAAAACTGCTTTTCGGGGCAGTCATACTGAAGATGTTCGAGAATAGCCAGTTCGGTTCCGATGATAAATTCCTTTTTGTCTGAATTTTTTGCGTAGTCTATAATTGCCGATGTCGAACCTACGAAATCCGCGGCTTTTACAACCTCGGGCAGGCATTCGGGATGAACCAGAAGCAGGGCATTCGGATGTTCCGCACGTACGCGCTCAACGTCACGCTTTCCGGCTCTTACATGGGTTGGACAGCCGCCCTGCAGCAGCTTGATATTTTTATCGGGAATCTGCTCCGCTATATATGCGCCAAGATTTTTGTCGGGTATGAAAAGGATGTTGTTATTTTCCAACTTATTGATAATTTTAACTGCTGAGGATGAGGTAACGCATACATCGCAGATAGTTTTAAGCTCGGCTGTAGTATTGATATAACATACGACTGTGTAGTCAGGATACTTTTCCTTGACAGAGGATATGAGTTCTCTGTCCATCTGATCCGCCATGGGACAGCCTGCCAATGGATTTGCAAGATATACCGTTTTTTCGGGAGACAGTATTTTGACAGTCTCCGCCATGAAGCGGACACCGCACATAATCACTGTTTTCTGCGGCGCTTTTGATGCCTGCACGCTTAGCCCGAAGGAGTCTCCCGTAAAATCCGCTACCTCCGTTATTTCTCTTGCCTGATATAAGTGAGCGAGAATGCAGATATCTTTTTCCTTTTTTAACTTTATTATCTCTTCCTGAAGTTCTCTGATTTTCATAGCAATGTTCCTTCTATTTTATTGTACCGCCGCCCAAAACGTAGTCTCCGTCATACAGAACTACCGCTTGCCCGGGTGTTATCGCACGCTGAGGCTCATCAAATTTTAGATGTATTCTGTCCTCCGCAATCTGTTCCACTGTTGCATCAGCTTCTCCTCTGCCATAGCGGATTTTTGCTTTGACGCGCATAGGGCAGGGAATGGAATCAGCGGCAATCAGGTTAATGTCTTCCGCTTCAAGGGATTTTCGGAACAAATCGCGGGAAGCTCCAAGGATGATGCTGTTGGTTTCGGGGCATTTCTGAACAACATACATCGGTTCTGATGATGACAGGCCAAGTCCCTTTCTCTGCCCTATGGTATATTTCGTTATCCCTTTGTGTTTTCCAATAATGTTCCCGTTTTTATCCGTAAAATTACCGGGCAAATAGGTTTTGCCGGAATAGTGCTCCAAAAAGGAGCCGTAATCTCCGCTTGGTACAAAACAGATATCTTGACTGTCCGGCTTCTTTGCGTTGACAAAACCCAGGCTCTCCGCAATTTCGCGTACCTGCGATTTTTGGAGGTCCGCAAGAGGAAACAAAGTATGCGCAAGCTGCTCCTGCGTCATGGCATAAAGCACATAGGTCTGATCCTTATCGGAATCAGCCGGTTTACGGAGCAGGAATCTATCACTGTGCTTTTCAATCTTTGCATAGTGACCTGTCACTATATAGTCATAATCAAGCTCCTGCGCCCTTTCAAAAAGCTTTCCGAACTTCATAAACCTGTTACAATCGATGCAGGGGTTGGGCGTTTCTCCGCACTCATATGAACGTACGAACTTTTTTATGATCTTTTCATCAAATTCAAGCTGAAAATTGAAGGCATAAAAGGGGATGCCGAGCTTGAATGCCACACTTCGGGCATCTTCAGTATCGTTCAATGAGCAGCAGGTATTTCCCTCTCCGCCGTATAGTTTAAGCGTTACGCCGATGCAGTCGTAGCCCTGCTGCAGCGCAAGGTATGCTGCAACAGAGCTGTCGACTCCTCCGCTCATGGCGGCTATTGCTTTTTCTTTTGTTTTTAATTCCATGATTTTCTGCGCTTTATTACTTCTAACCGGCGTCAGACAGCGCTCTCCGGCGTCCTGCGGCAATAAGGTCTGCTGCATATAAGCCCTGTTTATGCTCGAACACTGCCTGTTTGCTATTTCAAGTGATGCTATTGAATCCGTGCTCAAGGTCCGCGATTATATCGTCGATATGCTCTGTACCTATTGAAAGCCGTATTGTGTTGGGTTTTATTCCCGATTTGATAAGTTCTTCTTCGCTCATCTGAGAATGCGTTGTTGAAGCAGGGTGGATAACAAGCGATTTTACATCGGCTACGTTGGCAAGAAGTGAGAAAAGCTCCAGCGACTCGCAGAATTTCCGAGCGGTTTCCGCGCTTCCTTTTATTTCAAATGTAAATATAGAGCCTGCGCCGTTGGGGAAATAGTGCTCGTACAGTTTGTTGTCCCAACGGTCTGAAAGAGACGGGTGATTTACCTGTTCGACCTGCGGGTGCTTGGAGAGATAGTTTACAACCTTGAGAGCATTTTCGACGTGCCGCTCCACACGAAGTGAAAGGGTTTCCAGCCCCTGTAAAAGCAAGAAGGAATTGAACGGGCTGATGGCCGAACCGGTGTCTCTCATAAGTGTCGTGCGTATTTTTAATATATAAGCCAGATTGCCGCAGGCTTCGGTATAAACAACGCCATGATAACTTGGGTTAGGCCGGCTCAGCCCGGGAAATTTATCATTCTGCGCCCAATCGAACTTTCCGCTGTCTACTATGACGCCCCCGATAACCGTACCATGTCCTCCGATGAACTTTGTTGCAGAATGGATTACTATGTCAGCTCCGTGCTCAATAGGTCTTAAAAGGTAAGGAGTTGCAAAGGTGTTGTCGATAATCAGCGGGATGCCGTTCTTATGGGCTATTTCCGCCACAGCTTCAATATCTGTAATATCGCTGTTTGGATTTCCAAGCGATTCAATGAACAAAGCCTTGGTGTTGGAGTTTATAGCACCGGCAAAATTCTGCGGATCCCGGCTATCCACAAAAGTGGTTGTGATTCCGAATTCGGGCAGCGTGTTAAGAAACAAATTATATGTGCCTCCGTAAAGAGCACTTGAAGAAACGATATGATCTCCGCTGCGGGCAATGTTCTGTATAGCGTAAGTGATCGCCGCGGAACCGGACGCTGTAGCCAGCGCTGCCGCACCGCCCTCCAAGGCTGCAATGCGTTTTTCAAATACATCGGAGGTGGGGTTCATGAGTCGGGTGTAAATATTTCCGCTTTCCGCTAAAGCAAACCTTCCCGCCGCCTGACTGCTGTCCTTGAACACATAGGATGTGGTAGCATAGATGGGCACTGCCCTCGCGTCGGTTGCGGGATCGGGAGATTCCTGACCGACGTGGACCTGAAGCGTTTCAAATTTATAGTTTTTATTCATCGTTTATCTTCCCCTCGGTTTTATATGTTATACTTATTCATTACAAAGCATCAACACATTCGACCGTTTCGGAAGTTATGCCTCAGTATTTTCGTAAATAGCATACTCATTAGATATAACCGCAATTCCTATAGATTTGATAGGGATTATACTATGCTTCTTTTCTTTTGTCAATAATTTTTAAAGGCTTTTTAGCAGGATTACCCTCAAAATACAATTATTTGTCTTTGTTAAAGAAGTTTGATCGACAATGCTGATGGCATTATACAAAAAGTTCTGTAATAAATAGTATATTCCGGGGTCAAATTAATTTTTTTGTTAATAGTTTGTTCATACTCTTTGACTTTTTTGTATAGATATAGTATACTTCTGACAGCGTATATTGTTTATAAAAACAAACAATGATTTGAGGGAGAAAGAGAAAATGGGCATTTTGTATGAATCTACCAGCCTAATGGGCTGGGCAATATTGGCATTAGTAATTTTCACGCTAATCGCATTCAACGAATTCAGCCGCACGACAAAATGGGGCGGACTGACTCTGTTCCTCATTGTTCCCGCGGTGCTGACTATATTTGTCTGGCCAACGACCGCAGCGCCCGGCAATGAGTATGGCACTGGAACATGGTTCAACTGGTTTAAAACCTATTCGGCACTTGCCGGATGCCTTGGATTTATGGCAATAAGATATTTTCCGAGTCTTGCCAAGAAAAGGTGGGCGCTTTGTTTTCCGCCGCTCATTTTGGCGGTCAACATTTTGGAGGCCGTTTTACGTGACTTTGAGTGCTATTCATTTGCTGCGTTTGAAGGTGCACGCATCGATAATCTGTGGCTGATGTCAGGCCCTTGGAACATTATGAACGGCATAGCTGGAATTCTGAATATCCTGCTTATCTGCGGATGGTTTGGAATTTTCATTTCAAAGGACAAGAGCAAGGATATGATTTGGCCGGACTGCATATGGCTCTATGTCATCGCCTATGACCTTTGGAACTTCGCATATACATACAACTGCATAGCAGACCATTCATTTTATTGCGGCGTTGCGCTGCTTGTTGCAAGTACGGTTTGCACTTTCTTTATTAAAAAGGGCGCATGGCTTCAGCACCGCGCACATACCCTTGCGCTGTGGATAATGTTCGTTATGACGGTGCCCTCATTTGCAGACCGTATTGCGCCTGTATCCACGACGCATAGTCCCAAAGCATTTTTCGCGGTGAGCCTTGTCTCTCTGCTGTTCAACCTTGGAGCGGTAATCTATCAGTTCAGAATCATATTTAAAAACAAGCTCAATCCGTTCAAGGATGAGATTTATACGAGCACTAAGGAATATCAAAAAGTCATTGAGGAAAACAAACCGGAGAATGTATACAGCAAATAATTATATCCTATGATAAAAAGAAGGCATCGCATTTATGCGATGCCTTCTGCTATTATAGACTAAGATATTTAAGCGGAAAATGCCGGGCAATAATCACTGTGCTGATTTTGTTAGCATTTTTAATTTTATTTTACTAACAGGAGCGAAAAAAATTAATCAAAGCTATAATAATTTAATAAAAATAAAAACGTTCAACACATTGAAAACACAAAAAAACAAAGGAAATCCCGCAATCACAATGACTGCGAGATTTCCTTTGTTTGGTGACTCAGCGGGGATTCGAACCCCGGACACCCTGCTTAAAAGGCAGGTGCTCTGCCTACTGAGCTACTGAATCATGAGTAAAAAAATATGGCTGGGATAGCAGGGCTCGAACCTACAATACCAGAGTCAAAGTCTAGTGTGTTACCATTACACTATATCCCATCGTCGATTCAAGCAAGACAAGCCTTACACGATTAAATTTATGGGGTGGGTAAAGGGATTCGAACCCTCGACCCCCGGAACCACAATCCGGTGCTCTAACCAACTGAGCTATACCCACCATATCAAACTGGACCGGCAATCTTGTGATGTACCCTGCTGTGCATAAAGTGGTACGCCAGAAGGGACTCGAACCCCTGACCTACTGCTTAGAAGGCAGTTGCTCTATCCACCTGAGCTACTGGCGCATACAAAACCTAAAAACATCGGACGGGCGAAATTTGGAGCGGGCGATGGGAATCGAACCCACGTATCCAGCTTGGAAGGCTGGTGTTCTACCATTGAACTACGCCCGCAACTTGAGTTCAGCCAGAGTATAATAACACTAATATATGTTATTGTCAATATATTTGCACATACTTTATGATTTAATTCGACGGATATTTTTGATTAGAGGATAACGATCGTTACACCGTTGTTGCTTCGGTCGAGATCGGAGTCGCGTCTCAGCTCGTCGCAGACCATAAAAGCGCTTCTTGTCGTTTCATCGAATATGGAAAAGCTCTCTCCGGGGATAAAATCCTTTATCATGCATTTATCTTTTTGCTGCGCGAGATAGCGCCGGGTCTCTGTGCGTATCTTGCCGCCTTTACCTGTCGAGCCATAGCCGTGAATTATTTTTATGGCGGTAAAGCCCATGCTTTTGCCGTTTCGTATGTTATAAGTGACACGTTTAACGGCGTCTGAGGCAGTCGGCATATCTATTTTTATATTGACTTCTTTTAGATATCCCGACATGGAGGCTCCTTTCGGCGGGAACAGACGCCGCCTTTTGAGCGGCGCCGTTCCGCAGTGCTGCATGGAATTTATCGCAGGAAATTTATTTTATGTTTTTCAGGGCATATTCGCGTCCAAGCGCAAAAGCTTTTTTATTTAATTCCAAGAATTTCGGCTTTACACATTCTTCAAGTGCCTTCTGCCAGACGTCTTCGTCAAAATCGGCGAGAGCGGAAAGGATTCCGATCATTACCACATTGACAGATTTTGCGCTGCCGGCTTCAATAGCCATTGAAAGAGCATCGCTTGCAATGATATTAACGCCCTTGGAGCTTATTTTTTCAACAACGTCTGACGGGTATTCCATTGCTCCCGTTATAACGGGCATGGGGCTGATCCTGCGGTCATTTAGGATAAGCTTGCCGCCGTCCTTGAGGTAAGATATCCAGCGTGCCGCCTCCAGACGTTCAAAAGCAAGAATATAGTCCGCCTCACCAAGGTCGACAAGAGGTGAATAGACTTTATCGCCGTATTTAACATATGTTACCACGCTGCCGCCACGCTGTGACATACCGTGGACTTCTGACATTTTGACATCGTAGCCCTGACCTATGAGGACGTTTCCCAAAATACGTGAGGCGAGAAGGGTTCCCTGTCCGCCAACGCCGACGATCATTATTCCTTTCGTTTCTCTCATCTTACTTTACCTCCTTTTTGAGGATAGCTTCAAACTTGCACATTTGCGTGCAAAGCTCGCAGCCGACACAGAGAGTCGAATCGATCGATGCCTTTTTGTCTGCAAAGCTGATTGCGGGGCAGCCTATCGTCATGCACTGGCGGCAGCTCTTGCACTTGTCATGGTCTATGTAAAGCGACGGAAGTATCTTTACCTCGGGAAGGAGTATGCACGGGCGTCTTGCGATGATGACGGAGGGTTCCTCTGTATCAAGCTCCTCTGCAATCATGGCTTTAAGTTCATCGAGTGCATAGGGGTCGCAGATGCGGACGCGCTTTACTCCGACAGCCTCACAGAGCTTTTCAAGAGAAACCGCGGGGGCGGGCTGACCCTTCAGCGTTTTTCCGGTCGTGGGGTTTTGCTGATGACCTGTCATGCCGGTTATTGAGTTATCCAGTATCAAAACAGTGCTTATACCCTTGTTATAAACGATATCTATGAGTCCTGTTATGCCGCTGTGGATAAAGGTGCTGTCGCCTATTACCGCGACAGATTTTTTCGCGTTCTCTATGCCGCGAACGGTGTTGAAACCATGCAGCCCAGAGATTGAAGCTCCCATGCAGACCGTCGTATCCACCGCTGAGAGCGGAGGAAGTGAGCCGAGAGTATAGCAGCCGATATCCCCTGAAACGGTGACACCCATTTTGCTGAGAGTGTAAAACAGACCCCTGTGGGGACAGCCGGGACAGAGCGTGGGCGGACGCGGGGGAACGGTTTCGCCGAAGTCGGCGTGCTCCGGTGTTTTCATGCCGAGAGCTTTAAGTATCCTGTTTTGGGTAAGTTCGCCGCAGTATCCGAAAATGTCCTTTCCGCCGTCGACCCTTATCCCATTTGCGCGGATATGGGTTTCGATGACGGGGTCAAGTTCTTCTACAACGATGAGTTTGTCAACCTTGGAGGCAAAGTTTTTTATAAGCTCAACGGGCAGGGGATTGACCATGCCAAGCTTTAAAATGCTTGCATTCGGGAAGCACTCACGCAGATATTGATAGCATATGCCCGCGGTGACATAACCAACGGAGGTATCGCCCATTTCTACGCGGTTTATGGAGCTTGTCTCTGCGAATTTTATAAGTTTCTGCGTGCGCTCCTCAACAATGGGATGACGGTTTTTGGCGTTTCCCGGCATCATGACGTATTTGGCGGGGTTCTTTGAATATGGCTTCAGTTCGTGCTCAACGCGGTCACTCAGTTCAACGATGCTCTGTGAGTGCGCGACCCTTGTACAGGTGCGGAGCATGACCGGAGCGTCGTATTCCTCTGAAAGATCGTAGGCAAGCTTTGTGAATTCAAGACATTCCGCGCTGTCTGAAGGTTCAAGCATAGGAACCTTTGCAGCGATAGCGTAGTGACGGGAGTCCTGCTCGTTCTGAGAGGAGTGCATCCCCTGATCGTCGGCAACTGCAATTACCAAGCCGCCGTTAACGCCGGTATACGAAACGGTGAACAGGGGGTCTGCCGCAACATTCAGTCCAACATGCTTCATTGCACAGAAAGCGCGCGCGCCGCCTATGGAAGCGCCGATAGCAGCTTCGGCGGAGACCTTTTCATTTGGCGCCCATTCAGCGTATATTTCGTCGTATTCCGCAACTGCTTCCGTTATCTCGGTTGAGGGGGTGCCGGGATATGACGAAACAAAACGGCATCCGGCCTCATAAAGTCCGCGGGCAACGGCATTGTTGCCCAAGAGCATTGTTTTCATATGATTCATCCTTTCGAAGAGGCAGCTTTTCTGATTTAAAGCGACAAGTTATCTCTACTATGGTACGCTTATTGGGACATACAGTCAAGAGTAATTTTATACTAAATAAAACGCCGGACAGTATTTGAATCCATGGTTTTTCGCGGTATATATAATGAATGCCGGAGGCAGATATTTATACAAAACTCTTTTTATTTTGGGTGATAGAGCTTTCTGGTCTGATATTTCGGTTCGTAAGTGATATTGACGCCAAGGTGTTGGAAAATGCTTTCGTCTACCCGGGAAAGTATTACCGTTGAATGAGCTTCGCAGCATTTTAGCTTTGAAAGCTGCTCGATTGCCAGCGCGGCATCCGGATCAGTTACCGCACATATGGAAAGAGCGATCAGGACCTCATCCGTGTGAAGACGGGGATTGCTGTTTCCAAGGTGGGTTACTTTCAGCTTCTGGATAGGCTCGATTACTTCGGGAGAAATCAGAAGTTTATCGTCATCTATCCCGCCCAGCGCTTTCAGAGCGTTCAAAAGGCAAGCCGAGGCAGAACCCAAAAGGGAACTTGTTTTTCCCGTTACGATTTTTCCGCCGGGAAGCTCAATAGCTACTGCCGGTGCACCTGTTTCGTCTGACTTTCTAAGCGCGGGGAGGACGACTGCCCTGTCCGAAGGTTTTAGACCGATTTGATTCATTATCATTTCAACGCGCATCAGTTCGCTCTGATTAGCGTTGCCCTGACGGAGCGAACATGCTGTGCTGAAGTAGCGCCTTATAATTTCCTGACGGCTGGCTTCTTTGCATGCCTCGTCGTCAGTTATGCAGAAGCCCGCCATGTTAACGCCCATATCAGTTGGACTTTTATATGGGGACACACCGCAGATGTGCTCCATGATTGCATTTAAAACAGGGAATATCTCAACATCGCGGTTGTAATTGACCGTTGTTTCGCCATAGGCATCAAGATGGAAAGGATCTATTATATTTACATCGCCGAGATCGGCTGTCGCAGCTTCGTAAGCAAGGTTGACCGGATGCTTCAACGGGATATTCCAGATAGGGAAAGTTTCAAATTTTGCATATCCCGCCTTTACCCCGCGCTTATGCTCATGATAAAGCTGCGAGAGGCAGGCGGCCATTTTTCCGCTTCCGGGACCGGGAGCCGTAATAACGACAAGTGAATGCTCGGTCTCTATGTAGTCGTTTTTTCCGAAGCCTTCGTCACTTACGATGAAAGGAATATTAGCGGGGTAATCAGGTATAGGATAGTGACGGAAAACTTTGAGCCCAAGTTTTCCGAGCCGCTGCTCAAACAACTTGGCTGCCGGCTGGTTAGCGTAATGGGTGATAACAACGCTTCCGACAAACAGACCGCACGAACGGAAAGCGTCAACAAGCCGGAGCAGATCAAGGTCATAGGTGATTCCGAGATCCCCGCGAACCTTGTTGCGCTCAATATCGTTGGCGCTGATGACAATAATTATTTCAGCTTTATCTTTGAGTTCCATCAGCATTCTTACCTTGCTGTCAGGTTCAAATCCCGGGAGAACGCGTGCTGCATGGAAATCATCAAACAGTTTTCCCCCAAATTCCAAATACAGCTTTCCGCCGAGTTGGTTGATTCGTTCAATAATTTTTTCAGACTGAAGTTTAAGATATTTGTCGTTGTCAAAGCCGGGCAGTATCATGTTTTTCCCCCTGAAATCTCTCTGTTCTTTATAATTGACCTTTTATTCATTTTGAACGTTAGGTACAAAGCATACAAACACATATTTTAAACAGATATCGGAAATATATCAAGCATAAAATTTTATTTTTTATATTATATCGTACATGACAGATTTCGTCATATATATATGCAGAAAAAACAGAAAAACTGCCCTCGAAAACGCAAAACGTGCTTGTATATACTGTTTTCCCCTTTTTTTATTCACAATTATGTGTTACAATCCGAAATTAGGTATGTCTAATACCTATTAACTGTCAAAGGAAGGCGTTTAAGCCAATGAGTGTAATAACGAAAATATTCGGGACTCACAGTGAGCGGGAACTGAAAAAAATAAAGCCTATAGCCGATAAGATAGAAGCCTTGGGAGATAAGTACAGGGCTATGACGGACGCCGAGCTTCGAGCAAAAACGGACGAATTTAAAAAGCGCCTTTCGGAGGGCGAAACAACAGACGACATTCTTCCGGAAGCTTTTGCGACAGCACGCGAAGCCGCATATAGGGTTTTGGGTATGTACCCATTCAGAGTTCAGCTTATAGGCGGCATTGTCCTGCATCAGGGACGTATTGCCGAGATGAAGACCGGTGAAGGAAAAACCCTTGTTGCCACGCTTCCCGCATACCTCAATGCGCTTGAGGGCAAGGGTGTACACATAGTGACCGTCAACGATTACCTTGCAAAGCGCGACAGCGAATGGATGGGCAAAGTATATCGCTTCCTTGGGCTTTCCGTTGGACTTATCGTACACGGAATGACCAATGATGAACGACGCGCAGCATATGAAGCGGACATAACTTACGGCACGAACAACGAAATGGGCTTTGACTATCTGCGTGACAATATGGCGATATACAAGAGCAGTATGGTACAGAGAGACCACGCTTTTGCTATAGTCGACGAAGTGGACTCCATCCTTGTCGATGAGGCAAGAACTCCGCTTATCATCTCAGGTGCGGGTGATAAGGGAACAGAGCTTTACAGCAAGGTGGACAGCTTCGTATCGCGCTTAAAGCCGCTCGTTTACACAAGCATCGATGAAAAGCGTGAAGAGGACGTAAATCTTGATGCAGACTATGTAGTCGATGAGAAAGCAAAGATAGCGACACTTACGGCGCGCGGTGTGAAAAAGGCGGAGGAAGCGTTTGGCATCGAAAACCTCTCCGACCTTGAAAACTCCACCTTGTCTCACCATATCAATCAGGCTATCAAAGCGCACGGCGTGATGAAACGCGATATCGACTATGTCGTAAAAGACGGGGCGGTTGTTATTGTCGACGAGTTCACCGGACGCCTTATGCTGGGCAGAAGATACAGCGAAGGACTTCATCAGGCTATAGAGGCAAAGGAACATGTTAACGTCGAACGCGAGAGCAAGACTCTTGCCACGATCACTTTCCAGAACTATTTCAGGCTCTACGGCAAGCTGTCCGGTATGACCGGTACCGCGCTTACCGAGCAGGAGGAGTTTATTTCGATATATAACCTCGATGTAATCGAAATACCGACCAACAGACCTATATCAAGAGTTGATTACCCGGATGCTGTATATAAAAACGAAGACGGAAAATTCAAAGCGATAATAGATCAGATAATAGAGTGCCACGAGAAAGGTCAGCCTGTTCTTGTTGGTACGGTTTCAATAGAAAGAAGTGAGATCGTCTCGTCTTTGCTGAAAAGGACAGGAATACCTCACAATGTCCTTAACGCGAAAAACCATGAAAAGGAAGCGGAAATAATCGCTCAGGCGGGAAAGCCGGGAGCAGTTACGATAGCTACCAACATGGCGGGGCGCGGAACTGATATCATGCTGGGCGGAAACGCGGAGTATCTTGCAAAGCACGACCTTAAAAAGCGCGGCTGCAGCGACGAAGTTATTGCTGAGGTAACAGGATATGCGGAAACGGATGACGAGGTCATTCTTGAATCAAGAAAACTGTATGCCGAAAGACTTGAGTTCCATAAAGCGCAGATTGCGGGAGAGGCAGAAAAAGTGCGCAATTCCGGAGGTTTGTTTATAATCGGTACGGAACGCCATGACTCCCGCCGTATCGACAATCAGCTTCGCGGACGTTCGGGACGTCAGGGAGACCCCGGCGAAAGCAGGTTCTATCTTGCTATGACAGACGACCTTATGCGCCTCTTCGGTTCCGAAAGAGTCATAAACATGATGGAGCGCATGGGCGTTGACGAGGATACCCCGCTTGATTACAAAATTCTTTCCAATGCCATAGAGCAGGCTCAAAAGACCGTTGAGAGCCGGAACTTCCAAAGCCGTAAGAGTGTTCTTGAATATGACGATGTTATGAACGTCCAGCGCAATACTATCTACGAGCAAAGAAGAAGAGTGCTTGACGGTGACGATGTAAAGCCCTATATCCATTCGATGATCGAGGATTTTATCAAGGATACGGTCAATTCCGGTGTGGAAGGGCACGGATATTTCGATGATTTAAATCAGTTTGAGGAAACTGTCGCCCCCTTTGAAACAATGTTCCTGCGCAAAGGAGAAATTGCACCGACGCGCGCGGAACTTGAAAAAATAACTGCACGTTCCCTAACGGAGCAGCTTTTGGAGAAAGCGGAAAAGGTCTATGAGACCCGCGAAAAGGAATTCGGGCTTATGCCCAATGGAACACCGCTTATGCGCGAACTGGAGCGCGTCATCATGCTCCGCGTAGTTGACGAGTACTGGATGGAGCACATCGACGCAATGCAGGAACTGCGCCGGGGCATAGGGCTTCGAGCCTATGGAAACACTAACCCCATCGACGCATACAAGCGCGAGGGCTTCGAAATGTTTGAAACCATGATTGACGGTATCCGTTCTGAGGTCGTCCGCCGGATATTTACGGTTCAGGTAAAAAAAGAACAGACTCTTGAGCGTGAAAGCGTTGCTAAGGGGGCTGTAAGCAATATCGGCGGCGACGACACGCTGAAAAAGCAGCCGGTCAAGAAAGCTGAAAAACCCGGACGCAACGATCCCTGCCCCTGCGGGAAAATGAAGGAGGACGGCAGCAGACGCTTAAAATATAAGGAATGCTGCGGCAGAAACGAGTAGTTTATGTTTTTCCTAAAATGCGGGACCGCCAATTGAAAAGGAGAAATAGCATTGGAATTTTCTAAGCCTTTTGCAGAGATAAGCTATAAAGGAATCGTATATATGACTGCTCCCACGATACCATTCAAACACTGTTTTACAACAAGATGGGGCGGAGTCAGTGAAGAACATCTTGCCAGTCTTAACCTTGGTGAAAACAGAGGCGACAAAGAAGAAAATGTGCGGGAAAACTACCGCAGGATTCTGGAAGCTTTGGGTCTGCCTGAGCAAAACCTTTGTTTTACAAGACAGGTCCACAAAAACGAGGTTCGCATAGTAAAGGATGAGGATAGGCGTGAGCTTTATACCCCCTTTGCCTATGAGGCAGACGGGATAGTGAGCAATGTCGAGGGATTGCCTCTTATCTGCTTTACGGCGGACTGCATTCCTGTTCTGCTCTGTGACCCCGATGCAAAAGTTGCGGGAGCCATACACTGCGGATGGCGCAGCACTGTCTCTGATATTCTGTATGCTGCGGTCGAAAAAATGACGGAACTCGGTGCTGCGGCATCCAACATAAGAGCCGCCATAGGACCGGGAATAGATATGTGCTGTTATGAAACAGACGCGGAAATCCCGCAGGCGATCGAAAAGCTTCTGGACGGCGACAGCGAGGGCACATTTTTTGCGGTAGGCGACACCGGAAAATATATGGTTGATCTTAAGGAGACAAACAGAAAACGTCTTTTGCAGATTGGCCTTAAAAGTGAGAATATTTCGGTCAGCGATGAGTGCACCTGCTGCAATTGCGACAAGTATTGGTCACACAGGCAGACCAAAGGAGAAAGAGGTTCGCAGGCGGCGATTATTGTCGTTTCCTGAGCCACATATCGAAAGGACCACCGCTTATGGCGAAAAAAATAAAAAAGACAATTCCGTTCATTCTTGCCATAGCTCTATTCGCCTGTATTTTCTCAGGATGCGGAGTTGAGGGCGGGGAGGACGAAGAGCCTATACCTGAAATATCAGAGGAAGGGGATACTCAGACGGATTACTATAAGGCGGACAATGTTTTTTCGCTTAACTGTAATAAGGAGAGCAGCTTTAATCCGTTTACAACAACGAACTCTTCCAATATCCTTTGCACTCAATTGATGTATGACACTGTTTTTGATGTTGATGAGAATTTTATGCCGGAGTCCAAGCTTTTGGAGAGCTACAAAAGCGATGATGGCAAGTGCTGGTACTTCTATGTCGACAAGACTGTGAAGTTCTGGGACGGGTCGACACTTACGGCTCAGGATGTTGAGTATTCCATTCAGCGTGCCATGCGCAGCTCTCAGTTTTCAGAGAGACTGAAACCGATGATCGGCGTCAAGGCTATGGATGAGGAATTGTTTATAATCAACCTTTACAATGCAGATATGAACTTTCCTGTTTTGCTGAATATACCCGTAATAAAATACGGGACAGTAGAGGACTACGCTCCGATGGGAACGGGTATGTATATGCCGGATGAGGCTTATACAAAACTGACCGCCTTTACAGGTCACAAAAATGCCGCTTCACTTCCTCTCGATACAATATATCTGAAAGAATATACGGAAATAGAGGATATAATCACCGCCTTTGAAAACTCTGAGATAGATTTGGTGACAAATAATCCGACAGGCTTTTCTAACATCGGCTACGGCTCGGTGAATGAAGTCAGGCGCTATCCGACGACAAATATGATATATATCGGATTCAACAGCAACAGCCGATTCTTTTCAAATCCCCAGTTCCGAAAGGCGATAACCTATGTCGTCGACAGGGAGCGTATCGTAAAGGACTATATGGGGGGAGCGGCTACTCCGGCGGCGCTTCCTATGAACCCAGCCTGTGCGAACTATAACGACGCATATTCGGAAATAATATCGTATTCGGTAAAAAAAGGTGAAATGGCTTTTGATGAGGCGCAGGTTCAGGACTATGATGACAACGGCAAGCGGGAAATGATGATTACGGGGATACCTTGTGATATCAATATCGACTTTATTGTTTGCAGTGACAGCCCCATAAAAGTCAAGTCTGCGCGTTGCATCGTGGAAAATCTGGAGGATATGGGAATAACGGTGACGTTGAGGGAACTTCCGTGGGACGATTACATTTCAGCATTGAACAAAGGCAATTTTGATATGTACTATGCCGAGACAAAACTGGGGGCAAATTTCTCACTGAGAAATCTCCTTTTCAGCGGAGGGAGCCTCAACTACGGAAAGTTTTCAGACCCTCTGCTTGAGCAGTATATAAACGAATATATGCTCTGCGGCGAAGAGGAGCGGCAGAAATCTGCAGATATCATGTTCAAATATATAACGGATACCGCCCCAATAGTTACAGTTTGTTTTGAAAAACAGGAGGTAATAACGCACAGAGGAGTGGTTTCGGGAATGAAGCCGACGATGTATAATATCTTTCGGGGAATCGAGAACTGGGAAATCAACTTGGACTGACAGAAAAAGGAGTTTTTTGCTATGACAGACAGAGAGCTGCTAAATCTGGCAAAAGAGGCATCTGAAAAGGCCTATGCACCATATTCGCGCTTTAAGGTGGGCGCCGCTCTTGAGTGTATGAGCGGGCGTATATTCACAGGCTGCAATGTTGAAAATGCAGCACTGGGAAGCACTATGTGCGCTGAGCGTGTGGCTATTTACAAAGCTATAGCCGAAGGTGAGAAGGATTTCTACCGTATCGCTATTTATGGGGAGAGCAAGGACTATTGTATGCCCTGCGGCGCCTGCCGTCAGGTAATGAGCGAGTTTTCGGAAGATATGGAAGTGCTCTGCGCAAGAGCAACAGGCGGTTATGTCAGCTACCGTCTTAATCAGCTTCTTCCTCACACATTCAAATTAGGGGATTTCTGATTCCCCCGAATATTAAAATATAAGATAAAGGAGGCCGGGAAACCCGTGAATTTTGACCAGCTTAAAATTTTCATTTCTGTTGTGGAACACGGCAGCTTTACAAAAGCTGCGGAAACGATGTACATAAGTCACTCCACGACAAGCAGAAATGTTGCGGCTTTGGAGGAAAGTCTGGGTGTCAGGCTTCTAATGCGGGACAGCAGGAGCGTACGGCCGACTTCAGCGGGTGAGTTGCTTTTTCTTGAGGGGCAAATGTTGCTGCAGAAAGCCGAAGAACTGGAAGAAGCGGTTAAAAATACGGGAAAAGGTTTTGCGGGCAAGCTGACCCTTGCAAGCGTGAACCTCTATTCCGATGTGCTGTCTTCAGCTTACAAAGAATTTTGCAGGCATTATCCCGATGTTGTCCTTGCGATGTATCATCGTGAGCTTTCTGAAATCGTTGGTCAGGTGCTGCATGGTGACGCGGATTTGGGAGTTTCATTTTCTTATGTGTTGCCGGACAACATGGAAGGCTTCGGCATGAAAAGAGTGTCTGCTGAAAGATTCTGCGTTATAGCGCCCGCTGATCATCCGATTGCATTGCGAAAGACTGTAAAGTCAAGTGATTTGCTCGATGTAAGCTATGTGGGCGTTGGGGAGCAGAGAAGTGAGTTTACAAGGAAGATAGAGGAGTCGGTCCTCAAGGGCAGACCGAAAAGCGAGGTTTTATCCGTACCGACTCTGGAATCGCTGTTCCTTCAGGTCCAAAGCGGAAACGGGATATCTCTTGTGCCGTATCCGATGGCTCGTGAATTTGGGACGAACTGTGCCATTTTGGATGTCGAGGATGTTGACACCGGCTTTGATATTGTCATGTTCTGGCGAAAGGACAATGAAAATCCGTCGCTGCCGTTTTTTGTAGATTTGCTGACGGAATATGAAAAATAAAGAAACTATTTTATACTTAAAAAAACCAGAGGGGTAAGGATATGAAAACCAGATTAAAAACAACAGTGCTGTTATTGTTGGCTCTTCTTATCCTGCTGCAGCTTCCGGTTGCCGCAGCGGCAGCTCCCGTTTCATTTCCTGATGTAAAGCAGGGCGATTGGTTTGCCGAAAACGTAATTCGCCTTACCGAGCTCGGAATCATCAACGGCAAGGAGGACGGGCGTTTTCACCCAGACGACCTTATAAAGCGCGGCGAATTTATGAAAATGCTCATGATAGCCGGGGAATATCTGTATTCCGCAACTCCGTCAAGGGTATACACTGGGCGGAAAACTATTGGAATGCGCTCAATGAAGCGGGCGTCCTTGAGGTTGTTGAAACAGGCTCGAATAATGCGCAGATCTCATATCCCCTCATACCGCTGAACGCTAAAGAACTTGAGAAGCCGGTCAGCCGTTATGAAATGGCATATATGATAAACCGTCTTGTCTATGTTGTGTATTATGAGAACCAAATGGAATTGGCGAATGCAAATGACAGCTTTGCAAATCACATTGCGGACTATAATACAATGAACCGCGCCTATCAGGGCAGCGTCGAACAAGTATACAGCAAGGGGATACTGGTAGGTTACGGAGATACGTCGTTCCGAGGGGATAATCAGCTTACGCGGGCAGAGGCGACGACAGTTGTTCTGCGTCTGCTCTACGGAAGCAAAAGAGAGAAACAGAGCTGGGCGGCAGAAAGAAAGCAAGAGGAGAAGCCAAACTTTACGTCTTTTGCTCTCCAATACAGAACTTTGACAGATGCACAGCGCAGGCAGATGCTTTTCGGTAATCCGAACAAAACATATTTTAAAAATGCTGCCGAGGCTCAAGGCTATATGGTCAATATTTCGATTCCAATTTGGAAGCTGAACGAATCGACGGGGCAGAAATACAGTTCAACGGCTTACATAACCGTACATAAGCTGGTGGAAAAAGAAGTTAAGGCGATATTCAACGATATTTACAATTCTCCGGAGAAGTTCCCAATAAAGCAGATAGGCGGTGCGCGCTATACAGACGCACTTCGCCACAGCTGGGGCTGCGCTATAGACATTAATCCGAACGAGAATTACTATATCAATTACAAGACAGGGGCGACGGTCGGAAGCTTCTGCTATAAAAATGGAAGCAGTCCGTACTGCATAACACCGAACAGCAGCGTCGTCAAAGCCTTTGCCAAATACGGCTGGGGCTGGGGCGGACAAGGCTGGAGTACGGCGGCGGATTATATGCATTTCTCGATTCTTGCGTCTGGCGGTTGATACATTATAATTAAGGTAATAATAAAGGGAGCGGATTTCCGCTCCCTTATGATATTTTCAGGCAGCTTGTGCCCCTTTTATGGGCTTTCGCGATACGATTTTCCATAATGCGAGTAAAAACAATTTTGTGTATAGAAAAATGCAAATATCTATTGACATAGGGAGAAATTTCTGATACTCTAACGAAGCGCCTATTAGGGAAGTTGCGCCCTAATTGTGCCAAAACGCGATGAAGCGGGAGATTGCGGCGCTTATTTCCAACCGAAACCATGTCTACTTTCGATTTTTCCTCTAAAAAGGGGCAGGATGAGCGGACATTATTGGATTTTAGGGAGGAAAATGCCGGTAACTTTCGTGGAGTATGTCCGTTGCCGAGATGGTTCGGCAATAATCGGGCGGTTGAGAACGTTCCTGATACACGCGTATATCGCTTGTACGGAGTTTGAACCGGATCAAAAAAATCCGGTTTGTTTTTCGGATAAGGTCTGATACGCACGGCCAAGTGTACAGAAAAACTTCTCGCCGAACGTAAAATTTGACCGGCGGAGCCCAAGCTGCCGGTAAACAAACGTTCAGGAGGAAATATTTATGGCAACTAACAAAAAAATGATTCGCATCAGACTCAAGGCTTATGATCATCAGCTCATCGACAAGGCTGCAGAGAAAATCGTAGAAACCGCAAAGCGTACGGATGCAAAGGTTTCTGGCCCCATTCCCCTTCCCACAAAGAGAGAGGTCGTTACGATTCTCCGCGCTGTCCACAAGTATAAAGACAGCCGCGAGCAGTTTGAACGCCGTACCCACAAGCGCCTTATCGATATCATGAACCCCACTCAGAAGACTGTTGAGGCTCTTATGTCTCTTGAGCTTCCCGCTGGTGTTGAAATCGAAATGAAGCTGTAAATTGCATGATTTTTCTGACGGGTCTTTGCCTTAACGGCTCGCGGTATACTGATACGGCGCTGCCTCTTGCGGCTTCGGTCTGATGAAAAATCCTGCGTAATCGCCGAGATTCCTTTCGGCAAATCTATCCCACAAAAACCCCGTTGTCCGCGACTTGCGTGAGCGGGCAGGGTCAAGTCAGCAGCCTCTTGGCGGTTGCCTAAGCGAGCTGACCAATAACCTATAAGGAGGAAATAACATGAAAAAAGCTATCATCGGCAAAAAGGTCGGCATGACGCAGATCTTCGATGAAGCGGGCAAGGTCGTTCCGGTAACCGTCATTGAAGCGGGTCCCTGCGTCGTTGTCCAGAAGAAAAGCGCTGATAGAGAAGGCTATGCCTCTGTTCAGCTCGGTTTCGAAGATCAGGCGGAGCGCAAGCTTACAAAGCCTGAAAAGGGTCACCTTGAAAAAGCAGGCGTCCCCTTTAAAAAGCATCTCAAAGAATTTCGCCTTGAAAACAGCGCTGAGCTGAATGTCGGCGATATTATAAGCGCGGGCGTTTTTGCCGAGGGAGACAAGGTAGACGTTACCGGAATCTCCAAGGGCAAGGGCTACGCAGGCGTTATAAAGCGCTGGGGTGCTCACAGAACTCCCTCCAGCCACGGCGGCGGTCCCGTTCACCGTCACGCAGGTTCCATGGGCTCAGGTACCGATCCGTCCAGAATTTTCCCGGGCAAAATCGGTGCAGGACACATGGGCGCAGAGCAGGTCACAGTTCAAAACCTTGATGTTGTCAAGGTTGACCCCGAACTTAACATGATCGTTGTCCGCGGTGCAATCCCCGGACCTAAGGGCGGTATTGTGTATCTCAAGAACACTGTCAAGGTCATGAGGGCTAAGGGTACCGCAGCAGGCATCAGCAGCAACCCGCAGAAGGCTTCCGCAAGAGTAAACCCGCAGAAGGCCTCCGCAAGAACCAGATAAGGGAAAGGAGAGAATGTAATGCCTAAAGCACCAATTTACAATATGGCCGGCGAAAAGGTCGGTGAGATCGAGCTCTCCGAATCCATCTTCGGTATTGAACCAAACAAATCGGTTTTGCATGACGCAGTGAAGAACCACCTTGCAAATTGCCGTCAGGGTACGCAGAGCGCTCTCACTAAGGGCGAAGTCGATGTTACAAACAAAAAGCCCTGGCGTCAGAAGGGCACAGGCCGCGCACGTGCCGGTCATGCGGGTTCTCCCGTTTGGAGACACGGCGGTGTCGCGTTTGCCCCAAAGCCCCGCGATTACAGCTACACTCTTAACAAGAAAGTAAAAAGGCTTGCTCTCAAAAGCGCACTTTCCTCCAAAGCGGCGGAAGGAGAAATCATTGTTATTGATGAGCTTAAAGTCGCTGAAATCAAGACAAAAGCATTCAAGGGCTTCCTTGACAAAATTGATGTTAACGGAAAGGCTCTTGTGATAACTAAGGAAGTTGACGAGCCTGTTATTAAAAGCGCAAGAAACATTCCCGGCGTCGTTACGACAATCGCGACCATTTTGTCTCCTTATGACATTCTGAATGCGGGAAAGCTTGTTGTTGACAAAGCTGCGCTCGAGAAAATCGAGGAGGTGTTCGCATGATGAGAACTGCATACGACATTATAAAGCGTCCCATCATCACTGAGCAGTCCATGGAGGACCTCGACATCAAAAAGTATGTTTTTGAAGTAGCGAAGGACGCCAATAAGATCGAGATCAAAAAAGCTATCGAAGAGATTTTCGGAGTTAAGGTTATAAGAGTTACGACTACTATCGTTCCCGGCAAGGAAAAGCGTTTGGGCGCAAACCCCAAGGGTTATACTTCCGATTGGAAAAAGGCCGTTGTCAAGCTCAGCAGAAATTCCAAGAACATCGAAATCTTCGAGGGTATGGTGTAAGGGAGGAAATGAGAAATGTCCATTAAAACTTATAAACCCACTACACCGTCCAGAAGACACATGACGGTCTCGGGATTCGACGGAGTCGACAAGCACGCATCACCCGAAAAATCCCTTGTAGAGGTTTTGAAAGGCAATGCCGGCCGCAATAACCGCGGCTGCATAACTGTTCGCCATCAGGGCGGCAGAAATAAGAGAAAGTATCGCATTATTGATTTCAAGCGCAATAAGCTTGACATGCCCGGTAAGGTTCTTCGCCTTGAATATGACCCGAACCGCAGCGCGCACATTGCACTTGTAGAGTATGAGGACGGCGAGCGCCGTTACATCCTTGCTCCCGTCGGCTTAAAAGCAGGGGACACCGTTGTATCTTCCGCAAAAGCCGATATCAAGCCCGGCAATGCGCTTCCTCTTGCCAACATCCCCGTTGGTACGGTTATCCACAACATTGAGCTTTATCCCGGAAAGGGTGCTCAGCTTGTCCGCAGCGCTGGTGTCGAGGCTCAGCTTATGGCTAAGGAGGACGGGATTGCTCAGATCCGCCTGCCTTCAGGTGAGTATCGCAAGATTCGTATGAACTGCATGGCAACCGTTGGTCAAGTCGGAAACATCGACCACGCAAACATCCACATCGGTAAGGCAGGACGTAAGCGCCACATGGGCTGGCGTCCGACTGTCCGCGGCTCCGTCATGAACCCCTGTGACCATCCCCACGGCGGCGGTGAAGGTAAATGCCCCATCGGTCGTCCGGGACCAGTTACTCCTTGGGGTAAGCCTGCCCTCGGATACAAGACACGCAAGACAAAGAACAAGAGCGATAAGTTCATAGTCAAGCGTCGCAACGAGAAGTAAGGAGGGAATCAATAAATGAGCAGAAGTATTAAAAAAGGCCCCTTTGCCGCTCCCGAGCTGATCAAAAGGGTCGATGAGATGAATAAAACCGGCGAGAAAAAGGTCCTCAAGACCTGGAGCCGCGCTTCCACTATTTTCCCGACTTTCGTTGGTCATACAATTGCCGTTCATGATGGACGCCGCCATGTTCCCGTATATATCACAGAGGATATGGTAGGGCACAAGCTGGGCGAATTTGCGCCCACCCGCACTTTCCGCGGTCATGCCGGCTCTAAGACCGGAAGATAAGGAGGAGAAAAATGGAAGCAAGAGCAGAACACAAGTTTGCCCGCATATCTCCCCGAAAGGTCAAAATAGTCTGTGACCTCATTCGCGGAAAGGATGTCAAAACCGCTGAAGCTCTTATGATGCAGACACGTAAAGCGGC
>JAAYBD010000011.1 GCA_012719035.1 Clostridiales bacterium | reverse complement strand
TATCCTCTGCTTTCAGGCGGTTATATTTATGACAGCGACCTTATGAAAGACAGGGTTGTACTGGATTATGACCTCTCGTGGAAGCTTTTTGGCGGAACTCAGCTTGAAGGAATGACGGTCAAAATAAACGGCAAACCGTATTACGTAGCGGGAGTTATACAAAGGGAGACAGATAAATTCACTAAAAAAGCGTTTACCGGAGAGCCTGTAATTTTTATGTCATACTCTGCGTTTTCTGAGTTGAACGAAGAGGCTGAGATAGGATGTTATGAGCTTTCTATGCCTGACCCAATATCGGAATTTTCGAAAATAACAGCAACTGAAGGATTTGCTTCAAGCGAGCCTGTTGTTGTAGAAAACAGTAAACGTTTCGGCTTTATGAATATCTACAATATTTTCAAGAATTTCGGAAGCCGCTCTGTTGCAGATAAAGGCGTTATATATCCGTATTGGGAGAATGCCGCAAGGGTCGCCGAAATATATATTGCGCGTCTGTATGTTATCATTGCTTTACTTGCCGCATTTCCTTTTATATGTTTGATTATTCTGTTGGTAAGACTGATAAAACTTCTGAAGGCAAAACTCAAATTGCTTGGGCTCAAGCTTTGGGATGCTTGGGATGACAGGTATGCGCGCCGCGCCGCGCGTCAGGAGCGAAGAATGATGAAGCGCCGTTTCAAGAATCTGCCGCCTTCCGAAGAGGAACAGTTTGATGAACATTCTGATGAGAATGAAATTTCCGTTAATGAAGGTAAAGGCAAGTCTTTGAAGCCGATTAAAAAAATAGGGGACACATTCAAAAAGAAGTTCTCCGGAATATCATCTGAAGACAAAAAATCGCGGCGGACAACTAAACAGCAAGGTGCACATAAAGATGCAGAAGAGCCGGAAATCCTCAGCGAAAAGGAAATTGCAATGGACATCGAGAGCATTGTACGTGAGATAATGAATGAAAGCGCAGACTCAGGATTTGACAGTAAAAGTTGAGGAAATACATAAACATCTACTATTTTTATAAATTATAAAGGCAAGACGCAGGTACTTAGAAAACCTGCGTCTTTTTTTCGGTTCAATATTTGACTCTTTCACTATTTTAGTCCAAGGGCAGCAATGTGTTCGCGTACGAGAGAATACACACCGTCGAAATCAACGTTAGGATTGTAAATGTTTTCTATCCGGTCGTGAATGCGTTTCGATTCCGCAAGCGCGGAAAAGCCCTCATTGATCAGTGCAGATGAGAGCTTTTCGCTGCGTCGTAATTCCGGTCTTATTTTTCTGAGACGACTGCTTTCAGCCAGTGCATCCAGTCTTATATGTCGGGCGCCGGGTATTTGGGAAAGAGCGGAGTCGGAAACTACAAATCCTAAAGATATCGATGGGACAAGCACTGCTTCCGCAACTTCCGGAGTGAGCGGATTAGGACAGACAATGATATCATGTCCAGTATCGATTGCGGCGTTTATAATCAGATCCAGAGCCAAATCACCTAAGTGAAGTCTGTTTTCAAAAACATAAAAGCGCTCGCATAATGACAGTGCGGTTTCGGGAAGAGCATATAGCCCATAGCAGGTGAGCGCGCTCAGGAAACGGCGCTTGATTTTTCCTTTTTCGCGGTGGCGCTTGCCGAATTCTCTGACAGTTATTCCGCTTACCCTCTTATGCACTGCTTCCTTTTCAGAATTTGCCGCAAATTTACCCTGCCAGCCTCTTCGCAGCTCGCCGGCAGCTGAAAGCAATGAATATGCCTTTGCATAGCTCGAACGATTGCCGCCGTAAAGTTCTTTAAGCTGTAGCTTGTTATCAGAGATTGCTTCGCGGTCATAAAATATGCCGAGATTGATATACGAAGAATCTGCGGCAGCAAAATTTGTATCTCTAATATGGGGAGAAGTGCCGTCTGTATATGCAGTTTTCAATTCGGGGATATAAACGCCGTCGAGAGATAAGGGATCACCCGAGCACACGGCATATTCCACGCTCAATCCCGCTCTTTCCGCAGCTCCGCCGATCATTTTCATAAAGCTTGATTTTCCGCAGCCAGGTCCTCCCTTTATTATCCACAGGAAATCGCCGTCCTCCAATGAGACAAAGCTGTCATAGAGAGAATAAAAGCCGCTGGAAGTGTTTCCACCCAGAAAATATCGCAAATTGCGTTGGTCGTTCATAATATTTTCAGTCCCTTCCACAACGTGTAAATACTGTTTATTCTCTACACATTATGCTAAGAGGAGGACTTTTGACCGCTTGAAAGGCGGGTATGAAGATACTTTATGAAATGTTTTTTAAAAGTATTATTCCGCTTCACGCAGGCGCTCTACGATACTTTGCCTATTAGAAGTGCTATATGATACAAGCGGTATAACAATTCCCAGGAATAACAGTGCAGGCAGAGATGCCATGAGCGGCCAATAAATAAAGCTATAGCTCATGAACCACAATTGCGTACACAAAGGGCGAACGATTAAAACAGAGAAGATGATACCGAAAACAGCTACAGCCGCTCCTGTATATAATGCATAATATAATCCTTCAAGGCAGAGCATCTTACGAAGCTGCTTCCGTGTCATTCCAATACTTTGAAGCATAGCGAATTCGCGTCGCCGCGTAATTATACTTGTTATTACAGCATTAATAAAGTTCAGAATGCCAATGATTCCAATTATCGCCCCAAGAGCGCCTCCAATCAATAGAACTGTGCCGCGCATTCCTTCAAAAGAAGCTACAGATTTTGATTTTGAGTCGAAGTTCATTGTTGGTTCAACTGTGTCGGTGTAATTTTTAATGAACTCTTCGGCCGTAGATTCGAAGCCGTCTTTAACATTGAAAGCATAGCTCATTATCGAAGGCTGGGAGACAAGAGTTTTGTAAACATCCGCAGGCAAATAAAAGCTGTATTCCCAGTAGGTGCGGTCGCTTGCTGTATAATATTTTATTGCAACATGACCTAATACAGTGTATTCCTGTGTCGTATACTCTCTGTCAGAAAAGTTTTCAGATGTTCCTTTATAGTTGTGAAGTGTAACAGATTCACCTACTTTAAAGTGTGCTGTGTCCCATATAGGCTTTTTATTATCATCGAGATGCACACCCTCAAGAATGTATTTTCCGCTCTTGAGCTTTTCAAGATCAATTTCACCGTCAAGAAGCTCCAAGCGCTCCATTGGTAAATTATCAAGTCCATAGACCATGCAATTTATATCACCATACGGATTCACAATATTTTCATTATTTGAATCTGAGTCGCTTACAGCGAACATCTCAGTCCAGCCGCCATAATAGCGGCCGCCTTCTTCAAAACCTTCCAGACCTTTTACAGCTTCTATAAACTGCTCAGAGAGCGCATTTTCAGAACCTGAGAAATGATAGTTAAAATAATCTGCATGGGCAATAAGAAAATCGGTGTCATTAAAGGTAGACAGAAATTTGTCCATGTCAATGCTTTGAGACAATGTAATTACAGCATTCATTAATATCAGACTTAGTGAAAGACTGATTATTACAAGTACCGTTCTCTTTTTATTGCGCCCTATGTTTGCTGCTGCCATTTTAGTCACTTTTGCGCCTTTTGTTTCTTTCCGCTTTTTAGATTTATTGTATGTTTCGCTGTCTGTGTATCGAACAGCCTCTATAGGCGAAATGGAAGCTGCAATTCTGGCGGGCTTTACAGTGCTGATATAAACAGTAATCAAAGCAAATAAGGCTGCCCCCAAAAATATTATAGGATTTGGTGAAACAGAAACAGCGCTGCCTGCATAATTTGAATTGCTCATTAGAATAGGAACCAGAGATTTGCCGGAAAAGAAGCCGAATACAAGGCCAAAAGGAATGCCGATTGCGGACATAACGAGAGCCTGTCTGTGAATAATGTGCCGGATTTGTTTTCCTGTAGTGCCTATAGTTTTGAGGAGCCCGTAAAAGCGGATGTCACGGATTACAGATATTTGAAAAATGTTGTATATAATCAGATAGCCGGTAAGGACAATAAGGAGAAGTCCGCTTCCGAGCACTGCGGCTGTTTGCACATCCATTTGAAAGTTTGTCGAAAGATATGACCAGTTCACATTATTTTCAATGAAGTTCGGGTCATCTAAATCGGAAGAAAAACCGCTGTCCGTTATAACAGTTTCAAGCTGCTGCTCCAAGTTCAGGCTGTTTTTGAACATAATGTATGCATTAATAACGCCAGTCATTGAATAGTCGCTGTAATAGGTGTTTTCAAGTTCATCTGCATGAGCATCCATATATGCCCGGGAGGCGAATATCTGGCCTACGTTGAAAGCAGGATCGCTGTCCCACCAGCCGCACAGAACAAAATTTCGTGTTACAGTTTGCCCTCTTATATTAAGTTCAAGGCTTATGGGAGCACCCAGTTCCAATGGCACATTCAAAAGCTGAAGCGTTTTTGTATCAACAATTACTTCATTTTCAGCCTCTGGGCGATGTCCTGTGGTGGGCTCGCAAAAACCGAGCTTTAGGCCGATATCATCGTAATACCAAAACTCTGCATGCCTTTTCAATAACGCTTCATTTTCAACATCATCAAAAAGCACGCGGTCATAAGCAATTTCCTTTATCAACGGATGGCTTTTAACAGAGTCAAACTGCTCGTCGGTTATATATTTCAAAACAGCGTGACCGTCACCTCCAGCTTGACGCATTGTTGTCTGCTGGATGCTCTCAACGGTTCCCATTCCCATGGTAAAGAGGCTTGTAAACAGCATAGCTGTTAAAGCAATTGCAATGATGGCAATGATATTTCTTGTCTTGTTGGTCTTAAAGCTTTTTGAAGAAATATTATTAATTGCTTTTTTGTTATTAACCCTAATCATTTTTGATCACCGCCCGTGCGAAGGATTTTTCCGTCCTCGATGCGGACGGTGCGGTCGGCGAGCTGTGCGATTTCTTCATTGTGGGTTATCATCACAATAGTCTGACTGAATTTTTCACTTGTTACTTTAAGAAGACTCAAAACGTCCTGACTTGTCCTGCTGTCAAGATTTCCGGTCGGCTCGTCCGCAAGGATTATAGCGGGCTTTGAGGCAAGCGCTCTTGCAATGGCAACGCGCTGCTGCTGACCGCCCGAAAGGTTATTGGGCAGATTTTGAAGCTTGCTTTCAAGTCCGAGAGTTTTTATGATTTTGTTCACATATTCAGTATCCGGGTCTTTTCCGTCAAGCTGAATCGGCAGGATGATGTTTTCATAGACGTTCAAAACAGGGACAAGGTTATAGTTCTGAAATACGAATCCGATTTTACGTCTGCGGAAAATTGTAAGCTCTTCGTCTGTCAGACCGAATATTTCCTTGCCGTCAACGCTTACGCTGCCGCTTGTCGGTCTGTCAAGCCCTCCGAGCATATGCAGAAGCGTCGATTTGCCGCTTCCTGACGTTCCGACGATTGCGACGAATTCACCGCTCTGCACTTGCAGATCAACACCGTCCAGCGCGTGAACAGCGGTCTCGCCGGTGCCGTATATTTTCTTTAAATCATGGGTTTCAAGAATGGTCATATTTTTACCTCCAAAAAAGTCCGTAAGGCAGGGATTCACCCTACAGTACGGACTTTAGCATAAAATCCTTTCGACAATCTTTCGGAGGCGGAGAAAAATCTAACAGTTTTGAAAGATTTCATTGTTCCCTCGGAAGATAAACCGAAAAAACAGTTCCCTTACCCTCGCGGGCGGAGAGTTTGATATACCCGCCTTCACCCGAAATTATTTCGCGCGAGAGGTATAGCCCGATTCCTACGCCTTCGACTTCGCTGACACGCGGACTACGGTAAAAGCGCGTAAAAATTTTTGCCTGCTCGTCCTCTGAAATTCCAATTCCGCTGTCTTTTATGTCTATTCGGCAAAACAACTCAAACGCTGTGACAGAAATCTCGACTCTTCCTCCGCGTGGAGAGTATTTTATAGCGTTGTCCGCGATGTTGTAAACTGCCTCTGCGGTCCATTTTGGGTCGAATAATGCCTTTTCGGAGGTTTCGCAGATGCTCAGAGTGATGTTTTTTGCCTTTGCTTTAGGCATGATTTCGGATTCCACAGTGCTGAGCAGGGACTGTACATCGGAAAGTCTCGGATTTAGCGCGATGATTCCTGTTTCAAGCCTTGATGCTTTGACAAGCGACTCTATTAGAAAGCTCAGCTTTTCTGCCTGTTCTGACAGAGCAGAGACATATTGGGCGCTCTCATTCGGCAGGTTTTGCTCACCGAGAAGCTGGGAGTAGAGAAGAATGTTTGAAACCGGTGTTTTCGTCTGATGTGAGATATCGGCGATAAACTCCTTTATCTTATCTTTTTCCAAGGCAAAATTTTTGGAGGATACATCGCAGGAGTTCAGATACTGTGCAAGCTTTGTTTCCACTGAGGACAGCAGACTCTCATCGAAAGCGCTTTCGCTAAAGCTGCCCGAAATAGCGCCGTCTATCATTTTTGATGTGCTCTCAAGAATGTTTTTCGTTTTTCTGCGATAATATAGCATAAAACAGATGGATGAGATTATTGTGCAGGATGCAAATGCAAGGCAGATGTAATCGAATGTGTTCATTTCACTTCACCGCCCATGAATAGCCTATACCGTAGACGGTCTTGATGTAGGCCGGTTTTGAGGGGTTTTCCTCAAGCTTGTCGCGCAGACGCTTGACTGCAACGGAAAGCGCGTTTTCGTCAACATATTCCGCACCGTCCGTCCATATCCTGTCAACAAGTGCGGAACGCTCAAGAGTGTTGCCGCGATTTTCGACAAGGAGCCTGAGAAGCTTCTGTTCGGTTTTGCTGAGTTCCAGCGGTTTGCCGCTTCTGAAATACTCCAGCCTGTCGAAGTCAAAGGCAAAGTCATCGATTTGTATTCTGCCCGTTATTAAAGAAGCCGCTTTTCTAAGCTGGGTGTTGACCCTTGCCCTGAGTACGGCAAGGCTGAAAGGCTTTGTGATATAGTCGTCGGCGCCGCTTTCAAGCCCTGTTACGATATCCGTTTCCAAATCGTTTGCGGTAAGTATAATTATGGGGATGCCGCCGGTGCGTTTTAATTCCCGCAGGAAATCAAGCCCGCTTCCGTCCGGGAGGTTGATGTCAAGTATAAATAAATCGTAGGGGTTTTTTGCAATCTCGTCCCTTGCTGATTTTATGGAATGACAGGCATAAGGAAAAACACCGTCGCTTTTCAGCGCTATGCATATACCTGAAGCAAGCGCCCTGTCGTCTTCAACAATTAAGATGTTTTTCAAAGAGCACCTCCAAATAAGGTAAAAAGATAGGATGACCATATGGTCATCCTATCACAACTTTAGACTGAAATCAATTTGGCAGATTAATATTCCACACTGCCGTTAAAGACAAGGCTTGCGTTGCCGGTAAGGTAAACAGCTTCGTCCGTATAGTTGACGACAAGCTCGCCGCCCCGTACTTTGACCGTGATATCCTCGCCTTTTTCACAGAAACCGTTCTCGACAGCCGCGACAACGGCAGCACAGGCACCCGTTCCGCAGGCGAGGGTTTCCCCGTTGCCGCGCTCCCAGACACGCATTTTCAGCGTGTTGCGGTTGACTACGCGGACAAACTCAGTATTGACACGTGCGGGGAAGAGGGGGTCATTCTCAAAGAGGGGGCCTATGGCTGAAACATCTACACGATCAACTCTCTCGCAGAAAATTACGCAGTGGGGGTTGCCCATGTTTACACATGTAATTGCATATTCGTTATCGGCGACCTTTACCTTGCGGTCTATTACGCTGCTGCCGCTTAGCTTGACCGGAATCTTTTCCGGGGCAAGCTCGGCTCTTCCCATATTGACGCGTACGGAACGAACCTCTCCTCCGAAAGAATAGAGCGTCAGCTCCTTAATGCCGCTCGCGGTTTCAATGGTCATCTCCATTTTCGGGACGATACCGCGGTCGTGGAGGTATTTTCCGACACAGCGCATGCAGTTGCCCGCCATGCCGCTTTCCGAACCGTCCGCATTAAAGATGCGCATTTTTGCGTCCGCAATCTCAGAATTCTCAATTAGAACGACTCCGGTGCCTCCTATACCGAAGTGGCGGTCCGCAAGAGAGGTGCTCAAGGATTCGGGGCAGGAAATACTGCCGTCAAAGTTTTCAAAGAAGATGTAATCGTCCCCGCTGCCCTGCATTTTCGCGAAAGGCAAGACCTCTCGTTTGGTGCGCATGTGTGCAATATCCACAAGCTCGGTATTGTGCTCGTTATAACGGCTTGCGAGCATATCGGCAAGTGCGTTCGCCGTATCGAGAGAGGTGAGGCATGGGATTGACAGCTGCAGAGCGCGGTGATTCAGTCGGATAAAATCCTCAATATAGCTCGGTTCCGTAGTGCCTGTCATGATAAGGTATGAGATTTTCCCGCTCTCCATCAGATTGATGCCGTTGTTGTCGGAGCAGAGCTTTCCAACAACTTCGACATCAACGCCCAGACGTGAAATTTCCGCGGCGTTTCCATCCGTTGCGTAGAGCTTGAAGCCGAGCTCATCAAACTTTCGGGCAAGGTCGATTATCTCAAAGCGATCTTGCTTGTTGACTGTTATCATAACACCCAAATCGCGGTTTTTAGGATGGGCAAGGCGGAAGCCCGCCGACAGAAGACCTTTGAACAGCGCTTCCTCAAGTGTTTTTCCTATGCCCAGAACCTCGCCTGTAGATTTCATTTCGGGGCTTAAAGAGGAGTTTACGCCATGAAGTTTCTCGAAGGAGAAAACGGGAACCTTTACCGTAACATAGGGCGGCTGCTTATAAAGTCCTGTGCCGTAAGGCATATTTTTAAGGCTTTCTCCTACCATCAGACGGGTTGCTATATCGACCATTGGGAGTCCTGTTACTTTGCTGATGTAGGGGATAGTTCTTGAAGCGCGGGGATTGACCTCTATCACATACAGCTCGCCGCCGTATATGAGATACTGGATGTTGACAAGACCGCGTGTTCCCATAGCAAGCGCCAGCTTTGTTGAAACATCTATGATGTTTGTGAGCATTTTATCGCTGATATTATACGGCGGGTATACGGCGATGCTGTCTCCGCTGTGAACGCCGGCGCGCTCGATGTGCTGCATGATACCAGGTATAAGAACATCTTCTCCGTCACAGATTATGTCAACCTCAAGCTCTGTTCCCATCATATATTTATCGACGAGAACGGGGTTTTCAATTCCCTGGGAAAGAATGATGTCCATATACTGGCGTACGTTCTGCTCAGTGTAAGCAATGGTCATGTTCTGACCGCCGATGACGTATGAGGGGCGCAGCAGAACGGGGTAGCCAAGGGTTTTCGCCGCGCTGAGTGCCTGCTCTGTATTGACTGCGCTTAGACCTTTCGGGCGGGAGATATTGAAGCGTTCCAGAAGGGCGTCAAAGCGCATGCGGTCTTCGGCAAGGTCGATGCTTTCAGCCGAGGTGCCGAGAATTCTGATACCCGAATCGCTCAGGGCATGGGTCAGATTGATTGCCGTCTGTCCGCCGAAGGCTACCACAACGCCATAGGGCTTTTCAACATCGATGACATGCATGACGTCTTCAAAGGTGAGCGGTTCAAAGTAAAGCCTGTCCGCTGTATCGAAGTCAGTAGATACCGTTTCGGGGTTGTTGTTGATGATAACGACCTCATAACCCAAGTCTTTCAGGGCTTTTACGCAGTGAACGGAGCTATAGTCAAACTCAATTCCCTGACCTATGCGAATCGGTCCGCTGCCCAGAACTATGATGCGTTCCTTACCGCCCTTTATAAAAGGGCGCGCCTCGCAGTGTGCGTCACAGGTAGAATAGAAGTAGGGAGTTTCGGCCGCAAATTCGGCGGCACAGGTATCAACCATCTTGTAAGCGTATTTTGCCGGATTTTCTATTTTACATCCCGAAATACGTTCTAAAGTCTTATCTGTGTAGCCGTAATATTTGCCCAGCCTGTAGCTTTCATTCGATAAACCTTTTTCCGAAATCCGTTTTTCAAAATCTGCAAGGTTTTTGATTTTATTAATAAACCATGGATCAATTTTTGTTATTTCATTGATTTTCACGACACTTATATTTTGCTTCAGCGCACTGAAAATGGTAAACAGGCGCTTATCGTCTACCCTGTGAAGTGCGGAAATTATGTCAACCTCTTCGGTGGTTTTCGGATTGAGCGTGTCAAGACCCAGCTCAGCGCCCCGCACAGCCTTCATTATGGCAGCCTCGAAGCAGGAAGCAATCGCCATGACTTCGCCGGTTGCTTTCATCTGCGTGCCGAGAGTGCGGTCGGCGAAGACAAATTTATCAAAAGGCCATTTGGGAAGTTTGCAGACGACATAATCGACAGTAGGCTCAAAACATGCGCTTGTTTTGCCTGTGACATCGTTTCGGATTTCATCCAGCGTGTATCCGAGTGCGATTTTTGCGGCGACTTTTGCAATAGGATAGCCCGTTGCCTTACTTGCAAGTGCAGATGAACGGGATACCCGGGGGTTGACCTCAATAACCGCATACTCGAAGCTGTAAGGATTGAGGGCAAACTGGCAGTTGCAGCCGCCTTCGATGCCAAGCTCCGTAATAATATTGAGGGATGCGCTGCGGAGCATCTGGTATTCTTTGTCCGAAAGGGTCATTGCAGGCGCGACAACAATACTGTCTCCTGTGTGAACGCCGACGGGGTCGAAGTTTTCCATGCTGCATACCGCAATAGCATTGCCTGCTCTGTCGCGTATAGCTTCAAACTCGATTTCCTTCCAGCCCGCTATGTAGCGCTCGACAAGGATTTGAGTGATAGGGGAGAGCATAAGACCGTTCTGGGCGATAATCCGCAGTTCATCTTCATTGTAAGCAACTCCGCCGCCGCCGCCGCCCAGCGTAAATGCCGGACGTATGATGACCGGATAGCCGATCTCATTTGCAATTTCCAGTGCCTTCTCAAGCGTGTTTGAAACATCAGAGGGGATAACGGGCTGACCTATTTTCAGCATTGTATCGCGGAAAAGTTGTCTGTCCTCTGCCTTATCTATGGCTTCTGCTGAGGTTCCGAGCAGGCGTATTCCCATTTTATCAAGATAGCCCTCTTTACTGAGCTGCATTGCTATTGTAAGACCTGTTTGTCCTCCGAGCGAGGCGAGAATACTGTCCGGATGCTCTTTTTCGATTATGCGCTTTACTGTTTCAGAGGTTAGAGGCTCAAGGTATATCTCATCGGCAAGCGAAGTGTCCGTCATAATCGTTGCGGGGTTTGAGTTTACCAGAACGACATTCAGACCCGCGTCTTTCAAAACGCGGCAGGCCTGATTTCCCGCATAATCGAATTCCGCCGCCTGACCGATGACAATAGGACCGGAGCCGACGACAAGCACTTTTTTAATAGTTTTTTCAAGCGGCATTACAGCTCACCTCCATCCATGAGGTCTATAAATTTTTCGAATGTGGATCTCATATCTTGCGGACCTGCATGAGCTTCCGGGTGGAACTGAAGCGAATAAGCTCTTAGCGACGGATAGTCGAGACCTTCGCAGGTGTTGTCATTTAGGTTTACATAACTCAACTTGGCTATTTTACTGTCAAGGCTGTCCGCTACAACGGCGTAGCCATGGTTTTGAGAGGTTATGTAAACCCGACCGCTCTCAAGTTCTCTCACCGGCTGATTGCCGCCGCGGTGACCATAGCGCAGTTTTTCTGTTTTTCCGCCCGCGGCGAGGGCGAGAAGCTGATGACCAAGGCAAATTCCAAACATCGGAACTTTTCCAAGAAGGTTTTTGATTTCTTGAATGCATTCGGTGTTGTCGGAGGGGTCGCCTGCGCCGTTTGAAAGCATCACTCCGTCGGGTTTGAGAGCGAGGATTTCGTCTGCTTTCGTATTGTGCGGAAAGACTGTTACCTTACAGCCAAAGGAGAGAAGCTCGCGTATAATATTTCTTTTAGCACCATAGTCAATGAGGGCAACGGAGTATCTCGCTTCGCCCTTAGGGGCAATCATATAAGGACTTTTTGTACTTGTCTCCGATACAGCATCCTTGATTTTGTAGGACTTTACTTCTTCGGGTACGCCATCAGGCTTTTGACTTGTTATCATCGCGTTCATGACGCCGGTTTCGCGGATTATCTGAGTAATCTCGCGTGTGTCGACACCGCAGATACCCACAACGCCCTGTGTCTTTAGAAAATCGTCCAGCGTTTCTTCACAGCGGAAATTCGAGGGGGTTTTGCACCAGTTGCGTACAACAATACCGTTTGCGTGGCATTTCCAGCTCTCGTAATCTTCGTGTATGATACCGTAGTTTCCCATTTCAGGGAAGGTGTGCATGATGATCTGACCGGCATAGCTGGGGTCGGTGAGAGTTTCGACATAGCCGACTACTCCGGTAGTAAATACAAGCTCCCCAATGGTTTCGCCTTCCGCTCCGAAGGATTCACCTTCAAAGACGCGTCCGTTCTCAAGAATTATGTAAACCTTACTCATAATCTTTATCTATTCCCCAGCAGTTTGACCAAGACTGCTTTTTGAGCATGAAGCCTGTTTTCAGCTTCATCGAACAGCTCATTGGAGTGTGCGTCAAAAACCTCTTCTGTTATTTCCTCTCCGCGGTGAGCGGGAAGGCAGTGCTGAACTATTGCATCAGGCTTTGCGGCAGCCATTACAGCGTCATTGATTTGAAATCCCTGAAATACTATGCAGCGATTCTCGGCTTCGTCTTCCTGACCCATTGAAGCCCAGACATCGGTGTAGAGGACATCTGCGTCTTTAGCGGCGGCAAGCACATCCGATGTGCATATAAAGTCGCCGTTCTCGGCTGCCCACTTCATTATATCCGCGTCCGGCTTGTAATTATCCGGGCAGGCTATAGCAACGGACATCCCCATTTTTATACATCCGACGATAAGACTGTTTGCCATGTTGTTTCCATCGCCGATATAACAGAGTTTTAAACCCTTGAAGCTGTGCTTGTATTCGCGAATCGTCATAAGGTCGGCAAGCACCTGGCAGGGATGGCTGTAGTCGGTAAGACCGTTTATTATCGGAATAGAGCCGTATTCGGCAAGCGCCTCGACTTCGCTCTGGTCAAAGGTGCGGACCATGATGCCGTCCAGATAACGGGAGAGAACTCTTGCGGTGTCCTGAATCGGCTCACCGCGCCCTATCTGAAGGTCACGTGAGGAAAGGAAAAGTGCGTTTCCGCCAAGCTGATACATGCCTGTCTCAAAACTGACCCTCGTACGCGTCGAGCTTTTCTGGAAAATCATACCCAGGGTTTTTCCCTTTAAAAGATGATGTTCGATGCCGTTCTTCTTTTCATATTTTAGCTGGTCGGCAAGATTAAGTATTCCGACGATTTCTTCTGCGCTAAGGTCGGAAAGCTTCAAAAGATGCTTCATTGTGCTATAACTCCCTTCAAAATCTGTATGGCCTTTTTTAGTTCTTCTTGTTTTATGTTCAGCGGCGGAAGCAATCTTAACTTGCTTTTCGCTGTGAGGACGATTACGCCCTTTTGCAGACACTGGAGAGCTAAATCCTTTGCGTTTTTCTCTGTCTCTATGCCAATCATAAGTCCGAGACCCGTTACGGATATTACACCGGGCGCTTTCTCAAGCTCGGATTTTATGTATTCGCCTTTTTTCTTTACTTCCTCAAGAAGTGCGTCGTCAATTCTGGAGATAATGCTGATTGCACCGGCGGCACAGATGGGGTTGCCCCCGAAAGTTGAACCGTGCGTTCCGGCTGAAAGCGTATTTTCAACTTTTTCACCGAGCATTGTGCAGCCCAGAGGAAGCCCTCCGGCAAGACCCTTTGCTGTGCTGACGATATCGGGCTTTATGCCGTACTGCATGTATGCGTAAAGTGATCCGGTTCTGCCGTTTCCTGTCTGGACCTCGTCAACAATGAGGAGAATGTCGCGCTCTGCACAGAGGGCTGCCACCTTATCAACATAGGCTTTGTCAAGCGGATTTACGCCGCTCTCGCCCTGCACAAGCTCCAGCATGACGGCGCAGACGGTGCCGTCACAGAGCGCCTCTAATGCGGCGAAATTATTTGCGGGAGCATATTTGAAGCCCTCCAGAAAGGGTCCGAAATGAACATGCATGGATTCCTGACCTGTTGCGGACAAAGCTGCCATTGTGCGTCCGTGAAAACTGTCAATTAGCGTTATAATCGTGCTTCGCCTCGCGCCGTATTTGTCTGACGAGTATTTTCTTGCGCATTTTATGGCGCACTCGTTTGCCTCAGCACCCGAATTTCCGAAGAAAACCTTTTTCATGTCGGTTCTCTCGCAGAGCATTTGGGCGAGCCTTGCCTGCGGCTCGGTGTAATAGAGATTTGAAATGTGCTGTATTTTATGAAGCTGTTCTTCAACTGCATGCGTCCACTCGTCGTCACAGATGCCGAAGCTGTTGACCGCGATGCCGCTTCCAAGGTCTATGTATTCTTTTCCGTCTTCATCGCGAACCAGTGCGCCCTTGCCGCTCATAGCCACAAAAGAGGCTCTGCTATAGGTGTTCGCAATATAAGTATTGTCAAGCTGCTTAATATCCATACCTTCACGCTCCATTATTATGTAAACCAACTATATGAACATCGTACCGATGCCCTCGTCCGTAAGTGCTTCAATCAGAATCGAATGCGGAACCCTGCCGTCGATGATAAAGACCTTTTTCACTCCCCGGCGTATCGCCTCAATGCAGCATTCGACTTTTGGAATCATTCCGTCTGAAATAATGCCCTCACGTATAAGCTGCGGGGCTTCACTGACATTTACAACGGGTATGAGAGTGGTTGGGTCGTCTTTGTCGTGCAGAAGTCCCGATATATCCGTCATGGAAATTAGGCTTTCCGCTTTCAGCGTTCCCGCTATGCGGCTTGCCGCGGTGTCAGCGTTTATGTTGTAGGTGTTGCCGTCCTTATCATAACCGATTGTGGAAATCACAGGGATGTATCCTTTATCAAGGAGATCAAGAATCGGTTGGGGGTCAATATTCACAATATCGCCGACATAGCCCAAATCACTGCGGAGCTTTTTAGCTTCGATCATATGCGCATCCATTCCCGAAAGCCCAATCGCGCGTCCGCCCATGTTTCCGATTAGGTTGACAAGGTTTTTGGAGATCTTGCCCGCAAGCACCATCTGCACGACCTCAGCGGTTTCCGCATCAGTCACGCGAAGACCGTCTATAAACTCAGTTTCCTTGCCCATTTTATTCAGAATATCGCTGATCTCAGGTCCGCCGCCGTGAACAAGAACGACCTTTATTCCGATTAGCGAGAGCAGAACGATATCGCCCATGACCGCACGCTTTAATTCCTCATTTATCATGGCGTTGCCGCCGTATTTTACAACAACGATTTTATTGTTGTAACGCTGAATGTAGGGCAGCGCTTCTATCAGTACCTTTGCCCGCTGGGCGTTTGTCAGTTTTTCGTCCACAATTCAAGCCTCCGTACAAATATTATGTCAACTGCGGTAGTCGCCGTTTATTTTAACGTAATCATAGGTGAGATCACATCCGAACGCGGCTGCGGAAAATTCACCGTCACCAAGCATGATATCTATTATGATTTCGTCGCAGGACAGAACTTCTTTCGCTTTCTCCTCGGAGAAAGCGATGCCGCCGCCGTTTTTGCAGACGTAAATCTCACCTGCTTCGGACTTAAAACCTACGCTTACCTTACTGACATCGACATCCGCGTCCGCATAGCCGATTGCGCAGAGGACTCTGCCCCAGTTTGCATCGGCCCCGAACATGGCACACTTGAGCAGGGGAGAGCAGATAACGGATTTTGCCACCAGCCTTGCGTCATTTTTGCTTTTTGCACCGGAGACTCTACATTCAAGCAGCTTGGTTGCGCCCTCGCCGTCCTTTGCGATTTTGCGGCTCAAATTAAGGCTTATCTCAAAAAGCGCAGACTTGAAAGAGTCAAAATCTTCTCCTTCTGATACTATCGGTTCGTTTTCCGCCATACCATTTGCCATGACTATCATAGTATCATTAGTGGAGGTATCGCGGTCAACACTTATCATATTGAATGTATCCCCGACGCATGAGTCAAGCGCTTTTTGAAGCATTTCAGGGGATATGGCCGCATCTGTTGTGACAAAGACAAGCATTGTCGCCATATTGGGGTGTATCATTCCGCTGCCCTTGGCGATAGCTCCCATTCGGACTTTTTTGCCGCCGATTTCAAACTCAAGAGCAAGCTCTTTTTTGACAGTATCGGTGGTCATGATAGCGGCTGCGGCATCATCGGAGTTTTTGCCGAGCGAGCGCACAAGAGCCGGCATACCTGCTGCAATCGGCTCAAGACTCAGCTTTTGCCCGATGACTCCGGTTGAAGCCACGACAACGTCGTGTGAATTAATGTCTGTATATTTTTCTACAAGTTCGCACATGCCTTCGGCGATCTCAATGCCATTGTCATTACAGGTATTTGCATTGCCGCTGTTTACAATAATCGCTCTGGCATAACCGTCCGAGATGTTTTTCTGAGTCACTATTATGGGAGCGCCCTTCACAAGATTTTTTGTATAAACACCCGCTGTTGCCGCCATTTCCTGGCTTATTATAAGGGCAAGGTCCTTTTTTTCGCTTTTCTTTATTCCACAATTTATTCCCGAGGCGATAAAGCCCTTTGCCGCACAAATGCCGCCGTCAATGTATTTCATATTATGTAAACCTCCAAGTAATTTTGTTATGAAGCCAGGGCAGGTGTTTTAAAACTTACCCGAGTACCAAGCCCGAATCCTCGCGGGCACCGCACATGATGTTGAAGCACTGAATGGCAGCTCCCGATGCGCCTTTCCCGAGATTATCGAATCGAGAGCACAGCAAAATTCGCTCATCGCAGCCGGAAACGAATAATTCCATGTCATCGCGTCCGGACAGGGTATTTGCATAAAGAGAGGGGGGAGCATCATCCAAAACCTTTACAAAACTGCTTCCCTCGTAGTGTTTTTTCAATATTTCGCGAATATCGTCAGCAGTATACTTCGCACTAAGCATTGCGGAATGCAGAGGAATGGAAACGAGCATTCCGGAATAGAAATCTCCTACTACGGGCATGAACAAAGGAGCAAGAGAAAGACCGCATTGAGCCGTAATTTCAGGCAGGTGCTTGTGATTTTGCCCCATAGCGTAAAGATATGGGCTTGACAGCTCGCTCTTTCGCTCGGCATTTTCGTAGTTGGATATCATCTTTTTACCGCCGCCGCTGTATCCGGTGAGCGAAGTACAGGCAAGAGGGCAGTCCGGCGGAATCACTCCTGCGGAAATAAGCGGATAGATGAGGGATATGAAGCCGCTGGCATGGCAGCCGGGAGATGATACATATTTTGATGATTGTATGTTCTGCCTGTGTTCTTTGGATAGTTCTGGAAAGCCGTAAGACCATCCATCTGCCGCTCGATGTGCGCTTGAGGTATCGATAATCCTTGCGCGCGCTTCTTTTGCAAGCTCGGCTGTCTCACGTGCCGCATCATCGGGCAGGCAGAGAAAGACAAAGTCAGACAGTCCTATAAGCTTTTCGATTTCTTTCTGGTCTTTGCGCAGGTGTTCGTCAATCTCAAGAAGCTCAACATCATCTCGCTGTTTAAGACGCGAATGGAGCCTTAGCCCCGTTGTACCCGCGGAACCTACTATAAAAACCTTTACCATAGATATCACCACCGAATAAATATGCATATATTATGAATATAATACACTCTAATTCATATAATAGCAAGCGGGTATTGCATAATTATAATATAATTTTTTGAGTTAAATTAAGAAATTGTTTGTGCAGAAGCACAAAATGCCGTTTTGCTTATGGATAAGCATTTTTGCGCAAAAAAAAATCCAAAATCAGGAGTGGATGATTTTAGACTTTTATAGCAAGTGTTATATTAAGTGAACCATTCCGGCTCAATACGGGAGGAGCATTTCTTAATAAACACCTTTTCCGCGGTGTTATATTTAAAACCGCGAAAAGACCTTGCTCCGATAGGGCAGGCGGCAATGCAGGCGGTACAGGAAATGCATTTATCTATATCAGTTTTAAAGGGATCTCTGTAATCTATTGCACCGACAGGGCAAAGCTTTGCGCAAACACCGCAGTCGCTGCATTTTGATACTGTTTTTGGACCAATGGAGATTTTTCTGGGAGGAGAATAGGGACGGCTGCCCTTAATGCTAAGCTGCTCTGAGAAGCCTTCAAATTCCTCAAGCTTCTGGGAACAAACCGAGGCGAAGCGGATTATTTGCGAAAAATCCTCATTATCGGGACGACCATGGGCAACCTGTTTAAAAAGGGAATGTTCGGCAACAAAAGCGCCGGCACCTATTACACGGAAACCCTGTTCATCAAGCAGGTCACAGAGCTCAAGCAAAGCATCACCGTATGCACGGTTTCCGTAAACAACAAGGGCGACAGCAGGCGTATTTGTGCCTTTTAAATTTTTAATATATGGAACACAGACTTGAGGGATTCTTCCTGCAAATACGGGCATACCGATAATCAATACATCATTTTTATCAATACCGGAAAGTTCTGTTTTGGGTCCGTTTAAAAAGTCGATGGAAGTGATTGTATCGGAAATAACACTTGCGACAGCGCTTGTTATTTTTTTTGTTGAGCCTGACGGACTGAAATAGGCGTTATATACTCTATTAAAATCCATAGTATCCTCCTGAAGCAAACCCCGCATACCAGCCGGATAATTTATGAGATCAACTTATATCCGGTAATCATTACTTTCACATCGACAGTACAAAGCACATTATATCTATTCTATTTTGCACCTAAATTGTTAACAAATCAAGCCCCGCCGCGAAAAATCTTCACAGCGGGGCAAAAAAATTTATACTATACGCCGGGCACCGACATAGTGGGAAGTATAATAATCAGAATTTAAGTCGCTTATTATAACACTTCCGGAAGACGAGCTTGCATGAATAAACTGTCCTCCGCCGATGTAAATTCCGACATGACCTATTGAAGATGAAGCGGAAGAAAAGCAGATGGCATCACCGATCTGCAAATCAGATTTGCTGACATATATTCCGTCATCATATATAGTAGCCGCAGTACGGTCGATACTGTAACCGCATTCCTTATATACATAATGGACAAGACCCGAGCAGTCAAAACCGCTTTCGGAAGTTCCTCCCCAAACATATGGTACGCCTATATATTTCATGGCGGTGTCTACTATCATCTGTCCTTGAAGGGAGTCCTCCCCCTCAGAGGGACCGTTTACATCTGAAAGAGAAAAATAGTCGCTGTGAACATAGCCGACAGTGCTGTTGTATTTTACTTTATACCAGTTTTCATAAACGCCTATGACCTGCATTACAGTTCCGTTGCCGTAGCATCCGATGACATTGGAGTCCATGCTTGCCGAGTCACGCAAACGGACATCTGTACCATATATCCGACCGCTGCCGAAATAACCGTCCAAGTTTTCGCTGAAAGTTAGGTAATCTGAAGCCATGTAGCCAGTTGTTCCGCGGTATACGACTTTGTACCAAGAATCATTGACCTTTTCTCCTACAACAACTAAGGAGCCATTAGGTGAAAGTGTGATAATCGATGCATCGGTGGAAGGTTTGCTGCGAAGATTCAATGCGTCTGCCTTAACCATTGCTCCGCCGATGCTTGCAGCATTGGCAGAAACAGAAAGCGCGCAAGTCAGCGCGGATGCAATTACGATTGCTTTAAGGTTTTTTCGATTCATGTTTGTCCTTTCGTAATGACGGTCGAGGAAAATTTCCTAAAAGGTTTATGCTTACAAAGTATAAGTATTTATTGAGCTAAAGCTCTTTCAAGCCAGACAGAAGCAACGTCCATGGCGGCATAAAGGCTGTCTTTTTCGCTCTTTTTGACCACGCGGTCACGAGATTTGAGATCCGGATCAGTCAGTTGGAGCTGAACAGACACCTTTGTGGCGACATCCATGTCTTTGATCCTCTTGGTATCCAGAATTTGGAGCATAATAATGTATTTATCAGTCATGCTGCCGAAATAAATCATGTTGTCCTTACGGCGAAGGGGATGCCCCTTATACTCAAGAACCGCTGTTTTTTCTAATGCCATATATTTCCAATCCTTTCTTTTGAGACGATACAATAAATGGTAATTATGCAACGTAACCAAATTGTAACACATTGTATCTATATTGTCAACGCGATAAGAACGTCTGTTTTTGCGAATATTTGTAAAAATACTGCCCGCCCGTTTTTAGCAGGAGGGCAATATTTTACGTATAAATCTTATTTGTAATATTGTGCGGCGGATTCAAAGAGTTTCATATCGTAAACGCCGTCAACATTTTTATAAAGACCTTTGCCTATACGTTCGGAATGACCCATCTTTCCGAGGATACGTCCATCCGGGGAGGTAATGCCTTCTATAGCGCATATACTGCCGTTTGGGTTGAAACGGATATCTTGGGTGACATTGCCCGACAAATCGACATACTGGGTAGCGATCTGACCGCCTTCCCCGAGCTTTTTGACAAGCTCATCGCTTGCGAGAAAACGCCCTTCGCCATGTGAAATGGGAACCGTGTAAATGTCACCGACTTTTGTGTTAAGGAGCCATGGAGAAAGGTTAGACGAGATCTTAGTACGTACAAGCTTTGACTGGTGACGTCCTATAGTATTAAAGCTCAGAGTCGGGAAGCTTTCGTCTGTATCCATGATGTGTCCGTAGGGGACAAGACCGAGCTTGATAAGCGCCTGAAAACCGTTGCAGATGCCGAGCATCAATCCGTCCCGCGTGTATAAAAGCTTCTCTACTTCATCGCGTATGGCTGAGCTGCGGAAGAAAGAGGTGATGAACTTGGCGCTTCCGTCAGGTTCGTCGCCGCCCGAAAAGCCGCCCGGAATAACGACTATCTGGGCATTTTTCAATTCATTTGAAAAATGCTCTACTGACTGTAAAATATCTGCTTGAGTGAGATTTCTTATAATGACGGTTCTTGCCTCTATACCGGCATTTTCAAGAGCTTTTGCCGTGTCGTATTCACAGTTGGTACCGGGGAATACCGGTATTATTGCTCTGGGACGGGCAAAAGAAATACGGGAGCTTGAGACTTTGGCAGAAACTTTGCAGGAATAGGGTACAGTGAAGCTGTCACCGGCTTTGATATTGCAGGGATACACGCTTTCAAGTTTGTCCTCATAAAGCTTCTGTAAAGCACTGAGATTTAGAGCGGCATTACCTTTGGAAATCTCCGCTTTTTCTGTTGTGCGTCCAAGGTATGAGCCAAGGATATCTTCGCCTGTAAACTCAAGTATAAAGCTGCCGTAGCGGTAGCCAAAAATGTCGTCCATATCGGCGCCGTCGTCAAATGCAAAGCCCAAACCGTTGCCGATGCACATTTTAAAGATGCCCTCCGCAGCTCCCCCGAATGTGGGCGTGTAAACTGCACAGACCTTTCCGCTTCTAATCAGCCCCGTTACTGTGTGGAAGTTTTCAATCAGAGACTCCTTTTCAGGCAAGCCGTCTTGATTATAGCGTGGGCAGAGCAGGCAAACTTTGTGATTTGCCGCCTTAAATTCGGGAGAGATCACATTGTCTATGCTGTCTGTGGTTACGGCAAAGGAAATCAGCGTAGGCGGCACGTCAAGCTTTTCAAAGCTGCCGCTCATCGAGTCTTTGCCGCCGATTGCGGCAACACCCATATCCATTTGCGCAATAAAAGCGCCGAGAACCGCAGAAAGAGGCTTTCCCCAGCGCCTGCCGTCACGCAGGGGCTTTTCAAAGTATTCCTGAAAGCTGAGATAAATATCACTGTAGTCTGCGCCTGCCGCAATCAGCTTGGAAACGGATTCTACAACAGCAAGATATGCGCCGTGATAAGGACTTTTTTCACTGATATAGGGATTGTATCCGTAAGACATGAAAGAACAGGTGCGGGTATCCCCATGCTCGCGGGAAATTTTATGAATCATTGCCTGAACGGGCGTCTGCTGATATTTTCCGCCGAAAGGCATCAACACGCTTCCGGCTCCTATGGTGGAGTCGAAGCGCTCGGAAAGCCCGCGTTTTGAGCAGACGTTCAAATCGCTGACCAAATTGCGCATGCCGCTTTCAAAGTCTGCGGGAATGTCCTTTTGAAAGTCTTTCGGAGCATCCGGAGTGATGCCGATGTGCTTTTCAGTTCCGTTGCTGTCCAAGAAATCCCGGGAAATATCGACAATGGCTTTTCCGTTCCAGTGCATGACAAGACGGCGGGTTTCCGTAACCTCTGCAACAACTGTTGCCTCAAGATTTTCGGAAGCGGCAAGCTCCATAAAATGGTTTACATAATTCTTGTCAACCACTACAGCCATGCGCTCCTGCGATTCGCTTATCGCAAGCTCAGTTCCGTCCAGTCCCTCGTATTTTTTGGGAACTGCGTTGAGGTTTATTTCAAGACCGTCCGCAAGCTCTCCTATGGCAACGGAAACACCGCCTGCGCCGAAGTCGTTGCAGCGTTTGATAAGGCGGGCGGCCTCCGCATTTCGGAAAAGACGCTGGAGCTTGCGCTCTTCGGGCGCATTGCCCTTTTGTACCTCTGCACCGCAGGTTTCAAGGGAGGATAGGCTGTGTGCCTTTGAAGAACCTGTTGCACCGCCGCAGCCATCGCGTCCTGTTCTTCCACCGAGCAGAATAACGACATCTCCCGCAGCCGGTCTTTCACGACGCACGTTTTCTTCGGGAGCGGCACCGATCACAGCGCCGACCTCCATATGCTTTGCGGCATAGCCTGGGTGATAAATTTCATCAACGATGCCTGTTGTAAGACCGATCTGGTTGCCGTAGGAGCTGTAGCCTGCGGCGGCTGTGGCAACGAGCTTTTTCTGTGGGAGTTTGCCCTCAAGTGTTTCCGAAACGGGCTTTAGGGGATCGGCAGCGCCTGAAATGCGCATTGCGGCATAGACATAGCTTCGTCCGGAAAGCGGGTCGCGTATAGCGCCGCCGACGCAGGTTGCAGCGCCGCCGAAAGGCTCGATTTCGGTTGGGTGGTTGTGTGTTTCATTTTTGAAAAGAAGCAACCATTTTTCCGTACCGTTTTCAGTCTCAACGTCGATTTTAACGGTGCAGGCGTTTATCTCTTCGCTCTCGTCAAGCCTATCCAGCTTGCCGTTTGCTTTGAGATGCTTTGCCGCCAAAGTGCCGATATCCATAAGGCAAATGGGTTTGCTTCGGTTCAGTTCCTTGCGTGTGCCGAGATATCTGTCCCATGCGCTTTGAAGCGTTTCGTCCTCAAACTTAACGCTGTCTATCGTGGTGTTAAAGGTGGTATGGCGGCAGTGATCCGACCAATAGGTATCAATCATCCTAATTTCTGTTATGGTAGGCTCGCGGTTTTCGGACTTGAAATACTGCTGACAGAAACGCAGGTCATCCGCATCCATGGCAAGACCCTTTTCGCAGATGAAGTCTGTGATTTCAGCATCGCCCATTGAGCAGAAGCCGAAAAGAGTTTCGACTTCCGTAGGGATGTCGTAGTTTGTTTCAAGGGTTTCAAAGCTTTCAAGTGAGGCAAGACGGGATTCCACAGGATTGATCACATAGTTTTTGATGGTTTCAAGCTCCAAATCTGTGAGCCTGCCGCTCAAAACATAGACCTTTGCGGTCTTTACTGTCGGTCTTCCGCCCTGGGAAACGATTTGGATGCACTGGGCGGCGGAGTCTGCGCGCTGGTCGAATTGACCGGGCAAAAACTCTACAGCGAATACCGCGCAGCCTTCGGTATCCGTAAGCGTGTCTGTCACTATGTCAAGCTGCGGCTCTGAAAAAATAGTGCGTTTGCATTGCTCAAAAAGCTCGGAACTGATGTTTTCAACATCGTAACGGTTGATAATGCGGAGATTTTCAAGACCTTCGATACCCAAAAAGCTGCAGATGTCAGAGCAAAGCGCCTTTGCCTCAAGCGCTTCTGAACTTTTCTTTTCAACATATACTCTGTAAACCAAGCTCACACCTCCTTTTTAAATGCTTTGAGCGCCCTTTGACCGATGTCTGTGCGGTAGAACGCATTCTTAAAATGAACAAGCTTAACCGCTTCATATGCCTTATTGATTGCGGACTTCAAGTCATCAGACTTTGCCGTAACGCCAAGGACGCGTCCGCCGTTGGTGAGCAGCTTTCCGCCCTCAAGCTTCGCTCCGGCGACGTAAATTTCTGTGCCGGCAGGTTCGGGAGAGGGAAGAGAAATCTCAAAGCCCTTTTCGTATTTTTCGGGATACCCATCTGAAGCCATTATAACACAGCAGGCAGAACCGGAAGAAAACTTAACTTCCGTTTCAGAGAGCATTCCGTTTCTCACCGCCTGCATGATTTCAAACAAATCGCTTTCCAGAAGCGGAAGTACGACCTGCGTTTCCGGATCGCCGAAACGGCAGTTATATTCGATGACTTTGGGACCGTCTTTGGTTAACATAAGTCCGAAATACAAGCAGCCCTTAAATGTGCGGTTCTCCGCGTTCATAGCCTTTATCGTGGGGAGAAAAATCTTCTCCATACACTCTTTAGCAATTTCATCTGTATAATATGGATTCGGTGCGACAGTACCCATGCCGCCCGTATTTAGACCTTCGTCATTGTCGCGGGCGCGCTTGTGATCCATGCTGGAAACCATGGGGACGAGCGTGTTCCCGTCTGTAAAAGTCAAAACCGAAACCTCGGGACCTTCAAGAAATTCCTCAATAACGATCTGCGAGCCGCTTTCGCCGAAAACCTTGTCTTCCATCATGGAGCGGACAGCACCTTTGGCTTCATCGCGTGTTGCGGCTATGATCACACCCTTGCCAAGTGCCAGACCGTCCGCCTTGACGACGGTGGGAATAGGGGCGGTGTCAAGATAGGCAAGCGCCTTCTGCATATCGGTAAAAACCTCATATTTTGCGGTAGGAATACCGTATTTTTTCATAAGGTCTTTGCTGAACACCTTACTGCCCTCGATGACAGCGGCATTTTTATCGGGACCGAAGCAGGGAACGCCGATTTTTTCAAGCTCGTCGACAGCACCGAGAACCAAAGGGTCGTCCGGTGCGACAACGGCAAAATCAATTGAATTGTTTTTTGCAAAATTTACTATTTCGGGGATATCCTTTGCGCCTATGCCTGTGCAGACGGCATCTTGAGCAATGCCGCCGTTGCCGGGAAGAGCGTAAATTTCAGTGATTTTCGGGCTTTGTCTCAATTTCTTTATAATGGCGTGCTCTCTTCCGCCGCCGCCAATGACCATTATCTTCATGGATAACCTCCGACTATTAATGGTGGAACAATCTCATGCCGGTAAACGCCATTACCATATTTCTGATGTCGCACTCTTTTATGACATCGTCATCGCGGACGGAGCCGCCGGGCTGGGCAACATAGGTTACGCCGCTTCTTCTTGCACGGATGATGTTGTCACCGAAAGGAAAGAAAGCGTCTGAGCCGAGAGACACACCCTCGATTTTTGCAAGATACTCCCGCTTTTCTTCGTATGAGAGTTTTCGCGGCTGTTCTGTGAAAAACTGGTGCCAGACGTCATCGCCGCGGACATCGTCCGATTCATCGGAAATGTAAACGTCAATCGTATTGTCACGCACCGCGCGGGGGAGGTCTTTAATAAACGGCAAGTCAAGAACCATGGGACTTTGCCTCAGATGCCAGTTGTCAGCCTTGCTGCCCGCGAGGCGCGTGCAGTGTATGCGGCTTTGCTGTCCCGCACCCACGCCGATAGCCTGTCCGTCGACTGCGTAGCAGACGGAGTTTGACTGCGTGTATTTGAGCGTTATAAGGCTGATAATGAGGTCGCGCACCGCACTTTCGGGCAGCGTTTTGTTAGCAGTAACGATGTTTTTCAGTAAATCTGCGCTGATTTCAAAATTGTTGCGTCCCTGCTCAAAGGTAATTCCGAAAACCTGCTTTATCTCCTTTTCCTCCGGTATATAGTCGGGGTCTATCGCTATGATGTTGTAAGCACCCTGTTTTTTTGTTTTAAGGATTTCGAGTGCTTCCGGCGTATATCCGGGGGCGATGATGCCGTCCGACACTTCACGCTTTATAATGCTTGCTGTTACAGCATCGCAGGTTTCGCTTAGAGCAATCCAGTCACCGAAGCTGCTCATGCGGTCAGTACCCCTTGCCCTTGCGTAGGCACAGGCGAGCGGGGAATCGTCAAGCCCTTCGATATCGTCAACGAAACAGGCGCGCTTCAACTCATCGGGAAGCTTTCTTCCGACCGCCGCGCTGGTGGGGCTGACATGCTTGAAACTCGCAGCGGCGCACATTTTGACCGCGATTGACAGCTCCTTTACAAGCTGCCAGCTATTGAACGCGTCGAGAAAATTTATATAGCCGGGACGGCCGTTCAAGATGGTAATCGGAAGCTTGCTTCCGTTTTGCATATATATTCTTGCAGGCTTCTGATTGGGATTGCACCCGTATTTCAGCTCAAATTCCTTCATTGTCTTTCCCTTTCACGAATTTTTGTTTATCATGCGGCTCTCATATTCTCCGCTCGCTAAATCTATGAAACGTACATATAGAGAAACCTTGTTGTCTGCGTTGAGGTTGTCCCAAATGAGTTTCGTATATTCGTCAATGCAGTTTCCGACGGCGACCACTTCAGGCTCGCCGGAGAAGCTCGGGATGGGATTGCCGTTGCCCGCATAAGTGTGAATGAAGTGTCCGACTCCGTCAAGGGGACAATATGAAAAAGTAAAGCGGTTGCAGTCCGTACCGGCGGCATCGGCAGATTTTAGGATGCTCATCTTATATTTGAAGCTGTTTTCAAAGTCTAAAAGTCCGCTGATGCGCGGAGTATAGTTCGGCTCATCCGGCTCAAAGCAGCGCGTATCGAGAGCGTTTTCAAATGTATCTTTCTTGACCAAATAATCATATATTGTATCCGTCTGGTCACCGTTCGTGACAATAGTCTTATCGCGGAAAACGCGTACAGGGGAATAGATGATAAGGCTGGGGTCTTCCACCTTGCTTTCGTCAAAGGGGTGTATTAGTAGGTCAGATCCCTTTTCTACAAAGATGCGGTTGCGGCTGTTTTCACTTCTGCCCATAATAAAATAAGCAAAAACCGCTTTTTTGCCATCGGCGCTTTTGCCTATGACGATTCCTCTGCCCGGGTAGGCGTTTCCGCGAAGTATCATGCCGATATCATTTGCGCTGTAAGCCATAACTAATGCCCTCTTTCAAAATCTTTCTGGAGACGAGCTCCGCTGCACGGGGAAGTATCTTCCATTCGGCACGCTCCATCACGCGCTTTTGAAGCGTTTCGGGCGTGTCATTTTTATAAACAGGGACGCTTTTCTGTAATATGATTTCACCGCCGTCGGGTATCTCGTTAACAAAATGTACGGTTGCCCCCGTAAGCTTGACGCCGTATTTCAAGGCGGCTTCATGCACGCGCAGTCCGTAATAGCCTTCTCCGCAGAAGGAGGGAATAAGCGAGGGATGTACATTGATTATGCGTTTTTCCCATTTCGATACAAAATCGGCGGACAAAATAGACATAAAGCCCGCCAAAACGACAAGCTGAATGCCGTTTTCGGTGAGTGCTCTCTGTATTTTGTTTTCAAATTCCGCCTGACTTCCGCAGGACTTTTTTGAAACCGCAAGGTATGCGATACCGTGATTTTTTGCCCTTTCAAGAGCGTATGCCGTTTCGGAACTTGAAACAACAAGGGCAATCTCACCGCTTTTTATTATACCGCTTTGCTGCGCGTCAATGAGTGATTGCAGATTTGTTCCTCCGCCGGAAACGAGGACGGCAATCTTCGTTTTCAGCATATTACAGCACCCTCGCCGGATTTGATGATTTCACCCATTATATAGGCGTCCTCCCCGAATGTATGAAGGATTTCAAGCGCCTTGTCTGCGTCTGCCTTTGAGACAACAACGCTCATGCCGACACCCATGTTATAAGTGTTGAACATATCGCGTTCGGGAATTCCGCCGGTCTCCGCGAGGTAATTGAAAATAGGGAGTATGCGCAGGGAGGAGCGGTCGATTTTAGCCGAAAAGCCCTTTGGGAGACTGCGTGGAATGTTCTCGTAGAAACCGCCGCCCGTAATATGCGAAACAGCCTTGACGGTCACTGAGTCAAAGAGCGCAAGCATGGGCTTTACGTATATTTTTGTCGGGGTGAGGAGCGTTTCGCCAAGTGATGCGCCGCCAAGCGCCGCAACGGGGGCATTCAAGTCGCAGTTTTCGACATCGAATATCTTACGGACGAGTGAAAAACCGTTGCTGTGGACACCGCTGGATGGGAGCGCGATAATGACATCGCCCTCTGTTACGGTGTTTTTATCAAGCACCTTTGATTTATCCACGACGCCGACAGAGAAACCGGCGAGGTCGTATTCATGGACAGGGTAGAAGCCGGGCATTTCGGCAGTTTCGCCGCCGATGAGAGCACAGCCGCTTTGGACACATCCCTCTGCAACGCCGGAAACGATTGCGGCGATTTTCTCGGGCACGTTTCTGCCGCAGGCAATGTAGTCAAGGAAAAAAAGCGGCTTTGCCCCGCAGCATATGATGTCATTTACGCACATTGCAACGCAGTCGATACCGACAGTATCATGTTTGTCCATAAGAAAAGCAAGCTTTAGCTTTGTGCCAACACCGTCTGTGCCGCTTACCAGTACGGGATTGGGAGTGTCTTTGAGGTCAAGCTCAAAAAGACCTCCGAATCCGCCGATATCAAAAGTGTTTGTGCCGACCATTGTCCGCGTGATATGGCTTTTCATCAGCTCAACAGCCTTGTAGCCGGCGGTGATGTCAACGCCGGCATCCTTGTAGCTTTCGGAGAAGCTTTTCATTACGTATGACTCCTTTCGCTTATCTTCTGTTCAAACCTGCTTTTACACGCTTTTTGGGGGATTTCCGTAGGATAATCGCCGCTGAAGCAAGCGGAACAAAAGCCCTTGTGACAGGGGAAGTCCGTTAGCTTTGTTACATTCTCGACGCTGAGATAGCCAAGAGTGTCGGCGCCGACAATTTTAGCGATCTCTTCAACCGTATAGTGGCAGGCTATAAGGTTATCGCGGCTGTCAATATCGGTTCCGTAATAGCATGGGTTAAGGAAAGGGGGAGCTGAAATGCGCAGGTGTATCTCCTTTGCGCCCGCCTCACGAAGGAGGCGTACGATTCTTGCGCAGGTAGTTCCGCGGACTATAGAGTCGTCGATAAGAACAACGCGCTTTCCCGCTACGGTTTCGGCAACGGGGTTGAGCTTGATGCGCACCTTGTCTTCGCGCGATTTTTGACAGGGGGATATGAAAGTTCTGCCGATATAGCGGTTTTTTATAAGACCTATTCCGTAAGGAATGCCGCTCTGGCGGGCAAAGCCTATAGCCGCGTCGATACCCGAATCAGGGACGCCCACAACGACGTCGGCCTGAACGGGATGCTCAAGGGCAAGAAACGCGCCTGCGCGAAGTCTTGCACTGTGTACGCTGCACCCCTCAATAACGGAGTCGGGACGGGCAAAGTAAATGTATTCAAAAACGCAGAGATTCGGCTCGCACTTACCGCAGTGATCAGTTATTGAGCGGACTCCGTTTTTATCAAAGACTAAAATCTCGCCCGGTTTAAGGTCGCGCTCCATAGTTGCGCCGACAGCGGCAAGCGCACAGCTTTCGGAAGCAACGACGTAGTCGCCGTCCCGGGTTTTGCCGTAGCAAAGCGGGCGGAAGCCATGTTCGTCGCGCGCGGCGATAAGCTTTGTCGGGGACATGACGACAAGAGAATATGCGCCCTTGAGCCTGTCCATAGCTTTGTTTACGGCATCCTCGATTGAACCCGCTGCAATGCGCTCTTTAGTTATGATATATGAGATGACCTCGCTGTCGGTAGTTGTATGGAAAATACTGCCCTGAAGCTCAAGCTCCTCGCGAAGCTCCGCAGAATTTACAAGGTTGCCGTTGTGGGCAAGTGCCATTTTACCCTTGATGTGGTTGACGACAAGAGGCTGGGCGTTGTTGCGGTCATTACCGCCCGTTGTCCCATAGCGGCAATGTCCGATAGCCATTTTGCCCTCGCCGAGCTTTTCCATGACAGACGGAGTGAAAACATCGTTCACAAGTCCTGTGTCTTTAAAGGCTGAAAAAACCCCATCATCATTTACAACGATTCCGCAGCTTTCCTGTCCGCGGTGCTGGAGGGCGAAAAGCCCATAATATGTGGTCGCGGCGACATCGCAGTCAGAGTTTGAATAAACGCCGAAAACACCGCATTCCTCGTGAATATTACTCATTTCGTATCCCCCAGCAGACGTCTCATGACTTCGTTATATGCGTCCTCAACTCCGCCCAAATCGCGGCGGAAACGGTCCTTGTCAAGCTTTTCGTGGGTCTTGACATCCCAGAAACGGCAGGTGTCGGGAGATATCTCATCCGCAAGGACGATGGTTCCGTCGGGGAGTCTGCCGAATTCAAGCTTGAAGTCGACAAGCTCTATGCCGTGTTCAAGCATAAATGCCTTCAGGATGTCGTTTATCTTAAAGGCAAAGGCTTTTATGGTCTCGATTTCGGCTTCTGTTGCCAGCTCAAGCGCAAGCGCGTGATAGGCATTGATGAGAGGATCGCCGAGATCGTCATTTTTCAACGAAAACTCAATAGTCGGGTTTTTAAAAACAATGCCCTCATCCACGCCATAGCGTTTTGCAAAGCTTCCGGCGGAGATATTGCGGATTATAACCTCGAGAGGAACAATGGAAACTTTTTTTACGAGTGTTTCGCGGTCGTTCAATTCTTCGACAAAATGCGTGGGTATGCCTTTTTCCTCCAAAAGCTGCATAAGCCGGTTCGTAAGGCGGTTGTTTATAACGCCCTTGCCCAGGATCGAACCCTTTTTCTCGCCGTTAAAGGCTGTCGCGTCATCTTTATAGGAAACTATGCAGAGATTTTCGTCTTTTGTCGCGTATACCTTTTTTGCCTTGCCCTCATAGAGCTGGACAGTCTTTTCCATCGAATTTTATCCTCCGTCTATTATAATGTGTTATAATGACTGAATTCCAGTCATTATGTTTTTTACTTAAATCGTATATGCCATTATACCATAACTGAAATTCAAGCGTTGAACTTCTCTTCAACCGCTTTGTTCTTTAAAAGAACGCTTTCTGCCGCCGACTTACGGCTGTCGGCAAGTTTGGCAGCGAGAGCTTCATCAGATACGGAAAGTATCGAAACAGCAAGAAGGGCGGCATTTTCCGCTCCGTCGATAGCGACCGTTGCAACAGGTATGCCGGAGGGCATCTGTACGGTCGACAAGAGAGCATCCAAGCCGTCCAAAGTAGATGATTTTATAGGTATGCCGATAACAGGTAAGGTGGTATTTGCAGCTATAGCACCGGCAAGATGCGCCGCTTTTCCGGCTGCTGCTATGATTGCACCGAAGCCTTTTTCACGTGCACTTCTTGAAAAGTCTGCAGCTTCGGCAGGTGTCCGGTGTGCAGAAAAAACGTGCACCTCATAGGGTACACCGAATTCCCCAAGCTTGCTGATTGCTTTTTCGACAACGGGCAAATCGCTGTCGCTGCCCATTATGACAGCTACTTTCTTCATTTTGTCACCAATCCTTCAAAATTCAAATTTCGAACCGCTGCGGCCTATTGCTTGTTTGCAAAAATATCTATAATCTTATTTTAAACGAACACAATTTCACGGTCAAGAAGCAGAGCTTCTTTTGAACTTAAAAATATCAACGATTTTTACAAGAAATATATACGAAAATTAGTGTATTTAACAAAGCAAATGAATAAACTAACTACATATATAAAATTAACATGAAAAATGTCCTGTTTTCGTAATTATTGACGATTGCTTAGTGTATAATGCGGAATGTAGAATACAGAAGGAGCTGTTTATAAAAACAATGTCCCTATGTATTTTGGGCATGGAGGAACATATGAAAACAGATATCGTTATCGTTGGCGCCGGCCCTGCCGGCATTTTTACCGCGCTGGAACTTATCCGCAAGGGCAGTAAAAAGAAAATAGTCATGGTTGAAAAGGGACTTTCAGTTGAAAAGCGCCGGTGCCCTAAGGCACAGACTAAGGACTGCGTCAACTGCAAGCCGTATTGCCATATTACGACCGGCTTTTCCGGCGCCGGAGCTTTCTCCGACGGAAAGCTGTCGCTGAGCTACGAGGTCGGCGGGGATTTGCCAACCCTTATCGGTGAAAACGAGGCTCAGGACCTCATCGACTACGCCGACAAGATATATCTTGAATTCGGTGCGGACGAAAAGGTGGAGGGCATCGAAAACTATGACGAGGTCAAGGAAATACGCAAGCGCGCCATACAGGCGGGCTTAAAACTTGTTGACTGCCCCATACGCCATATGGGAACCGAAAGGGCGCAGGATATATATTACCGAATTGAGCAGTATCTAATTGAAAACGGCGTTGAGCTGATGTTTGGATATGAATGTGACAACGTCATACTTGATGGAGACAAATGCCTTGGCGTAGTTGTTCATAAAGGTGCGGAGAGCCAAGAGATTTTTGCGGAGAAAACTGTTATCGCAACGGGCAGAAGGGGAGCGGAGTGGCTTGAAAAAATCTGTGCGGAGCACAGTATCGCTCATCAGCCCGGAACCGTTGACATCGGTGTAAGAGTAGAAGTCCGAAATGAGGTCATGGAACGTGTAAATGATGTTTTGTACGAATCCAAGCTTATCGGATATCCGCGTCCGTTTAAAAACAAGGTGCGTACTTTCTGTCAGAATCCGGGCGGCTTTGTCAGTCAGGAAAACTATGACGATGATCTTGCGGTCGTGAACGGTCATTCATATAAGGATAGAAAGTCCGACAACACAAACCTTGCCATTTTGTGCTCCCATAATTTCAGCTATCCTTTCAACCAGCCTATTGCCTATGCTCAGAAGGTCGGAGAGCTTACCAATATGCTCGGAGCGGGTCATATAATGGTTCAGCGCTTTGGCGATATTCTGGACGGCAAGCGCACATGGGAAAAGGAACTTGCGCAGTCTAACGTCCGCCCGACCCTGACAGATGCGGTCGCGGGCGACATTACCGCCGCGATGCCCTACAGATCTATGATGAACATCATAAACTTTATTCAGGCTGTTGACCATGTTGTTCCGGGCTTTGCGTCAAATGAAACCCTGTTATATTCGCCCGAGCTGAAATTCTATTCAAACCGCGTCAAAATGGACAGGGATCTTAACACCAATGTCCGCGGTCTGCATTGCCTCGGAGATTCCAGCGGTTGGACCCGCGGGCTTATGATGGCATCTGTTATGGGCGTTCTCATGGGAAGAAAAATAGCCGCTCAGGAAAATTAATCGTTAAGAAAACCGTTTTGGCCGCCGCAAAAACTGCGGCGGTCTTTTTTCACATAAAACGCCTTGCCAGAGCCTAACTATTAGTGTATAATAGCGAACCTGTGATATATTTGCCAATCTTTAAATTATAGGGAGCTGCAATATGGTTTTTTCAAGCTTCTCATTTTTGTTCGTTTTCTTTCCGATACTGCTGATTATATATTATATTGTACCTAAAAGGTTCCGGGAAAGCAGAAATATAATCCTTCTTTCCTTCAGCCTGTTTTTTTATGCCTATGGAGGACCGGAGTTTCTGCCTCTCATGCTGGTTTCGATTGCGATAAACTATGTTTTCGGTTTGCTTGCCAATCCGGCAAGCCCAAGGAGCAAGGCAGCTGTAACGCTTGCCGTTATAATAAATCTTGCTTTGCTGGCGTGGTTTAAATATGCGGTTTTCTTCTGTGAGAATCTTAGAAATGCGGGACTTGATATTGGGGTTCCGCAGATCGTTCTTCCGATCGGCATTTCTTTTTTCACCTTTCAGGGGATGAGCTATGTCATCGATGTTCGCCGGGGTCTTGTGCCGCCGGAGAAGAATCCTCTTCGCGTTGCACTTTACATATCGCTCTTTCCCCAGCTTATTGCCGGACCTATCGTCCGTTACAGCACTGTGGCAGGTGAAATTGCGAAGAGAAACGAAAATCTGGACGACTGCGCCGAGGGAGGCGTACGCTTCACGATAGGGCTTGCAAAGAAGGTCATAATCGCGAACACCGCGGGTGAGCTTGCTGATGCAGTATTCTCGGGCAGTACGGGCGAGCTTACTGTTTCTCTCGCATGGCTTGGCGCGCTTGCCTATACTGCGCAGATATATTTTGATTTTTCCGGCTACAGTGATATGGCAATCGGTCTTGGACGCGTTTTCGGCTTCCACTTTGAGGAGAATTTCAGATATCCTTACATTTCAAAGTCGGTAACGGAGTTTTGGCGCCGTTGGCACATAAGCCTTTCAACATGGTTCCGCGACTATGTATATATACCTCTTGGAGGCAACAAGTACGGAAAGCGCAGACAGATATTTAATATGATGGTGGTCTGGGCGCTTACCGGCTTCTGGCATGGAGCGGCATGGAACTTCCTTTTATGGGGCCTGTATTACTTTCTTTTTCTTGTCTGCGAAAAATACGTCTGGAATAAGGCGCTTGACAAAATGTCGGCTCCTTTGCGCCATGTCTACACAATGCTTATCGTGATTTTCGGATGGGTACTCTTCCGCTCGGAAACAGCGGGTTTTGCGTTCTCCGTCATAAAATCCATGTTAGGGGGCGCACCGCTTTCCGATGGGCGTACGGTATTTTATCTGAAGGAATACGGCTGGGCGATGATACTTGCAGCGGCGGCTTCTTTGCCGATTAAAAACTTACTGAACAAATATCTTGAAAAGCATAGGGACAGGCTTTTCGGCGGCTTTGTCCATGCTTGGATGCCTAAATTCTGGGCGCTTATGCTGCTTGCCGTCTGCTATGTCAGGCTGCTGAGCTTTACGTTCAACCCGTTCATATACTTCAGATTTTAGGAGGCAGCGGAATGAAGAAACAAGCAAATATTTTCTTTACGGTCTGTTTTTGCCTCTTTCTGGCAGCGGTCATTTGCATGACGGTGCTGAACATGGGAGAGACAAGCACATTTATAGAAAACAGAACACTTGCGGAAATACCGAGGTATTCGGGCGAAGCCCTGCTTTCCGGTGATTATTTCTCCGCGTGGGAAACTTATTTGACAGACCATGCCGCAGCAAGAAATACGGCGCTGAAGATAAACACGTGGGCTGAGATATGGCTGCTTCGCCTGCCGGTAATAAGCGATGTCGTTGTTACGGACAATCTGCTTCTTTCGTTTTTTGAATACGGGCGTTGGGATACAGCCTACCTTGAAGAAGCCTCGGAGAAAATGGCGGACAGCCTAAAGTCGCTTGATGACTATATCTCAGAGCGCGGCGGAAGCTTTTTTTATGTCGGGGTGCCTGAGCAGTTTTCGTATTTCCGCTCTAAATATCCCGATTATCTCGAAAACCGCGACTGGATACTAAGTAAAACCAACAGCCTTTTTTCAGGGGATTTAAAAGAAAGAGATATCAGCTTTATAAATATGGATGAGGAATTTGAAAAGCTTTCAAAACCTGAGATATATTATTTTGCTACAGACCACCACTACAGTTTTCATGGTGCTCTCGCAACCTGCAAGAAGCTGGTGGAATCGATAAACAGTGCAGCAGAATACAACTTGAAAGTGCCCTCAGAGGACGACTATATTTTGAAAATGCTTCCGAATCCCTATATCGGCTCACGCGACAGAAAGCTTTACGGATTGAGCGGAATACAAGAAAAACCGGTCATTGGAGTTTTGAAAGAGCCTGTATCATATGAAAGATTTGATAACGGCGTGAGGACCGATGCACCTTTGTACAATCTCCCGCAGACGGACACTGAGCTTGTAGCATATGAAATCTATATGGGCGGCGATATAGCGGAAACCATAATAAAAACTGACAGACCGGAGCTTCCTAACGCACTCATATACGGCGACTCGTTTACTAACGCGGCGGAAACAATATTGTATTCCTCTTTCAACGAAACGCGAAGCCTTGATTTGCGCCATTACAGTGCAAAAACACTGCGGGAGTATATAGATGAATATAAACCGGATGTTGTCATCTGCATCCGCGACGATTCCTGCTTTTTCAACATGGATGGAAACGGGCAAACCGGCGAGGACTAAATGTCCGCCGCCGGTTTGGAATAGGCTGTGTCTTTTTTATTACAGCGGAGCGAGGAAAGCAGAAGTCCCCAAATAAGCCACATTACAGGGGACACAAGGAACAGCCCCAATCCGAAAAACGCCTGTATCCAATAGCAAATCAGTGAGCAGGCAAGGCAGGCACAGAATGAGGATAACTTAGCTGCTTTTGCAGATTTAATGAGACTTATGCATTGTGCCGCCATATATGGGATGAGCGACAAAAGACCGGTATTCACGAGTATGCCCAGATAGTCGTTGTGCGCGTTGTCGACATAGCTTCTAAGGGTTTTTCCTGTTTCTTCGACATAACGGGAAAAGTGCAAATCAAGCCTGAGAGGGAGCGTTCCGGGTCCGCCGCCAAGCAAAAGACGTTCTGGAACGAGCTTGAGGACATTCCGCCATATCAGTATGCGGGAGGAACCGAATTTGTCATCTGTATTTCCGTGCAGGAACTGTGAAATTTCATAAACCGTGCCCTCTGTGCCTTTCCAATAATAGATGATGATTACGCCTGCCGCGAAGAAGGAAACAGATAACACTAAAAAGAATGTTCTCAAAGCTTTTTGACTAAATTCCCGCCCTTCAAAAATAAAACGCAGGACAATGAAGAATATGGACAAAATAAGCAGGGCGGCGGAGCGGCGGGAAAAGAAGAAACTTACGGCAACTGAGCCTGACTGTTCCAAAGTTTCAAATGATGTTGAGGCGAACAAGGACAGACAAAGCAAAGATAATACTTCCGTCATTCTGCAAAGCCTTCTGCTGTCTGTCACAATAAACGGAACAGTGACAACAACGCAGACTATAAAAGCCAGTATGCCGCCTGCGACCCGGCATGTAAACAGACAGAAAGATGAGAGCGCTATGGCGAAAAGGAGAGCGGTCTGACGTTTTTCCGATGTGATATAATACACAGCGGTCAAGGGCAGGGCAAGGCAGAGCAATGCGCTGAACAGGTCTGCATTTCCAATCGTCCCGAGAAAAACGCTGCTGAATTTAGTTCCGGCATCAAAATATGTATATTCCCCGGGAAAAAGTTTAAGCGGATTTAGTCCGAAAAGCTGGATTACTGCAACAATGCAGTTCAGCGATGAGGAAGCCACTGCCGCATAGATGTAGGCTGGCTTTGGACGGGCAAAGCGGGCAACGCCCAAGCAGATGCAGGTGCAGAGAAATATCGTGACAAGCCCGTCAAACCGCCCTTTGCCGAAAATAACGGAAGCTTTGAACGGCGAGAAAACGGAAGACACACAGCAAAAAAAGAAATAAAAAATAAGAAGAAAGCTTATAGTGTCTAAGTGCTTTAGACTGATGCGAAGCTTTGCGTTTATTACGCCTATGAGCAGTGCCGCGAGCCACAGGCTTGTAATGGAAGCGAAAAAGATGTATTTTGAAACTGTGACCTGCGTATAACCATGAAAACCGGTGAAAAGAGGAAAAATGAAGAGCATCGCGTATATGTACTTGTCTGTAATCCAGAAAGGAAAGTTTTTTGATTTTAGTGCCGTACGGAGCTTTTTCATCTGATACCTCAAATTAGTTGAATTGATAGGGAGATGGGAAAATTGTATTTTGATACTCATGCCCACTATACTGACGAAGCGTTTGACGCTGACAGGGATGAAATCATAAAAGCCGTTCACGAAAGCGGCGTTGAGCTTATCATGAATGCCTCCTGCGACTATGAAAGCTGCATAAGGTCCCTTGAGCTTGCCGAGAAATATCCTTATGTATATGCAAGCGTTGGCTGGCATCCCCATGAAGCAAAAACTTTTACGGACGAGTCCGAGGGGCAGATACGAAAGTGGTGCAAACTGTCGAAGGTACGTGCCATTGGGGAAATTGGACTTGATTTTTACTACGATTATTCAGAGCGGGATGTCCAGCGCGAGGTCTTCATACGCCAGATGGAGCTTGCCCGGGAACTTGACATGCCCGTAGTCATACATGACAGAGAAGCGCACTTGGAGTGTATGGAGATAATAAAAAAATATCCCGGTGTACGGGGAGCGTTCCATTGCTATTCAGGCAGTGCGGAGATGGCAAAAGGAATATTGGACATGGGCTGGTATCTGGGGTTTACCGGGGCAATAACTTTCAAAAACGCCCGCAAGTCGCTTGAGGTACTTGAAATATGCCCCAATGACCGCATATTGATCGAGACTGATTGTCCGTATCTTGCGCCGGTTCCTTTCAGAGGAAAGCGGAACGATTCAAGATACCTTACCTATATGGCTCAGAAAGTCGCGGAAATAAAGGGAATAACTACAGAAGAAGCCGCCCTGATGACAAATCAAAACGGCAGGCGTTTTTTTGGAATTGAATAATAAAAGAGGCTGTTTCAAAGACTGAACCACGCTGAGTGATACAAGTTTTAAAGCAGCCTTTTTATATCAGTCTTCATATTTGGGACCAAAACAACTGCTTGGCAGGACATCCGCAAGCCCCGTTAAAATGGAGGACACTCCGTTGTGCCGGTATGAAGTTTCAGGACAGTTGAATTTTGGAGCCGCATTTTCATCGGAAGGCAGCATGACCCGTACACGGGTGCCCCCGCCCTCGCGGCTTTCTATGAGCAGAACTCCGTTGTGGAGCTGAGCGATGCCGAAAGAAATGTACAGTCCAAGCCCGTTTCCGGAATTTTTAAGGACTGAATCGTAATTATCATCTGGTAAGTTAAAAATGTTGGAGAGCACTTCCTGAGGAATGCCTTCTCCGTCATCGTCGAGCGAGAGGATAATCCTGTTTTTGGAACTTTGGAGTGAAAGCGTTATCTTGTTGCCCGCGGAAGTATACTGAAGGCTATTTGCGAACAGATTAAGGAGGAGCTGCTCGATTTTGGTTGCATCGACAACGGCGATAAGCTTGCTTTCTTCGGTTGAAAAGCTTATGGTGACGCCGGTGTCTGCACAAAGCAGAGACACGGTATCAGTAAGCTCGCTGCAGAGCCTGACAAGGTCTGTAGGCGCCGGTGAAAACAGCATCTCGCCGCGTTCAAGCAAATCTGCGCTGTCAATTTGCGTCAGCGTACGCAGGAGACTGTAATAGTAGTGATAGAATATGGAAGTATGCTTTTCACTCGGCATTTTGCCCTCATCCAAAAGGGTGAAACAGCGGTCTGCCGACATTTTGATTCCCATTGTACAATTGCGTAGATTGCTGATAATGTGACGGGTAATATAAAGCGCAGGCTTGGTATTGTCGATGAAATCCAAAAAAAGCAGTGTGATGTTTCGTTCTTTTACAACGGAGATGCTTGCTTTTCGTCCCATAATCGTAGTTGCGCATATATAGTTATCCGCGTTGCTGGCCAAAATATCCTGCGGGATGATATCTTTTGCCGCCTTTCCCGTCGGGTCTATACCTATAGCAGATTTTGCAGTAGGATTAGCAAATATTATTTCCGTACCATCTGTTCCAATAACGGCTTGACGGACGGACGAAAATAAACGGGAGAGTTCCGATGAAGGATTCATATGGGTCAAGCCTCCTATCACAGAGATTTATTCAGTATGTGGTATTATATGGCGTATCGTCCTCATTATAAATAATTTTTTCTGCAATTTCATAATATCAGATATTATTATCAAGAACAATCCTTTTGTCTATAAATTTACGAATATTTACATAAAAGCAGATATGTTTTGAATCCTTACTATCAATATATATAAGTACTGGATTATTTGTGAAAACAACTTACAAACAGTATTTTTCAGCATAACATCAAACGGTCTGAAATAGGTGTTTTTATAGTCTGTATACTCATGTACAGGGCATGATTTTCGGATAAGAAAATACCGTATTTGCCGAGCGCAGGGTTTTGTTTTTCTTGATTTTTCCTTTGCTTTGGTGTAAAGTAATACGAATTCAACGGGGGAGGCGGTTGCGCTGCATTTATTCTGAGCAATAAAGAGCGTTACAAAGCATATATAATACTGAAACTACGGTTAGAATACTTAAAGCGGAGGTACAATCTTGCCTGCATCAAAAAATCAAAACTATCTTCACGGCGCGGCTATACTGACTGTCGCTGTTATCATAACAAAAATACTTGGGGCTATTTACAAAATCCCCATGGCAAATATTCTTGGTCCTAAAGGTTTTGCCCACTTCAGTGTAGCATATAACCTTTATGCCGTTTTGCTTACTTTGTCAACAGCGGGGTTGCCAATTGCCCTTTCAAAGCTCGTTTCTGAGGCAAATAGTCTTGACAGACCAGTACAAATTAAGAAAACATACAGAATAGCTCTTATTTCATTCATGGTTTTGGGAGCAATCGGCACTGCTGTGATGTTCATGTTCCCAACAGAACTTGCCGTATTTATGGAGGATGTAGAGGCCAGCCATTGTATGTTTGCCGTTGCCCCTTCGGTTATATTGGTTTGTATAATGTCTGCATTCAGAGGCTATACTCAGGGTCTTTCAGATATGCGTCCAACTTCCGTTTCTCAGGTAATAGAGGTAGCGGTCAAGGTGTTCTTCGGCATAGCTGTCATGGTCATTCTTGATAATCAGGGCAAAAGCGCACCCATACTGGCGTCTGGGGCGATTTCTGGTGTATCCGTCGGTTCTCTTGCCGCTTGTATATACATGGGCATTGTAGCCGTTAAGAGGATGAAGAGCGAAGATCTTCGCTATTGCGAGAGTCCGGAAAGCACAAGGAATGTTTCTGATAGCGAAAGGGCTATACTAAAAAGGCTTCTAAAGGTAGGTATACCGATTGCTATCGGCTCGAGCATTCTAAGCGTGATAACGCTTATAAACACAAAGCTTATTCTGGGGCAGCTTCAAAACAGCGCCGGTTTTAGCTATGATGCTTCAACCAGCCTTTTTGGGGTATACTCCACTACACTTCCTCTTTTCAATCTCCCTGCGGCCGTCATAACACCGTTAACGATTAGTATTGTTCCCGCGATTGCCGGTTATATTGAAAGAAAACAGTTTGCTGACGCGAAGGATGTAATCGAGTCATCACTTAGGATAGCAACAATAATTGCCCTTCCTATGGCCGTTGGTCTGAGTGTTCTGTCAGATCCGGTCATGTATGGACTTTACGGCAGCAGAGGAGTAGGTTCAGACCTTCTGTTAATACTGGGAGCAGCCTCGTTCTTTGTATGCCTTTCTCTTATGACAACGGCGATACTTCAGGCCAGCAGCAGAGAAAGACTGCCCGTGTTTACAATGCTTATCGGCGGAGGGCTTAACATCGTTTTGAACTGGTTCCTTGTCGGGAATCCCGATATCAACATATATGGGGCACCGATAGGCACTCTTATCTGTTACGTTGCCATGAGCGGGCTGAACCTTTGGTTTGTGATGAATAAACTTCCGGAGCGCCCCAAGTTGGGCAAGGTTTTCTTTAAACCGCTTATAAACTGCATAGTTATGGGTGCTGCGGCTTGGATAGTATATCCGGCTATGCTTGAGCTTATCGGAGCAGGTCCCGAACCGGAAAGAAAGATTGTACTTGTCGCTCTGCTTGGAGCTATTGCCGTTGCCGTGCTGGTCTATGCTGTTATGACCATAATTACCAAGGCAATCACGCTTGAAGACATGAAGCTAATCCCCAAGGGCGAAAAAATCGCAAAACTCCTTAGAATCAGGTGACAGCAGCCCTAAAAACCTTTTGATTTACAATAAAATCGGCATGTTTTTTATGTTAATTTGCAACATCTATACAGATATGGCAAAAGGTTTTTATAAATATACACATAAGTTGAAAATCAGCTTGCGGAAGGGTGAAAAGTGTGGTAAATTTTGAATGTAAATCTGCATATGATATGTCTGATTTCCGCAAAATAATAGCGGTTCTCCGCTCCCCGGGCGGTTGTCCGTGGGACATTGAGCAAACGCATGAAAGCATAAGGCGAAATTTGCTTGAGGAAGCCTATGAGGTATGCGAGGCGATTGATGAGGGAGATGCAGACCATCTTCGGGAAGAGTTGGGCGACCTTCTTTTGCAGATCATTTTTCATGCAAGGATAGAGGAAGAAAAAGGTTCCTTCAATCTTGACGATATCGCGGATACCGCTTGTAAAAAGCTCATTTACCGCCATCCCCACGTTTTCGGTGATGTGACAGTTTCCGGAAGCGAGGATGTCGTACAAAACTGGGACGAGCTTAAACGCAGTGAAAAATCCCAAACTACTATAACTAAAACCATGACAGATGTTGCGGAAAGCCTTCCCGCACTCTGGAGAGCGGAAAAGATACAGAAAAAAGCTGCTAAGGTCGGTTTTGACTGGCCGGATGTTGGCGGTGCTATGGACAAGCTCCGTGAGGAAGTTTCAGAGCTTGAGCAGGCAGCAGATGAAAGCGATAAAGCGCATATTGAAGAAGAATTGGGAGATATTCTTTTTGCTGCCGTAAATGTTGCACGCTTTTTTGAAATAGATCCGGAAACAGCACTTCACAAAAGCTGTGAAAAGTTTATAAGACGCTTTGACTATATCGAATCCGAATCGAAGAAAAGCGGCAGGGATTTGACTGATATGACACTTGACGAAATGGAAGTTCTCTATCAGGCGTACAAAAATCAGAAATAGATATTTTGCAGGTTAACCATTTGCAAAACTCTATATATATCTTATTTTTAAAGATTGACCAATAAGTTTTAGGAGGAAAATCATGAATAAAGCAGAGCTTATAGCCGCAGTTGCGGAGAAAACAGGCTTATCAAAAAAGGACAGCGAGCGCGCAGTCAACGCTACGTTTCAGACTATTGAAGATACGATAGAAACAGGCGAGAAGGTACAGCTTGTCGGCTTTGGCGTTTTTGATGTAAAGACAAGAGAAGCCCGCATAGGACGAAATCCCAAGACCAAGGAAGAAATCAAGATACCTGCGTCACGCGTACCGGTTTTTAAAGCCGGAAAGGCACTTAAAGACGCGGTTGACAAATAAAAACCAAAGGCGCGGAACAATTGAGTCCGCGCCTTTGTGATTATTTCAATTTAGGAGGAAGACCCGTATGCGTCTTGACAAATATCTGAAGGTTTCAAGACTGATAAAGCGCCGGACGATAGCAAACGAAGCCTGTGACGGTGAGCGAGTCTCCGTTAACGGAAAGGTTGCGAAAGCTTCTTACGACGTGAAGGTCGGCGATGTAATCGAAATACGCTTTGGGCAGCGTACTCTAAAGGTAGAGGTCATGGCTGTTGCAGAGGCGATTGGAAAAGCTGATGCCCCCGCGATGTACAGGGAAATAACATAAATATTAAAATGAGACACTATGTTTCAGAAAGGCGCAGGAGATACAATTTCCTGCGTCTTTTTTGCACTTGTCAGTATTTTAGAACAGAAAGTTTTGTGTTTGTCAAGAGCTTATTTTTCGCCAGACCTCTACATTTAAAATCCTTAAAAATATTTTATGTAAACCAAATGTGAATATTTTGTCGTATTATTGCGATATTGCCTATGTGGAAAACCCTGTTGAAAGTGTTGAAAACCGTTGATAATACTATAAACGAAAGATTTGGGAAACATAAAATGGCAATGAATATGCATAATTTTAGTAAACCTCGACTCTTTTGCCGTTGCAAAAAACGCAATCGTAAAAAAACCCCTTGACATGAAAACGCAACGGAATATTGTCCTCAGGCTTTCCATATAGTGTTATAAACATGAGCTTGGACAATGTTATTTTTTGGAGGCGGACGATGAAGAAGTTACTGATTTTTATTATTATTGCAGCCATGATTTCTGCAAATGCTTTTGCTATCGAAACGGTGGGAGAAGAGACCCTCACAGTTCCTGTTCCTTCGGCGCTGCTTATGGAAAAGACAAGCGGGGAGGTGATATATGAAAAGAACGCGCATGAAAAAATGGCGCCTGCGAGTGTCACAAAAATTATGACGATGCTTCTTGTCATGGAGGAGGTCGAGGCGGGGCGTCTTTCCGAGAATGACAAAGTGGTCTGTTCCTCCTATGCGGCTTCAATGGGCGGAAGCCAGATATGGCTGGAAGAGGGAGAAACGATGACCGTTCATGAGATGCTGAAAGCTGTGGCGGTGGTTTCGGCGAACGACTGTGCCGTTGCCTTAGCTGAGCACATTTCCGGTTCCGAGGGCAGCTTTGTAGCAAAAATGAACACCAGAGCCGCAGAGCTGGGCATGAATGATACGCATTTTGTAGACTGTACGGGTCTTACAGATGATTCGGAGCACCTGACTACGGCATACGATATTGCGCTTATGTCCAGAAAGCTTATAGGATATGAGAAAATAAAAGATTATACGACTATATGGATGGACACCCTTCGGAACGGTGAAGCGGAGCTTGTAAACACAAATAAGCTGGTACGTTTCTATAAGGGGGCGACAGGACTTAAAACCGGGTTTACAAGAAAAGCCATGTACTGCCTTTCAGCGACTGCAGAAAGAAACGGAACAGAATATATTGCTGTCGTCATGCATGGAGCAACCTCTGATGAGCGGTTTGAAAGTGCAAAAACACTCTTGAATTTTGCATTTGCAAATTATTCGGTATGTCCGCTCAGAAGTCCGGATGCTCTGCCGCCGATTTGCGTACAATTAGGAGAGAGCAACAGTGTCCAGCCTATATATGGCGGGGCTGAAGGACTTCTGGTTGAGAAAGGCAAAATGGGAGAGCTGAAATATGAGTTTATATTGCCCGAAAGTGTAGAGGCTCCGGTGGCTGAGGGAGAGGAATTGGGTGAAATGGTGGTTTATTCGGGCAACAATGAGCTTGCCCGGGTTCCTCTGCTTGCCGGAAACGAGGTCTGTAAGCTGACAGTTTTTAAGCTGTACGGAAGACTCCTTACGAGATTGTATGGAGGATAGTTTTTACCACTTTTTACGTGAACAGCATTGAAAATCGGCAATCTCATCCCACAAATGCCCGGAATTTGACAAATATTGCTTGTAATACTAAACGGAATGTATTAAAATACAGAAATACGAACACCGCCGGATTTCGGAGTTATGCGGACCGCTGATTCGGCAAAAACGCAACACGTCAAGGAAAAGAGGATACAGTTATGGTTAAGGTTGATTTATCCGGTGCACAAGATTTTTTTGAGACTTTTGGACCTGACTATTCAAAAATTTCCGATGCCCACAGAACGCTTTTTGACCGTATCGGAGAGGGGGCGGAGTTTACCGGCTGGCTGGATTTGCCGGGGCGCGTACTGCAAACCGAGCTGAAATCGATTCTTGCCTGCGCCTCAAAAATCCGCTCTAATTCTAAGGTACTTGTCGTTATCGGAATAGGTGGGTCCTATCTTGGCGCGAGGGCGGCAATAGAGCTTTTGCGTTCTCCAAACTATAACCTGATACAAAAAGATACCCCGGATATTTTTTTCGTGGGCAACGGGCTTTCCGCTTCCGCGATAAACGAAACTATCGAAATGATCGGTGACAGGGACTTTTCCATAAACGTGATTTCAAAATCCGGCGGGACGCTTGAGCCTGCGCTTGCTTTTCGTGTTTTTAAAAACCTTCTTGAAAAGAAATATGGCTCCGCCGCAAAAAAACGCATAATCGCAACTACGGATGAGAACAGGGGTATACTGTATGATATGGCTGCTGCCGAAGGATGGGAGCGGTTTGTTATTCCCGATGACGTCGGGGGCAGGTATTCGGTACTCTCCGCAGTCGGGCTTCTTCCGATGGCTGTTGCGGGAATCGACATAGAACGGGTTTTGCAGTGCGCCGTTTCGGAGATGCACGATCTTGACCTGCGTTCGGTCGAAAACCCAGCATGGCTTTACGCAGGGGCAAGGCAACATCTTTATGTGAACGGAAGGTCAATTGAAATACTCGCGTCATACGAACCGTCTTTCCGATATATGGCAGAGTGGTGGAAACAGCTTTTCGGTGAGAGCGAAGGAAAAAACGGCATCGGGATATTCCCGGCATATGTCGAGTATTCCGCAGACCTCCATTCTATGGGACAATTTATTCAGGACGGTCCGAGAAGACTTATAGAAACCGTGGTGTCTTTCGAGAGCACAGGGCAGAATTTAAAGATTCCCTTTGTGCTTGGAGACAGGGACAAACTAAACTATCTTGCAGGACGGGATTTCGGCGACGTATCCAGAACGGTTGCTAAAGCAGTTGCCGCAGCGCATATCAAGGGCGAAGTACCGAATATTTCCATCACCGTTCCCGAAAAGAACGAGGAGGGTTTTGCGTCACTCGTCTGCTTCTTTGAAATGAGCTGTGCTCTTTCCGCATACGTGTCTGGTGTGAACCCCTTTGATCAGCCGGGTGTCGAGGCGTATAAGAGCAATATGTTCAGGCTCCTGGAGCAGGAACAAACTTTTGGTATAAGCTGAGACAATCATGGAAAAACTAATCGTTGAAGTTCTTGTTGATGTATGGTAGTATGGGCTTACAAGGAAGTATCACGCTTTTACGTCTATTATATATTTAAGGAGTGTGTTTGACATGGTTAAGCTTATCGTCGGCCCTAAGGGAACCGGCAAGACAAAATCATTGGTAGAGCTCGTAAGGCAGGCAGTTGATAAAGAAAACGGCAGCGTTGTGTGTTTGGAAAAAGAAAGAAATCTCACCTATGACATACCCTATACGGTTCGTCTTATTCATGTCTGCGACTATGATTTCGGCTCGATAGAGTTTTTTAAGGGCTTTATCAGCGGACTCCATGCTGCAAATTACGATATCACGCATATATTTATTGACAGCCTTTTCAAGATGTTCGATGAACCGGATATGGAAAAGGTGGCAAAGCTCCTTGACGAGCTTGATGCTTTCGGAAAAAAGGAAAACATTAATTTCACGATAACTGCAACAGCCGACCCGGAAAAGATCGCTGATAACATAAAAAAATATTGCTAACATATAAAAACGGCTGCCGCTTTTGTTGAGCGGCAGCCGTTTTCTGTTTTTGTTGACTGAAATAACTAAATGCGGTAATATTAGAAAAAGATGGAGAGTCGGTGTTTTAAAGCCGCTGTGGGAGAGTATTTTGGGATGAAGAACTTCAGATGGAATAAAAAATATCTTTATTCGGGCGTAACAGCGTTTCTTGTGATAATTGCCTGCATCGCTTTCTATTGGACCATTCAAAGATGGTCGGGCATAAAAGAAACTTTTTCGTCGCTTCTCGGAATACTGAGTCCGATTATCGGAGGATTCGTCCTTGCTTATCTGCTTGCCCCGTTTGTCAAAATGTATGAGAATAGAATGTTTATTCCCCTTGGTGAAAAAATTTTTAAAAACAATGGGGGGAAAGTAAACAAATTTGGGCGCGGGATGTCAATTTTCTTTTCTATCCTTATACTCATAGCTATAATTGCCGCGCTTTTCAGTCTCGTACTTCCTCAGGTGTATGAAAGCATACAGAGCATTGTATTCAATCTGTCTTCTAACATTAGGAAAGCCGAGGCGTGGGCAAACAAGTGGCTCGATGATTTCCCCGAAATTGAAGAAATGTTTACGGAAACCGTAGGCAATTTAGGCGAAAAACTCACACAGTGGGCAAAGGACACTCTTTTGCCGCAGATGAACGATATAATAACAAGTGTTTCGGTAGGCGTTTTTAATGTTGTAAAGGCTATAACAAACGCATTTATTGCGATTGTTGTTTCTGTATATGTAATGTACAGCCGCGAACAGTTTGCGGCGAGGGGAAAGAAGGTCCTCTACAGTATTTTTTCTGTAGAGCACGTTAAGAGCATATTTGCGGCGCTGAGATTCACAGACAAGTCCTTTATGGGATTTTTTACAGGGAAGCTTCTTGATTCGCTGATTATCGGAATAATCTGCTATATTGGCTGCCTTTTTATGCATATTCCCGACTCCGTTCTGATAAGTGTGATCATTGGAATCACAAATATAATTCCGTTCTTCGGTCCGTTTTTCGGAGCGGTACCGTCGGCTCTTATAGTTTTAATGCACTCACCTCTGAAATGTCTTGTTTTTGTGATTTTCATTATTATTTTGCAGCAGTTTGACGGGAACATACTGGGACCGAAAATTCTGGGAAGTACGACAGGGCTGAGCGGATTCTGGGTGCTGTTTTCCATAATAGTGGGCGGAGGGATGTTTGGCTTTGTTGGAATGATTGTAGGAGTTCCGGCTTTTGCGGTCATCTATATGGGACTAAAAACCTTAGTGAACAATAAGCTGAAAAAAAGCGGCCTCCCATATGAGACCGCTCAGTATACAAATATGAGATATATTGATCCGGACAGCCTTACTCCGGTTGCGGCAGAGCATGACCGCCCGCACAGGAAAAACAAGAATGTAAAAAAAGAAAGCAAGGATATACAGGAAAATACCGATGAGGAAGACAAGCCTGACGGGGATTCACTGTAAAACCTTATAAAGCTTTTTTCTCGCTTCGCTGATGCCGTCGCAGAGTGCCATCACTTCGTCTTCCGTTGTGAAGCGGGAAAAGCTTATTCTCAAAGCGCCGTCTATAACGTCGCCGGAAAGACCGATGGACTCAAGGACATAGCTCCTTCCGCCTTTTTTGCAGGCAGAGCTTTTTGAAACATATATTCCCCGCGCGTCAAGAAAGTTCATCACAACCTCGCTTTTATATCCGGGAAGCGAAATGTTGAGGATATGGGGGGAGTTTCCGGAAAGGATAAGCAGACCTTCGTTTTCGGACAGCAGCCGATTTGCGGCAAGCTCTTTCAGCCGCAGCATATCACGCCGGGAGTTCTCAAATAAATTGCTGCCTATTTCAGCAGCAGCCGCGAAAGCCGCGATCTGCGAAAGCGCTTCTGTTCCGGCGCGCTTTCCAAGCTCCTGACTGCCGCCGACAATAATCGGGGAAAGATTGAGAGCTTTTGCCCCGCCCTTGATATAGAGGGCGGCAACGCCTTTAGGAGCGTGTATTTTATGCCCGCTTACGGAAATCATATCCGCACCGAGAGTTTTTGCCGAAAACGGAACTTTCAAAAAACCCTGCACGGCGTCTGTGTGCAAAATTGCGGTGCTGCCGTTCTTCTTTAAAGCTTTTGATATTGCTCCGATATCCGTTATGCCTCCGGTCTCGTTGTTGACAAGCATGAGCGAAACTAAAATCGTATCTTCGCGCAGAGCATCCAAAACCGAATCAACGGAAATGCTTCCGTCTTTTTCGGGTTTCAGCATAGTAACTTCAAAGCCCTGCTTTTCAAGAGCGGCAAGCGATTTTATAACAGCGCTGTGCTCCGCTTCGGAACTGATTATATGCTTTCCGCGGCGCTTGCCGAGTTCTGCCCCCGACAAGATTGCCCAGTTGTCGCTTTCAGAGCCGGAAGAGGTGAAAAAAATTTCCTCCGGATTTGCGCCGAGAGCCTTTGCAAGCTTTCCCCGCGATTCGTCCAGAACTTGCTTGGCATCTCTGCCCATCTTGTGTGTGGAGCTTGGATTGCCGTAGTTTTCGGTCATTATGTTTAATGCGGCATTCGCCGCTTCAGAGCAGACTTTTGTAGTGGCTGCGTTGTCGAGATAAGCTGTCATATGATCCTCCGCAGGTTCTTGCCGATGCTTAAAAAAGCAGATTTTTAAGACGCGGCATTTTTAGTACCAGAAAAACAACTTTACTATTATAACCCAAATTACCTCGAAAAACAAGGTGGACCCATGAATTACAGAATAATGACCCTTGGATGCAAGGTCAACCAATTTGAAACTCAGGCGCTTGAAACAATGCTTCAAAACCGCGGCTTTATGCCCGCCGGGCATGACGAAAAAGCTGACGTTATTATAGTGAACACATGCGCGGTAACGGCTGAGAGCGGAAGAAAGTCCCGTCAGGCGATAAGAAAACTGGCGGGTGAAAATCCGGGAGCTCTTGTTGCCGTATGCGGCTGCTATTCACAGCTTTCGCCTTCAGAGATTGATGAGCTGGGTGCAGATGTTATACACGGAAGCGGAGAGAAAGAGCGCTTAGCGGATGATATAGAAAAAGCTGTAGTTAACAAACATAGGATTGAATGGACTGATGACCCCTTTGCGCGCAGAATTATGGAGGAGCTGCCTTCAGGCGCCGCAGAAGGGCGGACGAGAGCGATGCTTAAAATTCAGGACGGCTGCACGAACTTCTGCTCCTATTGCATCATACCATACACAAGAGGCAGGGTCAGAAGCCTTCCTCCGGAGAGATGTGCGGCGCAGTCCGAAGCGCTTGCCGCTCAGGGATTCCGTGAGCTTGTGATAACAGGTATAGAAATAGCATCCTATGGACGGGATCTTACGCCTAAGCAAAGCCTTGCCGATGCGATAGAAGCTATAGCCGAAAAGGCAGGGGAGATGCGGATACGCCTTGGTTCACTGGAACCTACTGTTGTTACCGAGGATTTTTGTGCCCGGCTGAAAAAAACGGGCAAGCTCTGCGACCACTTCCATCTTTCGCTCCAGAGCGGATGTGACGAGACACTGCGTATGATGAACAGAAAATACGATACCGCAAAGTTTTTTGAGTCGGTACAGCTTCTGCGCAGATATTTTCCGGACTGCGGGCTTACAGCAGACCTTATTGTCGGATTCCCGGGGGAAACCGAAGAACAGCACAGGGAAACGCTTGAGTTTATAAGAAAGTGCGGTTTTTCTTCGATGCACATTTTTCCGTATTCCAAAAGACCGGGAACAAAGGCGGCGGAAATGGGCGGACAGCTGTCCAATGCGGTAAAGGCAAAGAGAGCGGCGCAGGCACAGGACGCGGCATCAGAAATGGAAAATGCGTTTTTAAAATCATGTATTGGCAAAAATTTGCAGGTTCTTTTTGAAACGGAACATGAGGGCATGTCCGTAGGTCACGCAGCGAACTATGCCCAAGTGTGCGTGAACAATGGACACCTTCACAATCTTGTTGAAAATGTCAAAATTACTGGCATCTTAGACAAAATGCTTGTAGGGAAATTAGTTTGACTTTAGGGTGCTAAAGGCATTATAATAACATTGACATTATTCTAACGAATGGAATTAATGTAAAATTGCATGGAGGTATTTCGATGAAAAGAGAAGAAGTTTTCAATTTTTCCGCCGGCCCGTCAGTATTGCCCACTGAGGTTCTTGAAATAGCCGGCAAAGACATTCTCAACTATGGCGGCAGCGGAATGTCAGTCATGGAGATGAGTCACAGAAGTAAAGTATATCTGGAAATTTTTGAAAGTACAAAGTCAAAGATGAAATCAGCTCTTTCAATACCCGACACCCATGAGGTTCTCTTCCTCCAAGGCGGTGCTTCATTGCAGTTTTCAATGATTCCTATGAACCTTATGCACGAGCTTGGAAAGGGCAAGGCAGATTATGCCGTTACAGGTAATTTTGCCACAATCGCTACGAAGGAAGCTAAGAAATACGGCACGGTAAATATCGCCGCTTCCTCCGAAGATAAAAATCATACATATATTCCCAAGCAGTCCGATCTTAAACTTTCTCCGGACGCTGATTATTTTTACTATTGCGCAAATAATACGATTTACGGAACAGAGTGGCAATATGTTCCCGAAACCGGGAATGTACCCATCTGCTGCGATATGTCGTCCAATATCCTTTCAAAGCCTGTGGATGTTTCAAAATATGGAATTATTTTTGCCGGCGCTCAGAAGAATATGGCTCCTGCCGGTCTTACAGTTGTTATTATTGACAAGAGTCTTGCGGGAAAAGAAATGTCCTGCACGCCCCTTATGATGAGCTATCAGCGCATGATAGAGAAGGACTCGATGTACAATACTCCTCCTTGCTGGAATATTTATATGCTGGGCCTTGTCCTCGACTGGCTCGGAAAGCAGGGCGGCGTTGAAGGTATGGAGAAAATTAAAAAAGAGAAAGCTGCGCTTCTCTATGATTTCCTTGACAACAGCAAGCTTTTCAAAGCCTGCGCGGAGCCGGGTTCACGCAGCGACATGAACATTACTTTCCGTACAGGGGACGAAGAGAAGGATGCGGGGTTCTGCAAGGGCGCGTCCGCAAAAGGGCTTACCAACGTAAAGGGTCACAGAAATGTAGGCGGTATGAGGGCTTCAATTTATAACGCCATGCCGATAGAGGGCGTTCGTAAGCTTGTTGAATATATGAAAGAATTCGAGGTAAGTAATTGTGTATAAGCTAAAGACTTTAAATAAGATTTCGTCTTCCGGTCTTGATATAGTAACGGAAAACGGCATTGTCATTGATAATGACTGCGAGGCTCCCGACGCTATAATGGTTCGCAGCGCTAACATGAACGAGATGGAGTTTAACGACAACCTTCTTTGCATAGCGAGAGCCGGAGCGGGTACTAACAACATTCCCAGCAGCCGCTGCGCTGAAAAGGGCATTGTAGTTTTCAACACTCCCGGCGCGAATTCCGAAGCGGTGAAGGAACTTGTGATTTGCGCTCTGCTCATGGCATCCAGAGATGTTGTGGGCGGAATAGAGTGGGTTCACAGCATTGCAGATAAGGGCGACGAGGTTGCCGCCATGGTCGAGAAAGGCAAGTCGAGCTTCACGGGACCCGAAATAGCCGGCAAGACTTTAGGCGTCGTCGGTTTGGGCGCAATCGGAGCAAAGATAGCGAATACGGCTATAGAGCTTGGCATGAAGGTTTACGGCTATGACCCCTACCTGTCTGTTGATGCCGCGTGGAGACTTTCGAGCCAAGTCAAGCACGCAACTGATATCGACACAATTTATCGAAATTGCGACTATATCACACTGCACGTGCCTTACATGAAGGAAACTCACCATATGATAAACAAGGAAGCTTTCGCAAAGATGAAGGATGGCGTTCGCATCGTCAACCTTGCAAGAGCCGAACTTGTCTGCGATGAAGATCTTCTTGATGCAATCGATTCCACCAAGGTTGCCCGCTATGTAACAGACTTCCCGAATGCGATAACCTCAAAGGCACCTAACACCATACCCATGCCGCACCTTGGTGCATCTACTCCGGAAAGCGAGGAGAAATGTGCGATAATGGCGGCGCAGGAGGCAGTTGATTATCTACTTAACGGCAACATTAAGAACTCGGTCAACCTGCCGAACGTCAGCCTTGACCGCATGGGAGAGAGCAGAATTTGCATTTTGCACCGCAATGTTCCTCGTATGCTCAACCAATTTCTTGACCTCATCGGAGGTGCCAATATCAACATTTCACATATGATAAACGCACCCCGCGGTGAATATGCTTATACGATTATCGACACAGATACTCATATCGGTGATACGATTCCCGAAATGATAAGAAAACAAAATGATGTCATAAGAGTCCGCATTCTGTAATAAACATCAAATTTTAACCGCCGGTCTTAATTATTAAGACCGGCGGTTTTCCCATAATCTGCCGCAAAACTACAGAAAAAAGCATAAAATTACAGTAAGAGCAGATGATTATTGAAAAAATAAACAGAGTATGGTATACTTGTGAAAATTATGTAAACGAAACCCTTTCTATACATGGAGGCACTGGAAAAATGTTACGCAAAACATTCGCTTTATTTATGTCGGTGGTAATGTGCCTTTGCTTATTGCCAACTATTAGCTTTGCGGTTTCCGACATATGGGAGACTCCCGGAAACAGTGATCTTAACATTTTGAACGGCGGCGTCATGCTTGTTGACGGCGATAACTTTTATTTTGTACAGAACGGTATATTCGTACAAAGCGGCGAGGATGTCCGCGCTCTCAGTGCAGACAGAGGGAAAAACCTAAATCTGTACGATGGATACATATATTACACACTTGGCGCAGACGTTTTCAGAATACCGGCAAACGGCGGAAGCAGAGAGCTTGTTTGCACTGCTGATGCTGAAATAAAGCAGATGTATGTCATAGGGGGCAATATCCGCTATATTGCCGGAGGTGCGGCATATGAATTTTCAAGGCAAAAGAATACAGCGGAGAAAATAAGCAGCCTATGCGGTCTGAAAGGACTTATCCCTACGCAGTATGGCAATATTTTTCTGACAGGCGAGGTATTTGATTATACCATATGGGCGGATGAACGCGAGCTTATGACAGGGGTTACGTCCTGTTATTCCGACAGCGGTTATCTTGCAGTTTTGAAGCAGAACCACAACTATATGGTTGAACTTGAGAAGCTCTTCAGCGGTTTTAATGAAGCTGCAGACCTCATGGAGTTCGATATTCATGGCACAGTTTCTGTCATGCAGCTTTTTGGTGCCGACGAAGATAACACTATCAGCGAGTATAACGACAACAATGAGCTGCAATGCGATTTTGAAGCACTTCTCCGGGAAGCGGGACTGATCAGCAACGATGTAAGTCTAATGTCGGCGAATCTTAGCGATGTCAGCACGCCGCTGACATCAGAGGTTTCCCAAGGACAGAAAAACATAGTGAAACGCGCACGCCAGCTCACAGAAATCAAGTGGACGCCGCTTGAGGATATATATCAATGGGGACAAGCCGGAGTATTCAAGGCGGAGACTACTTATACGGGTCTTCCATACGGACAGCCTGTCAACACCAACGGATATATAGGCTACGGAGTGTCGCTTGAGGACTTTTCATCCGCTGTTCTTAATAACACAAGCAAATTATATACTACATATTCCACTTATAATAAAACCGCACCCTCTCTTTCTACCGACTGCAGTGCTTATGTATCTTATGCGTGGGGAATTGAAAGACGCAAGACTACATATTCGCTGTTAGAGGTTGCTGAAAAAGTAAGTGATCAGAGCATTTACAGCCTTCAGGTGGGGGACTGCCTTAACAAATCGAGCAGCCATGTTGTTCTCGTTTCGGCTCTTACATATGACGCAAACGGCAGTATCATCGGAGTTGAGATCATGGAACAGACGCCTGTAATTACACGTGTCACACGCTATGGGGCAGGAGAGAGCAAATCTCTCAGCAGCCTGCAGTCGTATTATCTGAATAACGGCTATGTTATTTACAGGAATCCAAACAGGGACAGCGTTACATATACGCCCAGTCCGGCTGTTCCGTTGGATGGTGAAACAGTTGCGGGCATGAAAGAAAGTGCGCCCAAAAGCCGCACAAGCTCTTTTGCAGGAGGAAAAAGTGTTACTTTAACAAGTGATACTGCGGGAGCGCGGATATTTTATACGCTTGACGGCTCTATCCCGACTTCAAGCAGCACGCTATATACGGGACCGATTTCCGTATATAATACAACAAAGCTTCGGGCAATTGCGGTTTCCGGAAATTATCCCGAAAGCACTATTCTTGAATATACTGTAAAAATTCCGCAGGCAGCCAAGCCCACAGCGTCTGTGAGCAGCGGCTTGAACTCGGGAAATACCGTATCATCCGGTTCGCAGATAAAGCTTTCCGCATCGGCGGGGGCTACGATTTACTATACTACCGATGGAACGGAGCCGACCGCTTCAAGCAAGGTCTATTCCTCACCAATCACAATAACGCAGGATACAACAATAAAAGCCATAGCGGAGAAAGCGGGAATGAGCCGCAGCGAAATGGCAGTTATAAGCTATAAGGTCGGCGCTGTATACAGCATCTCCGCCTCAGCCGGAAACGGCGGAAGCATCAGCCCCTCAGGCAACTCTTCGGTTTTGGCGGCAGGCTCAAAAACCTTTAACATCACGCCCTCTAACGGCTACGCCATTGCCGATGTGCTTGTTAACGGAGTTTCCATCGGCGCCGTTTCAAGTTACACATTTTCAAATGTGAACGCAAACCAGACAATTTCCGCAAGCTTCAAATCGACTGCCCAAATGCCTTTCACTGATGTGAAATCCGATATGTGGTTTTATGAGGCTGTAAGCTATACATATTCCATCAAACTGTTCAACGGAATGTCCGAAACTATTTTTTCCCCGGATGCAACAATGACACGCGGAATGTTTGCAACGGTGTTAGGACGTTTTGCCGGTGTATCAAACAACTTGACCTCGGGCATAGGATTGGTGACCGGAACAGGCGTCAATATCCGGAGCGGTCCCTCTACGGATACTGGGGTCGCGGGATTTGTATCAAATAAAAATACGGCAGTTCAGGTGCTATCCCGAAGCGGAGACTGGTATCAGGTTAAATACGGCACAGTTACGGGCTATATAAGGCAGGATCTTATCAAGGTGTATAACGGAAATTATACCGACCTTATAAGCGGACGCTATTACAGTCCTTATGCCGAGTGGACATATCTTACAGGTATTGCAAACGGTATTGCGGGAAGCACATTTGAGGCCGATAGCAATATTACGCGCGAGCATATGTGTATGATGCTGTACAACTATGCGGTGGCTTATGGAAAAACTCTTCCAAAGACCGTTGAAAGGTCAACGTTTTCGGATGATGCATCAATAAGCAACGGTGCAAAAGCCGCTGTTTATGCGCTTCAGGAAGCGGGAGTGATAAACGGAATGGGAGAAGGCGCCTTCTCTCCCAAGGGAACGGCGACAAGAGCACAAGTCGCGCAGATTTATATGAAATTCGCGAATGCAGTCAAATAAGTTTTGAATAGCAAATTCTGGTATATCGCCGTTGAGCTTTGGGAACAATCCATAGCAAGGCGGCGATATTAATTTTTTCTGCTTTATTCATTTTTTTACTCTAAAAATTAACAATTTGTTTTCCATATGGGAGAAGATTGTGTTAATATAACCGTATATGTACAATCGGCCACGAGGAGATAGAAGCACATGGCTTTTAACATATCGTTAAAAAAGCATAGCGAAGAAGAAATCATAAGACGTAATGTGGAAGAGATTTGTCCATCGCCTGAAATCGGGCTGACCGCTTCGCAGGCGGCGGAACGCAAGGATAACGGCTATGGCAACATACCTCTTGAACCGCCCACAAAAACTGTCGGAGAAATCATCCGTACAAATCTGCTTACTTATTTCAACATAGTTTTTTTTGCACTTGCCGCCTGCATAATCGCTGTCGGATCGTGGAATGACCTGACATTTATGCCTGTCGTCATAGCCAACATTTTTATCGGTATCATACAAGAGCTTCGTTCAAAAAGGACGCTTGATAAGCTGAGTATAATAAATTCCCCTAAGGGAGTTGTTGTCCGGGACAGCGCATATAAGACAGTTAATATTGAAGACACAGTTCGTGATGACATAGTCGTCTTTGCTCAGGGAAATCAGATTTTTGCTGACGCGATAGTCGTGTCCGGCGAGTGTCTGGTCAATGAAGCGCTCATGACCGGTGAGGCCGATGAAATAAAAAAGGGCGTTGGAGATGAGCTGATGTCAGGCAGCTTTGTCGTCAGCGGTTCAGTAAGGGCAAGGCTTACCCGCGTCGGCAAGGATTCTTACGTATCTCGCCTTACGCTTGAGTCAAAGAAAAGCAACAAAGTAAAGCAGTCTGAAATGATGCGCTCGCTCTCAAGCCTTGTGAAATGGATAGGTATTGCGCTCATACCGATAGGTGCGGCCATGGCGGTAAAAGAAATCGTATGGCTTGACCGTACTGTTAAGGAGGGCGTTTCTTCAACTGTAGGCGCACTTGTGGGGATGATACCGGAGGGACTTTACCTCTTGACAAGCATAGCGCTTGTCGCAGCAGTTGTGAGACTTGCACAGCGCAAAACTCTCGTCCACGATATGAACTGCATTGAAACGCTTGCGCGGGTAGATACGCTCTGTGTTGATAAAACCGGAACTATAACTGAGAATAAGATGATAGTCGAGGACGTTTGTCTGCTCTGCGAGGATAGATTTATAGCCGACGATATCCGAATGATAATGTCAGACTATGTTTTTGCCATGCAGGATGATAACGACACAATGGCGGCTCTGCGAAAATATTTCAGCGGAGAGCACAAGCAGACAGCGATTGAGACTTTGCCGTTTACCTCCGTAAAGAAGTACGGGGGCGTGTCTTTCCATGAGGATGAGACCTATATTCTCGGTGCGCCTGATATTATTCTCGGTGATAACTACGAAAAATATCGGGAAAAAATCGATTTTTATTCTAAAAAAGGCTGCCGGGTTCTGTTGCTTGCGCTATATGACGGTAAACTGTCGGATGAAGCTTTGACGTCGGAAATTATGCCGCTTGCCCTTGTGCTCCTTGCTAACAAGATAAGGAAAAATGCTCCCGAAACATTTGAGTATTTTGAAAAGCAGGGTGTAACGATAAAGGTCATTTCGGGAGACAATGCCCTTACGGTTTCCGAAGTTGCAAAGCGGGCAGGGATTGCCAACGCGGAAAAATATGTTGATGCCCGAACACTTGGTGACGACAAAAAGATTCGAAAAGCTGCTGAGGAATACACCGTATTTGGAAGAGTGACGCCCGAACAGAAACGAAAGCTGATCAAGGCGATGAAGGCGGAAGGGCATACAGTGGCGATGACGGGCGATGGTGTAAACGATGTTCTCGCGCTTAAAGAGGCGGACTGCAGCGTCGCAATGGCTTCAGGAAGCGATGTTGCCTGTCAGGTGTCCCATGTTGTTTTGCTAAACTCAAACTTTGCCTCAATGCCCTCGGTCGTTATGGAGGGCAGGCGTGTTATCAATAATATAGAACGAAGCGCATCGCTATTTTTGGTGAAGAATATATTTTCATTTGTGATGGCGCTGATTTCGCTTATTTTCACACTGCCGTATCCTCTGACCCCGGCACAGATTAGTCTTGTCAGTACACTGTCAATAGGGATACCCTCCTTTGTCTTGGCAATGGAGCCAAACGAAAGCCTTGTACGCGGCAAGTTTATGCGAAACGTGATTTTTCGTGCTTTGCCCGGGGGGCTTACCGATGTCATCCTCATTGTCGGCGTTATGCTGTTCTATATCGCTTTCGATTTTCCCACTCAAGAGATGTCCACCATTTGCGCCATTATTATGGGAGTCGTCGGTATGCTTGTACTCCACAGAATCTGCATTCCATATAACAGAATACGAAAGCTCCTCATGATATCGATGAGTGCAACTTTCGTGTTTATGCTGATTTTCTTCAGAGAGCTGTTTACGCTGACAGAGCTGACGTTTTCGTCAAAACTTGTCCTGATGGTATTTGTATTCCTTGCATATCCTCTAATGAAAACCCTCAGCTATGGTCTTGAAGGATTGAAAAGCAGCTTTGAAGAAAGCAGGAGCAGGACGAAAAAACGCGCGGGCAGGCACGTTGCCGCTGCAAGAAAAAGATGATTTGATGAAAAGCAATGCCGAAGAAAAGCTTTCTTTGGCGTTGCTTTTTATATAATGATTGATATTTGCTTGACGAACTTTACAAAAACTTCATTTATTATTTGTATAATATTCATTGATTTCCAAGATGAAGAGTGATATTATAAGAACAAGTAAAGGAAAGGAGATGATATAATGGACAGAAAGTTAAGAAATGGCGATGTAGATGATATGATTTTCGGAAGCGCAGTAACAGTACCGAGCGACAGATAACTGCTACTTGGATGATTCCCGCGGGCGCGGTTTTTAAAAGATGCTGTATGACCCATGATGATGCGTTCCGATGGTTATGAGCCAGGGGAACGCGATTTTCATTTTATTTGAGAAAATCAGGTTTTGAGATCTATACTCAGCCTTTTGGATATAATAATTAGCAAGCGTCACTATAATTATATGATGTGATTATATATCATTACATCGCAGTAACAGCGTTATGCTGGCATTGAATGTAAGAGCACCGCGTTTAATAACGAAAACAAAGCCCCCTCATTTGAGGGGGCTTGTAAATTTAATGTTTGTTTTCAGAACTGCTTGGTTTTATCGGCTTTTTCAAAAAGTCATCATCGTCGATATCTGTGATTATATCGATAAGGTATTCGCAGGTTATTTTGCATAGGTAGCTTTCTACGGCAAGTCTCATAGCGACCTCTGGAAGGCTATCATCCGAGGAGAGAGCCTTCTCGCTGATATCCTTTGCGCTTGCCTCAACCATATTGCGGAAGCGCTCATAAAATTCCTCATCAGACTTGTCTTGTTTATCCGCTTTTATAAGCGCTCCGGTGTCTTTTACGGAAAGGACCTGCTTGAGACGCAGAATAACGGCAAGGTAAACAAGATGCTCCCTTGAGTATTTTTTCCCTCTGGCTCGGGGGAGAATGTCTGCCTTAATATAGTTGTTGACCATTGCAGAGCTAAGTCTGTCATCGTCACGCAAGCTTGTCCGGCTGCGGGACAAAAAATCCAACACCTGATCCATATACAGCTCAATGTCCGGAAATCCGTTGTAATCGGGGAATTTGAGCTGCTCCGAAAGCTCGCGAAGCTTTTCAACATTATCCATTCTTTATGACACCTCAATTTGAACTTATGAATATTATAGCGCGATTTTGAAAATAATGCAAGTAAGTTATATATTCAGTTGACATATCCATAATGGCATAATATAATATCAATAACCACAAGACGTGGCTATTAGGAGGCGTTAGAAGATGAGCAAAATCTGTCTTTTTGGTGATTCAATATCAAAAGGCGTTGTAATAGACGAAATCCGCAACAGGTATACTATGACGAAGCGTTCGTTTGCCAACCTGTTAACTGCCTGTGAACCCGAGCTTGATCTTACGAACTATTCTATGCTGGGCTGCACCATTTCAAAGGGCAAAAGCATGATTGCGAGGCATATAAGGGATGTAGAGAGCTGCGATGTAACCGTACTGGAGTACGGCGGCAATGACAGCGACCATGATTGGAAAGAAATTTCTGAAAATCCCCTTGGCGATCATTTGCCAAAAACGCCTATTGATGAGTTTGCAGAGAGCTATCGGGAGATTATAGGAAAGCTTAACGAGATGGGCAAAAGCATAATAATGCTCAATCTTCCGCCAATTGATGAGCACAAATATTTTAATTGGTTCAGTAAAGGACTTGACGGAGAAAATATTCTAAAATGGCTCGGCGGCAGCGAGAAGTATATTTACAGATTCCATGAAATCTACAATGTGCAGGTCTGCAATATAGCGGCGGAGTATAATATACCTCTTATAGATATACGGTCGGCATTTTTAGAAAAACGGGATTACAGCGAATATCTGTGCAATGACGGCATCCACCCAAACGAAAAGGGTCATGAACTTATTGCCGGGGTAATAACGGATGCCCTTCCGAATTTAGTACAGGAAGTGTCAAAACGAATGTGTTTTGGGGTAGGGGCTTAATCGATTTTATTGTGGTTGACATTTTATAAAGAATGTTGTATTCTAAAGTGCGGCTAAAAGTTCAGCCGCACTTTTGCAATTATATACGGAAGAGTATCGAAGTGGTCATAACGAGCCTGACTCGAAATCAAATGCGCTATCTGGAAGCTAAAAGCTGAAAAACCTTGATTTTACTGGGGTTTTGAGGTGTTCTGAATAAGTAAATATTCGCTGTTCTCTCCATCAGTTTTCTCCTTTTTCCAAGGTCTGTTTTGAGGGCTGATGTTGAAGATAAACACGGAGAGGTATCGAAGTGGTCATAACGGGGCTGACTCGAAATCAGTTTGGGAGCAATCCCACGCGGGTTCGAATCCCGCCCTCTCCGCCAATTTTCCTTTGAAAAGCACGGTTTTTGCCGTGCTTTTCTTATTTTTTCGGACTTTTTAGGAGATTTGATTTTCGCGCTGAATCAGTTTTTGCCTCAGTTCTCTCCTGATTTGCCTCAGTTCTCTCCTGAATCGGCTCACTTTCAGCCGATTTTGGGCTATTCGAGCCGCCTAAGTGAAGTCCCTGTACCATAGCCTCTGCCGATGACAACTTTGAACTGTAATCGAGGTGCGCGTAAATGTTTGCTGTAGTAGAAAAGTCACTGTGGGGTGGCTATCAAAATACACAACTGATAGCCACCCCACTTATTTTGTTGTTAAACCGCCGTTTGCAGACTATTTACCTCTTGCTCTGCAAGTTCCCGAACCTTTTCAAATTCATCCTGAAACTTAAAGTGAATGACAAGCTGCCTACCCTCTTGCACATCAATACGCTCAATTAGCTCGGTGACAAGGCTGCGGTTCAGGCTTTCAATATCCTGATATTGCTTAAACCGCTCCAACCATTTATTTTGCAGAGCCTCCTGATGCTCAAGGTTCTGCCTTTGCTCTCGGAGCGACGCAATCAGCTCAGTCAAAGAAGTGATTTTCTCTGCATAACCCGATTTTAAGGAAACGTATTCATCCTGTGAAATGATGCTTTTCTTGAGGTCAGTATACAGTCCCAGCTTGATGCTCTCGACTTCCGCAAGTTCCTGTTGCTTTTTTGAAATGCTCTTATCCAGCCTGTCCGCTTGGCTCTGGCGATGCTTTTGGTAATCCAGCTTTTTGAGCACCTTTTCAAAATCCATCAGTACTTGCGTATGCTTTTGAATGGTTTGCAGAACTGCTGTATAAATTTCATGTTCCGCAATGGTGTGCTTTGTGCAGGCATCGTGGGAATAGGCTGTGTAGGTGTGACAGCGGTAATTGACATATACCTTGCCATTCTTCTTGGTTACCACAACACGCTCCATCGCCCGTTTGCAGTCAGCGCAGCGGAGCAGCCCCGAAAACAAATACACATTACCAGTTTTCAGCGTAGACTTGGTGCGCAACTTCATCAGTTCCTGCACACGGTCAAAGGTGTACCGGTCTATAATCGGCTCGTGAGTGTCCTCTACAATAATCCAGTCCGATTTATCAATTTTCTTCCGTTTATAATTTTTGTAACTAACCTGTGACCGCTTATTTTGCGTGATATGACCAAGATAAGTGGGGTTTTCCAGTATTGTGGTAATTGTCTGTGAACTCCAAAGCCACGACATCCTGTTCGCATACTCATGCTTTGGATACCCTTCTCGCTCATTGCGGATAAAACGCTGCTTTGCGGGTGAAGGGATACTCAGCGCATTCAACCGTTTGGCAATCGGTGTCTTGCCGAGCCCCTCAATGTACCACCTAAAAATATCCCTAACTATATCAGCTGTTTCATTGTCTACAATAAGCCTTGTTTTGTCCTTGGGATTTCTTAAGTACCCATAGCAAGCATATCCACCGATAAACTCGCCACGTTTCCGCTTGGCAGTCATGGCACTGCGCACCTTGATGGATAAATCTCTGCTATATGAATCGTTCAGCAGATTTTTCAGAGGAATCAGAATACTATCCATCTCCGCAGGGCGCAGAAAGCTGTCTACATGGTCATTAATGGCGATAAATCGAACACCCAACATCGGGAATACCTGCTCCATGTAAACGCCTGCTTCAGTGTAGTTTCTGCCGAATCGGGATAAATCCTTAACCACTACACAGTTAATATTGCCCTTATGGATTTCCTCCATCATTCGCTGAAAACCGGGACGATCAAAATTCGTGCCAGTCAGTCCATCATCAATAAAGGTCAAGTGGTCACCTAAATCAGGCTGCGAAGCGATAAAATCGCCGATTATCTGCTGCTGGTTCACCACACTTTCGCTCTCGGCCTTTTCACCGCTTCTTGTGTCGGCATCCTCCCTCGAAAGGCGGATGTACGCCGCTGTTTTCCATGCTTTCGTTGTATTACTTGCCATACAGTCCTCCTGACTTTAGGACTATCGGCGACTGTGAATCCATTATAGAATGGATCCCGCGCCGCGTCCAGACAAATACTGATTTTTATAGCTCAAACTCGTTTTCTTCCGCATAGGCTGCGTAAGTGCTATGATATAAGCCGCGTTGTTGCTCCTCCTGCCAGCGCAGCACCTCGGCAAGGGTATTCGCTATGGTAGCTAAAAGCAGTCCCGCCTGCTGACTTTCTGCTCTTGCCTTTTCATGTGCCTGTCGTGCCTTATCCAGCATGGAATCCAGTGCCTTGCGGGTGAGGGCAATTTCGATTTCCTGTTTCGTCATACCATCAAAGGGAATATCCCGAAAATACATATCCTGATAGAGGTCTGGGGTATCTGGGCAATTGAGCTGCCCCAGTTCCAATAAGACCTCCTGCAACAACTGCATATCACTGCGCCCGATATTCGCCAATCTGGTGTTACAGTTCCATGTGTTCTTAAAGTTTTCTATGCTGAAATCGCCGTAGGACATCAGCTTGCGGTTGGAGCATTTGCGTTCTTCCTTCAAGCCATAGACTCCTGCGGGAATGGTAAACAAAACACTTTTTTCATTCACATCGGCATCAATCCCAAGCCGTGCCATGCGGTGCATGAAGTCAACGCTGTTGTAACTAAGCGTAAGGTTATCTACAATATCCTGTGCCAGCTGCCGTTTCCAGCTTGCCGTTTGGGTGTATTCTCCGTAGGAACGGTGTCCCTTTCTGCCATGCTCAATAACGGACAAACCATGCTCTAAACACAGTTCATCGGAAAGGGAGCGCATCCGTTTCAAATCCTCCGGACTGGACTGCCATTTGCAGCCATTTTGATGGCTGACGGAATTGACGATGTAATGTATGTGCATATGTTGTTCGTTAGTATGCACCGCCATCACTACCTGAAAGCCCTGAAAGTGCTCATACCGCTTAATAAACTCTTGACCAATTTTGTATGCCAGTTCAGGCGTTACGTTATCTCTTGGGTCAAAGCTCTGGACAAAGTGCGCATACTGCCGTCCTGTGTCCTTGTGAAAGGCTCTTTTTGTGATAACCATCTGCTGGTATTCCTTGCCCTTTAGCAAGTCCTTACAGTAGACCAACGCTTCGTTTTGGGTCTTGCGGTCATCCTTGATATAGTCCAGCACTGCCCGCAGTCCTGCAAGGTTGCCGACACGCACCTTAATCGGCTTGACTATCGCCATCGTCATCACCTCCCAAAGCTGTATAAATACGTTCCAAAACATCGGAAAGCTGTGTCTGAATTGCTTCAAGGTTCGGATTCTGCACCGCCCTTTGGTGGCAAAGTACAGTAAGTTGATTGAGGTTATTGCCAATTTTATTCAACTCATAACTGAACTTGTCCAGTCCCTTGACGGTGCGAACTTCCTTGCCCAACACTGCATGACGGCAGAAATCAGACATTCGAATACCTGACTTTTTAACCTTAGACTGAACAAGCTTATGTTCATAGTCCGATACCCGAAAGGTAATTTTGTGGGTTCTGTTCATGGGAATACTCCTTTCTGAATGGAGTTCCAAGGGGGCAAAAGCATTTACTCTTTTTTACCTCTGCGGAGCAGGAAAACTATCTGCGCACCGCAAGGGGCGAGGACGGATGTCCGACAGATAGGACGCTTGCCACACCCTTCGGGTGTGAATCCGTCCCTGTTGTCTGACGCTCTTCGCAAAAAGAAAAGAGGGCAAGAGTGCAAAATACCCTATATAGGCAATTTTGCACTCTTACCCTCAAATGGACGCAAAAATAGCTCTGTGCGAAAAATCACACAGAGCTACGCAGCCAAAATTCTATTTTGCAAATGAACATAATATCCCCTTGGAACCGGCTGTTTCTTTTTAAAATTAGACATTCATACAATAATAAAAGTGTAATAAAAAGGTTTTCCAGTCCACAATGCCGATTTACCGGTTATGCAAATCCCATAACAGCCGCCCCCAATTCTTTCTCAAATCAGGGTGATGCATGTTGCCATCTTTCAGGCCTGCCGCCATGGCAGAAGTATCATGATTACGCATAGGGGTCGTTGCAATCCTGCTGTACCACACAGCAGTAACAGCCGCAAGGTTTATCGCCGGATATTAAAATCCGTCAGCGCCCTTCGGCTCGTCGCTCGCCCAATGCTCACGTTGCATTGCGGGATATCATGTTCATTTGTCAAGGTTCAAAGTTTACGCAATTATTTTAGCACAATCGAAAAATAATGTAAATGAGAATTGTTTGACAGGGTTCGACGCATCATTTTGAATTGTAGAAAGGTTTATTTTGGTAGCCCCAATTAGCTATTCATGTAACTACGAAAAGCGTATTAAGAATAATAGGCACTGATGCTTATTTAAGCCCTTCTTATTATACAGTATATTGGATATGGAAAATAATTTTTTGCACTTGTCGCATAAGTGCAAGAGATGCTCAATTTATATCTCCTGCACAGTAGTTATTCTAAAATTAAATCCGAATAGTCACCCTTCTAATTTAATATGAAAATTTTTTCTAGTTTTCGTATATGGTAGCTATGTCATGTATTCTACGCTTCATTTTAGCGCGGATATGTAACGGCTCTAAACACTCGCATTTATCCCCAAAACTTAAAAGAATATCGTAGTGGTATTCTTTCTCTATGAAAGGAAAACTAACAATGTAATACTCCTCACCGTCTGGCAAAAAATCTTCATAGGAGCAAAAATCAAGTACTCTATCCATCACAGATTTATGAATACGGATTTTGATTTTTGTTTGCATAGTTTCCCCAATATCCGTAAAGTCTAAAGTCGGTTTTTGATAACCTCGTAGTGCAAAAGTTTCCTCTTGCATTTTTAGATTTGACATACGAGATAGTCTAAACAAACGAAAATCATTTCTTTTACGGCAATATCCGTGTAAATACCAATAACTACTTTTCAATACAAGCTGATACGGCTCGACTGTTCGTGTGGTTTTATTTCCGTGGTGGGCTATATATTCAAAGGTCAGCAGCTTGCTTTTCTGCAAAGCTGCTTTGATCGTTTCTAAATATGGTTGTATATTGCTGTTACCCATCCACGGACTTAAATCTATACATATTTGATTTGCTTTCAATTCAATGTCTTTTGCTTTGTCGGCGGGGACAAAACTCTTGACTTTCGCAAGAGCGTGTACCAATTCATCGCCTCGTATTATGTTGGAAAGACTGGACAGTCCCATCAAGAGGGCGGAAAGATCGGCAGTAGAAAAAACCTTTTTATCAATCTTGTATCCCTGCATGATTTCAAAGCCGCCGCCCACTCCCGCCGCTCCGTGAACAGGAATACCCGCCATGTTAATAGCGTCTATGTCGCGGTATATTGTACGGGGTGAAACTTCAAACATATCTGCTAACTCCTGTGCGCCTATACGTTTTTTATCAAGGAGTATCATAATAATGCTAACAAGCCTGTCTATTTTCATTTAATAGTTGCCTTTCGATTTGTATTGTGGCCATACTGTTGTCAACAATTACATGATACAATAAGATTGAAAACAAATCAATAACGCTATAAAAACGGAGGAAATTTATGTTTACAATCTATGTTTATGTTCTTGATACCTTAGCCGACTGGGAGCTAGGGCACGTTATCTCAGAACTAAATTCTGGTCGATTTTTCAAAAAAGGTGCGCAACCTGTATCGCTCAAAACGGTCGGTGATTCAAAAGAGCCAATCCGCACAATGGGCGGCCTGACAATCGTGCCCGATTGCTTAATGGATGATATTGTTGTGAGTGAAACAAGTGTACTGATATTACCGGGTGCGGATACGTGGAACGACCCCAAACATGGCGCGATTATCGAAAAAGCAAGCGAATTTCTATCATTGGGCGCTACGGTGTGTGCAATCTGTGGGGCTACCGCTGCCCTTGCCAACTTCGGGCTATTGGATAAGCGTCCGCATACCAGTAATGGAGTGGGATTTCTTGAAATGGTTTCTCCTAATTATAAAGGGCAAAGTTTTTATATAGACAAGCCATCTGTAACAGATAACAACCTTATTACTGCAAGTTCCACGGGAGGCTTGTTGTGGGCAAAACAAATCATTGAGTATTTAGGCGTTTTTCAATCAAACACTCTGGAAGCATGGTACGAATATTTTAGTACCGGAAAGCCCGAATGTTTTTTCGCCCTCATGCAAACTTTGCCGTCTAGTAATGAAAACAATTCACCTTTGTCTTAAACAGAAACGGAATTTAGACCCGATGAAATTTATTGAAGTTATTAAAAAAGAAATGTGTCTTGTTATTCATATATAGGGTATAAGCATTGAACTGGTTACCTCTGCAAACGCCACCCTTTCGAGGGTAGCAAGATAATCTACACAAGTATATCGCCCTGCTGACCAAATAGTGTCAACAGGGCGATATTTTTAGGTGTAAATTAGTTCCGCAAGCACAAATTCATCGGCAATGTTTTGCGCTTGTGTCCATAACTGGATGCGCTCCATCGTGTCCTCAGTGGGTATTGGATGTGCTTTGAACCAGTCAGTTTGTAGGCGCTCAACCCGGTCAAAAGCGGTCTGGTCAATCTGCTTGCAATGCTCTGCGAGTTTGCCTGTAAGAAGTAATTCTCGAAACATTTCTGGCTTTTGCTCATGCAGATACCGTAACCGTAGCATGCCATATTTGCCCAAATCATTTTCGATATTCTCCATTCCAGCTTCAATATTAGGATAAAGCAAACCATCAATTTCTACATATTCTAGTTCAATCATCTTTTCCCACCTCCAAAATCTCAAGTATAAGCTTTGCTCCTAATCGAAAACCGTCCACAAAAGCCTGTTCTATGTGATAAGCTGTTACATCTGATTCTGATGATAAAAAGCTATCCAGCTCCGCTTTCATTTCAGGGGTAAGTTTTCGCTCAAATTCATCATGTGCCTGCACTGCTGCTTTCTTAGCGGTGCGAAATTTTTCTACGCATACCTCAGAGCGCTCGCTGGGGCACAATTCACCATTATAAATCTGTTCCAATATTTTCTGCATATTGCACCTCTATCAAACTTATTCAGTCGCCGAAAGTCCGATAGAATCAATGTTTTTATGAGTTGTGTATTTTTGTGTACCCGGTGACCAAGCCATTCCTGAATTTGCTTCATTGGAACGCCGTTGGCAAGAAGTAAGCTGGCACATGAATGGCGAAGGTCATGATAGCGAATCTTACGCAGGCCGTTATGCTCCAGCAAGAGCGGAAACGCCGTGGTTACATATCCAGGCTTAATCAGGTTTCCCATTTCATCTACACACAGATAGCCAAGAAACTCTTTGTTGTAAGAGCGTCCGCATAGCATACGATTTCCTTCTTGTTCTTCTTTTACAACAAGCAGTTTTTCACGAAAATCAGGAACAAGCGGCAATGTTCTCATACTGGATTTTGTTTTTGTGCTGTCCGAAGCAATCAAAACGTGCTTGCCGTCCAGATTACAGGATGTTACCGTGTGTCGAATCGTGATGGTGTTATTTTCAAAATCAATCGCGTCCTATTTCAGCCCAAGAACTTCGCTCCGGCGTAAGCCATAGAAAGCTCCCATCATAACCGGCAATTCTAATTTCGTACCAGCTGCTACCGAGAACAGCTTGTTAATCTCATTAGCATCGTAAAAGCTTCCGACAAAGCGTTCTTTTTTTGGCCGCTCGATTTTGTCAGCCGGGTTTGTTGGGATCAAATCAACCTTGACGGCATACTTGAGTGCCTTGTGGATGTTCGCATGGTAATGAATAACGGAGCTTGCCTTTACTCGCTTTAGTTCATGTGTGTAAAAGCTCTGGATGTCCGTGGCAGTCAAACCAGCGAGCGTAATGCTGCGCTCACGAAAATACGGAGCGATAACGCTTTTTATCATATTAGAGTACGAGGAATACGTCATCGTTTGAACCGAACTCTTTACAATTTCCAGCCACTGCTCTATGAAGTCGGCAAAAAGCATTTCTTGTTTGATTGGGACAACATTGTCCGGGACGAAGGTTTTGCGGGTCTCCATCAACAGCTTTTGCGCTTTTTTCTTATTTCCCTTAATGGAAAGTCCTGTTGAAACCCATTTTGTCTTGCGCTTGCCGTTAATATCAGCCCAGCACAAAACCATATAAAAGAAGCCTTTCTTTTCTTGCAGATGTCCTGCTACCATTTGTCTTATCCTCCTTTGTGTAGCAGCCGAGATTATCTGCCGTTGACACAATAAGGATAGCACGGCATTTTGATAATCTCAACGATGCGGAGGGTTAGTTTGATTCGCCCCTGATTCTTAAATATGTAAGAAGGTGCGCTTTGGGTATGCGATAGGAGCGCCCAATTTTCAGGCACAGCACTTGACCTTCTTTCAATAACTGATAACCGGTTTTCGTACTAATCCCAAGTGCAGAACACATTTGCTCAATGTTCATAACATCGGGATACTCCTTTAGAATTAAGGAATAAGCGTCTTTTACCGTTAGAGATGCACCCATGATAGAGCCTCCCCTTGTTATAAATTAGCACAACCGTATCGGAGATAGCTTACAGCCTAATAAGGCTGGGTTAAGTGTTCTGATACGGTTGTGCTGTTATTTCTTCTTGGCCGCGCCATATTTGCCACGCACCCCGGCGATAGGGATATTGCAGGCCGCCTTTGGTAAGGCTGTCCCAACGCCGCCGCACCGTCGCTTGTAAAAGGCTAACGGGTGAAGCCGCGTTCCCCCTCAAGTCAGTGGGAGGCCGTAGCTGGAGTTGCGTATCGCCCGTGCTGTCGTCGCGCCCGGATTTACCATCGTCGGTGTCTGAGAAAAATGCGTAGATCGCTCGGACGGACTTGTCCAAAATCACCTCCTGTAAGCCATCTTCTTGGCGGCGCACCTCATTTCGCTTTTCTCGCGGGGTCTGTGCCTGCAATACCGTATATTCGATTTTCAAAGGTCAGGTGAGAAAACTATGTCCTCTCATATACCTCAAGAAAAAACGGGCTTTTTCGTGGGGTGTTCAGAAAAGTTTTTTCAAAAACTTTTCCAAGTTTGCGATGCCGCGCAGGATGCTCTCGCGGACAGAACCTTCGCTGACATTTTCCGCCGTGGCAATGCGAGTTTTGTCCATCTGGAGAACGATGTGAGCATATACGCGCCGCCGCTGCGTTTCGGGCATCGACACCAGTGCTTCATCCAGCAGACGGGCAATCTCGGCACGCTCATACGCTTCATCCGGCTGCTCCGGCTTGTCCAGCGCGCCAGTTTCGATGCCGTCGCCGCAGTCAAGTGAGTAGAACGCCTTGTTGTCGCGTATGTACTGCTCATAGTTGGTCTGGAGACGTTTTTCTTCCGCGAGGAAGGTTGCAATCTCATCGGAAACGTCGATGAAAGTATCTTCTTTGTAAATCGGGTAGTAATCCCGCAGATTTATGGTTGTCATTGTGACATCCTCCGTTCAGATTTTTGTGGGTCGGTGCGAATCTGAGCGGAGTGCGGCGGTGAGCGGCAGCGTGGGATAACATAGAACCACGAATATCTGCTGCACTTATTGCAGAGCAAAAAGCCGCAACCTCTTTTTGAGATTGCGGCACAGCCAAATATACTTGCAGAAAAGCATTTTTATTTCTAATGGATGACAGATGTCCATAACACATTCAAACCAATTATGTTTTTATAATTACCCAAACAAATTGCTGTGCAGTTACAATAAACATGTTTGTTTCGTGTGATTTAGGGACATTCTTTTGTTGCTATATAGTAAATTGAGTTTGTTGTTTCTGTTGGGAATATAATTGCACTCTGATGGACTGTTCAACTTATTCCTTGTGGAAAATATAATTATTCTATAAGGAGTTGGTTGAACAATGGATAAAAAATCGCTTATGCTAATAGTCGGCAATAATTTACAGTCGCTACGATCCGAACGAAACTTTACGCAGGAAGAAGTGGCGGAAAAGATTGGAATAAGCACATCCTTCTATGCGAATCTTGAGCGTGGTAAGAAAGGCGTAAGCAATGCAGTTTTGAGAGAGATTGCAGCTTACCTGGGAGTTACCGTAGACTACTTGCTTTATGAAACTCATACCGATGCACGCATACGTAATATTGAGACTCTTTTAAAAGACAAGCCTATTTCATTTGTTATTTCAATGGAAAAATTAATACGGCTTTGCATCGAAGAATTTACTGATGAAATTAGAAAATAGATAGAGTTATGCTCCTTTTTTGAGGAGGTTGAGACATGGGGCAAGGTAAAGATAAAGATGAACTCATTGAAGGTTTGTACAGAGAAATGTTTACACCATTGTGTGTGTATGCAATGAATGCGATAGATGATCGCGACTTAGCTGAAGAAGCAGTTCAGGATACATTTCGGATTGCCTGTATAAAGGCCGGCAGTCTTATGGAAAGTGAAAATCCAAAAGGCTGGCTAACACTATTATAAAGAATATTTGCAGAAGCCGTGCGCGTATGAATAGTCTTATAATTGCTGCATTATCTATCGATGACATGGTTATAGTGTCGCCAGACGGAGATTTTGAATTCGATATCATATATCGTGATTTGCTGGGCGAAGATGATTTTGAAATACTGAAGATGGTCGTTATTAACAGATATACTATGCTGGAAGCAGCAAGCGAATTAGGCATTACGGTTGAGGCGTGCAAAAAACGTGTGCAGCGCGCAAAAAAGAGGTTGAAAAAAATAATTGATGAAAATTCTTGATTTAGTGTCCCCTAAATCAACGATGCGTAAATATATCTAAATGAAGAAGGTTCTCGATATGTCCGAATTTGAGAAGCATACTAATCGAGATTACTCAAAATTTGATGCCATGAGTGACCTGAACCCCGAAAACTAAACCAATAGGAATGTTAGTCACGATATGCTATAATTTTTGAAAGGGACGTGATTAACATGAAAACGAGATTCACAGAAGAGCAAATTATCAAGATTTTGAAAGAG
>JAAYBD010000049.1 GCA_012719035.1 Clostridiales bacterium | reverse complement strand
TCTTTCAAAATCTTGATAATTTGCTCTTCTGTGAATCTCGTTTTCATGTTAATCACGTCCCTTTCAAAAATTATAGCATATCGTGACTAACATTCCTATTGGTTTAGTTTTCGGGGTTCAGGTCATCCATACTCAAATATGCTCAGAAACCCAGTTCTTCGCCTATGATGATGACTTCGACCTTATCCATACTGTTCATCTTGCCCCAGAGAACGACTAAACCTTTGCATATGCGTTCGGGACTGCTGCAGTCATAACACCTTAATTCGCCCTTGACACAGGGCGTATTTTTATTAAAACGCCTTGCGTTGAGCGGGGCGGCGATATTTCTTGCACGCCAAAGCGCCTTATCATAGTCTTCGGCGATTTTATTTATACCTATTATTATGTAAACCTGACTTTTTCCAAATAGCGTGCTTGCAACCCTGTTGCCCGTAGCATCAATGTTAATAATTTCTCCTGTCTCCGCGACAGCATTGGCGCTTGTTATGTAAACCTCTGCCTCGGACGCATTCCTATGAGCCTCGTCTCTTTCCTGCTTCCAATGCCAATACACTCTGTTTTTGTCGCCGAGCCGCTCGAACAGCCCTAAAGACTCAACAGTTTTGCTTCCTCCGAAGCCGATAGTTTTTCCGCTGAGCTGAGAGGCGAGATAATCCACAGCCTCTTTTCCGCTTGGGAAATAGCGGGCATCAAAGCCGCGGCCGTTTAGGTTTTTGATTGTTTTCTCGATATTGGACATTCAAGGTTTCCTCCTTTGTGATAGATAGACAGGTGAATTCAAATTTATCGCCACATATAAATCCGCATGCGGATATGGTCATTAGTTAGAACCCAAGATAGAACATATAAAAGCCGATAAGCAAAATGACAGTACCCATTACCGCTTTCATCAGCATACTGAATTTTCCGTATCCCTCACTTGCGGAGAGTTTCTGCACAAGACCTATTGATGTTCCTACGATAACGGCAAGAACACCATGGCCTATAGAGTAAAACAGAAGAAGCAAAATGCCCCAAAGAACGCTTCCTTTGCCGGCAACAATAGCAAGAAGTGCAATCAGAACAGGCGTGGAGCAGGGAGAAGAAAAAACACCGCCGAGGATACCCGCTATGAACGCTCCGATGTATCCTTTTTTCGTATTTTTTGAAACAAGGTAGCTTGAAGGTATAATTTCATAAATCTCCCATGTCTGTAATGCCATTAGCATCATTAGTATGCCCAGAGCGATATACCACCATGAGGATGCCGAACCGATAAGATTGCCGGCGAGAGATGCGACAACACCCAAAGCTGTGAATGTTACCGCGGCACCTGCAGCAAAGGTGAGTGATAATCTGAAGGCAGACTTTGTGTCCCGCTGCCCCGTTCCGCCGACGTATCCGATGATAAGCGGGATGCTGGAAAGTGAGCAGGGCAAAAATGAGGTGAGTACACCTGCAAAAAGTGCGACCAGCGGAGCAAGCCACCAATTCTCTAAAATCTGCTTAGATAGGCTTTCAAGTATATCTGTCATTCGCTTACCCCCATATCGGCAAGTATAGCCAGCATCTGTTCTTTGGTAAGTCCGCCCTCATGGACCGTGAAAAAAACCTCTCCCGTAGAGCTGTCCCCGTACATCTTGAAGTCAACATCTATGCCGTCGCTCGGTTTATAGGCTGTTCCGTCCGGATTTATAAACACCTGTGTTGGTATGACAGTGACGGGGAAATTTCTTGCTATGTCGCCATACAGTGCCGTATCGACATATTTGATAATTGCCTTGCCCTGCGTTTCCGCGTATACTTCCTCAAGGATAGGTGAAAATTCCCGGCATGGCCCGCAGTAATCCGCTCCAAAGTCGATAATAATGGGCAAACCGTATGATGTAAGCTCCTCAATATCTATTGAATCTGCATTGAGGGCAAAATCATCTTCAGCTGCGGGACTTGGAACGGAGGGGGGGGTTACTGATTTGTCATTGTTCTTGAAAATCCATACTCCTGCTATAACAAGAATCATCAAGAGAGGGACGAGTATCCTCAGCGTTTTTTTCTTGTCCATTTATTACCTCCTATGAACCGATATCTAATACTTAACAGACCTACATGATGTTTGTTCTTCCGCACTGGTATCGTGGCTTGAATAGTGCAGTAAATGATTACTATAAATATATACCAATAATATAGGAAATAAAACACAGTTTCAAGAATAATAGACAAAAGCCGGACTGCTGCTTGCAGTCCGGCTTTCGCCACCTGAGCCTGAGAAGTCTATAAGGGAAAAATCCTATTCGGCAAATTCAGACTTTGCAGCGCCGCATACAGGACATACCCAGCTATCGGGGACGTCTTCCCATTTAGTTCCGGGAGCGATTCCGCTGTCGGGGTCACCCTTTTCCTCATCATAGACATAGCCGCAAACAGAACAGGTGTATTTTTTCATATAAAAACCCTCTTTCTCAGTATATTAGATTTCAGCTTTCCATAGTCCGTGCAGATTGCAATAGGCGAAAGCAGCCAAAAGTTTATCATCATCTGTGAGCTTGAACTCAACGGAAGGTGCGCCGGTTGCCTCCAAACTTTTACGCTGTCCGCCTTTTTTCGTCTGGATATAGACCCAACTGATGTGATGTTCCTCTGTCATAGGATGGGGAGCAGAGCCAATATCTATTCTTACGCTGCTTCCGTCAACATGTATTGCAGGGACGTGTTTTTCGGAGGAAGCGTCCGTAGTGTTGGCAGCAAGCTCGGACATTTTTTCTCCGCAGCATACAATAGGTACTCCCGAATCATGAACAAATCCGACTATGTTACCGCAGTGCTTACAGATGTAAAATTTCTTTTCTTCGTTTTTCATCTGGATTATCCTTTCTTTGTGTGAATTGTGCTGTTTCAAACGAACAAATCAATATCTTGTGTTGATGGACGTTTGAACTAATATATAAACCCTATATATGGAGTATACCGTTTAGATTGAGATTGCGCAACATATATTTTTCTTTTTTTGGGTTTTATTAGGATAATTGTAGAATTCGCTAAAAAAATATCAAAAATTTGACTTATATGATAATTGCCGGAGCAAGTTCCTTTGGTATGGAACATAATTCTTATATGCTCCGTCTAATACAAAAAAAGGTTTCTTAACAAGCATACGACGGAAGCGACTTTGGAGGAAATGTATTATGAAATTTGCAAGAAATATCATATTGTCAGCCCTTATCATGTCCATGTTTGCCGCAATGGTTCCGGCAACGGCATTATCAAGCTCAGCGGATTCATCCGAAGAGACTTGCATTGCTATTTATGGTCCCTACAGTGATATTAAGGGCGGGTGGTTTGAAAAATGGGTAAAGTCATACGGCTGTACAGATATTTTCTCAAACGAGGAAGGGCGCTTTTATCCCGAGCGGAGCATAACCCGCATGGAGTTTGCGCGTATGCTGCATAATGCGCTAAATATTGAAATAAATTACTTTGCTCCCACAGACATAAGCGAATACTATAACGATGTTAAGAGCGGCGATACGGGTGCAAATGAATTATATGACCTTGTGACCTGCGGCATTATTGATACAAAGGGCAGCTTTGGTCCATCCGAAAAACTGGATCGTGATGAGATGAGCCATTATATCATGAACGCTTTCTATTATTTAAGCGGTGAGGACTATGCGATAGCAGTTTCCGATATTAAAGCTTTTGCGGACGATTCCGAAATCAGGGAAGCGTATAAGAACGATATATATCGTTCTGCTATACTTGGTCTTGTAAATGGCAGAGGTGACGGCTTTGTAAAACCGCGCGGGGATGCTACCCGGGCAGAGGCGGTTACGGTCGCGGGAAGGCTTGCGGAACTTGTTAAGGAGCAAAAATCAAATGTTGTCGTCAAGGCATCGGCAAAGGAAGATAAAGGTGAGCTGAATCTGTCAGTTTCTATTGTAAACAATACAGATAAAACAGTAGTTATAGAGCACGGATACGGACAGCTGTTTGACTTCACTATTCAGGATAAAAACGGTGAGCAACTATACCATTGGGCTGCGGATAAACTATTCCCCATGATGATTATGTGGACAAAAATCGCCCCCGGTGAGGAAGCGGTTTTTTCGGATAAGGTTGAGCCTGAGGTCTATTCTTGCATAAAGAATGAGATTGCCGCCGTCAAGGCGTATATAACCGGTACATCATCCGATTTTAAAATAAATTCAGAAGGATATATTGTTTCAGATATCTCTTTAAAAGCGATGAGCTGAACTTATTGAGATTTCTTTCAGATTAAAAAGAAATTAGGGGGTCAAAAACTTGTGTTTTTGACCCCCTATATATTCGTTATGAGATCGCTCATGGTATCTGAACCGCTCCTCTAAATTTATGCAACGCTGTTGTCAGAGACTTTGGGAGAATTCTTTGTGCTTTCGCAGATAAAATCGAAGGTGGAAAGGTCGAGCATTTCTCTGTTTTCATTTTCGGGATTGTCGGGAAGATTCGGATCGATTATAGCGATACGCTTTGTGATGCCCGGGAAATCGTTGATGGAGGGGGTGATAAATCCGCCGGAAGTTCCTACGCTGGAATATCCGTCCTGATCAGGGGGGCAAACTGCGATTGCTATGGCATTTATAGAGAACTGCTTGCAAACCGCTGCGACGCTTTTTGCTGCCGAGGACATAATAAACTCTACTTTGTCTCCCTTTTCATAAGTCTGAACGAGGGCTTCGGTGAAGAAAGATAAGACGCGGAAAGAGTCTTTATATTTGATCTCATCCAGAATTTTGCATGGTCTGTTTCCCTTGGCTGCGAGGATAGTGACGTTTTTAAGTTCATTCTGGCGTTCCGCCAATGCGCTCAAAAACTCTTCTGAAATGCTGCTTGTGTTGCCTACCCAGACTGTATCGCCCGATTTTATCTCTGCTGCTGCGGCTTTAATGGATACAAAGCTTTTGCTGTCTTTCAAGTTTGTCATAATAATACCTCCAAATTTTTTTGTTGTTTGGTTGGCTTTCTTCTTTCTGTACACATCATACAATATATACAATCTAATGTATAATACTTTGTTTATTATATCCATATATTTCGCGAAGAAATTTCGTTATAATTGTTAAGAATAATAAGCTTATAAATAAAAAATTATGTTGATTTACCCAAAAGTACGCTAATAATTACTGCAAAAAGCTCAAAAACATAACAGCTTTGAAACATATACGGCACCTTACCTTTTGTTGGGAATAAGATGTCACAAACCACTTGTGATATTGCACAAATCTAACACTTTTTTTTCGGAAGGAGCTTTAAATGGAAATTCGTGATTTGCAGTATTTTTGCTTAACGGCAGAGTTGGAACACGTTACAAAAGCGGCTGATAAACTGGGCGTAGCCCAGCCGTTTCTAACTAAAATAATAAGACAGATTGAGAAAGAGATCGGTGTTCCGCTGTTTGACAATATCGGACGAAAGATAAAGCTCAACGAATACGGTGAAGTTTTCTACTCTCATGCTAAGAAAATATTGACGCAGCTCGATAATCTGCGCAACGACATGGACGAATTGATAGAACGTCATGCCCGCACGATAAAAATCATGACGAATACCGAATCTCATTATCCCGAGATAGTCATGGCATATCAGAAATTTAATCCCAATTACAGACTGGCGATTTCCGATGCATCGCGGGATGATATTCTCGAAGCTTTGAAAACCGGCGAGGCGGATTTTGGCCTTTGTTCGCCGCCGTTGATTGATGATCCGAGCAAAGGGATTCGTACAGAGATCGTTTTTTGCGAGCAGAGCTGTGTTATGCTTCCGCCCGGTCACCCCATGCTGGGAAAAAAAGCGCTTAGATTCGATGATATGGTTGGAGAAGCGCTTGTCACTACCTCCAAAGAGTCCGCACTTAGGATTAATCTTGACCATTTGATGGAAAAATACGATTATCATCCGCAGATTGTCTGCGAGTCCAACGACATAAATCTGATTATTCGCGCTGTCAAAAGCGGTTTGGGTTTTGCGATTTTACCTCGATCGATAGTATTCAGTAATCCTTCAATCATAAAATACTGCGTTGAGTCTTCCTTGCCCGATACTTTTGGTGACATTGGTTTAAGCTACAGCACATCTGAAGACGACGCGCGGGACGCATCTCAATTTATTTCTTTTGTAAAGAATTTCACAGAAAAATACAAAGAAGAATATTACTCGAAAAATATTTGGGAATTACATCCCGATAATGAAAAATGATACCGCAAAGCGGTAAAAGAACCTGTTCGGGAGTGTCATGGCTGACACTCCCGAACAGGCTTTTTTGCGTTTACAGTTGTTTTTACCCTGTTTTTAATGATATGGATTCAAATTCATCGAAGGCAAAAAAATTCTATTAAATTGGAGAAGCCATTACATAATTTGCTTAGTATGAGAGAATATATATGTAAAAAACAAAGGATTTTTGAAGTGATTATGATAAGTAGTATTTTGAAAAAGGTGCGCTTTCAGAAAATGATGAAACAAAGCGAAAAGCAAGATTCCAAGAATGGAAAGGAAGATGAGCAAACTGAGAATGTTATCAAGGGGAACCTTGAAGAGGATATAGGGACTCTACGGAGTATTCTTGGAGACAGCAGTGACCTTATTATTCGCAAATTCATTTTCGGCAAGCATATTGAGGCTGCAATAATCTATATAGACGGTTTAATTGATAAAACACTGGTCAATGAAAATATTATGAAGCCGCTGATGTACATCAATAATCTTGAAAGCGGTGAATTGCCGAAATCTATTGATATTGACTATGTGAAATCCGAACTGCTGTTCGTAGGCAGCATTGACGGGAAAAACTCGATCAATGAAATTGTCTTTAAAATTGTGTCCGGAGATACTATTTTTTTGATGGACGGGGAAAAAGAAGCTCTGGTAATCAGTTTACTGGGCTGGAAGACCCGGGGCATTGAAGAACCCAAAACGGAGTCCGTAGTTAGAGGTCCGCGTGAGGGCTTTACCGAAACTATGCGTTTCAACACTGCCATGCTAAGGCGAAAAATCAAAAATCCGGATTTGAGGTTTGAAACGCTGACCATAGGTGAACGCACAAAAACCGACGTATGTATAGCGTATATAAAAGGTCTTACCGATCCTAAACTGATTGAGGAAATAAGACAAAGACTAATGCGGATAAAAACCGATGCCATCCTTGAATCGGGTTATATTGAACAATATATTGAAGATTCGCCTTTCTCCATTTTTCCCACAATTGCAAACAGTGAAAAGCCCGACAAAGTTGCAGCTAAAATGCTGGAGGGGCGCGCCGCCATACTGGTGGACGGTACGCCGTTTGTGCTTACTGTTCCTATGCTGTTTATAGAAAGTTTCCAAAGCTCCGAAGATTACTATTCACGCCCTTATTTTTCAAGCATGATAAGGATATTAAGAGTCATCGCGTTTTTTCTTAGTATTCTTGCTCCTGCTGCTTACGTAGCATTATCCACTTTCCACCAAGAACTGATACCGACTCCTTTGCTTCTTTCAATGGCTGCGGCTCATGAGGGGGTGCCGTTTCCGTCTGCTGTTGAAGCGGGAGTTATGCTGGTGTTTTTTGAGATACTCAGAGAAGCCGGAGTACGTCTGCCGCGGCCTATCGGTCAGGCAGTCAGTATTGTCGGTGCGCTGGTTATCGGAGAATCGGCGGTTTCAGCGGGGATTATAGGCGCGCCGATGGTTATTGTTGTAGCTATTACGGCGGTATCAAGCTTTGCAGTTCCGCCGCAGACGGATTCCGGAGCTATCATACGTTTTGTCTTGTTGATTCTTGCGGGATTTATGGGGGGCTTCGGCATAGCGATAGGTCTGTTTGCGCTGTTTATTCATATGGCAAAACTGCGTTCATTCGGAACTCCTTATTTGCTGCCTTTAGCGCCCTTAGATAAGAGCGGCCTGAAGGACACCTTAGTAAGAACTTCAATCTGGTCTTTAAGAAAAAGACCATTGGGAATGTCTTTAGACGATATAAGGCAGGAAGGCTCATTAAAGCCGTCCCTTTCAAAGGATGATGTAAATGTACCTGAAGGAAACTAAAATGAGGATTGTATATGATGATCAAAAATAGATTTTTTAAGGCCGTTATATGCATCCTTCTGTTGATATGTCTGAGCGGATGCTGGAATAGCCGCGAGCTTAACGCGCTTGGCATAGTTATGGGAATAGGAGTCGATAGGCCGGATGGACCGGAAAAAGTGAAAGTTACGGCGCAAATCGTAAAGGCAGGCGAAATGGCAGCGGCGGAAAGTGCAGGCGGCGGCAGCAAGGGCAAAGCCTATTGGAATGTCGTAAACACCGGCAATTCAATTTTCAGCACGCTGCGGGACATGACAAATGAGTCAAGCCGCAAACTGTTTTTTCCGCACAATCGAGTGTTGATATTTGGACGTGAGGTTGCTGAAGAAGGTATTGCAGATCATCTCGATTTTTTCTTTAGAGATGCTGAAACCCGCCTGAATATCCTGTTCTTTATCGCGGAGGATACTGCTGAAGAAATTTTCGATGTGAAATGCGAACTGGAAAAGGTTCCTTCAGAGAGCATTGCGAAAATGATTGATGTGCAGGCGGAAGCCGCTTCACAAACTATGTCTGTCAAGCTCTCAGATCTGAAGTTTAGGATTATGAGCAAGACCTTTTCTCCTGTTGCGCCGATTATTGAAACTTATGGCAGCGGTGAAGAGAAGGGCGTCAATATAACCGGAACAGCGGTATTTAAAAAAGATAAGATGATCGGAAGATTGGATAAGACCGAGGGTAGAGGTCTTTTGTGGGTGCTGGGCAAGGTGCAAAGCGGAATAATCGAAATAAAAAGCCCTGAAAACCACTTAGTAGGTATGGAAATAATTCGGGCAAGAGGCGAATTTTCACCGGAACTCAAAGACGGTAAAGTAAAGGTAAAGGTAAAGATATTTGAAGAGGGAAATTTAGGCGAGCAGGAAGGTCCTGAAGATTTGTCGCATCCTGAGCAGATTAAATTTCTGGAAAAGCAAAAAGCTGAAGAAATCAAAAAAGAAGTAATGGCAGCAGTAAAAAAAGCTCAGGAGCTTAATGCCGACATTTTTGGATTTGGAGAAGCAGTGCACAAAAAGTATCCCAAAGAATGGAAAGTGATGGAAGATAAATGGGATGAGATTTTTCCCGATATAGAAGTTGACGTATCTGTCGAGACATATATCCGCCTTATGGGAAGAATCAATAAACCTTCAATACCTGAATAGGAGAAATCGTGATTTATGAAGCTTGAAAAAGGTGTAATTTCAAATACGCAGTTAATGTATTTCATGCTTTGTTTTTTACAATGCATGGTAATGACGGTCAATTTTAACTATTCTATTACTGAGCATGACACATGGATCGCGGTTTTAGTTGCATATGCCATAACAATTCTTATAGTGCTGGTTTATACGCAAATTTCGCAGAGACTTTCCGGAAAAAACCTTGTTCAAATCAATGACGTTGTTTTCGGTCCGTATTTAGGTAAAGTTATTTCGGTTCTCTATATCTGGTTTTTCTTACAGCTGATAATCAATTATTCGTATTTCTTCAATAGTTTTTGGGTCAATTTTATAATGCCGGAGACTCCTCATTCGGTATTCATTATTTTGTTGTTTTTGATAAGCATGATGGCAGTGCGCAGCGGAATCGAAGTGATTGCAAGGTGCAGTTTTATATTTTCTATAATAGTAGCTGCTATGATTGTTGGGGTAAATGCTTTAAAAATCAAGGACATGGATATATCCAACTTTATGCCGATACTTTCAACATCGCCTAAGGATTTTATTCAGAGTGTTCATGTTATGCTAACTATACCATTTTGCGATATGGTGGCATTTCTTATGATTTTTCCTTATACGTCGGATAACAAAAAACTAAGAAAACCGGCGCTGATTGCTCTCACCATGAGCACACTCCTTCTTCTGGTCGTTGTTTTGGGAAATATCGCGGTAGCGGGTCTGCGGCTTACCAATTCGACATCAGCGTCATTCGCGGCAACCCGCGAAATAGATATTGCCAATGTTCTTACAAGGCTGGACGTGCTGATTGCGATATCTCTTTTAATAACGGTTTTTATGAAAATTACAGTGTTTTTTTATGCAATAGTTTTGGGTATCGCTCAAATACTCAAATTGCGTTCATACCAGCCCATTGTCGCTCCAGTCGGCGCTCTTGCGGTAGCTGTGACTTTAAATTTATATCCATCGGCTATGGAGCAGGCATATGCAGCCCGGTTTGTCTGGCCGTTTAACGGAACAATATTTGAGTTTTTTCTTCCTATTATTACTCTGATAATTATAGCTATCCGAAAGCTGCCCAAGAAGAGAGGTATATACGAATGATCATTTTGCTCATTTCGATTTATGCAATCATTGTTTTTGCCGAAGTACCGGGCTTAATAAAGAAAAAAAGCTGGAAGGAGCTCACTGTTTTTTCCGTTATAACGGCTGTTGCCTTTACAATATCTTTGCTGCATATTTTGAAGGTAGAAATACCTGATCCGGCGAAAGATACACAATATTTTGTAAAAAGCCTATTTCCGTTCAGCTATGATTAGAATTAACGGATATTTATGTTAGAAAGCAAAACAACGAATATTGAAAACCAGCCCTTTTTATGGTATAATGACCGCAAAGCGGACATTATACAGGATTAATATGCATATACCATAACGCCGCTTTGCGGCTATGCAGGGATCATATCTTTTCTTTTGGTAAAATGACGCTTACAATTTACCTGCGATAGGAGGATGCTATGTCCCAAACAACCAAAAAAGCACTTGCAGCATCACTGAAAAAGCTGCTCGCAGAAAAGTCTTTTGATAAAATAACCGTTGTTGATATTGTAAATGACTGCGAGGTCAACCGGCAAACTTTTTATTACCATTTTCAAGATATAAATGACCTTCTTGGATGGCTCATTATGAACGAGGCATCAATGGCACTGGACGGCAAAAAAACATACGATACATGGCAGCAGGGCTTTGTGCAGATTCTTCAATACGCCCGCGAGAACAGAACCGTGGTTATGAATATCAGTAAAGCTATTGACCGTCAGCAGGGCGAAAAATACCTATATGATATTGCATATGATCTGCTGATTGGTGTTGTTGATGAAAAGGCCGCCGGCATACCTGTGAAGGAAGAGGACAAAAAGACTATTGCAGATTTTTACAAATATGCTTTTGTCGGTTTGGCGCTCGACTGGATTAATAATGGTATGAAGGAAGATCCGCAAATCTTAATAGAGCATCTCAGCACTTTGATTCAGGGCAATTTTTCTGAAGCTCTGGAAAAATACCGTACCGATAAAATGGTAATAAACCGTTCATAAATTAAACAGTCAAATAAAATTGTCAAATCTTTTTACAATAAAGGAGCCGTGTTTAAAATTTAAACGCGGCTCCTTTATTGTATATTGTAATAATCGGCGCGAGGGTCTATTTTATAAAAAAGATTTTACGAGCGAAATAGATAAATGCCCGGCTGCGAGCTGCGTCCCTACACGATGTTACACATTGTAATCATAGATTTATTGCGGTTGAATAGGGCGGCTTGGGCTGAAGCCGATATTTTGCCCATAGCTTTTTGAAATATAGCATTAATCGGAGGTATTATTATGTACTATTCTAATGGAAATTACGAAGCATTTGCACGTCCCGAAAAGCCTGAAGGCGTAGACAACAAGTCTGCCTATATCGTAGGCACCGGTCTTGCAGGTCTTGCGACGGCATGCTTCCTCATACGCGATGCCCAGATGCAGGGTTCCCACATCCACATATTTGAGTCAGATTCTGTTGCGGGCGGCGCTTGTGACGGAGCTTTCCTTGATAAATACGGCTTTGTTTGCCGCGGCGGACGTGAAATGGAAAACCACTTTGAATGCCTGTGGGATCTCTTCCGTTCCATTCCTTCACTCGAAAAACCGGGTGATTCTGTGCTCGACGAATATTATTGGCTGAATAAGCACGATCCTAACTTTTCTCTGGAGCGTGCAATCATAAACGGCGGAGAGAGTGCGCATACCGATGGGAAATTCACACTCTCTGAAGAAGCCTCAATGGAAATTGTAAAGCTGTTCATGACAAAAGATGAGGATCTTTACGACAAGACTATCGATGATGTATTCAGCGATGAGTTCTATGCTTCAAACTTCTGGCTCTATTGGCAGACCATGTTTGCGTTCCAGAAATGGCATTCCGCTTTGGAAATGAAGCTTTATATACAGCGCTTTATACACCACATCGGCGGACTGCCTGATTTCTCGGCTCTGAAGTTCACCAAGTTCAATCAGTATGAATCGCTTATCCTCCCGATGATTAAATATTTGGAGTCTAACGGCGTTTCCTTTGAGTACAACACAGCCGTAACAAACATCATTTTCGATATAACACCCAAAAAGAAAGTAGCAAAGCAGATTGTTGTACTGCGCAACGGTAAGGAAGAGAAGATTAATCTCACCGAGAACGACTATGTATTCGCAACACTGGGCAGCAACGTCGATAATGCAACTCTCGGCACAAACACCACCGTTCCCGAGTATAAGAATGTTCCATGCACGGGCAGATCATGGGAACTGTGGAGAAATATTGCAGAGCAGGATCCCTCTTTCGGCCGCCCCGAAAAGTTCTGCGGCAACATCCACGATACATTCTGGGAGTCCGCGACTGTTACCACACTTGACGACAAGATTCCTCCCTATCTTGAGAAAATCTGCAAGCGTGACCCCTTTGCCGGCAAGGTCGTAACCGGCGGCATCGTTACCGTCAAGGATTCGAGCTGGCTTATGAGCTTTACTTTCAACCGTCAGCCGCACTTTAAGCAGCAGGGTAAAGATCAGCTCTGCGGCTGGATATATGCGCTTAACTGCGATGTCCCGGGCGACTATGTAAAGAAGCCTATTAAGGATTGCACCGGTATTGAAATCTGCGAGGAATGGCTGTATCATATGGGCGTTCCCGAAGATAAGATTGTTGACTATGCAACGAACCACGCCAATACGGTTCCCTGCATCATGCCTTATGTTACTACATATTTCATGCCCAGAGCAGCCGGCGACCGTCCTAATGTCGTTCCCGACGGTGCAGTAAACTTCGGTTTCCTTGGCGAGCACGTTGAAACTCCGCGCGACGTCGTATTTACAACAGAATATGCCGTTCGTACCGGTATGGAAGCCGTTTATACGCTGCTTGATATTGACCGCGGTGTTCCCGAAGTGTTTGCCTCAACTTATGATGTGCGTGTTTTACTCGACTCCACTTCAAAGATGATGGACGGAAAGAAGCTGACAGATATGGAAAATCCCCTTGTCGGTCAGCTGATGGAAAGCGGTGTGCTTGACATCGTCATGAAAACTGTTGTCGGAGATTTGATTAAAAAATACAATTTAATATAAAGACAGTATAGCGTTTCATATTTATAATGTTGAAAACGGCGTCGAAAGCTCAGCTTTTGACGCCGCTTTTTATAGTTTTCCATATATATCTATTTAAATAAATGGAAAAGAAAAAACTTTGATAAACTCTTGACAAATGCAATAGATAATGATATATCGATATTGTAGCATCGATATATCATTATCTATTTATGCCATTTATTGGCACTGCTTTATCCAAAACCGAAAATATCTTTCCGGGAGGAATGCAAATGCCAAAAACAATTTCAGTTCAAGCCCTTCAAAGGCTTCCCACGTATTTGAACTATCTGAAGTCCTTGCCCTTGGACAAGGACGCTAAAATTTCCGCAAGGGCTTTGGGAAATGCCTTAGGCTACGGTGAGATACAAGTGAGAAAGGACCTGTCGGCAGTATCCGATGGGGGAAAGCCCAAGGTAGGGTACTGCACCGCGGAGCTTATTCGTGATATCGAGATTTTTCTCGGATACGACGATGTTAACGACGCAGTGCTCGTGGGTGCTGGCAAGCTTGGCAAAGCTCTCATGTCATATGAAGGTTTTAAAACTTACGGGCTGAATATCGTAGCAGCTTTCGATTCCGACCTTGCAAAATGCGGAACGGATGAAAGCGGAAAGCAGGTTTTTCCCATCGATAAAATGGAGAACCTATGCAAACGCCTTAAAGTGAGAATTGGCATTATAACAGTTCCCGCATCTTCCGCCCAGCAGGTCTGCGATATTCTCGTGGAGGGCGGTGTGGAAGCGATTTGGAATTTTGCACCCACTCATCTCTCGGTTCCCGAGGAGGTTGTGCTGAAAAATGAAAATATGGCAGCCTCTCTCGCCATACTTTCAAAGCACCTGTCTGAAAAAGATTGGAACTGCCCATGATACCGGCTCATACATAAATGGACATTTGAGAAAAGGAGATCCGAAATGAAACTTACGGTTTGCATAGGAAGCGCCTGTCACCTGAAAGGTTCAAGGCAGATAGTCGAACAACTTCAAAAGCTGATTGCTGAAAACGGTTTGGAAGAAAAAGTAGAGCTTATAGGCACCTTTTGTCTGGGAACCTGTCAGACCGGAGTGAGTGTCAAGCTTGACGAAACACTTTATTCGCTCAATCCCGAGGATATAAAAAGCTTTTTTGAAAAGGAAGTATTGGCAAAGCTGTAGTTGCCCGCGGGGAAAGGCAGACTGGAAAAATGGGAGGAATACAAATGTCGGAGTACATACGCCTAAAAGAGGCAAACTGCAAAAACTGCTATAAATGCATAAGGCACTGTCCTGCCAAATCCATAAGCTTTTCGGGGAATCAGGCGCACATTGTATCCGACGAATGTGTGCTCTGCGGACAGTGCTTCATCGTCTGTCCGCAAAATGCAAAAATTATTCGGGATGACAGCGACAAGGCAAAAATGCTGCTTTCGGGCAATGGACCGGTATTTGCAAGCATAGCGCCGTCGTTTGCAGCGGCTTTTCCCGGAATAGGCATTGCCGGTATGGAAAGTGCGCTGAAAAAACTGGGCTTTTTTGCTGTCGAAGAAACGGCTATAGGTGCAACTATAGTCAAAAAACAGTATGAAAACCTGATTGAGCAGGGCGAACAGGATATAATCATTTCCTCCTGCTGTCCCACTGTCAACCTAATGATCCAGAAACATTTTACTGAAGTTCTTCCATATCTGGCAAAGGTCGTTTCTCCTATGCAGGCACATTGCCGCGATATAAAAAATAGATATCCGGATGCAAAGACAGTGTTTATAGGTCCCTGCATATCAAAAAAATATGAAGCGGATGAGTTTTCGGGGGAAGTGGACTGCGTTCTGACCTTTGACGAGCTTTCAAACTGGCTGAGGGCAGAAAAAATTGAGACTGCGCCCCAGCTTGACAGAATCGAAAAAAGCCGTACCCGCATTTTTCCGACTGCGGGCGGAATTTTAAAATCTATGGAGCGAAAGTCCGAAGAGTACAGTTACCTATCTGTAGATGGGCATGAAAACTGTATAAATACACTGCGCGACATATCGGCGGGAAAAATCTCAAAATGCTTTGTTGAGATGTCCGCCTGCATCGGAAGCTGCATAGGCGGTCCGGTGACGAGCAAAACGCGCCACAACCCGGTGAGGGACTTTATTGCCGTTGAAAAATATTCAGGGATTCGTGATTTTGATGTAAAAATGCCCTCTGCTGACAGGCTTTCAAGGATATTTGAAAGTCTCGAACAGCTTCAGAAATATCCAAACGAAATACAGCTGAACGAAATTCTTATGAAAATGGGCAAGAAAACCCCTGCAGACGAACTGAACTGCGGAAGCTGCGGATATAACTCTTGCCGTGAAAAGGCAATTGCCGTATTTCAGGGCAAGGCTGACCTCACTATGTGTACGCCATTCCTGCGGGATAAGGCGGAAACTTTCTCGAACAATATCCTTAAAAACAGCCCCAACGGGATAATCGTTCTGAATGATGTTCTTGAAGTCCAGCAAATAAATCCCGCTGCGCTTAAAATGCTTAATATCAGAAATGCTTCAGATATTGTCGGTGACAATGTTGTGCGTATTCTTGACCCCGGCGTATTTATGCAGGTTCGAAAAACCGGAAGAAGCGTGCGCGATAACAGGGTCTATCTCGCAGAATATAAAAGGTATATTGAGCAGACGGTCATACTTGACAAGACCTACCGTATGCTTCTTTGCATCATGAGAGATGTGACTGATGAGGAAAACGAGCGTCAGAAAAAAGAGGCTATCAGCAGGCAGACAATAGAGATAACCGATAAAGTCGTTGAAAAGCAAATGCGCGTGGTTCAAGAAATCGCTTCGCTGCTCGGTGAAACCACAGCTGAGACAAAGGTTGCTCTCACAAAGCTTAAGGAGTCGCTTAAAGATGAATGATCTCTGCACAGATATTGGCTTTAACAGCCTTAATAAATATGGGGAAGAACTATGCGGTGACCATGTTGAAGTTGTGGAACAGGGCGAGAACTCCATGGTCATCGTCCTTGCCGACGGACTTGGCAGCGGGGTCAAGGCAAGCATTCTTTCAACTTTAACATCAAAAATAATTTCTACGATGATGGCGGCAGACATGAGCATTGAGGACTGCGTTTCAACCATAGCACTGACTTTGCCTGTATGCTCCGTACGTCAGGTTGCATATTCCACCTTTACTATTATCCATATCGTGGACGGAACAGAAGCGGAAATCATACAGTATGACAATCCGGAAGTGATTATGCTGAGAAACGGCGAAAGTGTTGATTATCCGACGGAAGTGGTGGACATAGCGGGGAAGAAGATATCAAAATCAAAAGTACATATCCAAGAGGGAGATATTTTCATCGCACTCAGTGACGGTGCTCCTCACGCAGGCATAGGCGTAACGCTAAATCTCGGCTGGCAGAGGGAAAATATTATCGACTATATGAAAACTTTCTGCCATGTTGGTTTTACCGCAAAAACGCTGACAACCATGCTTTTGCAGGAATGCAATAAGCTTTATGGCGGGGAGCCGGGGGACGATACTACCGTCTGCACTGTAAAGATCCGTAAGCGGGAACCCATGAATCTCGTTATCGGACCTCCCTCTAACCCCAATGACTGCGGCAAAATGATGTCACTGTTTTTCTCGAAGGAAGGAAAACATATAGTGTGCGGCGGCACTACTTCAAATATAGCGGCGGAATTTCTGGACAAGCCATTGAGGACAAAACTTGAATACCATGATAAAGATATTCCCCCCACAGCTGAAATTGAGGGGGTAGACCTTGTAACAGAGGGAGTAATCACGATAAACAGGGTGCTTACATATGCGCAGGATTACCTCAGAAATAACGAGACTTATAAACAATGGAGCTACAAAAAAGATGGAGCATCATTAATTGCCCGGCTGCTTTTTGAAGAAGCGACCGATATAAACTTCTTTGTGGGAATGGCAGTAAATCCTGCCCATCAGAATCCAAACTTGCCGATCAATTTCAGCATAAAGATGAGACTTGTTGACCAGCTTGCGGACTGTCTTAGAAAGATGGGAAAGAAAATCAAGGTCAGCTACTTTTAGGCGGAGGCATTATGAGAAAATTTGATACAAAGGTACAGCATCTGAAATATAAGGTTCTTAAAGAGGTTGCACGGCTTGCTTTCAGCGGTGAACTGCTTGAAAATGTGACCGATATCCCCAAAATGATAGTGCCGGGAAAAGAGCCGACTATGAGATGCTGTGTGTATAAAGAAAGGGCTATCCTTGCCGAGCGTGTAAAGCTGGCTATGGGGGGAGACAGGTCAAACCCAAATGTAATCGAGGTCATAGACATTGCCTGCGATGAATGCCCGGTCGTCGGATATGAGATAACGGAATCCTGCCGCGGCTGCATTGCCCACCGCTGCGAAGATGCATGCCCCCGCGAAGCCATCAGCTTTGACCATGAGCAGAAAGCAGTTATCGATAAGAACAAGTGCATAGAATGCGGACGCTGTGCAAAGGTTTGTCCATATACGGCGATAATCAGCAGAAAGCGTCCCTGCGAGAACGCCTGCAAAGTCAAGGCGATAAGCATGAACGAAGATAAGACAGCGAAAATCAGCAATGAGAAGTGTGTTGAGTGCGGAGCCTGTGTCTATCAGTGCCCCTTCGGTGCAATAATGGACAAGTCTTACATTCTTGAAGTCATTGATATTCTCAAAAAGAGCAATAACAACGAGGATTACAAGGTCTATGCCGTTGTAGCGCCTTCGATTTCGAGCCAGTTTACCTATGCGAAGCTTGGGCAGGTCATAGCTGGAATCAAGCAGCTTGGATTTTTCTCGGTAGTTGAAGCCGCGCTCGGCGGTGATCTGGTAGCCGATTCGGAAAGCCGAGAGCTCTCTGAAAAAGGGTTTCTGACAAGTTCCTGCTGCCCTGCTTTCGTTAAATATATAAATCACGAATTTCCCGATCTGTCCGGAAACATCTCTCATAACCTATCGCCAATGGCTCTTATCGGAAAATACATAAAATCCAGAGAGGATAAGGCAAAAGTTGTTTTCATAGGTCCCTGCACGGCAAAAAAGTCCGAAATACGCAAGGAGACTGTAAAGCCGTATATTGACAGTGCCATAACCTTTGAGGAGCTTCAGGCTCTCTTTGACGGAAAGGGGCTGGATATTACGACAGCTGCAGAGGATCTGCTTGACAACGCGTCATATTTTGGGCGTATATTTGCGCGGAGCGGAGGTCTTGCCGACGCGGTCAGACAGGGGCTTAAAGAAAACGGCATTACAGATTTTGACTACAAGCCGCTTTCCTGTGATGGGCTTGAAGAATGCCGTATAGCTCTGCTTAAACTGCGTGCCAGAAAGCTGGACGCTAATTTTATCGAGGGAATGGCTTGCAGGGGAGGCTGTATTGCCGGAGCCGGCTGCCTTACTCACGGTGAAAAGGATAAGGATCAGGTTGATAAATACGGACATGAAGCGTATGAAAAGACAATTAAGGATGCAATTAGCGTATTAAAATGAAATGCTAAGTAAAAAAATATGCAGCCAAGCTATTAACCAAGTATACTAAGAAACCTTTTGCTTCTATATTTTCCCCGCGAACAGGGGGTCAAAAACACAAGTTTTTGACCCCCTGTTTTAATTCGGCACTATTCGGAGATATGAAAACATATCATACTGGGAGACACTAAAATGCGTCATGGCTCCGTAACTAAAAAGGCGGGAAGGTGATTACAATACATAATTAAGTGTATTAGGTTTATAGCCTGCATATGGATACACTCTAATCAACAAAGGTGAATTTTAATGAAAAAAGCCGATTTCATAAAAGTGTTCGCAGCCGTATTCTTTTTTGTTTCAATCTTAACTAAGACTGCGTCTGAATCGTATACCGACGGACCGGTAAATGCCGAATATAATCGGACAGATGCTGCGCAGTATATTTATGACTATACGGAAACCGCAAACAGTTTTTATTATGACTTTACTTATATAGGCGGAGACTGCACCAGCTTCGTTTCGCAGGTAGTGCGTGCAGGGGGGATGCCGATGACTCCGCCTGTTTCAAATCCGAATATAAAAGATTGGTATTATTATAGCCCGACATGGGGAAGGGGAAGGACAGCAACTTGGACAAATGCGCATAGTTTCAGATACTACTGGGCAAATGTGAATGGTTTTGGCTGTAAAAAAGCTTTTGCTTTTTCAAAATTTACTGCGGAGAAGGTAGCAAATAACGATAATACGTGGCTGTCGCTTTATTCTTATCTGGAGCCTGGGGACATAATCCAATATGTAAGCAACGGTCAGACATATCATTCTCAGGCGGTATACAGCACATCGTATGAGAATCAAGAATACAGAGTAAGCGTCGGGCAGCATACGACTAATGATTGGAAAGAATTAAGACAGTACATAAGCACACTGCCGGCAGACACGACTGTTTACGTGATAAAAATAAAAGCTCCGCCTGCGGGTACGAACAGCTACAGAATGGAAGCTTTCTCTAAATATTCTATGGAGGAACTGGAGAAAATCCAGAATAAGGTCTTTAATACAAAGCCGGTTACAGACAGTCAGGAGAATGAAAAATGGAAGCTGATATTAGAAATAAAAACAGAGATGGTACGGAGGGCAGAGAACGTTCCCTATCAAGCGGAGATCACTAAAGATGCCCTAAATGAAATAGTTGAAATACGAATAGAAAACAACAATAATATTGCCTGCTATATCGCCTGCTTCGGGGATAAAAAATCAAATTACGATGAGAGCAGCGAAATAATGCTTCAATGTGAGATGGAAAATGAGATTTTAACGATGTTTTTGCAAAAAGTACGTTCGGCAGATGAAAATAATAAAAGTGAAATATCAGCCCTGTGGTCGGAATATTGGTATGATATTGTCAAGCAGCCGCCTCCTGAATATTATGTGATGACCTGAGCGTAAAATCATATTCTGAGCCGGGAAAATATCCGGATTTCCCCTTTTAAATCCCCATGGGGAGCTTGTGCCATAAAAAAATAGATTATATAATAAATCAACAAGATGTATGAAAAACCATTAAACAATTATCAATACTTACAGAATTGGAGAGATAAAAATGGCGGATATGAAAAAAGCTTATGAAATGTACCTCGGGGGTTTTCATTGCGGGCAGATAGTCGCTACGTTTTGCAGTGAAATGTGTGGTTTTGATGAAAAGGCGGCGCGCGCTGCTTTGGGCGCATTTGGCGGAGGTATACACAGGGGAGAAGTTTGCAGCGCTGTAGTCGGCGGCTTGTATTCTCTTGGAATGTATTGTAATCATTGTGAATATAATGATGAGAAGGCAAAGAACAAGATAACAAAAATGACTGAAGAATTTACATCAGGTTTTTTAAATGAATACGGTTCTCTTTGCTGTCGTGACCTTTGCGATATGAATGATCTGCACAGGTGCGGCGGGTACATCAATAAAACTGAGGAACTTGTAAAAAGCATAATCGACAGCGATAAGTAAATTGATTTAAAAACACCTTTCGCAAAAGGAATTCCTGTAATCCTGCAATAAAGAAGCTTTGAATATTTTTTGGACATTGGATATTTTTTTGTATTGAGAGGTATCATTATTAAGAAGTATCTTTTAATTATCACTGGGTTTCTTTTTGTCGCTTTAGGCGGGATAGGGATATTCATTCCGGTGCTTCCCACAACGCCGTTTGTTTTGGTTGCCGCAATTTGCTTTTCGGCAAGCAGCCCAAAGCTATATCTGTGGCTTTCCAACACAAAGTATTTCGGAGAGTTCATCACAAATTATAAGAATAAATCAGGTGTCAGAAAAGCAGTAAAGATAAGGGCGCTTGTTTTTCTTTATGTTACGTTGGGCATCTCGTTTTTCTTGATTGAAAGCTGGGCAGTAAAGGGTATATTGATCGCTGTCGCCATTGGCGTAACTATTCATATTCTGATGCTGAAGACGAAAAGTGAGGATTAAAATGACATACATCTAAGTAAAGCTGTCAATTAAGTCCCACTTTCGAGATTGCTTATGGTTTTGGCGTATGGTATGATAAACAATACTGCAGCCAAAATCTGTCTCGAAAAATCAAGAGGAGCATTAAATGATTAAAGCGGTTTTAATAGATGTGGACAATACTCTGCTCGATTTCAACGAATGTGCAAAAGAGTCCATGAAAAAGGTATTCGAAGATTTTGAACTAACATACAAAGAAGAATTGTTTGAAGTATTCAAAAGCATTAACGACGATTTATGGGAACAACTTGAAAAAGGACAGATAACCAAGGAGGAGCTGCGCGATACAAGATGGAACCTCATCTTTAAGCAGTGTGGAATAAGCGAAGACGGAGTGAGATTTGAAAAGAAGTTTGAAGAGCGGCTTGCGGAAAGCCACCAGACGATAGATGGTGCTTTAGAACTTCTTCAATATCTTTCGTCAGAATATGACGTTTATATAGCTACAAACGGATTTGTAAACGCGCAGGTAAACAGGATATCTTTGGCGGGAATGATGCCGTATATTAAAAGAATGTTTATATCGGAAGCTATCGGATATGCAAAGCCAAGCGGTGAGTTTTTTGAATACTGCCTATCAGAAATAGGCGGTATAAAAAAAGATGAGGTAATCATTATCGGCGACTCTTTGAGTGCGGATATCATCGGGGGTACGAAATTCGGAATCCGCACCTGTTGGTTTAACAGAAACGGGGGAAAAGCGCCGGATGGAATCCGCATAGACCATGTCGTCCGGAACTTGAATGAGATAACTGATATTTTATAAATTGACTATTTTTTGATGGCTTTGTTGACATTCTGCATGAAAAAGTGTTATAGTATATATAAGTTAATTATTGATCCGGTAGGTGAGGCTACTATAGGGATAAGGACTGCTGCCGCGGAGTGATGGAGACATCATGAGAAGGTTTGAACAGGTTATATCGAAACGAAGGTATAGCATAATGCAGTTTCACCGCCCTATAAAGCTAAAGCTCAAACGGTGCAGTGCTTTATATATAAGTCATACTATGATTTTAATCCCGTGCAATCGTTTGAGTTTGCGCGGGATTTTTAATTAGCAACCATTATGAAAGAAAAGCAGAGGTGAGCATTTTTGGACAGTAGTGCAGGTCGAGGTATAAAATCAAAACAAAATAGGTACGATATGTTTATCATGCTTGCCGGCATTGCGGATATTATATAGACATTCGCAGCGCCTCTTTGTCGTGGCTGATTTTACTGTCGTATCTAATGCAGGAGCGGCAGTTTTTTATTGCCCGGAGCAAGGAGGAATATTATGACTAAAAAAGTTTTACTCAAATTACTTGAAGAAAAGAAATTTCAATCAATACACGAAGTGCTGTCAAAGTACAATCCGGTAGATTTGGCGGGCCTGCTGTCTGAACTGGACGACGAGAATATGGTGCTCGTATTCAGGATGATCGAAAAGGAAAAAGCGGCTGAAGTGTTTTCCTATATGGACAATGATCTTAGGCAGGTTCTTGTCAAAACTTTCAGCAATCAGGAAATCAAATATCTGTTTGACTCTATGTTTGCGGATGACGCGGCAGATTTTATCGGAGATATGCCCGCAAATGTTGTTGCCCAACTATTGGAAAATGTAGATGGAGAGACACGGGTTCATATCAATCACCTGCTCCAATATCCGGATGACAGCGTCGGAAGCATTATGACGGTGGAGTATATCGAGCTGAACCCGAATATGACTGTCTCACAGGCACTTGACAAAATCCGTGAGGTGGGCAATAACAGCGAAACGGTTTATACTTGCTATGTTGTAGAAAAACACAAGTTGCTCGGTATCGTATCTGCGAAAAACTTGATGATAAGCAGCCGGGATACATTAATACGCGATTTAATGATCGACAATTACATTTCCGTTAAAACCAATGATGACAAGGAAAAGGCTGCAAACCTCTTCCGTAAGTACGGATTGATTGCGATTCCCGTTATTGATTCCGAGGGCTGCATTGTCGGTATAGTTACTTTTGACGATGCTATTGATGTACTGACAGAGGAAGCCACCGAAGATATTCACAAAATGGCGGCTATAACTGCAAGTGATGAGCCGTATCTCAAAACATCGGTATTAAAACATGCAAAAAACCGTATTCCGTGGCTTCTTGTCCTAATGCTGTCAGCCACCATAACAGGTTCCATTATTTCCAAATATGAACAGGCATTTGCCGTTATACCGCTTTTGGTGTCCTTTATTCCTATGCTCATGGACACCGGGGGAAACTGCGGTTCTCAGAGTTCCACGCTGATAATCCGCGGTCTTGCCGTTGACGAGCTGCATTTTTCAGATATACCGAAGATTTTCTGGAAAGAATTCAGAGTATCCCTGCTGGTAAGTTTTGCGCTTGCGCTTGCCAACGGAATCAGGATAACACTGGTGTATGGCGATGTCCAGCTTGCTTTTGTAGTGTCTATCTCGCTGATAGGAACAATAGTTATTGCTAAACTTGTGGGCTGCCTGTTGCCCGTACTTGCAAAAAAGTGCCGTTTAGACCCGGCAATTATGGCTGCTCCGCTTATAACTACCATTGTCGATGCCTTTTCAATCATTATTTATTTCAGAATAGCAACTCTGGTATTTAAACTTTAACGGGGCTCTGTGTCCGCAGCCGTTTATTCAAAGATGGAAACTATTTTAATTATGACTCCAGAATTCTCTATTTTATTTACGGCTTGCAGTGTTAAAATAAAGTGTTCGTTTTTTACGGCATCTTTTTGGAAATGTTCTGCGAAGATTCAAAGTCGGTCGGAAATGCTTTATTAAATAGCCGTCAAAAGCCCGATTTGCTTTTTTTCCGAACTTGTGCTATAATAATTATATTATAAAATCGAATAGTAAAAAGAACCGTCTAAGATTTAAACAGAAGGGCTTTTGGTATTGTTGCCGATTGGCATTGATATGAAAAGCCTTTCTTTTTTTTCTAACCGGAAAGGGAGGCATTTTAATGGATTTAATAAGTAAATCAGTCAAGCACGAAATTTTCGGAGAAGGAACAATATGTGCTTGGGATGAGAAGGTTATTTCTGTTCGATTTGGAACAGAGGTAAAAAAATTCATTTTTCCGGATGCATTCAGAGAGCACTTAATTCTGCCAGACAAACAAAGCAAGAAGTTTGTGGACAAAATCCTCGATGAAATCGACGAAAAAACGAGGGTGAAGAGGGAAGAGAGCATCCGCGAAGCGGAAAAAATGCTCTTGCTGAAAAAACTACCGGTCTGCTCAAAGGCTCAAGCCGCGTTCGGCTTTATTGAAAATGATAGGGAAAAAGTTTTGAGCGAGTGGACCATTTTTGCGGGCAACTATCGTTCGGGCTATAATCGCGGAAAGCCGCGTATACCCACGCGCATATATCCGAATACAGCCTGTCTTTTAACATGCTGTGATAAAAAAGAAGATAAAAAAGAATCGGAAGATGAGAGATATATTTTTGGCGTTTTCATGGTAAAAGAAGACTTCTTAGGCTCTGAGTGCAGCGATGGAATCATCCCTGCACATCACAAATACAGAATAATCCTGAATGATGAGCAGATGAAGGATTTTCTGCTGTGGGATTATTTTCGCAATGAAGCCGGCAACAAGAGTGCAAAATGGGGTTCTGCGGAAACCAAGTATTTTTCAAACACGACAATGGCGATAATACTCAACGATATCCTGTCAATTATGAAAGGCACTGATCAGCAGAAGCTCAGCGAAGACTTTTTAAACTATTATTGTAAGCTTAATGGAATCAATAAGAGAACAATCCCCGGTTTTGTCGAAAATACGGCTGTTTCGGAGCATGACATCGCATAAATCCTGCATTTAGTGCTGACGGCGGCAGGAAAGCTTATATTTTTTCGGAACAAAAGAGTAAAATCTATTTTATTAATCTAACGATCGATATGACCGTTCAAAATATTGGAGGTAAATAGCATGAGTATTTTAAAAGCAGAGAATCGAGATCAAAGCTTGAAGGCAAAAAAACTTAGAAAGTCAGGCATAGTTCCCGGATGCGTGTATGGAAGCAACTTGGAAAAGACACTCCTGCTGCAAATTCCTGAAGCAGACGCAAAAAAGTTTTTAAAGACCAATTCCGTTGGCTGCAAGGTGACATTGGATGTTGAGGGCAACAAAATAAATGCACTGCTGAAAGAGATCAGTATGGACAATTTAGGAAACCAGATTGAGCATCTTTGCTTTCAATCCTTGGTAGCCGGCGAAAAGGTAATGGGTACTGCCCAAATCGTACTTCTTAATAGGGATAAAGTTGCAGAGTTCATCCAGCAGTCGCTGTTCGAGATATCTTATAAAGCAGTTCCTTCCCATCTGATTGAGAAGGTCGAAATTGACCTTGAGGGAATGAAAGCGGGAGACTGCGTAAGGATAGAAGACCTTGATTTGGCGAAAGATGAGGATATCGAGCTGGTTACGGCTCCAGACAGTATGATTCTTACTATTGTTGAAAACAAGAGAACTCCTGCCGGTACGGAAGAAGAAGCTGCTGCAGAATAAATTTCTTTTAATGATAGTACATGGTTATAATACATCTTGTATCAAAGGTTAAAGGTATTTGCTTTTCTTTAATATGGTATAAAAAGAGGCTGTGTTCCGGGTAAGGGAGGACACAGCCTCTAAAGTTTATTTAGCTATCTTTTTTCATCTGCCGAACAGCGTATACAATAAATTCTTCGGGCGTCGGTATCTCGCCTTTACGTGGAACGCTGTTTAGATAAGCCTTTTCGATACCGCTTTTATGTTTGCTTTTATAGGCATGGTCGATGGCGGCCTGCATATCTTTTTTAACTTCTTCGGCAGATACGCCATGCGCTTCGGCTATCTTTTGGTATATGCTCATCATACTCAAATTATTCAACCCCACTTAGATAATATATTTCGATATTTATTACATTATAGACGATATAATCGTATATTTCAATATAATAGACTAATTTGTTCGTCCATTATAGCTGATGATATCTATTAAAATTAGATAGAGGTGAGTTTATGGACGAAAAGTTTATTCGCAATAGAATTAGCGAATTACGTTTAAAGAAAAATGTTTCGGAAAGAAGTATGAGTATAGATTTGGGGCATAGTCCAAGCTATGTCCACAGCATAGTTTCTGGCAAAGCCCTGCCATCGATGACTGAGTTTTTATATATCTGCGAATACTTCAAAATTTCCCCAAAGGAATTTTTTGATGACGGTACAAGCAACCCCGCTTTGATGCAGGCTGTAATCAATGATTTGAGGACGCTTGATGAAAAGCAGATTGCCAATATCCACGAAATTATAAAAGGACTTAAAAAATGAAGCAAGTGATTAAAATTCACTTGCTTCATTTTGCATTATATACTGAATTATTCGTTCGAGGACTGAACGATTGTAACGTCGGTGCTGCCGGATTTTGACATATTTATCGCCGCTTCGATAAGCTGCTGGAACGAGCCGCCAGACGACGTGGCGCCGCTGACTGTATCGATTCCTTCAGCGGACTGATTTTCAATAACCTGTTTCGCGTATTCACGCGTATAACGGTTTGGATAAGTGCCTTTTATCGAGTTCATATTGCGCATATAAGCCATATCCCACGATTTTATAAAGCCGCTTGGATTTTGGGCGTTATATTCGACGGAAACGATTGTCCCGCCCTTGACGCAAATTGTTACGAACTCTTTCCAGCCATGGTGATAGTCGGACATTTCAGCCGTAAAATAGCCGTCTTTCAGTTCGTCATTTGCCATGCCGCATCCTGAAAGAAGAACTGTGGAGAGAACGAACGCCGCAATGAAAGCTATATATTTTTTCATATCATGCTACCTCCTATTGCTTCAGTCTAAAGCGTTCCGCCATTTTTTGGAGGGTTTCGGACTGTTCGGTCAGCGTCTGGCTTGCCTCCGCGCTCTGGCGGCTGGAGTCCAGATTGTTTTTAGCCAGCAAGTTGATTTCGCCGATTTGCTGAGTGATGTTTTCCAAGGATTTTTTCTCGGTCATTACCGCGTCAGTCAATTGCTCGGCTATCTTGGAAATCTTCATCGAAACATCCGCAATTTCGTTGATGGAAGCCGCTGTTTGTTCAGCGCAGCGCGATCCGTCCAAAATTGCATATTTTGAGTTTTCAATAATCTGTGAGGTTTGCCGCGAGGAGTTTCCGCTCTTTGCCGCCAAGTCTCCGATTTCTCTCGCAACTACAGCAAAGCCTTTTCCGGCTTCTCCCGCGCGTGCCGCTTCTATCGATGCGTTCAATGCCAAAATATTTGTCTGCGATGCTATGTCTTCAAGGAACATATTTATCTTTTTAATTTCCTCGGAATTCACGCTGATTTTGTTCATGGCATCGAGCATGTTGGCCATATGTTCTTTTCCGTCGGACATACTGGAAATCGCCCTGTCCATGAATTGAAGCATACTGCTTGTATGCTTGTCCACCTCGTCAACGTTTTCACCGATGATCTGTGTCTCGTTGTACAGTCTGGATATTGAATCCGCCTGACCGCTTGAGCTTGCCTCTACCTGCAAAGCGTTTTCCCAAACCATGCGGGAGGTAGTGGATACCTCAACTACCGCCTGCTGGATTGCGTGCATTATCTGGTTTAAGAAATCGATTATTTGGTTGAGAGAGTTTTTCATTACTACAAAGTCGCCTTTAAATGTTCCGTTCACTGAAACATCCAGATTGCTCTGCGACAACTCTGCCAACACCCGCGACAGTTCGGACGTATAGCTGTTGATGCTCTGCACTGTGTTTGCGAGCGCTTGTGAGAGCGTTTCGGTTTCGTCGTTTGTCTTTTCAACCTCTATGGATGAATGTAAATCGCCTTCTGCCAACGTTGTAATACGGTTTGTTACGCGCCCCAAGGGCATCTGTATCTTCTTGGAAAGACGGAGCATCATCAGCGAGGCAAAGCCAAGCAAAAACAAGGTGATGATAAGGCTTGTCACTATAGCGTTGTTTGTCGCCGCCATAAAGTCGCTTTGCGGTGCGGTTATCGCAAGGGACCAATGCGTTCCTCTTACCGGAGAATAGCTGAAGTAGCGCTTATCGGAAATACCGCCTGTCTCCAAAACTCCTGTTTTGCCCTGTGCCATTTGGGTAATCATGTGCTGTATCTCGCTGCTGTCGCCAAAATGGCTGGTAATAGACTCGCCGTTTATCACTCTTTCGGCATCATGATGTGCCATCAGTCTGCCGTCCTGATTTATGATGAAGGCCGTTCCGGTCTTACCTACATTGATGTTGCTCAGAACGTCGTTGAGCACGTCATATTTGTAGCTTCCGAGCAGATAGTAAACGATTCCGTCCTCATCTGAAATCGGTGCGCCTATAACGATTTCAAGCCCGTTATCGGTAACCTGTGTGTCGTCAATGACCAGATTAGCGGTTTGCTGAAGCGTTGAAAAGTGCGGGCGGGAGGCAATGCTCTGCGGGCTGTCCGTACTGCCTGTGTAAAGAGTTCCGTCCGGCAAATACAGTGCAAGCCAGACAAATTCAATTCCCGATTTTGCCTTATTTAGAAGTGCCTGCTTATCTTCTTTGCTGACTGAGGGGTCGGCAAATGCCGCGTTGTCTCCAATCAGAAAAATCCTGTCCGCCATCATATGTAAGTTGCTTTCCACGCTCTGCGATGCCGATTTTGCCATTGGCTGCAGTGTTTCAAGCAATATCGTGCTTGTCAGGGATCTCATAAAGAATATCATTACAGCCATCAGACCAATCGCAATAGTGAGCGCATTGACCGTGGTATTTATTAGTATTTTGTTTCTAATCCCTGCCTTGTTTTTCACAAAATATCCCCCTTTGTTTTCTACCTGTTCTCTCAGATATATGTGTTTTCGTTTGTTGAGACCATTTTAGCGGCAGCAGGAAAGTCTGCAAAAACTTTTAAAACCGGTCAGGATAAACGAACTTTAACATATTTTTCAAATTATATTATATTTTTTATAAATAGTATAATATTTCGACAAAAAAAGCAAGCGAATATGTATACGATATTCAAATTGAGCATATATTTGGATAAATATATGAAATATAAATTGAGAAGCTATGAAATGCTCATATTGCCTGCTCAAAAGCAGCCGGACGGCTTCAACATCAAACACATATCCCTTCAAGTGATTGCATATTATTGTTCGAGTATATGAATGGAGGGGATGATAATGGATAACAGGGATCAAATAAAAGGATATTCGTTTTTTATCAGCATTGTGATATGGGGGACAATATGGGGTATCTTTGAAGCTACTGTCGGCTATCTGCTGCACCTGCTTCCGTTTCGGATAGGCTGGCTGGTATGGTATCCCGTCGCCTGTTTCTTTATGTCCAATGCGTACCGCAGAACCAACAGGGTATCGTCCGTTTTGTTTGTCGGAATACTGTGTGCATCGATCAAAATGCTGAATTTGCTCTTTCCCGTTTCTATCGACAGAGTGATAAATCCGGCAGTTTCTATTGTTTTGGAAGCCTTGGCTATGGCATTAGTGATTTTTGTACTTAACCGCACCTACAACGGAAAAGCCAAAAGCCCGTTTGTAAAGCTGCTCGCCGCTTTTTCGATGAATACTGCGTGGCGCACTTTGTATATCCTGTATCTGCTTTTTCTGGTGCCCGATTGGATGCGTGAAATTTCGGTCATCGGAAGCGCGGAAAAATTTGTACCGTTTTTTGTTACGCAAAATCTTATCACCAGCTTCCTGTTATTTGCCGGCTATCAATTCAAACATATAATATTTAGACCGGTCGAAGCGGCTGAACGAAAAATTGCGTCTGTTTGCAAAAGCATACCGTCCCATGCAATGCCGGCACTTAAAATCAGCATAGTCCTTCTGCTGCTCTGCGCTGACGCAGCCCTCGAACTTTTGCTGTAAGACAATTGGTTTGTAAAGAAATTTGTTTAGCTGCAAATAAAAACACCGCCCCTTTATTAGGGGGCGCAAATTAGGGATATATAATCCCGGAAAAAATATCGGCATAGTTTGGTATGTATTTACCGGCTATGCCGATTTTTCCTTTTAAGTAATAGCTGGCGGTGTAAACTCGCCTATGCAGTTCCATACGATTCGGATGCGTTGTACCTTCTGTCTATCTATGCGCTCCATCTGGTGAACGTAGATTTTCTCAACAAATTCCCGGATAATCTCGGCTGTGAGTTCTTTGACATCAGTGTACTTACGCACAAGACTGAGGAAGCGGTCAACATTGATGGCGCTTTCTTTTGCAGAATCAATGAGCCTTTTCAGCTCTTTTACCCTGTCGCTGAGTACGTGCTGTTCTTCCTCGTAGTTAGCGCTCATCTTGGCAAAACGCTCATCGGAAATCTTACCCTCAATATTATCCTCGTAAAGCCTCTGAATAATCTCGTCCAGCTTGTGGATGCGGTTCTGTGCCTGTTCAAGCTCACGCTTTCCATCCTTGAGGCTCCGGTCAAGCTCAGCCTGTGACTTCTGCGTAACAAGTTCTACGAACTCTGCCTCGTGCTCTCTGGCATAAGCGGTCACAGTCTGGATTCCGTCAAGGAGCAGTTCTTCAATTACCTCGTTACGTATCTGGTGAGAGCTGCAGCCGCCTTTAATC
>JAAYBD010000010.1 GCA_012719035.1 Clostridiales bacterium | reverse complement strand
CTTTCAAAATCTTGATAATTTGCTCTTCTGTGAATCTCGTTTTCATGTTAATCACGTCCCTTTCAAAAATTATAGCATATCGTGACTAACATTCCTATTGGTTTAGTTTTCGGGGTTCAGGTCAGATTTACTAAAACAGCTTTGGAAAGAAGAAAAAAGCTTTCCCCATTTAGAAGAAAAGCTTTTAGCAATTAACGATAAGCTTGAAGTGATAAAGACCTCCGGTGCTGCGGATGAAGAGTTTCAAAAGGAATTTGATGATGCGGAAGCGGAAGTATGGAAAAATTTTAAAATGAGTGAACCTTACTTCAGAGAAAGACTATTTCCATCAAAGTTACAGTTGGCATCTCTTTCACTAAAGGGGGAGAGAAAAATCGATAATATGATCCGCTGCTCTATGCAAATAGGGGAAGACAAATTTCTTGTCTCAAGTATTTTGAGTGAAACCAGAATACTTAGCGTAAAAAATGGTTTGATTGAATGGGGAGAGGTCATAAAAGACTTGTCCAGACCAATTGTCGGCTGTTTCAATATCTCTGAAAATAACTGGATAGCTGTAAAGAAAAACGGAGAGATGGTTGTTTTTAGGGTGAACGATACGGAAAATGAAATAGAAGTTGTCAAGAAGCTCCGGTCGCAGTTTGGAAAAATCACCGGCTCAGTTTTGATTGACGAGAATACGATAATAAATGTCGATGAAAAAAGGAATTTTGAAAAATTTTATTTAGCCGGGGATGAGAGTTTTCTGCCGGCGGATTCTCTGCCGATATCAGATTGTCCTCTTGTTTTTATGAAAAAAATCAAAGATAAGATAATTATCATTGATTATGAGGGAAAAATGCTGATTTATGACCAAGGATTCATAAAAGAAGATGAATTGAAGTTGGAAATGGATCGAATTATAGCGGTGGAGGCACTGGATGAAAATAGTGTTTTTGTATCCAACAAAAACCGCCAATATAAAATATTTGATTTAAAATCAAGAAAATTGCAGGAAGAAGGTTTTTTGGAAGACAGAGTGATGAATGTACTTGGCAACCAAAATTGTTTTCTTATTCTATCTTATAATAACAACGCGTATCTCATGGAAAACAACATAGGTTTTTGGAAGTTAAACGAGAAGGCTACATTAGAAAACGTCAATATATCAAATGCCGCAAAATATAATGAAAACTTTATAGTTTTTGATTTGAATGGAAATGCATCTGCTCTTTTGATTGATCAGTTCCGTTGTGAATCTATATAAATATAGGTGTTCTGATATGGAAGACAAAGATGTTGTACTTGCCACGAAACATTGTGAGGAATTCTTGAAAAGAGAGGAGAGAAACATTGTTACCTTCACAGGTGACAGCACCCTATCATACATACCTTCAAAAGACACCAAACGGTTTTCTTTGAAGCCAAAAGAAGCAGCCATATATCTTCCTGTTTTAAGCTTTATTGACAATTCGTTTGACGACCAAATTATTCTCTGGCTGCTATATAAGGAGCTTGCATTATATCCCGACTGGCAGCAAAATCCCTCCCAATATTTAAACAGAATGCAGTGTTGGGAATATGAGATGCAGAAAATGGTCTCTTACATGATGGAGAAAATAGAAAGAGAAGGCTTTGCGGATGAGCCGCTCTATGATAGAAGCAACATTCAACATTATGTGAGAAGAGAAGTTCTCGAATTTATCCACTGCTTTGATGAACTTTCCGGTGTGATGCGCGTATTAGATTATTGCCCTGTGTATAGACAAACATATTACAGTAAACAGATACAAAAGTATTTTTCATCAAAGAAAATAGCGCCTGAAACGATAAAGAACAAACCTTCGCACAAAGCTTTTTGCGCCGCTTTTCTATGCAAACTGATTTTTGAAACAGACCCGCCGATGAACGAGGGGGTTGAAGAGTCTTTTTGCAAAATGATTTTAGGCAGGGCTTTAAATGAAGTTACATATGATGAGCTGAAAAAACGTTTTCATATACAATATAAGGATGAATTTTTAAGAGAAATCCTTTTTCCCGAGTTTTATAGTCTTTGGAAAATTGAAATCGATGCCGTTATACTGCAGCGCTCAAAACAGAATGAGCAAAAAGACAAATCAATTCTTGATATGTTTGACAGCAATGATGAAAATTCGATAGAGTCGTCTATGGAGGACAAAGAAAATGCCATAAAGGAAATGGAAGAAATGTCGGGCGAATTAAACGGCTCCGGCAATACAGCAAATGGAAGTTTAAAAGATCTGACGGAGTATGGGGTAGATTTAAACGACCAAAGGAAGTTTCAGTTTTATGCAAATAAAATGAAAAAAGAACGGGAGGAAATGAGAAACTTTTGGAAACTCCTCTTGGGAAAAGCCATTCAAGAAGTAAATGTAAGAAAGAACAAGCTTCTTCGAGGACATATTAATGTCAATGATGTTATCTATAACTATCCCGATTTTGTGGAAGCGCAGAAAGATGGGAATTATCGCAAGCTGCGGATTTACGACCAATATGTTTTGACTCCCCAGATGAAAGAAATTCCCGACAGAATAGAAGTTACTATATTAATGGATAACTCCGGTTCTATGGACGAAAATAAAATTGAGGCAGCGAGAAAAGCTTTGATTGTAACACTTTTATCCTTAGAAGATTTTAACGACTATCTATTAAGTAAAAAATCAAGTATGCATTCCGATTTGAGAATATATACTGAAACCTACTTTTTTGGCGGAAGTCACTATAAAGTGAAGTCATTCCATAAATCAGGATATTCCGAGAAGGAGATGTGTGAAAAAATAAAGTCCGTAGTAAGGCTTAGCGGCAATGATGGTTCTACTGACGATGCCAGTCTTTTAAATGAAATTGCTGATGAAATTAATGATAAACAAGTTCACCTTATGAAAAAAGGAAAATTGGTAAAGCTGATATTTGAAATAACTGATGGGTGCTCGAACACGCCCGGCAGTGCTCATAAAGCTGTGGAGAAATTGATTGAGAAAAATTGCTTAGTTTACGCATTTCAGATAGGGAAAAATTCTGCCTCGGATATTAAGGATTTTAATCAGGTGTGGAATGACGGGTTCAGTATTCCGCATGGAATCACTATAGGAGAAGACGTAAACAGACTTCCCAAGCTTTTATTGAATACAATAAAAGAGAATATGAGGATGATTTTCCAATGAGACGCAGCATTTTAACTGAGCTCTGAAATCGGCAGGAGCATTACGGCGCCTTTTTGCAAAGGCGCCGGCAATACGATTATTTATCCTTCAAAAGCTTTTTGTTAGAATGAATAACGGTATCAGTACCGTCTGCATTTGATTCGGATTCGATTTTTAAAGTGAATTGTACAATATCCTCAGGAGATAGGTAATTATATAAACGTGTATTTGTGTAAACATCGACAGGTTCAAAAGTTTCAGCATCAATTACAACTACACCGCTCCACAGCGATGAGGGGATTGAATACGAACCATACACTACCTTGTATATGCTGTTGTCTTCGTTTATCAGGGTGTGAATGTAGAACATTTCATCCGGTTCTATGCCGTCGGGGTTTTCTGTTAAGCAGTTCTTAGCAACCTCAATAGCCTTATTGATATTATTTTGACTGCATGAGGTCAACAAGAGCATCCCTATTAATAAAAAAGCAGTTAGCCGGCAAACTTTTATAGATTGCCGTTTATAAACTTGGTGTTCCATGCCTTGTCACCGCCAATCATCTTTATCACTATACATCATATTTTTGAGCTTACCGCTCAAAGACGTGAAAGTCCCAATGAACGTGTCTGCCCGAAAATTTTTCATAATTATATCATTATAACAGAGCATCTTCAAGAACGGAAGATTGCTATATGGCACACCTGTATTGCTGAATTGAAAAAACAAACCGCCCCTTTGTCTGCGCGTTCAGAGAATGCGGCGGTTTTTCCTGTACAATAACGATGCATAGATTTAATCCGGCTTTTTTACTTAAAACAAGTATGATGATTTGCTTCAATGGTGCGGAAAGCGCAGAGCAGAGATATGAGAATAAACGAAGCTGCTTATGGGAGACAAAAAGGCAGACAACTATGCAGCATAAGAAGCAGCAATTTTTTGGAAGGAACCGTCAATAAACACTGACGGGATTGTTAGGGCAGTAAAAGTAGGAGTAAAAAAGACCCTGCCGAGGCAGGGTCGTGTAGATATAATTGCCTATTTTTCTGTTATTGGCTTTGCCTTCTGCTTAGAGTGCTTTGCAGGACCTTGAAGCTCCGGTACGGGCGGCTGCTCATTGCGGGGTTTGGTATGCGTTACTTCAGGACGTTTCATGCCTTGTTTTGCCACAATTATCACCTCATACGTAGAATCCCCAAAATGAAAGAAATTATATATTTGAGCGCGGGAACGGAAAACAGCTGCCTTACTTCGGCTGCTTATAACATAAGGAGTCGGAGAAGTTTTTTGGCTTAACGGAAAATAAAAAACCGCCCTAAACAGGGCGGTTTTTTGAAAGGCTATTAACTATGCTGCACAGACATTGACTGCGCGAAGCTTACGGGAGTCTTTAGGATCAGTTTCGGTGTCAAAAGTAACCTTTTGTCCCTCTTCTAAATTCTTGCGGCCATATGATGAAGCTGAGATTATCGAAGAAAAATGAACGAACACATCTCCGCTGCCATTGTCATTTGATATAAAGCCGAAACCCTTTTCACTATTGAACCATTTTACAGTACCGCTATTCATACAGGTACCCCCTTTAAGATGTTATTTCGGCAATATAAAATAAAAACACAGGTAAATTTGTCAGAACGAAATGACAAAAACCTGTGAAACAAATAATCATACATTCGAAATACAATTTCATTATAAGGCTTGGGACAAGAAAAGTCAACTGTTATTTTTCAGGGGGGTACAAATCCGAATTGGAGACATTTAATGAGATTACTGCCGTACCGGATTGTACACTGCGGATACTAACGGCTGAACGGCATATAAACTTCAAGACTTGGGAGCGGATTGCGGTGGATATAAAGGATTCATTAATTCTTAGGAAGTTGTTTTCCGCGGCTTTCTTTTTCATTAACATTAAATTGATACGGAGAAATACAGGCAAATAAAATTACAATGCCCAAAAGGAAGCGAAAAATCATTTGCTGCATCCCTAAATTTAAGGACATAAAATCAGGCAGAATCGATTCAAACTCGATTCTGCCTTTGCTGATTTGTTTTTCTTTTGTTTGGCTGATTGGGGCTTTTTGCTTTGCGCTGAAAGCCCTATTTACGTTCAGCATCAACTAACAGAAATGGTAAAGAATCAAAATATTCCAAGGAGTTTTTCTTAAAATTAGAATTCACCGAGGAAAAGTGAGCCATCCTTGCCGCTCATCATTAAAGTGAAATACCTCGTTGTATTACTTTCGTCTACAAATGATATCCCTCTTGTTGGGAAATCCCCATGAAAAACGGTTCCGATTACAAGGGGCTTTTCGGGCGATAATTCATCTATTGAATACAAAACATTGCTTGCGTTGAAACTAAGGTTATTGTCTTCTCCGCCTACAAAACTACCTTCTAAAAATTTAAAATCTTTTACCGGAGCACTTGTAGTGAAAATAACCTTAACCTGATAACTTGAATCTTCAGGTTCAACATATTCATCGTAAGAATCATATTTGTCTAAAATTTCGTCCGATGCGTAGTCGACGCTGACACAAACCTCGCCGCTTACAGAATCAGAAGCTTCCGGGCTTTGTAAAACCTTCTCGGTTGGAGGAGGGGAGATTGGCTCGGACGAATTTGGTGGGTCGCTTTCCTGCACAGATGAATTAGCACAACCGCCTGCAAATAGTATTGCAAGAACCATTAGAGAAAAACCCAGTATTTTTGCTTGTTTCATGATAGCCTCCATTCTGCCGCGATACATCAGTAAATAGGGATAAAAGCAAACTGCGCAGACGGCATTAAAATATATATCTAATATTGTAAATTGGGACTGAGCTTGTTTTGCAAAACCATGATATTCAAAGATTTTTTCAATTCTGACAAGTCATTTTATAGAGTTTAGCATAAAGTCCAGAAGCTGCTGATATGCCGGCTCCAGAGGACTGTCTGATCTGAAAATATAGCCGAAAACCAGCTGGTCACTATCGCTGAGCATTCTATGCCGCTCGACATATCCCTGACGATTAACCTCATCATCACAGAAGTTTGCCGTAATTGCGGAATAGTCATAGTTTTCGAGCAGGCACCTTGTCAAATTTGAGCTGTTTGTCAGCACTTTTGTCCTATCTTTGTATGCTTTTTCGATATCAGAGTCAATCGGCTGAATATAGTTGGTCAAAGAAAAATAGTCTTCTTCGTAGGAAACAAGCTTGGCTCGTTTCAGCATATCCGCAATACTTGATGCTTTTGACCATCTAAGGTTTTTGCTGTTGGATAAGACATATGCAAAGTTTGGAGTTCGGTGAATTGTATGCGGCTCTTTTTTAGAGACTGCAAAAACATATTGAATTGCCTTTGTGCAACGAGGACAAAGCCAATGTCTGTTTTGTGCATATAAACATCGTGGATGACTTGCTCGACAGACCCCTCCCTATACAGAAGCCTATACTTGCTGCTTTTGTCAAGCTGTAAAAAATCCGCACAGATCGTCGCCATTGTGTGGCTGTAACTGGTTGACACACGGAGCCAGAACGTATCTTCCTCTATGGGAACACGCTTGATTTTTTCTTCCGAGATTAGCATTTGAACGGCTTGTTCATACACCTCCCTGCCTTCTCTCGTCAGCTCCACGCCGGATGGGGTCCGCAGCAGAAGGGCGCATCCGATTTCCAGCTCCAGCTCTTTGATTTTTTTGCTAACGCTGGAGCGGGTCATGAACAGCTTTTCCGCAGCGACCCTCATGTTTCCGTAATCTGCGCTTATAACAAAACACTGCAGTTGTTTCGTGTCCATCGGAATTTCCCCAATCTTCTTTTTTTCTGCATTTTATCACAAATGCATGAATTAACAACACCTTAAAAAGCAAGGGTATGGAAGCAGGCTTGCAATAATAAAATAGCACAGTACTGTGTTTCCAATGTGGAATATCACGAGGGGCGATGTTAGACGGGATAAAGAGGCGGAATTTTGATTCTTGTGTGAAGAATATGCAATTTTGAGGGGTTTAATAAATATTTAATCGTTTTACACACCCATACAAGAGAAATAAGATAGTAAATTGAACAAGAAATGTCAGCCGGGCATTTCCATTATGGAAACGGTGACATCCCCTGGTGAGGGTTGAAGAATGTTATCTGCGGTAGTAATTTAAGATTGTTGTCGATTTTAGCCGAATCGGGGAGACAGCACTGATCCAGACCCTTATTTAAGGGGCAGGGCATTGTATAAATGTGAATTTTTATCCAATTTATGAGCGCTCGCCGGAGGGGAGAACAGGAAGGTGCGGTGTTCTCATTGACTCTTTAATGTGCAATACGCTATTCTTGGCAACCAAAGTTAAAATACAATAGCAGAGGGGAAATACTATGAAAAAAAGTTTGTTTTATAGAAATGCAATTTGCTGCTGCCTGATTTTATTGCTTTCAGCAGGGATGTTCACCGGCTGTGCTCAAAAGGAAGGCGAATCTTTGCAAAATGGCGGGAATCCATCCCAAGAAGCGGCGGGAGAAAAAACAGATGCGGACACAAGGACTGTAGTTGACGTTATCGGGCGGGAAGTGGAGATAAAAAAAGAAATTAAACATACGGTTATTACTGCAGCTGGTCATGGCGGCGCGTTTATGACCATGTGCGCGCTGCTTGGAGAGGATGTTGTTGACTACATTGCAGGATGGGATAATCGGCTGAAGACCGATAACCTCGACATGTATGAAAACTTCATTAAATATCTGCCTGAGCTGGATAGCATCGCCGATGTCGGAAGTATCTTCAGAGAAAGTTTTAATGTTGAAAAACTAATCGAAATAAACCCCGATATCTGCATTTTCTCGGCAGAGGAAAAAGAAGCCGTTGAAGCCACAATTGCAAGCAAGCTAAATAAGGCGGGCATACCTTATGTGTATGTGGAATACGTGGATGAAACAACGGAAAATCAAGAAAAAAGCACAAGACTGCTGGGCGAGATTTTCAACAAAACAGACAGGGCAGAAGAGCTTGTTGACTACTGCATAGGGAAACGAAACGAGATCGAAAATCGAGTCAAGGACATCGTTGAAGAAAGAGGCTCCCGTCCTAAGGTATATTTTGAATGTGCGGCTCTGGGGGTCGATGAATACGGATATACATACTCCAATACGACGCAATGGGGACTGATGACCGACAAGGCAGGCGGAAACAATATAAGCGAGGGCAAGGTTTCAAAATACGGAAATATAGACCTTGAATATCTTCTCCGCGAGGATCCCGAATACATCATCTTCTCGGGTGCGTACTGGGTCAAAGCGCCTACTTCCCTGAGAATGGGGTATAAGGCAACAGAAGCGGAAACCCAGCAGCAGCTCAAAGAATTTATGTCCAGAAAAGGCTGGGATCAGCTGCAGGCCGTAAAAAATAATCAGGTTTACGCAATCTATCATTCATTAGGCTGTGAGATGTTTGATTTTGTCTCCCTTGAGTTTATTGCTAAAGCAATCTATCCGGACGAATTTAAGGATATCGAACCTTTAGAGGATCTTTACGAGTATTTCGACCAATTCATGCCATTTGATTTAGAGGGTGTTTGGATGACAAGAGTTGAGCAGTAACAAAGGGCAAGGGCTTGTTGCAATGGATAAACAGATAGACTACGACTACAAAAAAGATGAGAAGAGAAGATATTTTCTGATAGTAATCGGCATGCTCTGTTTAGCGGTCATTTTCTTGTTCGACATATCGATGGGGCAGGAGCTGATGCCCTTGAGCATGATTCTTCAGGCCATATTTCAGAGAGATTCGCTGGATATGACAACGCAGGTCATCATTAATGAAATCCGTTTGCCAAGATCGTGCATGGCGGTGCTGGCGGGGGCCGCCCTGGGCTTCAGCGGCGGGATTATGCAGACGATACTGAACAACAAGCTGGCAAGTCCGTATACGCTCGGACTGTCCTCGGCGGCGGGATTGGGAGCATCTGTTTCAATCGTTACAGGTCTCTCATCGATATTGAATATCGGGATATATCTTGTTCCGTTTATGTCATTTGTCTTTACGTTTCTTGCGTGTATTCTGATCTTTATGTTCGGCAGGCGTTTTAGCTCGAGACCGGATACGATGGTGCTGGGCGGCATAGGTCTTTCTTTCCTATTTCAGGCTCTGCAAGCCCTTCTTCAATACAGCGCCACTCCCGAACAAAGCCAGAACATAGTGTTTTGGCTTTTGGGAAGCCTGTCGCGGTCGGACTGGACTTCCGTGACGATTACTCTCTGCGTGCTTTTGGCGGGGATACCGGTAATGATTAGCTCTGCTTGGGAAATGACGGCGCTGAAGTTAGGAGAAGACAATGCAATGAGTCTGGGAATCGATGTGAAAAAACTTCGGTATAAGTCACTTCTGGTCGTTTCGGTAATTACGGGCGTGGCAATCAGTTTTATCGGTACGATTGGCTTTATCGGTCTTGTCGGTCCTCATATGGCAAGGTTGGTTGTGGGCGAAGATCAGCGCTACTATTTGCCGGCATCTGCCCTTTTTGGCGCAATCGTGCTGTCCGGAGCTTCACTAATAAGCAAAATCATTATTCCCGGAACAGTCTTCCCGATCGGAATTATAACTTCACTGTTTGGTGCTCCTTTCTTCTTTGCCTTCATTTTCTCAAAAAAGAATAGCTTAGAAGGTGGGTCAAATGATTAAAGCCGAGAACATAAGTTATAGTTTTGGCCAAAACAAGATTTTGGAGAATGTCAGCATGACCGCAAATCCCGGGGAGGTCACCGTTATCGCCGGATCGAACGGAACCGGAAAATCGACCTTGCTGAAAAACATCTGCGGTATTCTGCAGGGAAGCGGTGAAGTCTACATATGCGGGAAAAACCGGGATCAGTACACAAGAAAAGAGTTGTCGAAAAAAATCAGCTATCTGTCACAGTTCCACAACATCGATGCAGATATCAATGTGTTTGAAATTGTGCTTCTGGGAAGAGTGAACAGTTTAAACTATCATGTGCCGCAAGAAGAGGTGGAAAGAGTATGGTCCACTCTGAAATTTCTGAATATTGAGCAATTTGCAAACCGAAAAATGACGCAGTTAAGCGGCGGACAGGCACAGATGGTTTTTATAGGACAGGCTCTGATACGTGAGCCTGAAATTCTGATACTGGATGAACCCACCAATAATCTTGACATGAGGTACACCTTTAAAATTTTAGACCTAATCCAGAGGCTGACAAGGGAGAAGAAATTCACAACTGTTATGGTCCTGCATGATCAGAACCTGCTGGAACGTTTTTCAGACAAACTTATTATTATCAATGACGGAAAAATATATGATCAGGGTCATCCAAAGGATGTGCTGAATCATCAGATGTTCAAAGACGTGTATCATATGAATGTCAAGTTCTATGAAACGGACGAGGGTTTTAGCACCATTGTCCCGATATCGCCGTACAAATAGGGGGAGGACATATGGAGCTTATCAAAAAAACGGAAGAATTTTGGAACGATTCCGCTAAGGGATACAGTGAAAACGTGCAGTCTGAATTACGGCACAAGGAGCGGAAAGTTTGGACAGAGCTAATCTTAGAAAATTCGCCCGAAAAGGAATGTCTCAACGTGCTGGATATAGGTACGGGACCGGGCTTCTTTGCCATTATCCTTGCGCAGGAAGGGCATAAGGTGACCGGTATTGACTGCACAGAGGCTATGCTGGAGGAGGCGCGAAGCAACGCAAAACAGGAAGCTGTATCGCCCGAGTTTGTTCAAATGGATATGCACAAGCTGGACTTTCCGGACGAGAGCTTTGATCTGCTTGTCAGCAGGAATGTGAGCTGGACATTGCTGGAGCCTATGAAGGCTTACGAAGAATGGAAAAGAGTACTTAAACCCGGCGGGCGGCTTCTCATCTTCGACGCAAACTGGTATATGCACAATTTTGACGAAAACATAAGAGAAAAGTTCTGCAGCGGAATACGGCAGTATAGAAAAAAATACGGGAATCTGCCACCACGATTCGCCCTGTACCGGAAGGACGAATATTGGAAATCACTTCCCATGATCGGGATTCAGCGTCCGCTTTGGGACAGGGCAGCCATGTGGAAGCTTGGCTTTAAGGATATTGTATCCGATGAGGATTTAGGACCGCGCATTGAGTTGGATGATATTGATACAATGCTTTACGGGTCGGCGGCAAAGTTTATGGTCAGAGGAACAAAACCCACTCAAGACGAAGCACTCAGGCAGGAACTGCTGGAATTCTGGGACGGATATGCACCCGCCTGCGGAGTAGGTGCTATGCGGAAACTGCAAAAAGGAAACATACCATGTGAGCCTATAATCGAACTTTTTCCGCAGAATACGAGTAAAATATTAGATGTCGGTATCGGAGCCGGCGAACTGGCGGTAATGCTTGCCAAAAAGGGATATGATGTGACCGGTGTAGATTTCTCAGCACATATGCTGGACGAAGCGGATTTTTGCTCCAGTGAAAACGGGGTAGCGCTGACTCTTGTGCTTTCGGATGCAGATCACCTGCCGTTTGAAACCGGAAAATTTGATGTTGTTCTCTGCAGGAACATCGCATGGCTTATGCCGTATCCGGAGAAAGCCATTCAAGAATGGCATCGGGTTCTGAAACCGGGCGGGAGAATAATTATTGAGGATAAAAATCGCTATCTTCACTATAAAGACGAGAGAACAAAGAGCGAGTATGCGGAGAAATGGAGTCATCGCCTGCCGGACAATATAAACTTGTTTTATGGGATAAAGCATCCGGGAGCCTCCTCTATGGACAAGCTGGCGGAAAGTCTTCCTCTGTCCTTCGTTGACAGACCGGAATGGGACAAAAGTATGCTGAAGGATGCAGGTTTCCGTATCATCACTGAAAAAAACATTCAGGAAACACAGGAGGATATCGAAACTTTCATTATTTGCGCAGAAAAATAAGCGTTCGTATATAATAAATCCTGTGTAATGTCCGCTTTTGTGGATATTACACAGGATTAAAATATACTATGATGCCGTGCTGTAGCTATGGTATAATGACCACAGAGCGGATATTATATAGGATTAGAATTTATTCTGAACGACTGATTATTTGATGCTCATATAGGAAAAGCGAAATTTAACTCTGTACGCCCACAAAAGAGAGAATTATACACCATGAAAAAATCTCAACAAGCTTCGGAATCTTTATTTCTGGTAATTTTATTAACGCTATCCGGCGGATTTATGGATTCGTATTCCTATTTATGCCGGGGTCAGGTTTTTGCAAATGCCCAGACCGGCAATATTCTGCTTTTTGGCGTCAGTCTCTCAACGGGTGATTTTGCATCTGCATTGCGGTATCTTTTTCCTGTTTTAGCCTTTGCTTTCGGCATTGCTGCCGCGGAACTCGCCAGACAGCACTTCAACAATACAAAGCACATCCACTGGCATCAAATTGTATTGGCGACGGAAGCTGCTTTTTTGATTGTTGTAGCTTTTTTACCTCAGGATATCAATCTGCTTGCAAATAGCCTGATCTCATTTGCCTGCGGTGCGCAGGTACAAAGTTTTCGGCAGATTAATGGGAGCAGAATTGCCACAACTATGTGCATCGGGAACCTGCGGGCGGCGACACAAGCTTTCTGTGATTATGGGTTTACAAAGAACAAAAGAGCAATTGAAGAAGGCTTCTTGTATTTCGGAATTATCGGCATATTTATCATTGGGGCGATTATTGGCAATTTCTGTGTCAGCCTATGGCAGGAAAAAGCCATTATAATCAGCTCAATACTGCTCTTGATAGGCTGCCTGTCCATGCTTATAAGCAGGGCTGACGATTTGTGAATCGCCCGAATACCTGCGTAAAACCGGCAGCATTAATATTTTGCTTTTGCGTATTATAATGAGAACATAATTTAAAAAAGTTTGAAACGCTTTTGATGCCTCCGGGTCTTATAGGCGGGGGAGAAAACGGTGACAGACCTTGAGACAATATGCAATATAATAGAACGGCATGACGCGGATTTGTACAAGCAGTTTTTTAGCAGGCTGTTAGGATTGGCAACGTGTTTTTGATGCGGAGAGAAAATAAAAAAGTGTGCCTATATAGGCACACTTTACTTCTTGAAGCAATCGCTGCAAAAAATTGGACGGTCATTACGGGGGGCAAATGGAACCTTGCAGGGGCGCCCGCATTCTGAACATACAGCGTCATAGAGTTGTCTGTCATTGTTGCCGCTGCGGCCGCGGGTGTTGGCTTTGCGTGAATCTCGGCAAGATTTGCAGCGCTGGGGTTCATTATCGAATCCTTTTTCTGCAAAGAACTCCTGCTCATTGGCGGTAAAGGTAAACTCCTGACCGCAATCCTTGCACACGATTGTTTTGTCTTTGAACATAAATACCTCTTTTAAATTAGTTCACCTTTTTGGATGATAGATGAAGTATACTTCCGCGAGCGAATTAAGTCAATTAATATTATTAAAACATTTCATGAATTTTAATTAACATGAGGCGGGGACGGGGGGAACTGCACCCGTTTATAATGAAGAGCCATTCCCCAAAAGTCATGTTATATACCGGGCAGGTGAAGCGTGGAGCTCACATTACTCACCGCAGAGTTCCCTTTTTCGTATTGTATGGAAACATTTTTATACTCTATTAGTTCCATCCGGTATTCCTCACTTTTCTGAGAAGTATAATGAAAAATGGTGCTCCAAGAAAAGTCGTGAAGATTCCGACCGGTACCTCAAAGGTAAATAGGTTTCTGGCAAAAGTGTCAACTATCGCAAGATATGACGCACCTAAAGTCATGGACAAGGGTATAAGTTTTTTGTTGTCCGCACCAAAGAGCATACGGCAGATATGGGGGATCATAAGACCTACAAGACTTATAATTCCAGACACTGCAACAGAAGATGAAGCAAGCAGCGTTGCTGCGAACATAATTATTCCTTTATATATTGCTGGATTTACTCCAAGCGTTTTTGCCTCCTGATCTCCCAGAGATAATATGTTTAGTTTCCATCTGAAGATAAAAATCAAGGTAAATCCTATAGCCATAAATCCGACTGAAGCCAAGACCTTATTCCATGTCGTGGTATAGAATGCGCCCATTGTCCAAAAAACCAATCCTTGAAGCTTTAGCGGATCTACGAAGAGCTGAATAGCTGTAAGGGCTGCGGTAAATATTGAGGAAATTATTATGCCGGCCAAGATAAGAGAAATGACAGGGGCTTCACCTTTTTGCTGAGCAATACTGTAAGAAATCAGAATGCTCAGCATCGCAAAGAGAAAAGCGCTTACCTGAACAGACAGAAAAGAAAAAGCCATGCTTAGAGCTGCTCCGAAAGCAGCACCCGAAGAGACACCTAAAGTATAAGGTTCCACAAGCGGGTTTTTCATTATTGACTGGAACGAAGCGCCTGAAACAGAAAGAGCGGCACCGACAAGCATAGACAATATAACTCGCGGCAGACGAACATCTATTAGTGCTTTTATGGCACTTGCCTCAAGCTTGCTTCCGAAAAAAGTATAGCCAGAGATTTTATATGCGATTATATCAATAACTTCCGGAATGCTTAGTTTATAAGCGCCTATGCAGAGGACAACTAAAAAAACAGGTATGGGAATGAGATACAGAAGAAACAAAATATCCGGTTTATTATGGAGCTTTGAGTTATCTCTATATTTCATTCCCATACATTCCTTTTATTAGTAGTTAATCAATAGTTTTGCCGTATAGTTCTGTCATCATATTATTTCTGAATGAATCCATATCTACATCTGTGAATATATCCGGGTAGACACATTTCGCGAAATACTGTGCAGCATATATATATTTGACTGTCCACATATCGCAGTAGAATGTCATGTCATCGGGGATTTCGTAGACATCTTTGTTCTTAATTGCAGTAACGCCGCTCCACTGGGAATCATCGAAATAATCCTGAGGGTCAAGGTCTGTGATGTTCCACATGAGGACAGCATCGGGATTCCACTGAATTACATCTTCCATCTTTGCAACAAAATGTTCTTCGGTGATATCGGATGCACTGTCCTTCACTCCGCAGAGCTCAAGTATGCTGTGTCCTGTGCTTTTATTTCCAGCAAGGTCAAGCTTGGTTGCTCCCCAAACGAAGATGCCTGTCTTTTTGTCTGTATCGGCAAGTGCTGATGTCTTATCGCTTATGGATTTAAGGGTATCCGTTGTGTACTTAGTAATCTCTTCAGCTCTGTCCTCTTTGCCGACAAGTTCAGCTATTATGTTCAGCTTCGTATATACTTCTTCAAAATTGTTTACCTGAATACCAACGACTTTAATACCATTGCCCTCTAAAGCATCGATTTTTTCGGTATCATTTGCCCAGATTATAACAACATCGGGGTTCAAGCTTATAATCTTTTCCATATTTGAGTCGACAGCAGGGATTTCCTTTTTCGCTATGCGGGAATCAATTTTAGATAAAATGTTCCAGGTTTTTTCGTTTGTGTAAGTCCACTCATCAATACCTACAACTTTGTCTGCTGCGCCCAGCATATAAAGGTCGTTAAGTCCGCTGTTTAGCAAGCAAACGATTTTTTCAGCCGGCTTATCAAGTTCAATGGTCTTTCCCCTCATATCTGTTACAGAAATTTTAGCTCCCTCGGAAGGATTGCTTTGCTGGTTAGATCCTGCGTTTTCAGCTACTTCGCCTTTTTGACAGCCGACAAGCCCTAAAAAGAGCGTTGAGAGCATAATAACTACCAGCAGAATAGATGCATGCCTTTTGACAGTTTTCATACTTTTCTCCTTTTTCTCTATATATTTATTTTTGTAAAATGGTATCAACCATTTTATTGACATGCGAATATGCGATAGAATTGCTGCTTAATGAAACGCCATTCAGGGCAGCATCTATAGCCTTTTAGACTTGTATTCTGTATGTGATCTTTCATTATCTCAGAGGCATCCTTAAATTTGGGAAAGCTCTGAACTGCACACATTTTGCATTCGACATGGCCCTCTTTTTAGATGCTTTAACGTCTATAGGGCAAAGGAATGGACTCAATGCAAGCTTCTCCTTTACTCAACTTTTTGTCTAAACTCGCGATTAACATTGTAAAGTTAACATTGGCTTCGCTTCTGGAAGTTCCAGACTCGTTGTCGAATTTTTTTTCCATCTTCGGAGATTCCTCTCCCATTCGTCATTCCAAGTTACAAACTTATTCCCTAGATTTTCAGTACCTTTAATTGAAAAAAGGTCCGGAGATAGTGGCGTTATAAAATAATCACAACCACCTAACACAGCCCTATTTAATGCTCCTAAATTTGGTCCCAAATCTGTTAATATAATATCCGCATTAATCTGTTCAGCCGCATACCTAACATAACGATAAATTGCTATTTGTGCTCTTAATGATATTTCTTGGGTAGAGGTGCTACTCCAAGTTTCTCCAAGTCTGTCCTCAAAGATGCTTAAATCAATATCCCCAGGGACAATAAATAGATGTTTATTTACTTCCTTGGGTTTTCTTTGTCTATAATCTCCTGTACCTGTTGAAATAGGTTCAATTACTTTATAAATGCTATTGCCTTTATCAGACCAACTTGTGCGTAGCTCCCTTTCTGTCAATGTGTATGAAGTTAAATTGCATTGGCTATCGCAATCCACCATTAAGACCGTTTTGCCTCTGTCAGCCAAGATGTGTGCGATATGATACAAATATGTAGTTTTTCCTACGCCGCCTTTGTTATTAAAAATTGCTATATTTATCATTGGTCTAGCCTCCTTGAATTATCTAAATTATCTTGCCTATATTATACTATATTTGGACAGAAAATGACATAGTCTGTTTTGTTGCCCACCGTTGCCCAAATGGGCAACAGGCAGATATACCAAAAGACCTCCCAACGTAGTTGGGAGGTCTTTTGGAGCTACTGGTCGGAATTAAACCGACGACCTGCTCATTAAGAGTGAGTTGCTTTAACTATCCTTTGCTACTGGTTCGTCAATTAACCGTCCATGTAATTCAATAATTTTTAAGTTCTCCAAATCATAGTGAAAAACTGAGGCAATGATAATTTGATTATCTGAGAAATCTCTATTGAGAATGCGTATCATTTTTTCTACATTCTCACGAGTCACTTCGCGCCCACTAGGAGAATCCAGTATAATTGGTAGTCTAATACCTAACTTTTTTTGAAGTGCAGTAATGTAACTAAGCTTAAATGAAAATACAATTTTGTGCAGAATTGCACCCGACAACGATTTTAAATCGTCAGTAAATATATAGTCTGATGCCAAATCAATATATTGAGTGAATTCTAACTCCTCAGCATAAGTCATTATTGTTTCGTGCAATGCCGTAATTACATCATTGTTATACTTAGTAGCTTTAGAAATTGCCTGTCTAAGCTTTTTCCGCTCTTTCTCCAAATGAGCAATAACATTATTAACGGCAACTGAGTCGATTTTCATTTCAGATATGCTTTGGTCAAAAGATTCAATTAGAGACTTGGTATTATCAAGGAATTGTTGCTGTTCATTTTCTTTGCTGAGACTCGCAATTTGTCTATCTATCCTTTTGGTTTTTCCTACTAGCATTTGACGTTTAGCAAGCAAGAATTGAATATTATCTGTAAATCCAACAATGGTATCAGCGTTTACAGGAATCAACTCACCACTTGCACCACAAACTGTTATTCTCATTCGTTCAATAAATTTTTTGAAAGAGTTGTTATCTTGTATTACGCTGTTTAGGCGCTTTAATTCGTCAGATAGCGATTTTCTTTCCAAGCGCAAAACTATTAGCTTCTTTTCTGCTTCTTCATCGTGGGTGTCGTATACTACATTATCTTGCAGTATGTTAATTTGCCTTTGATACTCAGCAATGCTGAACATTTCTTTGTATCTGGAAAGTTCCTGCTCCGTAGACTTCAACTCTTCTTCCAACTGTGCACAGGAACGGTCGGATAGACCTCGGACTAATTGTTCAATATTAAAATGAATTTTACCAATTACTGTGCCACGATTTAATAACGTCCATCCTTTTTCTTGGTCAATATAAAATGCACCTAATATGTTATTTAAAATATCCATATTATCTGTCTCGAATAACCTGACTTGAAAATCCAAAAATTCTGACGGCAAGACATAATACTGCTTTTCGCTGGAGCCTAAGTTCTTAACCTCTAAATAATCATTATGCCGAAATACAGTCAATAACTCACTTTCAGTTTGAATTGTAGTTTCTGTTTCACACTTTTCAAATTGTATATTTTTCGTACTTGGTACGGTATAACCTAATGAAAACAACAGTAAGCGCAATAATGTAGTCTTTCCAGAACTATTATCTTTGCTGAAAATTAAGTTGGACTGGCAGGCGAAATCAATGTTGCGTTGAAACATTCCCTCAGTGATTTTTATTGATTTAATTATCATAGCTCTATGCCTGCCCCCCTTCGAACATCATCAATTAGATATCTATTCCTAATTATCTTACTAATCACTATTTTGGTTAGAAGCTCTGACAATTCAACCGGTATATTGCTTTCTGAAAAATCCTCTGAGTAATTCACCCATTGAGTATCAATGAAATTCCTTGTTTTCTTTTTGCTGCATTCTGTACTGTGAAAACTCATGTAATCGTTAAGAACTTTAACTGAAAAATCAAATCTTTCTACCTTGTTATTAATGAACTCTTTATACCCAACCATTACCGCCTCAACATCAGATGTGTCATACTCATCCAGTAAGTCTTCATCGGGATAAAGCTGAGACTGTAGAACTATAATTGGCCATACAAGCGTTTCTCTTTTAATCGTTACATCTTGGTCAAAGGTAGCGGCGTTTTCCAGAAACTCCTCATGCCATATTTCAATCAGTTCGTCTGATATTCCTGTAATTCGGCGACTAATATTATACAAAAACCGCTCTACTACACTGCGAACCGTTTTATACTTTTCTAGTGGATTGTCTGTAAAGAATGGTATGATATGTACGGAAAGTTTTGATGTGTCTATATTCTGTAATTTTTTAGATGTAATTATTTTATTCACATAATTTTGGCACTGAGAAGGCAATTCGTCAAATGTCCGGTGTGTATGCTGCGAAAAGGAACTAATTGTCCTAATATTTCCAAATGGGTTGGCCGTATTGGTAATATAGATGAGTTGTTCACAGTCAGGTTGCTTGGCAGCATTGTCAAGTGTTCTCAATGCCGCCTCAAGCTTTTCTTTAACACGGGAATAATTATATTCTTCTGAAACCGCTTTTACTTGGGAATAAATCTTATTTCCTGAAGTGAGAGTAACTTCTATGTCTTCTGTAGCCCCTTCAACTCTTGCTGCTTCGACATCTTTAATATTTTCTAACATTACTACTAATGCAGCATTTAGCTGAAATTGCCAACCAAAGATAGATGGTGTTGCGTTTGAATTTCCCATAGCTCTCACCCCATTGTCCATTTGTTAGAATATTATACCATAACAAAATCAAAAAGTCTCCTACGAGATAGCCACAAGTCCCATTTATCCTTATCTTTCAAATGTTATTCAATATTGTTTCCTATGATTGAACGACATATATTCGACCCCTCATAATAAATAAACTACATGCTATAATTTATGCATGTAGTTTTATTTTTCTGTAGCCAATAAACTACTAACTGTAGTGAAACATTGTAATAAGGGGGTAAACTTTTTTCAAAAGTTTACCCCCTTCCTCCATGCCGAACACGAATGCTGGAGGGGGAGATAGGCGGTCATCATCGGCGGTATACCCCCAATAACCGCTCCCACTAGTCCCACTAAGAATCCCACAAGACCCCCATTTTCGGCGTGATTGTAATTACGCCACGGAGACGGCCTCGGTTTACCCATTGTCAACATTTCTTGCTGTCAAATAGCTCAAAACAGTACTTTTAATCTTGTTTTTATCCCGAAACGACAACAAAAAAGGACAGTCCGAAGACTGTCCTTTTTCTTATGGTGGAGATAAGCGGGATCGAACCGCTGACCTCTTGAATGCCATTCAAGCGCTCTCCCAGCTGAGCTATACCCCCATATTATAGCGGCTTTCTTCTACCGCAAGTGGTATACTAACAGATTTTATTACTGTTGTCAATATTATTTACATCAAAAACGATTTAACCGCAGGAATTGGATGCTTAGTATTTTCGGGACGAGAACAAAAACCGCGTGCTCCCGTCCCGGCAAATAAGTAGAAACCGCTGAAAATCAGCCGCTTTTTCCCTTGTTTCCTATATTAAGCTTGCTCTCAGTGCCGTTAATAAGTCTTTTTATATTATCGCGATGTGCGAAAATCATGAGTACAGAGCTTAGAAGCCCCAGCACACCTTCGAGTCCTGTGTAGCCGAAGGCCCAAATGCAGATAGGGAGGAGAAGACTGCCAATAATAGATCCGAGGGAAACGTATTTTGTAAATACAACGACTACAAGAAAAGCGGACCAGCAAACAAGACCTACACGCCAGTCAGCCATCAATGCGATAACTCCGGCGCAAAGGACTGCCTTTCCGCCGTGGAAGCGATAGTAAACAGGGTAAACGTGACCGAGCATTGCACAGAAACCTGCAAACATTCTCCCCACCATAGCCTGACCCTCCATGCCTAAAAGCCAGGCGCCGATCAATACTGCAATCACAGTTTTGAGGATATCCACCAAAACAACTATCGCAGCGCCTTTTACACCGAATGTGCGGGTGAAATTTGTAAGACCCGCGTTGCCGCTTCCGAAGTTGCGGACATCCTTATTGAAAATATTCATAGAGGCAATAATTGCGCCGTTTATGCTTCCGAGAAGATAAGCGGCTATGCCTGTAATCGCCAGATAGATGGTTGTTGTAGTCATTCCTTGTCACCCTTTTGCCTTATGACCATTCGGATGGGTGTACCCTCCAATCCGAAAACGCTTCTTATCTGATTTTCAAGGTATCTCTGGTATGAAAAATGGAAAAGTTCGCGGCTGTTGACGAAAACAACAAAGTTTGGGGGGCGTATTCCTGTTTGGGTCATATAATAAATTTTAAGCCGCTTGCCCTTGTCGGAGGGGGGCTGGACTCTTGCCTGAGCATCGGCAAGCACGTTGTTCAGCATACCCGTAGTAATGCGCATTGTACTTTGGTTATTTACGTAGTTGACAAGTTCAAAAATGCGGTTTGTGCGCTGACCCGTCATGGCGGAGATGAAAAGGACGGGGGCATAAGACATAAAGCTGAGATCCCGCATGACCTCGGCACGCATTTTGTCCATAGTTTTAGAGTCCTTTTCGATAAGGTCCCATTTGTTGACTATGATTATACTTGCCTTGCCCGCCTCATGTGCGAGTCCCGCTATCTTTGTATCCTGATCTGTAACACCCTCACGTGCATCTATCATTATCAGACAGACATCAGAACGCTCGATTGCAAGCTGAGCGCGCATAACGGAGAATTTTTCTATGCGGTCGTCAACCTTTGATTTGCGGCGTATCCCGGCGGTGTCAATGAACACGTATTTGCCGAATTCATTGTCGACCCTGCTGTCGATGGCATCGCGCGTTGTGCCGGCGATATCGGAGACTATGGAGCGGTTTTCACCTAAAATAAGGTTAACAAGGGATGATTTTCCCACGTTAGGCTTGCCTATTACGGCGACCTTTATATGGTCATCGTCATCCTCACCGTCGGTTTCAAATTTCGGGAAAGCCGCGACACAGGCGTCAAGCATATCGCCGGTGCCATGACCGTGAACGGCGGAAACAGCAATAGGGTCACCTAATCCGAGGGAATAAAATTCGTAATACATGGGGTCGACCTCGCCCGTCGAGTCCGCTTTGTTGACGACAAGCACTATAGGCTTTCGGGAACGCAGCAGAATGTTTGCCACTTCTCTGTCGGCGGCGGTAACACCCGTTCCGATTTCGGTTACAAATACTATGACATCCGCAGTGTCAATGGCTATCTGGGCCTGTTCGCGGATGAAGAGCAGAATCTCATCATCGGTAGAGGGTTCTATTCCCCCTGTGTCTACAACATCGAATTTGACTCCGTTCCAATCACAGGTGGCATACAGCCTGTCACGGGTGACTCCTGGAGTGTCTTCGACGATGGAGAGACGCTGTCCCACTATTCTGTTGAAAAGCAGGGATTTGCCCACGTTTGGCCGTCCCACAATGGCAACAAGCGGTTTCATGAGTTGCCCTCCTTAAATTTGTCGTTTTGCCGCTTACCCCAAAAGCGGCTATCTTTTGGGATAATTTAAATCGCGTTCGGAAAAATTGCCCGTCATGGCAAGGAAAAGATCGGTCCCATCCTGCTCGACGGGTATGACTTTGACGTTCAGCTCTTTTTCAAGTTCGTCTATGGTGATATCATCCAGAAAAACTCCCTCGCCGTCGCGGAGCATGTTTTGCGGAATGAGAAGACGTGCACCCAAATGCCTTCCGCGGAGCTGGGCAATCAGGTCATGACCTGTTATTAATCCTGCAACATCTATTGTATGTCCGAAAAAGTCATTTTTTATTGAATATACTCTTCCATCCATATTATCATATTTTTCCTGTGCTGTCACTAATAGCTTTGACAAAAAAGGAGCTGCTGAAACACCTGTAGCTATAGAAAACGTGATTCCATCACATTCCACATGCTCATTTTCAAGCGCAGACATAAATTCCTCGTGCAGAAGCCGAAGAAGCCCGACACCATTTTCAAGCTGTGCGTAGTCCTCATAATATTGGTCTTCGGGAATAGGAAGCTCGGCCTTGAGAAACAGCTCATCCGACGGGAAGAAAATGCGGCTTCCGTATTCTTCAAGACAAAGCTCGCCGAAAGAGTTTATTCTTTCAATTGTCTCGCTTGCTCCGTCCTTATCGAAAGGCTTCAGCGGAAAGAGGTGTTCCCTGTACTTGGTGAGTCCCACAGGCACTATGGAAACGGAATACACATGCGGATAAAGTGCCGCCAGATCGCGCATGCTTTGGGAAAGCGCTTCACCGTCGTTTAGTTCGGGACAGCAGACAATTTGGCAGTTCATAGTTATGCCGCCTTCGGCAAGGCGTTTTATAAGCTCATAGCCGCTTGCAGCATCGGGATTTCCGAGTAGCTTTGCACGAAGCTCCGGTTCCGTCGCGTGGACGGATACATTGATAGGGCTTATGCGAAGATCGATTATGCGCTGTATCTCGCGCTCGGATAGGTTTGTAAGCGTGATGTAGTTACCTGTTAAAAAGCTGAGTCTTGCATCGTCGTCCTTAAAATACAATGTTTTGCGGAGACCTTTCGGAAGCTGGTCTACAAAGCAGAAAACGCAGCGGTTGCGGCAGGCACGTGCCCTGTCCATCAGATAGGTTTCGAATTCCAGACCAAGATCCCCGCCGGCGGACTTTTTTATCTTGACAGAGCGTATTCGCCCCTCAGGTGACTCCAAAACAACTTTAAGACGGGTATCATAGGAAAAGAATTTATAGTCCAGCACATCGGATATTTCCTTGCCGTTTATGCTGACGAGCTTGTCCCCGATTTTCGCTTTGTTCAGCAGGGGGCTGTGCTTTTCGATTTTTTTTATGACAGAGCTCATAAATATCCTCCCTGCAAATAGCAAAAAGAGAGGGGGCCTGTGCCTCCTCTCCTCAAGCAAATCAGTTTACCTCTTTACGTCGAGAACCTTGCGTCCATTATAGTAACCGCAGGCTTTACATACGCGGTGGGGCAGATGATACGCGCCGCAGTTAGGGCATGCAACGATACCGGGCGCTTCGAGTTTCCAATGAGAGTTGCGTCTCTTGTCTCTTCTTGCCTTTGATGTTTTTCTCTTTGGAACCGCCATATTGACACCTCCTGTTATTAGCTGATTTGACAGCTTTTATTCATCCTTTTTATCCAAAAGCTGACCTAACACAGCCAATCTTGGATCAATTTCCTTCTTGCAGCCACAGGGGCCGTCGTTAAGGTTTTTGCCGCAGCTTGAACACAAACCCGCACAGTCCTCGCTGCAAAGGAATTTTGCTTCCATGTTGAGGATAAAGCAGGTTTCCAACACATCGCTCAAATCCAGCCAGTTTCCATCGAGCGGGAATATTTCGGGGTTGTCTTCGTCTGATAAATCCGCTGCGATTTTGACCTTCAGAGGAAGTTCTTTATAACAGCGAAATTCGACAGAACATCTGTCGCAATTGCAAACCATGTCGGCTTTTATGGTTCCGGTGAGTGTCAGTACACCGGCAGTGTTGCGAATCTCTCCCTCTGCATAGGGTGCTTTAAGAAAACTTTTTATAGCAGGACAGGAAAGCCTTTCCGTTTCGAGTTCGCAGGAAAACGGAAGACTACTGTCCGGAATTTCGATGATTTCGCAGAGATTCAGTCTCATTGGACACCTCACATAGTCGCTTGAGTATTATAAGCGAAATATTTTGGCTTGTCAACAAAAAAATGTTATATACTAATGAGTAAATTGTGTGTTATAATGCTCCGAAGCAAGTCTTTACAGCAGGGCTTGGCACCGTTTTTATGCGGTTTGAAAGGGTATATGTGAACCGTGCTTAATAAGGGAGGCACATATGCCGCATGAACTTCTCCGCCGGACAGCAAGAGCAAAAATATAATTTTATTATTATATTGTTATTATAATACATTTTACGTATTTTACAATAATTTTTGGAGAAACATAATGAAAGAGCTGACCGTGACAAAAAATGACGCAAATCAGCGCCTTGACCGCTTTGTCGGCAAGGCGGTTCCTCTTTTGCCGGAAGCACTCCTGCAAAAATATATTCGGCTAAAGCGCATAAAATTGAACGGAAAGGGTGCAAAGCGGGACGACAGGATAAGGGAAGGCGACGTACTGCAGCTTTATATTAACGACGAGTTTTTCGATGCACCGACTGAGGAGAACGCCTATCTGAAAGTGTCGCTGCCTCAACTTACTATCGTCTACGAGGATGACAATATTCTTCTTGCAGATAAAAAACCGGGAGTTTTGTGTCACAGCAACGGCGAGTGGAGCTATAATACTCTAATAGCGAATATTCAGGCGCACGTCTATCAGAAAGGTGAATGGAAGCCGCGGGAGGAAAACTCATTTGCACCTGCTCTCTGCAACCGTATCGACAGAAACACCGGCGGCATTGTTATAGCCGCCAAGAACGCAGAAGCACTGCGTATAATGAATGAAAAGATAAAAGACAGGGAAATAGATAAGTATTATCTCTGCGCGGTCTGCGGCAAGCCTAAGCCGCAAAACGGAGTTCTGAAAGACTGGGTTTTCAAAGATGTTTCAAAAAATCAGGTTTATGTGAGAAAACAAAGCTGCCCCGGGGCAAAAGAGGCGGTTACGGAGTACCGTACCCTGCAAACCAAAAACGGGCTTTCTCTTGTTGAATGCCGTCTTTTAACGGGAAGGACGCATCAGATACGCGCGCAGATGGCAGCAAACGGAACTCCTCTTCTTGGTGACGGGAAGTACGGCACAGAGCGCACGAACAGGGAATATGGAGAAAAGGGGCAGGCGCTTTATTCCTATCGTATTATATTCAATTTCAAGACCGATGCGGGGGTGCTCAACTACCTCTGCGGGCAGAGTTTTTCCGTTGAAAATGTTGATTTCGTCAAAAAATATTTTGATTTTGAATTTTCCGTTGACAAGTGACATTTTTATATATATATTGAGTTCTGCGCTGTAAATCCGACCGGAGGTAAGCGCATAAATAAATAGAAAAAATCGGGAAATATCGTCCCGCATCATAAGACTCGGATTCGACTTTCGGTCTTGGGGACGGTATTAAACAGAAGGGGGACGCCAATGTCCAAAGAACTCATACGACTTGTTGAATGCCGCAAGGAATTTGACGGCGAGGTCGTACTTGACTCTATTAATTTAGCTATTAAGGACAAAGAATTTCTCACACTGCTCGGCCCTTCAGGCTGCGGAAAAACGACCACCCTTCGAATAATCGGAGGCTTTTTGAAGCCCGATTCTGGCAAGGTGATTTTTGACGGTGTGAAGATCAATGATGTGCCGCCTCACAAGCGCAAGATCAACACGGTTTTTCAGAAGTACGCGCTCTTTACGCATCTGAACGTGTTCGAGAACATTGCGTTTGGCCTTAGAATACAAAGACCAAAGCTTTCTGAAAAGGAGATAACGCGCAGAGTACAGGAGGCTCTGGAGCTTGTTGCGCTCAAGGGCTATGAAAAGCGCTCTGTAAGCCAGCTTTCCGGAGGACAGCAGCAGCGTATCGCAATAGCAAGAGCGATTGTAAACAGACCGCAGGTTCTTTTGCTTGACGAACCGCTGGGCGCGCTCGACTTGAAGCTGCGCAAGGATATGCAGCGGGAGCTGAAGCAGATTCAGCAGCAGGTGGGCATCACTTTTATTTATGTGACACATGATCAGGAGGAAGCCCTTACAATGTCTGACACCGTCGTTGTCATGAACAAGGGCGAGATACAGCAGATAGGCACTCCTGTGGACATATATAATGAACCAAATAACGCTTTCGTTGCAGATTTTATCGGCGAGAGCAATATTATAGACGGCATTATGGTCTCCGATCATCTTGTCAGAATGTATGGCAGGAATTTTCCCTGCCTTGACGAGGGCTTTGCCCCTAATGAGTCTATAGACGTTGTTGTCCGTCCCGAGGACATTGATATCGTTCCGGTAGAGCAGGGACAGATAACGGGTACTGTTACCGATGTAACCTTCAAAGGCATGCAGTATGACATAATCGTAGACTTTCAGGGCTTCAAATGGCTTATTCAGACGACTGACCACTCTCCCGTCGGTGCGAAAATCGGTGTGAAGATAGACCCCGACGGCTTCCATATCATGAAAAAAAGCGAGTATTCGGGACTTTACGGGGACTACAGCTCATACAGCGCCGAATATGACGAGCTTTCGGCTGACCCCGGTGACGGAGGGCAGGAGGATGAATAGAAGCTCTGCTCCCGCAGGTTTTAAGGAAAGAGTGGCAAGCGTTTGGCTGCCTGTAAAAAGCTTTCTTGAACGCTACCGCAGACAGTCCTTTGCCTACCCCTATGTTTTATGGATGGCTCTTTTTGTTGTGATACCTATAATCCTTATAGGTGTTTATGCATTTACGAGCGCGGAGGGCGGCTTCACGCTCGAAAACTTTTCGGGTATCACGAATTATATCCCCGTTTTCGGGCGCAGCCTGTGGCTTGCACTTGTTGCGACCGCGATTTGTTTTATTATAGGTTATCCGGTTGCGCTTGCTATCAGCCGCATGGATGCCAAGGCACAGCGGATAATGCTTATGCTTATTATGCTGCCCATGTGGATTAATTTCCTCCTGCGCACCTATGCGTGGATGTCGCTTCTTGAAAACACCGGACTTATAAACCGGATGCTCGCGGCCATCGGAGTTTTCGACTGGATAAACGCAATGCATTCGGGCAACCCGAATTACACGCCCATTACTCACTTTCAGCTTATCAACACAAACGGCGCTGTCGTACTCGGCATGGTATATAATTATCTTCCGTTTATGATTCTTCCTATCCAGAGCGTCATCGTTAAAATAGACCCGTTTGTAATCGAAGCGGCTCAGGACCTCGGCGCAAGCAGCAGAACAGTTTTCAGAAAAGTCATCTTCCCTCTGAGCCTGTCGGGCGTTATCAGCGGGATAACGATGGTGTTTGTGCCTTCAGTCTCAACCTTTGTCATATCAAGACTGCTGGGCGGAAGCACAAATATGCTTTTAGGCGACCTTATAGAAATGCAGTTCATGGGTGCCGCCTATAATCCTCACTTAGGCTCTGCAATTTCCCTCATCATGATGGCAATAGTTGTAATTTGCATGAGTGTCATGAATAAATTCGGCGAGGGTGAAGAACAGGCGGTGGTGATGTGACAAAGAAAAATACAGCCGGCAATATTTTCACAGCGCTCACCTATATATTTCTGTATGCGCCCATTGTTGTTTTAATCGTCTTTTCGTTCAACAGCACGAAGAGCCGTACGGTTTGGTCGGGGTTTACGCTCAATTGGTATAAGGAACTGTTTAGCGATAGCCTTATAATGTCCTCCCTCCAGACGACGCTCATGGTGTCCGTTCTCGCTTCTCTCATAGCTGCGGTTATCGGAACATTTGCCGCCATAGGCTTTTACAGCATGAAAAAGCAATGGAGGGCGCCGTTTCTGACGGTCAACAACATTCCCGTAATAAACGCGGATATAATAACGGGAGTTTCACTTTCCCTGCTGTTCGTGTCCGCAGGTCTGTTTATGGGCTTTGAACTCGGATTTGGAACGCTGCTTATTGCCCATATCAGCTTTGATATCCCATATGTAATACTTTCGGTAATGCCTAAGCTGTACCAGCTTGACCGAAACCTCTTCGAGGCGGCGCAGGATTTGGGCTGTACATGGTTTCAAACGATCTATAAAGTCGTGATTCCCGAAATCATGCCCGGAATCATAAACGGGCTGCTTATAGCATTTACTATGTCGGTAGACGATTTTGTTATCAGCTACTTCACTGCCGGCAGCAGTGTAGAAACGCTGTCCATGGCGATTTACGCCATGACGCGCCGCAGGATAAGTCCCAAAATCAATGCCATTTCAACGCTCCTCTTTGCTGTCGTTCTGATTCTGCTTATTATCGTCAATGTCCGCGAGGCAAGACAGCAAAAAGCAAATATAAAAAAACAAAAAATGCTGAAAGGATCTAATTGATGAAAAAGACGATTTCCATTATCATAAGCGCCATAATGCTCGTCTGCCTTTTTGCGGGCTGCGGGGGAGGCGGCAAAGCTTCTAAAGGTGTTGTAAACGTCTACAACTGGGGGGAATACATCGATCCCGACCTTCGCGCGCAATTCGAGCGTGAAACCGGAATCAAGGTCAACTACAAGACCTTTGAGTCCAATGAGCAGATGTATTCGGTGCTGAAACAGGGCGGCGTAAACTATGACGTTATCATTCCCTCGGACTATATGATTTCAAGGCTTGTCAGCGAGGATATGCTCGCACCTATCGATTTTGAGAACATCCCAAACTATGCTCTTGTAGATGACAACCTGAAGAACATGGCGCACGACCCCGAAAATAAGTACAGTGTACCTTATATGTGGGGAACAGTCGGAATAATCTATGACCCGGCAGTCGTCGGGGAAGTCGATAGCTGGGCTGCCCTTTTCGATAAAAAGAATTCGGGAAAAATCCTGATGTTTGACAACTCCCGCGATGCTATGGGAATCGCCCTCAAGTATCTGAACTATTCTCTTAACACAACTGACGAAGCCCAGCTCAACGAGGCTTTTGAGCTTTTAAAGGAGCAGAAGCCCATTCTTCAGGGCTATGTTATGGATCAGATTTTTGATAAGCTTGAAAGCGGTGAAGCGGCGATAGGGCCATATTATGCCGGAGACTTTTTAACAATGCACAGCGCAAACCCTGACTTGAAGTTCTGCATTCCTAAAGAAGGCTCAAATGTTTTTGTTGATTCCATGTGCATCTTGAAAAATGCCGAGAACAAGGCTAACGCAGAGGCATTTATCAATTTTATGACCGGTACGGATCAGAGTATGGCAAACTCCGAATATATCGGATACACCAGTCCGAACAAAGAGGTACGTGACACAATAGACCTTGACGACCTTGCAAAATCGGTCATGTATCCTGACGATGCGGTGCTGTCTAAATGTGAATCTTTTATAAACCTTCCTCAGAAAACTTTGAATTACTATGACTCGATGTGGGTTAAGCTCAAATCATAAATCAGAACGGAAACGGCGCGGTCTTCTGCCGCGCCGTTTCTATGCAAAAAAGCGCCCTGTATCATACAGGGCGCTTTAAATATTCATAATTTCTTTGAGGTTTCGTTTTCAGATTCCTTGTGCTCGACGGCACGGATGTTCCGCTCAAACTTGCTCCTTGCACCCATAACCTCGTGACCACATCCAAGACAGCGAAGCTTAAAGTCCATCCCGGTACGAAGAACCAGCCAGCGCTTTTCACCGCAGGGATGAGCTTTTTTCATCGTCAGGATATCGCCGACTCTTATATCCACAGGCATAACCTCCGTCTAAAACATAATGATTTATAAAAAACAGCTATTTGCCTTTGATTTGATCCCAGTAGTTTTTAGCTGCCTGCTCGGTTTTATTGTCGCCGTATTCATAATACTTTGCGTTTGCAAGACCATCGGGCAGATACTGCTGCTTTATATAGTGGCTCGGATAATTATGGGGGTATTTATAGTTCTGCTCGCGTTTGTGCTCCGTTGAATCGGCGTGTACGTTCTGAAGTTCGCGGGGTATAGGTCCGACCTTTCCGGCGCGGACATCGGCAATTGCAGCGTCTATCGCCAGAAGTCCGCTGTTGGATTTCGGCGCTGTCGAAAGCAATATAACGGCTTCCGCAAGCGGCAGCCGCGCTTCGGGAAGCCCAAGCTGCATGGCGGAGTCTACGCAGGCCTTGACTATAGGCATCGCCTGCGGGTAGGCAAGACCTATATCTTCGCTTGCAGAGCAGAGGATGCGCCTGCACGCACCGATGAGGTCTCCCGCTTCAAGAAGGCGGGCAAGATAATGCAGGGCGGCATCGGGGTCTGAGCCGCGCATGGATTTCATCAGTGAGGAGAGAATGTCAAAGTGGGCGTCACCCTCGCGGTCATAGCGCATGGAGCTTTTTTGCGAGACCTGCTGAGCATCCGAAAGCGTCAGTGTCACCGTACTTGAAGCTCCTTTTGAAGCGCTGTAAAGAAGCTCGACGGCGTTTATTGCCTTGCGCACATCACCGCCGCAGCTCTGCGCTATATGCATCGCGACACCGTCTTCGGCGCTTATCTCCACTCTGTCGCGCTCCTCAAGAAAGCGTATTGCCCGCATAATGGCTTTTTCTACGTCCGACGCCTCGATTTGCTTAAATTCAAATATGGTGGAGCGGCTTAAAATCGCGTTAAAAACATAGAAATAGGGGTTTTCAGTTGTGGAGGCGATGAGGGTTATCTTTCCGTTTTCGATGAACTCCAAAAGTGACTGCTGCTGCTTTTTATTGAAATACTGAATCTCATCAAGGTAAAGCAGGACTCCCTCAGGCGCTATGAAAGTGTCCAGTTCATCGATGATTGCCTTTATATCTGCTATTCCTGCTGTCGTTGCGTTAAGCCGGCGGAGGGTACGGTTGGTCTTTTCGGCGATAATGCTCGCAACGGTCGTTTTTCCCGTTCCCGAGGGACCGTAAAATATCATATTCGGTATTTGCTTTGATGCGATTATGCGGCGCAGCATAGAGTTCTCACCAAGAATCTCACTTTGCCCGACAACATCGTCCAGAGTATTTGGGCGAAGCTCATCGGCAAGCGGTCTGTACATATCCATACCTCCTTTGCATAGTGAAAAAGAGCCGATCGGGTGTCCCCATCGGCTCTTTTTGTTTGCTGATATGCAGCCGATATTCGGTATATACCCTGTTAGTATACAGGTAAAACTTCAATAATACTATTCGTACAGGGGATACTTGGCGCAGAGAGCAGCAACGCGCTTGTCGATGTTCTCCTTTTGCGAGTCAAAATCGCGGATAGCAAGGCTTATAAGTTCTGCTATCTCGACAATGTCTTCTTCAATAAAACCGCGTGCTGTAACGGCGGCTGTACCAAGGCGCAGACCGCTTGTTTCCTTTGCGCTCAGCGGATCGCCGGGGATTTTATTCTTGTTGGTGGTGATATGAACCTCGTCGAGACGGGCTTCAAGCTCGCGTCCGGAAATACCCGTATCGCGGAGGTCGAGAAGAACAAGGTGGTTGTCTGTGCCGCCGGAGACAAGGTTTAATCCGCGCTTTGTAAGCTCATCAGAGAGAACGGCGCAGTTTTTGAAAAGCTGTTTCTGATAAGCCTTGAATTCAGGCTTCAGTGCCTCGCCGAAGGCAACAGCCTTGCCGGCGATAACATGCATGAGGGGACCGCCCTGACAGCCGGGGAAAATGGCGCTGTTTATCTTTTTGGCAATCTGCTCATCGTTTGTCATGATGGCACCTCCGCGCGGACCGCGGAGTGTTTTGTGCGTTGTGGTCGTTACAACATCGGCATAACCGAAAGGGGAGGGGTGAAGACCAGCCGCGACAAGACCCGCGATATGCGCCATGTCAACCATAAGGTAAGCCCCGCACTCCTTGGCGATTTCAGAGAACTTATCAAACTCAAGTACGCGCGGATAGGCTGAAGCACCTGCGATTATCATCTGGGGCTTGGTTTCAAGGGCGATACGGCGGACTTCGCTGTAATCTATGCGTCCTGTTTCGGGGTCAACGCCGTAGGAAACCATGTTATAGTTTTTACCGGAAAAATTGACCTTGCAGCCGTGAGTAAGGTGTCCGCCGGCATCAAGATCCATGCCGAGAACGGTGTCGCCCTGCTTGCAGAGAGCGAGATAAACGGCATAGTTTGCCTGTGAACCGCTGTGGGGCTGTACGTTTGCGTACTCGCAGCCGAACAGCTTTTTAAGACGCTCAATAGCGATGTTTTCAACTTCGTCTACACACTGGCAGCCGCCATAATAGCGTTTGCCGGGGTAACCTTCCGCGTATTTGTTAGTGAGCACACTGCCGACAGCGGCGAGCACTGCCGGGCTGACAATGTTCTCCGAAGCGATAAGCTCGATATTTCCTCTCTGCCTTTTCAGCTCAAGAGCCATTGCTTCCGCTACTTCCTTGTCCTGCCGTGAGATAATTTCAAGCTGATTTTCCACCATCATTAGTGCGCCCTCCGTTATTTTATATTTTACTCTTTACGAATTTGACGAACAATGCCTTTGATTTTCCGGAAGCTTTTTGCAAGGAGTGTCGGATTCCGGAGATATATGTGCAAATTGAACCAATTACACATCATTACATTGTTATTATAAATGAAGTGACAGGTCTTGACAACTGTCTAAATGTGAAAAAACTTTGATTTTCCTGTGTCTGATGTTATACTAATTGGTAAAAGACCAGATGACCTTACACTGAAAAGGAGAAACTTATGAGGACAGCCGAACAGACAGAAGAAATCATATCAAGGCTTGAGGCTGAATATCCAAAAGCCCAGTGCTCTCTGGACTACGGGAAAGATTATGAGCTTCTTTTCGCCACCCGCCTTGCAGCCCAATGCACAGACGAGAGAGTGAACAAAATAACCCCTATTTTGTTTGAAAGGTATCCTACGCTTGAATCCATAGCAGAAGCGGATATAATTGAGCTTGAGGAGATAATACGCCCCTGCGGATTTTTTCATACAAAGGCGCGCGATATCATCCAGTGTGCAAACGTACTTATAGAACGCCACGGCGGCAAGGTTCCCGACACGATGGAGGAGCTTACCGACCTGCCCGGTGTCGGGCGGAAAACGGCAAATCTGATATTGGGGGACGTTTTTGGAAAACCTGCAATAGTAGTTGACACACATTGTATAAGGCTGTCAAACCGCATGGGACTTGTTGACAATATGAAAGACCCGTATAAAATAGAAATGGCTCTCAGCAAAATACTGCCGCCGGAGAAATCCTCTGATTTCTGCCACCGTCTTGTTCTCCATGGCAGGGCAGTATGCGCGGCAAGAAAGCTGATGTGCGAAAAATGCTGTGTCAGGCATGTCTGCAAGGAATTTGAAGGCGCAGACAAGTAAAAGCGGGCGGCTGCATGCCGGTCAAAGGGGCAATTATGGACAAAAGGTAAAAATTTTCTGATTTTGTATAAAAGCACTTTTATTATGTGATTATTTATATTAAAATAACTTCGTATGAATTTTTTGTTATGAAACGGAGAACTGGCATGGAAAACAATAAGCCTGTATATAAACGCGTACTTCTCAAAATAAGCGGGGAGGCCCTTGCAGGAGATCAGGGCAGAGGTCTTGATTTTAATGTTATCGAAGATGTATGCAGGGCTATAAAGCAATGCACGGAACTTGGCGTTGAAGTCGGTGTTGTCGTAGGCGGAGGAAACTTTTGGCGGGGCGTGAAAGACGGCGGCGGAAGGATGGAGCGGACCCGTGCGGACCACATGGGGATGCTGGCGACTGTTATGAACAGCCTTGCTATCGCCGATGTGCTGGAGCAGATGGGCGTTGAAGTTCGCGTTCAGACCGCTATTGAAATGAGGGCTATCGCCGAGCCGTATATACGCGGACGTGCGATGCGTCATCTTGGACTCGGAAGAGTTGTTATCTTCGGATGCGGAACCGGAAACCCGTTTTTCTCGACCGATACCGCAGCGGTTCTTCGTGCCGCGGAGATTGAAGCGGATGCCATACTTCTTGCCAAGAATGTAGACGGCGTTTATTCAGCAGACCCCAAGCTTGATCCGAATGCGGTCAAGTACGACTCTATCTCCTATGATGATGTTCTTGCACAGCATCTTGCCGTTATGGATTCTACGGCGACATCTCTTTCGATGGACAACAAAATCCCCGTTGTTCTTTTTGCACTCAAAAACCCCGAAAACATAGTTCATGTTATAATGGGGGAAAAAATAGGGACAATTGTTCAGTAAGAAAAGATAATTAGGTGCAAAGTAAGTTATATAAAGCAAAGCCTTACATGATAATACAATTTTATCAAAATGAATTCGGAGGGAACCAACATGGCAGACAATTATCAGGAATTTTCCGCTAAGATGAAAAAGACGACCGAGGTTTTGAGCGCACAGTTCGATTCCGTTCGCGCGGGACGCGCAAACGCAGCCGTTCTCGACCAGATAAGAGTTGAATATTACGGTACGCCTACGCCCATCAACCAAATCGCTACTATTGCTACTCCCGATCCCCGCACGCTGTCAATACAGCCTTGGGACGCAAGCTCTTTGAAACTTATCGAAAAGGCGATTTTAGAGTCCGAGCTTGGAATAAATCCCCAGAACGACGGAAAAATCATCCGTCTTGTTTTCCCTCAGCTTACCGAGGAGCGCAGAAAAGATCTGATAAAGCAGGTCAAAAAATATGCCGAGGAGGCAAAAATTGCGATCCGCAATATTCGGCGCGATGCTATGGACTACTTTAAGGAGCTTAAAAAGAAGTCGGAAATCACAGAGGACGATTTGAAAGACGTTGAAAAGGATCTCCAAAAGCTTACGGACGACTTTATAAAAGAAATTGACAACATAGCCGCAAAGAAGGAAAAGGAGCTAATGGCTATCTGATGAGGCTGTTTCGCAAAATTAAAAAAGAGGCGGGGGAAGTGGATTTCGGTAATCTCCCCCGCCACATTGCCATTATTATGGACGGCAACGGACGCTGGGCAAAAAAGCGCGGATTGCCGAGAACGGCGGGGCATGCCGAGGGAGCGGAGACATTCCGCACAATCGCGACCTACTGTAAGGATATCGGAATAGAGTATCTGACGGTATATGCGTTTTCGACAGAAAACTGGAAGCGCCCTCCCGATGAAGTCTCCGCTATCATGAACCTGCTTGAGAAATATCTATATGAGGCTATCGAGCGCATGGAGCGGGACAGGGTAAAAATGAAGTTTTTCGGTGACATAGAGCCGCTTCCTCCAAAGCTTAAAAAACTTATTGAGCGAACAAGCGAAATCAGCACCCATTATAAGGGTTGTCAAGTCAATATCTGCTTAAATTATGGCGGAAGAGACGAAATCCTGCGGGCTGCGAAGCGCTGTGCGGAAAACTATGCAAAAGGGGACAGCGCGGCTTTTTCAGATGAGGCGTTTTCAAAGCACCTCTGGTCGGCAGATATTCCCGATCCCGACATTATCATACGGCCCGGCGGGGAAATGCGGCTGAGCAACTTCCTTTTATGGCAGTCCGCCTATTCCGAGCTTTATTTTACGGAAACGCTTTGGCCGGATTTTTCAAAAGTGGATATCGACAATGCGATATCATGGTTCCAGCATCGTGAAAGGCGTTACGGAGGAGTTTGAGCTTCGCTGTGTGAGCATGCGCGTCAAAAGTGCTATTTTCCGTTGTCTGAAAGGAAAAAGAAAAATGAAAACCAGAACAATTGTTGGAGTAACGGCAATCCCGCTTTTTATACTGCTGATCTTTCTCGCACCTCTTTGGGCTTTTGCGATTACGGTCGGGCTGATATCTGCGGGAGCGGCATGGGAGTTTCTGCGCTGCGTCAATCCGGAAATACCTGTGAGGTTCAGAGCTTACGCGGTATTAACGGCGCTTGTGATACCCATTGTGTATTCATTTGTGCAGAAAGGCGCAGTTATCAGCATGGCAGTATATCTGCTGTCAGTTCTGATGTTTTTAGAGCTTATGCTGTCTTTTCGGAGGGAAGAGCAGCTTAGCCTTGAAACCTTGATCCAGGTCATTTTCGCAGGAAACATCATGCCTATACTTCTTTCCTCTCTTGTACGCATAGGTATGCGGGACAATTCCTCCGTATATTTGTTTTTGCCGTTAGTCGCGGCGTTTTCGAGCGACAGCGGGGCTTATTTCGCGGGAAGCTTTTTAGGCAAGCGCAAGATATTCCCTCATCTTTCGCCTAACAAATCTCTTGAGGGATGTATCGGAGGGGCTTTGTCCGCAATCGTTATGATGATCGTCTACGGCATGGTGCTTAGCCTATTGGGATATAAAGTCAAATTCCTTCTTCTTGCGCTTTATGGACTTTTGGGAAGCCTTGCCTGCCAGTTCGGCGACCTTGCCTTCTCTGCAATAAAGCGCGAGTTTGGCATCAAAGATTATGGAAAGCTTATTCCGGGTCACGGCGGAATGCTCGACAGGTTCGACAGTATGCATTTTACCGCTCCGATGATAGAGCTGCTTGTCATCCTGCTTCCGGCGATAGCCTGAGCTTCCGCGCTTTTCGGGGCGTATTCCATATCTAATTGGGCATACTTAAAATCAAAGGAAACATATTATGGTAAATTCTATATCTGTCCTCGGCTCAACCGGAAGCGTTGGAAAGCAGACGCTTGATGTTGCCGAAAGACTGAATATACCCGTTAAGGCGATTTCGGGAAACAGGAATATAAAACTGCTTGAAAAACAGGCTCGACGCTTTAAACCTGAATTTGTCTGCGCCTATGATGAGGAATCGGCAAAGCATCTGAAAATCGCCCTTGCCGACACCAATATAAAGGTAGGCGGAGGCATGACGGCGCTCTCTGACTGCGCCTGCGCCTATGCCGGCTGTGTCGTAACGGCGGTTTCCGGTTCCGTTGGGCTTATACCAACGCTTTCCGCCATCGGAGAGGGGCATAGAATTGCCCTTGCAAACAAGGAAACCCTTGTCTGCGCGGGAGAGATAGTTATGCGCAGAGCACGTGAAAAAGAGGCGGAGATCATCCCGGTGGACAGCGAACATTCGGCAATTTTCCAATGCCTTGAGGCACAGGGAAAAGAAAAAGCCTTGAAGCGCATCCTGCTGACTGCTTCAGGCGGACCGTTCCGCGGGATGACACGGGAAGAGACAGAAAAAGTGACTCCGGAAATGGCTGTTGCGCATCCGAATTGGAGCATGGGAGCGAAAATCAGCGTTGATAGTGCGACCATGATGAACAAGGGGCTTGAGTTTATTGAGGCAATGCACCTTTTTTCAGTCACACCCGACAAGATAAAGGTCATAATACACCCCGAGAGTATAATACACTCAATGGTAGAATATAAAGACGGCTGTGTGATGGCGCAGCTCGGCGTTCCCGATATGGCGCTTCCTATCCAGTACGCGCTGACCTATCCCGAGCGGAAAAGCAGCAATACTCCGGTGCCGGACTTTGCGCAGCTTTCAAGACTGACTTTCTTTGATCCGGAACCTCAAAAGACTCCCTGCCTTATGCTGGCGATGGACTGTGCAAGGCGCGGAGGGACTGCGGCGGCTGTTATGAGCGCCGCGAACGAGGAAGCGGTAAACCTGTTCCTGCATAAAAAACTCGCTTTTAATGCGATCTGCGACATAGTTGCGGATGCGGTTGACTATATCTCAACATCCGGCACTCCCACGCTGGATGTGCTGCAAGGTGCCGATGAAGCGGCAAGGCGCTTTGTTTTGGAAAACTGCCGCAAATATTAGAGGTTACCTTATGTATATTATTATTGCGATTCTTATTTTTGGATTACTGGTCGTAACTCACGAGCTGGGGCATTTTACAGCCGCAAAACTCTGCAATGTTCCTGTAAAGGAGTTTGCTGTCGGAATGGGCCCTGCCCTGTTCAAAAAACAGAAGGGCGAGACTCTTTATGCCCTCCGCGCTTTTCCTATAGGCGGCTTCTGCGCAATGGATGAGGATGAGGATTCGGACGATCCGCGCGCCTTTACAAATCAGAAATGGTGGAAGCGCTTTTTGATACTCGTTGCGGGAGCAGGCATGAATTTTTTAACGGGACTTATCATCCTGCTGTTCATCGTTCCGAAATCACCCGCATTTATGACCCCTACAATTACAGGATTCTTTGAAAACTGCCCCTATGAGGGAACTCAGGGTTTTCAGGAGGGCGATACGCTCTACAAAATAGACGGACACCGCGTGTTCTTCTCATCAAACATTTCCCTGCTTTTAGGCCGTACGGACAGCGAAATCCATGATATTGTCCTTATACGTGACGGAGAGAAAGTTGCACTTGATGATTTCAAGCTGAGTCAGGTTGAATACGAAATAAACGGGAAGAAGGTTATGCGGTTCGGTCTTTATTTCGGCGTGAAAGAGGAGGGTGTTCTCGCAGGGCTTAAATATACATGGAACTGTGCGAGGGACTTTGTCCGAATGGTCTGGATGGGGCTTTCTGATCTTGTGACCGGGGCTGTCGGACTAAAAGAGCTTTCGGGACCTGTCGGCATTGTAGGGATTATTAACGATGTAGGCGAAACTTCGGAAACTCCGACCGCTGCGGCACACAGCATTGCCTATCTCGCGGCGTTTATCGCGGTAAACCTTGCCGTTATGAACCTTTTGCCCATACCCGCTCTGGACGGGGGCAGGCTGCTTTTCCTTTTGATAACAGTCGCTATTGAGGGCATTTTTAAAAAAAGGCTGAATCCCAAGTACGAGGGGTATGTTCACGCGGCGGGCTTTATCCTGCTGCTCGGACTTATGGCTGTCGTCATGATAAACGATATATACAAACTTTTTGTATAAGAATATTTTCTTGCTCCGCCGCCCACTTCGGGGCGCTGAAGGGATAGAAAACATGAACAGAGAAAAAACGAAAACCATCAGGGCGGGAGACCTCTCCATAGGAGGAGTCTCCCCCGTGTCCGTACAGTCCATGTGTAATACGAAGACTGAGGAAATAGACGCAACGCTTGCGCAGATAGAAGCGCTTGCCAAAGCAGGCTGTGATATTGTCCGTCTTGCCGTCCCCAACGAAAAGGCGGCACGAGCGCTTCCGGAGATACGCAGAAACTGCAAAGTTCCGCTTGTCGCGGATATACATTTTGACTACAGACTTGCGCTTTCTGCTGTTGAAGCGGGATTTGACAAGATACGCATAAATCCCGGTAATATAGGCTCGAATGAGCGTGTAAAGCTTGTTGCAGATGCCTGCAGGGCAAACGGCGTACCCATAAGGATCGGCGTGAACAGCGGGAGCCTTGAAAAGGATTTGCTTGAAAAATTAGGTCCTACCCCGCAGGCGCTCTGCGAGAGCGCGATGCGCCATGTGCGCATGCTTGAAGACTTGAATTTTGACGATATATGCATTTCAATAAAATCATCCGATGTGCGGGATACCGTGGCGGCTTACAGGATGATATCGGAGATGACAGATCACCCTCTCCACCTCGGTGTTACGGAAACGGGGACGGCTTATATGGGGATTGTGAAATCCGCCGTCGGCATCGGTTCGCTTCTGATGGACGGTATCGGCAGCACCATCCGAGTGTCACTCACTGCTGACCCCGTAGAGGAAGTAAAAGCGGGCATTGCTATTTTAAAGGCCGCAGGCATACGAAAAGATGGCGTGAACATAATTTCCTGCCCAACCTGCGGCAGGACGAATATAGATCTTATAGGTACGGCCGCAAAGGTAGAAGAGCTTTTGAAAGACTTTAAAAGGCCGCTAACAGTTGCGGTTATGGGCTGTGCCGTAAATGGTCCCGGCGAGGCGAAGCACGCAGACTACGGTCTTGCAGGCGGCATGGGCGAGGGAGTTCTGTTCAAAAAGGGCGAAATCGTTAGGAAAGTGCCCGAGTTTAAGCTTGCCCAAGCACTTTATGAACTTATTATGCAGGAGGAAAAAGGAGTTTAGTTCCAAAAATGAGCGAAGATAAAATCCCATTTTTAGAAATGTTTCCGTTTTGCGCGGAATTTAAGGATATGTGCGGCGGACTTGACGGTGCGCTTGTGAAGTCCGCAACTGTAAACAAGGATAAGCTTTATATGTCCATAGAGTCCCTTTTCAAAAGAAAGGCGATACCCGCAGAGCTGAGCGCGATAGAATCGCGTATCGCCTCGGAGTATGGGCTCAATTCGGTTGCAATAAGCGCACAGTATGAGCAGACAGACTGCGGAGACAAATCCGGAAAAAAACAGGCGGGCAGGGGCAAAAGTGCCGTTTTGGCAGGAAAGCCGATTTACGGCAGAGCTATAAAGGGCGAGCCTGTACCGATGGATACCCTCAACACAGAGTCGGGAAATGTTGTTGTCAGGGGTGAGGTTTTTTCTGTGGAAAACAGGGAAATCGCAAAGACCAAGGCGTGGGTGCTTTGCTTTGAAATGACCGACAACACAGGCTCGATAAGAGTCTCCAAATATTTTAGGGCAGAAGAAGATAGGGGCGGCTTACAGGACATCAAAAAAGGCATGTACCTTACGGTATATGGAAATGTCGCCTATAACCGCTATGACGAAGATATCGCTTTAGAGCCGAAAAGCGTCGTTTTGTGTGAAAAACCGAGGCGTATGGATACTGCGGATGCAAAGCGGGTCGAGCTTCATCTTCACACCCGCTACTCTGCGCTTGATGCCCTGACCGATCCTTCGGAAGCAGTCTCGAGGGCAGCGGAATGGGGACATCCCGCAATAGCTGTAACGGACCACGGGGTAGCGCAGGCTTTTCCTGAAATCTGGCAGGCAGGAAAGAAAAAGGGCATAAAAGTCATCTACGGAGTTGAGGGCTATTACATAAACGATGTTGACGATAAGCTGGCACTCTACGGCAGTGATGACGGCAGCCTTGATGATGAGTTTTGCGCATTTGACATCGAAACAACGGGGCTTTCCGCAAATGAGGAGCGCATGACGGAAATTGGCGCCGTTATCATGAAAAACGGAGAGGTCAAGGAGCGGTTCCAGACCTTTGTAAATCCGAATAGACCTATCCCTCACGAAATCGTGGAGCTTACAGGCATCACCGACAGAGATGTTTTTGATGCACCGGAGGAAGATGCAGCCCTGTGTGACTTTATGAAGTTTGCGGGAGGGCGTACTCTTGTTGCGCACAACGCCGAGTTTGACATAGGCTTCATGAAGGCGGCGGCGCGGCGCTGCGGCATCGAATTTGAGCCGAGCTACATGGACACGCTGACGCTTTCGCAGAGTCTTCTGCCCGATATGAAGCGCTTTAAACTGGATCAGGTGACGGCGCGGCTGGGGCTTCCCGAATTCAACCACCACAGAGCGGACGATGATGCGCTTGCCTGCGGGCGCATTATGTCAAAGCTTATAAAAATGCTTAACGAACGCGGAATCACTAAAAAAAGTGAGCTGGAAGCCTTTGCAAGGGAGCAGCGCAACGCTCATCCGCGTTCCATGCGCACGAAGCATATCATCTTGCTTGTAAAGAACAAAAAAGGACTTAAAAATCTTTACGAGATGATATCAAAATCTCATCTTGAACATTTTAAAAAGAACCCCATAATCCCCAAAAGCCTGCTTTTGCAGTATAGGGAGGGGATAATAATAGGCTCCGCCTGCGAGGCGGGAGAGGTTTTTGAGGCAGTTTCGCGCCATAAAAGCGACGAGGAACTTGAGCGCCTCTGTGAGCTTTACGATTATCTTGAAATACAGCCGATATGCAACAATATGTTCATGCTTGAAAACGGCACCGCAAAAGATGAAGAGGAACTGCGGGATTTCAACCGCCGCATTGTCGAGCTGGGTGAAAAGTTTGGAAAGCCGGTTGTCGCAACGGGCGATGTTCATTTTCTTGACCCTGAACATGAGATATTCAGGCATATTCTGCTTGCCGGACGTAGTTTTTCGGACGCAGACAAGAAGCTGCCGCTGTATTTCAAAACCACTGACGAAATGCTTGAGGAATTCTCATATCTCGGCGAGGAGAAATGCCGCGAAGTTGTTATCGAAAACTCGTTTGCGATAGCCGAAATGTGCGAGGAGATCGAGCTTTTACCGAAGCAGCTTTTTACGCCGAAAATCGAAAACTCGGTTGAGGACTTGCAGAAACTGGTTTATGGCAGAATGCATGAGCTATATGGAGAAAACCCGCCGGATATTGTCAAAGACCGCGTTGAAACAGAACTTAACGACATTATTAACTGCCATTACGATGTCATCTATATGTCGGCACAGAAGCTTGTTGCAAATTCTCTTGAAGCGGGTTATCTTGTCGGTTCACGCGGAAGTGTCGGCTCATCCATCGTCGCCTTTATGTCGGGAATAACAGAGGTAAACTCTCTGCCCGCGCATTACCGCTGTCCCAATTGCAAATATACGGATTTTGAAAGCGGCAAGGACTATGGATGCGGAGCGGACATGCCCGATAAAGCCTGCCCTGTCTGCGGCGAAAAGCTTGCAAAAGACGGCTTCGACATTCCGTTTGAGACCTTTTTGGGCTTCGGCGGCGATAAGGTCCCTGATATCGACCTGAACTTTTCGGGGGAATATCAGGCACGCGCCCACAAATATACGGAGGAGCTTTTCGGGCGTGACCACGTTTTCAAGGCAGGAACAATCGGTACGCTGGCTGAAAAAACAGCCTACGGCTATGTGAAAAACTATCTGAACGAGCGCGGAGTGAAGGTCACAAAGGCGGAAGAAAACCGTCTTGCTCAGGGCTGTGTCGGCGTGAAGCGCACAACAGGGCAGCACCCCGGGGGGCTTGTTATCATTCCACAGGATATGGACGTAACAGATTTCTGCCCCGTACAGCATCCCGCAGACGATTCCGACAGCGGAATCATTACGACCCATTTTGAATATCACAGCATGGAGGCAAATCTCCTAAAGCTCGATGAGCTTGGTCACGATGACCCGACCATGATAAAGATGCTTGAGGATATGACGGGGGTGGACGCAAAGCAGATACCGCTGGACGATCCCAAAACGATGAAAATCTTCTGTTCCCCCGAACCGCTTGGACTCAGCTCTGATGACCCGATAATCGGAAAAACGGGAACGATTGGCATACCGGAGTTCGGAACAGGTTTTACGCGCGGTATGCTCGCCGATACCAAACCGACCGAGTTCGATACCTTAGTACGGCTTTCCGGATTTTCCCATGGAACCGATGTTTGGCTTGGGAACGCAAAAGATATTATTTTGTCGGGAACGGCAACAGTCAAGGAGACGATAGGCTGCCGCGACGATATCATGCTTTATCTGATGTCCAAGGGTATGGAGCCGAAACGCGCCTTCAAGTTCATGGAGGCAGTCCGCAAGGGCGCTATCCATAAGGGCAAGCCGTGGCCGGAGGGGATAGTTGAGGAAATGCAGTCCCTTCACGTTCCGGAATGGTACATAGAGTCTTGCCGAAAGATACAATATCTTTTTCCCAAGGCGCACGCTGTTGCCTATGTCACTATGGCGTTCCGCATAGCCTATTTTAAGGTGCATCATCCGCTTGCGTATTACAGCGCATATTTTTACCGCCGCGGAGACAGCTTTGACGCAGGGCTTATGACAAGGGGTATAGAGCCCGTTCGGCAAAAGATAAACAAAATAAAGAATGACCCCAACGCAAGCAAAAAGGATGAGGACACCCTCACTACGCTTGAGGCGGTCTATGAGTTTTATCTGCGCGGATTCAGCTTTAAGCGTATGGATTTGTATAAGTCTGAAGCAACAAGGTTTGTCATTGAGGACAATTGCCTTATCCCGCCGTTTACTGCTATCGCGGGGCTTGGCGAAGCGGCGGCGAACGACCTTGTGAAATGCCGCGAGGGCGGGAGAAAATTCATCTCTATCGAAGAGGTGATGGGCGCCTGCCCGAAGGTCAGCCAGACAAACATGCAGCAGCTCAAAGAGCTTGGCGCCTTGGGCGATATGCCTGACACAAGTCAGATGAGCCTATTCTAAGAGGTAAAACAGCCGCTTCCTTTCCAAAAGGAAGCGGCTGTTTGTTTTAGCGAAGATCGGTTATTTGATTTGTATGCTGACGGGAGTATCAAGCGCTGTACGCCGGGAATATGCCGGGCAGAGCCAGACCTCGTTATCGGGATAGTTTTTAAGCGCAAGAATCGTAAAAGGAGTGTCCTCGCTGCCTAAAAGCTGCAGCGTATCTTCGTCATAATATCCGCCCATAGTGGAGCACGAACTACCGATACTGTGTTCATTGCCGTTTCTGTCAAAGTAATTCCAGTTCCACATCTGGTCGTGATATTTTTCTCTATATGACGGCGCGGAAAATCCGAGTATCCAGCCATTTTCCTTCTGCTTTGCAAGCTCGAACGCAACGCCCTCCGGTAAGACTTCCGCGGTTTTTCCCGCGAGATCGACATGAACTTTTTCCATGTCCTTATCCAGCCACGTTACGCCGGTTATGTGCAGTGTAAGGTGCTCACTGTCCGAGAAGAAGGCACTTTCCAGCATATGGGTGGCCATCATGGGACTATCAGTACTGCCGCTTGCGGAGATTCCGTTTGAGATGCCCTCAAAACGTTCACCTTTTTCGGTTTCAACGTAGAATTCAAGGTTCTTGAGCCAAGCTGTGTTGTTCTTGTCGTCATCAAAGTTAAAACGCATATGGGTAGGGTAGATTTCAGCGCTTTTCAGCGTAAATTTCTGACCATCCAGTTTGAAGCCTTTATTTAGCTCGATGGTTTCTCCCTTTGCTGTGAAATTCGGGTCAAGCGAAAGCGTAAAATCAAATACGGAAATGATTTCAGGTTCCTTATGCTTTTCCTCCGAGAGCATGCCCTCCTCTAAGCCCAGCCCAGCTTGGGCAGATGCATCGTCTGCCGATGCTCCATTGTCAGAGACTTTGAGCTTCAGCATTACGGTGTCCGGTACTGTGTCATAAGAGAAATCGATCGTGATTTGACGCAAGTCTCCGTTTTTGGCGTTCAGTTCACCGAAAATGGTGCTGTAGCCCTCCAGTTTTTCCTCCCCCACGCCGGAAATATGGGGGTCAGCGTTCATTCTGCTGTAGGTGTCTGAGACAAGCGTATAGAAAATATTCAACTGTTTTTGATCAATAATGGCGTACTCTATTCTTGCCGTTATTCCATTTTGCGTCTGTTCCTGATTGATAGGTTGGACATATTCGTTTTCCACCGCGGCGGAAAGGGAGGGGGACAGCGCCACGAATTTAGCAAGGTCGCGTAAGTATGGTATACGTCCCGCGGCGTAGGCAAATGTCGGGGATATGTTAACAAGCAGGACAAACACGCCGAATACGGTGGCGGCAATCCAGACAGGTGCAAAAGACGCTTTGCGCTTGCGGCGTTTTTTCGCTTCGCATTTCATTTGAGCGCGTTCTAAGGTATAATCGAGCTTCAGCGGAGTTTCGTCAAGCTCTTCAAGAAGCGCTTTATATTCATTGTTTCTGTTCATTAATAACTTCCTCCTCCGATAATTCGAGTCTAAGCAGCTTTAAGGCGCGGCGAAGGCGGGTCGCGGCGGTCCCCTGCGGTATTTTCAATGCCAGAGCTGTTTCGGCAGTGGTAAAACCCGAAAAATAACGCAGAATTACAGGCTCTTTCAATTCGCTCGGCAGTTTTAAAATTGCTTCCCGAATAGGCAGCGCATCAAATTGTTCAGATGCGGTTTCCGGCAGCTCCTCAAAAGCCGCAGTGTGGTTTCTGCGTCTTAACTCTGTTTTGCACTCATTGATAAGTATACGCATCATCCAAGTGCTGAAATATTCAGGCTGGCGAAGACCTTTAAGCGATGTAAGCCCTTTGTAAACCGTTTCGTCAACAGCGTCCAAAGCGGCCGCCTCGCTGCCAAGGTACAGGTATGCCGTACGGTAGAGTTTACTTCTCAAATTTTGGATTTTGTCGGCGAACTCATTTTCGTTCAAGAGTGTGCTCCTTCCTATGTATCATGATACCTTCATGTATTAGACGAACAAGAATGATAAATTTATTTCGTTGGAGGAAATATTCGGAATTTTCCTCAGTATACCACAGAGTGATGAATAAAATAAGCCGCCGCCGCAATTTTTATCTCTGCGGCGGCGGTTTTGTGTTCAAGATAGCGGAGTTCAGTTTTTTGATCTGCCCTATGATTAGCGAATACCGCATCAAAGCGCTTTGCTGCCCGGACGACTTGCGTTTTTTAAAGACCGAACAAACTTTATCCGACTAATTTTCCATCTGTTTTCCCAAAAAGCTCGCCACTGTCGAAGCAAGCTTTATCTGCACTTCACCCGGTTCCGGAGAATCCTGCTTTGCGGCAAAAACTACACAGCCCATGACATCGCCTTCGGCTATGATAGGAGCGGCTACGGAGACAAAGAGCATTTCATCGCCCTCTGTAAAGGGAATGTCTGTTTTTTGTGTTGCCGAGTAAATTTTACGGGAATCCATGATGTCTGTCAGACCTCCGCTGATACGTTTATCAACGATCTCTTTTTTGGGAACTCCCGCACAGGCTATGACGCTGTCTCTGTCACAAACGGCGGCAACACAGTCACCTGACTTGTAGAGTGCTTCGCAGATCTGAGCGGCAAAGTCTGACAGCTCACCCACAGGCGAATACTTTTTAAAGATGACCTCGCCGTCTCTTTCTGTATAAATTTCCAGAGGGTCGCCGTCTCTTATGCGCAGAGTCCGGCGAATTTCTTTTGGTATTACCACTCTTCCGAGGTCGTCCCATTGTGTCAAGCAGGTGCAAAAAAATTTGAGCCACCTCCGAAAAGCCCAGTAATATCAATGTTTTTAGGCTTCTCGGAGATTTTTAAAAACTCATTTTATCTCCTACCCATTGAGTTATTTTAGGACAAAAATCGACCTATTTCCCCAAAATGAAACCAGCCCGAAGGCTGGCTCCAAGTTACGCCGCAGTAAAAAGGTCATCAAACTTCCAGACAATTTCAATGTGCTGACTGTCCGATACGTTCACCCTTTCAATAGCATCGTACATGATTTGCTTCAATTCTTCATCGCTCAGCTTTGACGCACGATCCGCAACTGTGCTGTCCTTTGCTGCCTGATTTCCTGCATTGAGATATTCCTCATATTCGGCTTCCAGGCTTCTGATTTTTTCTTGAAGCTCTACATGGCTTTTCTCTCGCTCTGCACGAAGAAAGATGAATTCTTCCTTGGTGATACGTCCCTCCCGGTAATCCATATAACTCTGCACCTTCTGACTATCACCATTTTCCAGTTCCTTCTTCAGCGCACCCAGCTGAAGCATGAGCTGCTTACCCTTTGAAGCAGATTCTTTTTTCTTT
>JAAYBD010000048.1 GCA_012719035.1 Clostridiales bacterium | reverse complement strand
GCCAGAAGCTCGATGCGCTGTGTGGCGGCGGCAATCGGCTTTGTAATAGATCGTGATACCCTTAAAGCCATAAAAATACTTACTGCTAAAAGAATCAAAAGCACTATAAGACACAAGAGCATGACCTGATAAACCTTTGTCATGATCTGGTTGACTGGTACAGTTACAGCAATAGACCAATTCTCCGGACCTTCAATGGGCGTAAAGCCATACAGACGGTCCAGTCCGGAATATTTGGTATAGGCTGTTCCGCTTTCGCCGAGAATCATACGGCTTACGGCATCGGCTACCGATTGATAAGTGCTGTCCTGTTTAGCTGTTTCAATATAATTTGTCATTGCTTCGACAACAGAGCCGTCGGGGTGTGCAACCATTACACCGGTTTTGTCAACAACAAAAGCATAGCCCCCGTCCCCTATCTTTATATTGTTTATAATTTCGCTGAATGTGTCATAAAGAAGACCGCCGTAAAGTACGCCTTTATAACCTGTGTTATTATCAACGGGCGCTGCCATCATTATGGTAACGGTGCCGTCTACCTGATTGACCAGAGGGCTGGATATGTAGGTTTTTCCGGCCATTGCCATTTTGAAATATTCCCGTTCCGAAATGTTGCTGTTACGCGTGGTCTGCCCTGTGCTGTCGGCAAGTGCCAGATATACAAAACCGGTTTTGTCCGCAATTTGAGCAAGCAGGGCGTCCCTTTCTACGGTGTCTTCCTGTGTGATTTCATTCATCGAAGCTGCCAGTTCAAGCTCTTTTTTGTAGCACTGTATTTGATTATGTACGGCATGGCTGTATGAGACGGCTAAAGCGCCTACGTCCTCTTCCAATTGTGCGGTCATATTATTATGGAAAATCAGCAGTGCAGAGCCTGTGATAACCGCTGCTGTAAAAAAGATGAGGGCACTAATAAAAAGGCTTAATTTGTTCTGTATGGATTTCATAGTAACTTTCCTTTCCGTTTAAATCTCTTTAGCCGGACTCAAATGATTTTCTGATACAGATAATATCGAAGACCATCAGCAATAACGGAATCGCAGCAGATGCAGCTCCTTCGTTTCTAAATAGTCCGCTATGATTATCTGGCAGGAAAATTGTACCACAAAATATGACATATTTCAACAAAGAAATAAATATATGCATTAAGTTAATGATACATATTCAACAAAACTCCCTCCCCAGCATATAAAAACGCTTACTGCCTCCCTCACGATTTCCACACATTATGAATATGATGTGCGGGGATGAATTAAAAATTTCTATGTTGGAATTTCCAAAGCTTAATTTCAACATTAAGTGTATACAGGAATTAAATATGTTCCTCTGCAAATTGTCCGGTAAAGCAAAACCTGTACCGGCAGCATTTTACGTGTAGCAGATATACGTATCATAAAGCTATTTTAATGAATGGGGTGTTATATTGTACCGATATAAAGTATGCGTTTATGCAATTTGCAAAAACGAGGAAAAGTTCGTTGATCGATGGATGGATTCTATGAGTGAAGCGGATTTGATTGTTGTTACAGATACGGGTTCCTCTGACGGAACCGTAAATAAACTTCGTAATCGAGGAGCTGTCGTATACGAAGAAAAAGTTGAGCCATGGCGTTTCGATACTGCACGGAACTTATCCCTCTCCCATGTTCCCGAAGACGTGGATGTCTGTGTATGCACTGATCTTGATGAAGTATTTGTAAAGGGCTGGCGTCAAAAGCTTGAAGACGCATGGGAAGACGATGCCAGCATGGGAAACTACCTTTACAACTGGAGTCTGAATCCAGATGGCTCTCCGGATACTCAGTTCATATATTTTAAGGTACATGGAAGACATTGCTATATATGGAACTATCCTGTGCATGAATGTCTGAAATATATCGGGGATAAGCCCGAAAAGAAGATTTTTATCGATGGTATGGTGCTCAATCACTATCCGGATCCGCTGAAATCACGCGGATCATATTTGCCATTGCTCAAAATGGGTGCATCCGAAAAGCCCGATGACCCGCGTATGTCATATTATTTAGGCCGTGAATATATGTATGCGGAAAAATGGACGGAGTGCATAACAGAATTGAAGCGGTATCTGTCTCTCCCTAATGCCACATGGGCAGAAGAGCGTTGTGCAGCAATGCGCTGGATAGCAAAATCATATGATAAGCTTGGAGATACGGCGCAGGCATATCGATGGTATCATCGCGCAATCGCCGAAGCACCTCATATGCGCGAGCCTTATGTTGAATGTGCATTAATGGCTTATTTTCAAAAAGATTGGATCACCACATTTTTTATGTCTGAATCGGCCCTGCGAATAACGGCAAAGTCTGATTGCTTTATCAACGCGGGTTATGCATGGAATTTCACCCCGCACGATCTCGCCGCCATCTCATGCTATAATCTGGGGCTCAAGGAGCTGGCACATTTTCATGCAAAATGTGCTCTGTCGCTGTCCCCGAAAAACGAGAGATTAAAGAATAATCTTAGCCTTATTGAAAAAGCCCTTTGACCTCCCATTCACAGTTAAACAGGGCATTGCCGACTTTTTAAATCAGCAATGCCCTGTTTTATTGAATCGCAGTCCGTCCTCCTGCAAATTGAGCAGTATCGTTTTTAATCATATCGGCAGGAAGTGTTTTTGAATAAACCCGCAAATATATTTACTATGCATCGATAGACCCATTTACAGTTATGTAAGAATCACCTGTATTCCAAATATAGAAATAGAACTTTCCATCATACGGTACTTTAATAGAGCCTTGTCCGCTGCCGTCTTTAATGGTTTTAATATTCTGTACTTCTCCAGTGGCAGTATCATAAAGACCGACTTTCACTGCGTTTCTTGGATACCATGTGAGGTCGAAGTCAAAAGTTTTTCCTTTGATTAAATTATATGCGTTTCCAGTTGGAGAAGTGATATTTTTAGCACTATTTGCATTTATGCCTAAGTCTTTAATATAATAAACCGACATTGGACCTATATCCACGGAAGCAGGTATAAAAATTGAATTTGAACTCTTTGCCGAAACTGCCTCTTCTTCAATGCTTTCGATAGAAGGTATTGCTGCCTCAGGCATCACATACATACTGTTTTCCGAAATTACACCATAGTCAGATACAGTATAGGCTGACGCTGTGATTGCTCCTCCCATTGTGAGGGCAATTGCCATGACAACCGCAAACATACGAACCCATTTTTTGCTCTTCAAACTCTTGTTTTCCATAATCATGCTCATTCTCCTTTCGAGTTGTTTCCGTTTATCGCTAAAAGCGGAAAACACTTTGTTATTGCTGCTTGTAACATTCCATAGTACACCTAACATTAGCTCACAGTACCGCTTCCTTTCCTCGTTATTCATTGAATTTACAACGCTTTCGTCACAGGATAATTCAGAAAAGCGTTCAATGTCGTGTCTTGCTATGTAAGCTAACGGGTTGAACCAATGGATCGCATTCATCAAAAACATTAAGCACTTCAACCATGCATCATGGCGTTTCCAGTGAGTTAATTCATGTAGGAAGATATGCTGTAGTTCTTCTTCTGTGAATTCTATGTTCGGCAAAACAATGCGCGGCTTAAAAACACCATATAGAAATGGAGTGCTTGCATAGGGAGAAACGTAGACCGGTACACAATCCGAAATTCTTATTTTTTGCTTGCACTTTGTTAGGATGCACTGATACTGTACATCATCTGTCAAATGGCATACCCTAAAAATGCGTTGATGTAGCCTGACGTTCTGTATCAATATAATGATTACGAATACCAATGTACCTGTTATCAAAAGGTAGGGCCAAAAGTTAAGATTTAACATTTGGACATGTCCTGCCTTGTCCGTTACTGCCGCAAAATCAACGTTGCCGGATGACGGAAAACTCACAATGGAAGATAACATAGGCATGACCTGAACCCCGAAAACTAAACCAATAGGAATGTTAGTCACGATATGCTATAATTTTTGAAAGGGACGTGATTAACATGAAAACGAGATTCACAGAAGAGCAAATTATCAAGATTTTGAAAG
>JAAYBD010000047.1 GCA_012719035.1 Clostridiales bacterium | reverse complement strand
TACTTACAACACAAAAGGCAAGAAACACTGCGCTTCCAAGCAGATACCTGAAGAAACGCTGAAAGCCGTGACCGCCAAGGCGCTCGGTTGCGATTCCTTTGATGAGGACGCATTTGCTGAGCGCATTACTTTTATATCCGCTCTGCCGAACAACACTCTGGAGTTCACATTCACAGACGGACAAACGGAAAAAGCCACATGGCAAGACCGTTCACGCGCTGAGAGCTGGACAGAAGAAATGCGTCAGGCGGCGGCAGAGAAAACAAGGAAAAGGAGTGAAAAGAAATGCCAAGAGCAGTAACAATGATACCCGCTACCAAGAACCGCTTCACGGCTCTGCCTACGGCGTCGGTGGCGAGACGAAAGGTGGCTGGCTACGCCCGCGTGTCTACGGACAGCGAGGAACAGCAGACCAGCTATGAGGCGCAGGTGGATTACTATACCCACTACATTCAATCTCGCGAGGACTGGGAGTTTGTCGGGGTCTACACCGATGAGGGAATCTCAGCTACTAACACAAAAAAGCGTGACGGCTTCAAGCAGATGGTCAAAGACGCGCTTGCCGGGAAGATCGACCTTATTGTCACAAAGTCGGTCAGCCGTTTCGCACGTAACACAGTGGACAGCCTCACGACGGTCCGCAAGCTCAAGGAACACGGCACGGAGATCTATTTCGAGAAGGAGAATATTTTCACCTTCGACAGCAAGGGTGAGCTGCTCATTACAATCATGTCGAGCCTCGCACAGGAGGAAAGCCGTTCGATTTCAGAGAATGTTACATGGGGCCAGCGGAAACGCTTCGCCGATGGAAAGGTCAGTTTGCCATATAAGCAGTTCCTTGGTTATGATAAGGGAGAGGATGGTACACCTGTGATAAATGAAAAAGAAGCTGCAATTGTCCGGCTCATCTACAGACTTTTTCTTGAGGGAAAGACACCTGCTGGTATCTGCCGGTATTTGGAACAACATGGCATTCCGACGCCGTCCGGCAAACAGAAATGGAGCCAGACCACGGTGGACAGCATCCTCGCTAATGAGAAGTACAAAGGCGACGCACTCCTGCAGAAGAAGTTCACGACCGACTTTCTCACGAAAAAGATGAAGGTCAACGAGGGCGAAGTGCCGCAGTATTACGTGGAAAAGAGTCACGACGCCATCATTGAGCCTCTGGAATGGGACATGGTTCAGGCGGAGATTTCTCGGCGCAGGTCGCTCGGCAGAGCCTACAGCGGCAACAGCGTGTTTGCTTCCAAGCTGGTATGCGGAGATTGCGGCGGATTTTACGGGCAGAAGGTATGGCATTCCACCGACCAGTATCGCAAGGTGATCTGGCGTTGCAACAGCAAGTTCAAGGGCGATAGTAAATGTGCTACGCCGCATCTGGACGCAGACACTATTCAGCGGATGTTCCTGACTGCCTATAATCTATTGATGGCTGACAGGGAGAGCGTCATTGTGGACTGTGCGATTATGCGGCAGGTGCTTTCTGATACCACCACACTTGATGCGGAGCTGGACAGCTTGAATGAGGAAATCACTGTGGTGGCGGAACTGGTCAAAACCTGCGTGAGGGAGAACGCTTCCACAGCGCAGTCGCAGGAGGAATACGCGAAGAAGTACAATGGACTGCTTGCCCGATACGAGAAAGCGACAGCGCGACTTGCGGAGGTGTCCGCTGAAAAGGAGCGGAAGCGTAATCAAGATCGAGAAATCCGATTGTTCATCGAGGCATTAAAGAAACAGCCACTCGTCCTCGAAGAATGGGACGAAAGGCTGTGGATAGCAATAGTTGACCGGGCGACGGTATTCCGCGATGGCAGAATCGTGTTCAAGTTCAAATGTGGCAGCGAGATTGAGGTGGAACGTTGAGTGCTCCACCTTTTTTTGCTCTCTGTACCAATCGAAAGCGCGGGTATGAAACTATTTTTCTTGCAAATGAAACCCTCTGAAAAAATGAAACTATTTTAGTAATCGAAAGCACGGGTATGGGGAACGGCGCTGATTCGTAGGAAAACACGGCTGTACCGCAGCAAGCTGGCGGTGGATAGAAGCCATAAAAGTACAGAAAAGCCCGTGTTTACAGGCTTTTCAGGCATAAAATAAGAACGCTAATGTTGACACTTACTGTATCAAAATTAGCGTTCTTATATGGCGGAGAAGGAGGGATTCGAACCCTCGAACGGCTTTTGACCGTTACACGATTTCCAATCGTGCGCGCTCGACCAGGCTACGCGACTTCTCCACGTTTGCTTTGCCGAATTTCATTATCTTTTCTGAATGCAGCTTGTACATTATAATTTAGTTTATCTTTGTTGTCAAGTATTACGGAAAAGTTTTCAGATAATAAATACATTTATTTTTTCTTTCGATGCATATTAACAAAATGCGCCTGCTGATACACAATTTCCGGGTTATTAAACAGCAAATTCCCGCATTGCGGAAATGTAAGACAAATTTTAAGGAATATTTGCTTTTCGACATCCAAATGATATTTAAGGTCTCTTAAGACTTTTTTGTTTCGTTTTTATGAGTTAATTATGGTTTTTATTTGAATCCTGTGTAATCTCTTCCAGATATATTTGAAAATTGTATTGAATTGGATAAAGTTAATGTTGTATAATACAAAGATGCTGTAGAAAAGCGGCAGTACAAATTATACTTTTCGCCGCGTCTAAAAAGCAGCTTTCCAAGGCAGGTAAATACAATACATTAAAAATCTGCCGGAGATGATTACAAAACGGAGGCTCATTATGAAAAGGTTCCCAAAAAGTTTTATCAGAGATTACATGCTGACCGCACTGGTTTTCGTCCTATTCGGAGTGCTGTTCCTTGTCTATCCCTCGGAATCGGGCAAGATCATTTGCTACATCTTAGGCGGTTTCCTTTGCCTTGTAGGTATTTTCCGTACTGTCGAATACTTCATGACTCCCGTTACCCTGCATGAATACAGTCTGGGTCTTGTCATGGGTCTTATTGCCATTGGCTGCGGTGTTTTCATATTAATACGCCCTGAACTAATCGTTAAGGTGCTCCATACCGTACTTGGCGTTGCAGTTTTACTTGACAGTATTATCAAACTCCAGAACACCCTCGATATGATCAGGCTTCATGATAAAAACTGGCGCTATACTTTGATTATGACGATTGTTACCGCCGCTTTGGGTACGATTCTTCTTATAAACCCCTTCAAAGCAATGGAAACGCTTCTTAAATTTATAGGTATCTCACTGATAATAAACGGCGTTATGGACGCAGTTGCAATGTTTGCTCTTTATAGCCGTATCAAACAGGTTGAGATGGTATAAAAACCTATTATAAAAAAGCCGGATTCGGCAGAAATATAAAAACAGGTACAAAGGTGAAAACAGTGGAGCATATTTTTATTATCAACCCCGCCGCAGGAGCTTTTGACTCAACGCATATGATTGAAGATGCAATAGCTAAATCAAAAAGCGCAGCCGCCTGTAAAGTATATTGTACCAAAGGTCCTGGCGATGCCACAGCCTATGTTGCGGCAAAATGTGCAAAATCTTCAAGTCCTGTAAGGTTTTATTCCTGCGGCGGAGATGGTACCCTGAACGAAGTCGTTAACGGAGCAATAAATTTTTCCCACGCGAGCGTAGGGTGTTTCCCCTGCGGAAGCGGCAACGATTTTGTAAAATACTACGGCGGTGCCGAAGGTTTTTTAGATATTGACAATCAGATAAACGGTATCGAATGTCCCATAGATCTGATTCGTGCGGGTAATAAATATTGTATTAATGTCTGCGATTTCGGCTTTGACACAGCCGTTGTAAAAACTATGGAAAAGGTAAAGAAGCATAAGATGTCAAGCGGAAAACGCGCATATTTTATAGGCGTTGTCAAAGCACTTTTCAATTCAATGAAAACTCGCTGCAAAGTCGTGGTCGACGGAGAGATAATATGCAGTGACAGCCTTCTGCTATGC
>JAAYBD010000046.1 GCA_012719035.1 Clostridiales bacterium | reverse complement strand
AAGGGCTTCCGAAGCTCTGCTGATAAACACAGCGGAACCTCGAAAGCCCTTTATTTCAAGCCTTTTTCAGCACTTATGTGCCGGAGAAGGCTTTTTCTGTTTGTATCAAAGACAGCGTCTTTATAGACCCCACCTGCGGCGGCGGTAATTTCTCTATCCATATCTTCAGTAAATACCGGGATGTTGTCGCGCATCATCACATCCACGGCCTCTTCGTGCTGCTCCCACACTAAACCATACTTCTTGGCATTGAGTTCACTTTCGATTTCACCGAGGGCGATAAGGATATCGTCATCATCACGATGCTCATCCTTGATTTTCTGCAAGAACGCCATCATGCGCTCACGCTTCACTTGGGATAGGTTAGGCATTATCTTTTCCTCCGTTCTTGCCCTCCGGCACAAATTCTATAATCTCATCCATCTTGCAATTCAAGACCCGGCAAATCTTCTCCACCGACTCAAGCGAAATATAGGTATCGTTTCGCAGACGGGTGGAAATGTTTGCACTGTAGCCAGCCTGCTTCTGCAGGTCGGCAATGGTCATATCTTTATCAATCAGCATATGCAGTAACTTCTTATAACTAACAGCCATGTTTCGACCTCCTTGTCCTATACCATCTATTATATCACGCAAAAGTGAAATTTTCAATTACCAACCCAGAAAAACTTTGTAACATTTCTTCTAATTATAATGTATCCGCAATCTGCCGGAGTGCCATTAAGGTGCTTCGGCTTGTTTTTTTTGCCTTTTTCCCGCTCAAAATCACAAACCGTCTCCAGTGGTAAAGCAGAGGGTTGACTTTTCCGGCTTGTACTGGAGGAAGAAAAATTTGTCTCGGCTTTGAAAAAATGCATTTTAATTCCTCGGTAGTGATATGAAACGAGGGAATTTTCAAAAGTTTTCGGCCATTGGTGCATTTATTCCGCAGTGGTGAAGTGAAGAGAAAAATTTTTCAAAACCTTCGTCAAAACGGCCCCGCAATCTCCAAAGGGTAGTGAGGGGAGGAAATTTCAAGTTTTTTCTCAATACCCGGAAAACGCCCAATGGAATCCCCTTAGAAAGATAGGAAGGAAAATTCCCACAGAGGGGGTTCGATTCCTGCGGGATTTTCGCTTATAGGCAGAGGGGTTGAATTTCTCGGTAGTGAGTGAAGAGAAAAATTCTTCAAAAAGTTTCCGGGATTTTTTCCGAAACGCACTTCTCGTTTCCATTTGGTGGTGTAAGGAGCAGAAGCCACATCCGCCGGGGGGTGACATTTTCCCCAAGTAAACAGAGGAAGAAAAATTCTCTGATTTATGGGCCAAACGGCAATCTCGTGTCCATTGGAAAGTGGAAGGAGAAAAAATCTCCGAGACTTTTTCCGAAACGCCGTCTCCGTGTCCAGTGGATAGTGGGGGTTGACTTTTTCGGCTTGTACCGAGGGGGTTGAATTTTCGGTAGTAAGTGAAGAGAAGAAAATTCCTCAAAAAAATTTCCGTAATTTTCGTCAAAACGCACTCCTCGTTTCCATTTGGAAGTGTAAGGGGCAATTAACTGAAAGGAGGCACACACAGTGCAAGTTCAATTTGAAAAAATACCGCAGTACCTAAAGGACAACGGCCAGTTCTGTAACTGGAGATACGAACTGCGGGACGGCAGCCAGACCAAGGTGCCGTATATGTCCGGCACAAAACGCAAAGCCAATGTGGATGACCCTACCACATTCGTAGCCTTCGATACTGCGGCATCCGCAACAGGCTATGACGGCATCGGCATCCGGGTCAGCGACAAGATTGTGGGTATCGACCTCGACCACTGCATCGTGGATGGCAAACTGCTCTCGTGGGCGCAGGAGATCGTAGACCGCTTCAAGGTGACCTACATCGAAATCAGTCCCTCCGGCGAAGGCATCCGCATCTTCTGTCTGCTGCCGAGCGGCTTCGTCTACGATACCCAGACCTACTACATCAAAAAGGGCAACATCGAAGTCTACATCCCCGGCCACACCAATCGTTTCCTTACCATCACCGGGAATGCCATCAGCGAGGCCCCTGTGACCGAAACGGCGGATGCGCTCACATGGCTGCTCGATACCTATATGCGCCGTCCCACACCGCCTACACCCGCGGTGGCTGCTCCCGGCGAAAGTTACCTCAGCGATGATGAGGTCATCTGCAAAGCTGCCGCATCCAAGAACGGAGAAAAGTTCTCCCGCCTGTGGAACGGGGACATCACCGGGTACAAGAGCCAAAGCGAGGCGGATGCCGCACTGGTTTCCATTCTGGCATTCTGGTGCAGCGGTGACAAGGCGCAGATGGACAGGCTGTTCCGTCAGTCCTGCTTGATGCGTGAAAAGTGGGACAGCCTCCGTGGGGCCGACACCTACGGCAACACCGTCATCAATAAGATGGTGGTTCGTATGACCGACTATTACAAGCCTATCATCCCACGCTCCGCCGCCGAGGACTTCGGTGTGGATCGGCTGAAGGAACTTGACCCAATGGACTCCTCCAAGTACCCATGGAACGACATCGGCGCAGGACACATCTTCGCAGACTTCTTCCAAGACCGCCTGCGCTATGTGCCGGAGAGAAAAATGTGGTTTTACTACGAGAACGGTATCTGGAATAAGGACACAGGCAACCTCCGTGCTATGAAATACTGCATGGATCTGGCAAACCTCATGTACACCTTCGCACTTGAAATCAAGGATGAGGATAAGCGCAAGTCCTATATGAAATACGCCAGCCGTTGGCAGAGCCATTCCAACCGGGTCAATATCCTCAAGGACGCACAAGTGCATCATCCCATTTCCTACGGCAGTTTTGATGCGGATATCTACATTTTCAACTGCAAGAATGGCACCCTCCATATCGATACCGGGGAGTTCACCGAACATCGCAGCACCGACCTTCTCACGAAGAAAAGTCCTGTGGTATATGACCCCACAGCCTACTCCGGGCGCTTCGCCAGCTACATTGACGAAATCATGAGCGGAGATGCTGACCGTGCAAAGTTCCTGCAGAAAATCCTCGGCTACGGTCTTACCGGGGACACCCGACACGAATGTATGACCATCCTCTACGGAGTCACCACCCGCAACGGCAAAGGCACCCTCTGCGAGAGCGTACTGAAGGTACTCGGAGATTACGGCTGTGCATCCCGCCCAGAGACCCTTGCCATAAAAAACAGCACCAATGGCTCACAGCCCAATGAGGATGTAGCTCGTCTGGCAGGAGTACGTTTCGTAAATATCGCCGAGCCAAGCAAGGGCATGGTGCTTGATGCCGCCAAAGTCAAAGTCATGACGGGCAACGATACCCTAAATGCCCGTTACCTCCACGAGAACAGCTTCGACTTTCAGCCGCAGTTCAAAATCTACGTCAACACCAACTTCCTCCCGGTCATCAACGATATGACCCTGTTCTCCAGTGACCGCATCATCATTATCCCTTTTGACAGGCATTTTGATGAACACTCCCGTGACACCACGCTGAAGCGCCGTTTTGCAGAGGAAGATGTGCAGAGTGCCATCCTCAACTGGCTGCTTGAGGGATACCGAATGCTCCAGAGTGAGGGTCTGTTCCTTCCGAAATCCGTGAAGGAGGCCACAGAGCGCTATCAGCACGACAGCGATAAGATGGCACTGTTCTTTGAGGACAGCCTTGTGGCTGACGATACCGCCGAGGTCATGACCGCACGGGTCTATGCCAGGTATAAGGAATGGTGCCAAGAGAACGGCACTTACCCGGAGGGAATGAAAAACTTCAAACAGGGACTACAGGCTTTTGCCGAGGTAGTCCGCAAGCGACCCAAGAGGGGTGGCGAGAAAACCACACTGCTCATCGGATATCGGCTCATCACCGACATCCCGTCGCTGACATAATCACACGGCTTGGGGCAATGTGGCAGATGATTATAGGTTTTTTATATAGAAAAATAAATCTTCAAATCAACCATAATTACTTGCCACATTGCCCCAAGGCTGAAAGGAGGTGGTGCCTATGATTGTATAGCGCCCTGTGAGCCAATATCAAAAATCTACCGAAAGGAGCCAAAAGCAATGAAAAACCGAGTTTTCTACGGCATTGAGCCGCACATCAACAACTACAACGCCAAGGATTTCTCCCGTGGTGACTACGAGGGCTGTATGCTTTTCCAGACCAAGAAAGGCACACCCGTAGTGGTATCCCGCAGCAAGAGCATGGACATCTGGCAGGTTCAGTATGGCCTTTCCTCTGTGTTCTTCGGAACGAAAGCGGAGGCGCTTGCCTTCTGCAAGGGAAAATTCTTCGATGCAGACGGACAGGCGGTGTAAGCCATGACCGAAGTCAAGTATTACCCGCTCATCGACTGCGACTCCGAGGGGACAGAGAAAATGCCCATGTTCCCGGTAACAGAGAGCAAGTCCATCATGGCCCAGAGCGAACTGTGGTTAGAGGAATTGGTGCCTCACCACTACAGGCTCTATGCCAAAACCAAACGCCCGGCCACGGCATTCAGCGTCCGCTGCCCGCTCTGCGGCAAAACGATGCGCTGCATCAGCCGGGACATCAACGAAACCAAGCTGGGACTCTATGTATGCAGTTCCTGCACCAACGATTAAGGAGGAAAACATTATGGCTAACAAGGTTTCCAAGGAATTCTTGCAGGAGCATTTCCGCAAGCACGATTCCATCACTCTCTACACCACAGACGGTGCCCCTGTGACCATTTCCAAGCAGTACAGCATTATGCTGCGTGGTGGTCATACGGAAAGCGAGTTCAAGTCCTACGATGAATTTATGGCTTTCTACAAAAAGCATCATCTTAGCTTGAAGCCCGCCGTCATTTACGGCTAATTCACAGTGCGTGGCCCCATACCCGTGGAGGGGCGGGTCAAATCTCTACACCTTTTTTGCCCGGACAACGGGCGTGGGGTCTCACGCACAAAATCGCGTATTCAAAGGGGTAATATACCCTAATTCAAACATTATGGAGGTTTTTCTTATGAAAACGACTAAGGAACACATCGAAAAACAAATCAACAAGCACGGCAAAGCAACCGTGTACTCCCCGGAGAGCATTTCTCTCAGCATCACCAAGGCCCCTTATCTGCTCTGCGAAGGCGCACATACGCTGTCCTTTGAGATGGACTGCGCCGATCTGGCGGATTACTGCAATGCCATTGGTTTGACCGTTCACCCTACCAACAGAATTTAAGGAGGAAAATATTATGACTTTCACTAACGAGACTTTCATTCCGACCAATCAGCCGGAGTACCACAATCACTTCTGGAACTATATGCGTGGCAACGAGGGTCACGAAACCTACCTTGACCTCGGCAAAAAGGTCACCGGGGCCTATGTAATGCCCGCTACCTCTGAGACAAAATTCGACAAGAAACTGTCCGAAGAGAGTTTGTTCCGTCAGCTTGGCACCCATGTGTATGCGCCCAACGGCCCGTCCACTGTTCTTGCCAAGGTAAATACCGACTCTGCTACTTGGGTGGCTCCGGGCGGTGCCATTCCTGCGTATGATGCCATCAACGATTTCACCACCTACGGCTTGAGCGACCACAAACTGGCAGTGGTGATGCAGATGGACGCATCTTTCATGCACGATAACTACCCCCGCTTCGAGGCTTACTTCACTGACCGTCTGGTGAAGGATTTTGCTCACGCAGAGGAAGATGCCTTCATCAACGGCACCGGCGTGGATATGCCTACGGGTATTCTCGCAGCTGATGGCGGTGCAGAGGTCGGTGTAACCGTTTCTGCTATCACCTACGAGGATGTGGTCAAGCTGTTCTTCTCCCTTGGGAAGGAATATCGCAAAAATGCAGTGTGGATGATGAATAGCGAGACTGCTCTGGCGCTCCGCACCCTCAAGGATGACGGCGGCAACTACATCTGGAATCACACCAACGATACCATTCTGGGTAAGAGGGTCGTTATTTCCGAGTATATGCCTTTTGCCGCAGCCGGGGCCAAGCCTATCGCATTTGGCGAATTCAGCTACTTCTGGGTGGTGGATCGCTGTCATATGACCATCCGCACCCTCCGTGAGCGTTTCTTTGAAACTGACCAGATTGGCTATCTGGCATACGAACTGCTCGATGGCAAGTTGATTCGTCCCGAAGCCATTAAGGTCATGGAGATGACCGCCTAATTTACCGGGAGGCCCCTGTGGGTAGCGTCCTGCAGGGGCTATTCCCCTTAAAACTTATGCGAAAATTCACACGAAGCCCCACGCCGTTTTCCGCTTTGGAAAGCACCAAAGATTTTACCCGCCCTATAGGGGCAGAAAGGAGACAGCTATGGATGTGAGCAGCCTCACAAAGAACAAGCCGTACCGGGTCACTGAAATGCAGGTCGGTGATACGATTTTCACCGTGGTCTCCGTTGAGAGTGATCGGGCCAGAGAGCGCCTTTACGATAAAGTAAAAAGGATGATACTGAACGATGAAACACAGGAGACGACCACCACGGCTGCGGCTGCATAAGCGCCTGTTTGGTAGGCCGTGCCGTTATCATAAAGTTCAAAAATAAGATGACCAAATAACCTTGACTTCTTCGCAATAGTACGGGAATATATAGTACCGTTTGAAGACTGTCGGAAAGGAGCTTATAATGAAAAAATTGAATAGACAGTCTTCCACTATTGCAACGGATAAAATCACAGCCCTATATTGCCGCCTCTCCCGTGACGATGAACTTCAAGGGGATAGCAATTCTATTATTAACCAAAAGGCTATCCTCCAGAAGTACGCTGACGATAATGGCTTCACAAACACATCCTTTTTCGTTGACGATGGATATTCCGGGACTAACTTCGACAGACCGGATTGGCAGCGCCTTATGGCCCTTGTGGACGAGGGCAGGGTCGGTACAGTCATTGTCAAGGACATGAGCAGACTGGGCAGAGACTACCTCAAGGTAGGCTATTATACCGAGGTAGCCTTGCCCGGCGCTGATGTTCGGTTTATCGCCATCAACAATGGTGTGGACAGCGCCAATCAACAGGACAGCGATTTTACCCCGTTCCTCAATATCATAAACGAATGGTATGCCAAGGACACGAGCAAGAAAATACGTGCGGTGTTCAAGGCCAAGGGTGAGTCCGGCAAGCCGCTATGCACGAATCCTCCTTATGGGTATTTGAAAGACCCGGACGATAAGCATCATTGGATCGTGGACGATGTCGCAGCCGCTGTGGTTAGGGACATCTTCAAAATGTGTGTAGCTGGAAAGGGGCCATCCCAAATTGCCAAGGCGCTGTCACGGCAGCAGATACCCGTTCCCACAGTACACTTGCACCGAATGGGCATCAACACCCCTGCCAGAGAGCCGGAGGACATTTACGCTTGGCAGTCCCGCACAGTAGCGGATATTCTGCTGAAAATGGAGTATCTGGGCCACACGGTCAACTTCAAGACCCAGAAGAAATCCTACAAATCAAAGAAAAAGGTCAATAACGACCCGTCCGAATGGGTGATTTTTGAGAACACCCACGAAGCCATTATTGACCAAGAGACCTTTGAAATTGTGCAGCGAATCCGTGATGGCAGACGCAGACAAACGCCGATGGGCGAAATGCCTATCCTGTCTGGAATGCTGTTCTGCGCCGACTGCGGTGCGAAATTGTACCAAGTCCGGGCAAGGGGATGGACACACGAGCAGGAGCATTTCGTATGTGCCACCTACCGAAAGCAGAAAGGAAAATGTACCTCCCACCAAATCCACAATGTGCAGGTGGAGCAGATTCTGCTGATGGAGATAAATCGTATGCTCGCATTCGTCCGTGACCACGAGCAGGAATTTGTGGAAATGCTGACCCGGAAGAATGAAAAAGACCTCAATCGGCAGTTGCGGGATAGCACACGGGAACTGGAGCAAGCCACGCAGCGTATCCGCAAACTGGACGAAATCATCCAACGGCTCTACGAGGACAACCTCGATGGTAAAATCAGCGATGAGCGTTTTGCCAGAATGACTGCCACTTACGAGCAGGAGCAGCAGACCCTCGAAGCCAGAGTGCTTGAACTGCGGGACATCATTTCCAAGGCCAAGGTACAGCGGCTCAACATTGATTCCTTCCTCATGCAGGTGAAAAAGCACACCGAGGTCAAGGAATTGGATGCGGAAATCATCCGAACCTTGGTGGAGCGCATCGATGTGTTCAAGCCGGAGAAGATTCCGGGCATCCGCACAAAAAAGCAGACCATTCTCATCCATTGGAACTTCATCGGCGCAGTTGACCTGCCCGATACACAGAAAAAATCGGCATAGCCGGATTTCTCCAAACTATGCCGATATTTTTCCAAGGAAAAAAATCCCTTAGTGAGACACCCTTTGGGATTCCTCCTACTTTTTATTGTTCGTAATATCGGGCAAGAAATTGTTTTGTGCGCTCCTCTTTCGGATTTCCCAAAACCTGTTCGGGATCGCCCTGCTCAACAATCACTCCCCCGTCCATAAATATAACACGGTCGGCAACATCACGTGCAAAAGCCATTTCATGAGTGACTATCACCATAGTCGTACGCTTTTCCGCAAGTCCTTTTATTACTTTGAGCACCTCGCCCGTCAATTCCGGGTCAAGCGCGCTCGTGGGCTCATCAAAGCAAAGAATATCCGGCTGCATCGCTAAGGCTCTGGCAATGGCGACGCGCTGCTGCTGCCCTCCCGAAAGCTGATGCGGGTAATAATCAATTTTGTCGGTAAGACCCATTTGTTCTAAATTTTTACGCGCTTCTACATCGATTTGAGCAAGAATTTTTCTCTTATTCCTCCTGTAGTCTCCCCGCTCACGCGCAAGAAGTTCAGATGCAAGTCGGACATTTTGAAGAACCGTATATTGTGGAAAAAGGTTAAAGCTTTGAAAAACAAGTCCAAAATGCAGGCGCTTTTTCCGTATCTCATTTTCTTTCTGTGTTCTTGGATCGTCTGCATCGAAAATCACTTTTCCGTCTACCAGCAAACGCCCTCCGTTCGGACGTTCTAAAAAATTAAGGCAACGAAGAAGCGTTGTTTTTCCGCTTCCGGAGGAACCGATAATGGCTATCGTCTCCCCCTTTTCAAGGGAAAAATCGATATCTTTAAGCACTTCCAATGATCCAAAGCTTTTTTTAAGGTTTTTTACTTCTAAAACAGACATGATGCGGCCTCCTCCCTACCTAAAATACGACAGCTTTTTTTCGAACCATCCAAGCAGCAGAGTCAGAAGTCCGCAAGCCACAAGGAAAAATACCAAAGTATAAAACAGCGGCCAGATAATTCCCATAGCAGTAAAATCTTTTGCCATCATAATAATCTCTTTATTTGCGATGATATTGGCGAGAGATGTATCCTTAATTAGGGTCATGACCTCGTTCCCCATAGGAGGAACAATACGTTTTATGACCTGCAAAAGCGTAACTTTAAAGAATATCTGGGACTTTGTCATGCCCAACACCTGTCCTGCCTCTTGCTGTCCCGCCGGAATACTTCCTATACCGCCGCGGAAAATCTCCGAAAAGTAGCAGGCATAATTTATAACAAAGGCAATGATGGCTGCATCCAATCGGCCTACAGCCTGTCCGCCCCAAATGAGTCCCGGCCCGTAAAACACTATGATGACTTGCAGCATAAGCGGTGAGCCGCGTATGATCCAGACAAAAGTTTTTGTAAGCCATGACAAAGGTCTAAAGCTGCTCATGGAGCCGAACGAAATAATCAGTCCGAGAGGAAGTCCAAGGACAAGCGTTACGGCAAATATTTCACAGTTTATCAAGAAACTATGTAGTAGCTGAGAGGTTACGACAGAAAAGCTCATAAAAGTTTAGCTCCCAATAACGCGCTGAAAGGGGCAGGGGATTTTCGCCCCTGTCCCTGTCGTGCTCATATTTTAATTTGTTTTATTGTGCGATCGACGGCGCAAGGCTAAGACCGTACTTTTCAGCAAGCGCGGGCAGGGTTCCGTCCTCGACCAGTTCCTCAATGATTTTGTTGACAGCTTCCGTTAAATTGCTGCCTTTGCGGAAAGCGACGCCATATTCCTCCGAATTTAGCTCGACATCCTCTACGATTTTGAGATCTGCATAATTCGTTCCCTTGCCCGTCGCTGTCTTAGCAAGAGTCCAGTCAAGAACCGCGGCATCGGCTGTTCCGGACTTGAGCTCAAGCAGGCAGTCCGTCTGCTTGTTCATACCAATATAATTTGCCTTTGCAAGGTTTTCTTCAGGCTTTACTTCGCCTTTGCCCTTTATTAAAATTTCGCCGGCAGAACCAATTTCCGCAACTACTGTTTTTCCGACAAGATCAGCGGTTGAGCTAACATCGCTGTCTGCTTTTACAACGATTACCTGCGCATTTTTAACATAGGGAACGGTAATGCTCATATTGGTTTTACGATCTTCGTCAATCGTCAGACCATTCCAAATGCAGTCTATGCTCTTTGCGTTGAGTTCAACTTCTTTTGTTTCCCAGTTAATGTTAACAAACTCAGGCTCTATACCGAGTTTTTTACATACAGCAATTGCAAATTCGGTATCAAAACCTGTGAATTCGCCGTTGTCATCATTATAGTTCATCGGCTGATAGAGGGTGTATCCTATAACCATTTTTCCCTTGTCTTTTATGTATGCCAAATCGTCAACTACAGAATCATCTGTTTGATTGTCATTCGCTTCGCCTTCAGGGGTATTGGTTTCGGGCGAAGCTTCTTTTGAAGCGCATCCGGCTAAAAGTGCAAAGCACATTACTGTTGCCAGAAGCAAAGCAATAACAGTTTTGATATTTTTCATCTTATATCCTCCGTCAATATAATTGTTTATCGCTCGAATATTGTACCACATTAGCGAAATAAAGCAAGTGATATTAAAAAAACATTCTGTGCATTTTTTGCACAGTTCAGTTTTATGCGTTTTGTCAATATTATCAGAGGTATTTTTACATTTTGTTAACTCTTTTACAAGCTTCGCTGTTATAATAGTATCTATAGTAATATAATCTGTATGCGTGTATGCAGTAATTCGGAAGGACGTGTTTTCATGTCTAAGACAGCTCTCATAGTTGAAGACGACAGAAATATTGCGGAGCTTTTGCGCCTGTATCTTGAAAAGGATGGCTTTGATATAATCATCGCCCCTGACGGCGGAACCGGCGTCCGTCTCGCGCTGAGTGAAAACCCCGATATCATTCTTCTTGACATTATGCTCCCTGTGCTGGATGGCTGGCAGGTTTGCAGAAAGGTGCGCGAGGTTTCCCGTGTCCCCATCATTATGCTTACAGCTAAGGGAGAAACGTTTGATAAGGTAAATGGTCTTGATATGGGTGCCGATGATTACATAGTCAAGCCCTTTGAAGTGAAGGAACTTCTGGCGCGTATCCACGCTGTTATGAGAAGAACTGACCCCGAAGAAAAAGCAGGAGAGAAGAAGCTTACTTTTGACAAACTCACTATTAATCTCGACTCATATGAGCTTATCGTGGATGGAAAGAGGGTCGAAACTCCTCCAAAGGAAATGGAGCTTCTGTTCCACCTTGCTTCAACTCCGAACAGGGTTTACACCAGAAATCAGCTTCTTGATGAGGTCTGGGGTTTTGACTATTTCGGTGACTCCCGCACTGTTGATGTCCACGTAAAACGTCTTCGCGAAAAGCTTGAGGGTATATCAGAGCAATGGACTTTAAAGACAGTTTGGGGAGTAGGCTACAAATTTGAGCTGAATGAAAGCAAATGAAAAGCATATACTTCAAAAACTTTGTAATGACGGCGATGCTCGTCATTCTCAGCTTCTTTATACTCGGAACGTCCATAGTTATTCTCGGGCGCTCTTTTGCTCTTAACGAGAAGCGGGAAAGCATCGCAACAAATGCGGTCGAGGTTTCAAAAGCCGCTTCCGCTTTCTGTGAAAACGGCGATTTGAATGCATGGTATCTGCGCCTTATTATAAGCTCCCTTGCAAGAAGCACAGGAAACCACATTTTCATAACGGACACAAGGGGCATAGTCGTATCAAGCTCCGATATGGAAGTTGTCTCCCCTTATATCGGCAAGCAGGTAAGCAGCAGCGTCATGGAGGAACTCCACAGGACCGGTCAGTTCCAGCGTCTGACCACTCTTGATAATTTTTACAACGAACGCCCATATTACGTTGTGGCGCTTCCCATTGTCGTAAAGTATAATGACGTTCTTATCGGATATATATTCGTAGGCTCAGACTGCACTGCAATAATTGATGCGTGGGGCACAGCCTCCACCATATTTGTTACAACTGCCGCCATAATTATGATGTTGGCGCTCATTTTATCCTATTACACCTCAAAGCGCCAGTCGGAGCCGCTCAATGAGATGGCGGCTGCTGCAAGGCGCTTTGCACACGGAGACTTTTCCGCTCGTGTCGCCGATGAAGGCCGTCAGGACGAAATAGGCGCTCTTACAGAGTCCTTCAACACAATGGCGGAGTCTCTTGAAAGATCCGAGCAGCTCAGAAGCGAATTTGTTGCCAATCTTTCACATGAGCTGAAAACTCCCATGACGACCATAGCCGGCTTTGCAGACGGTATCCTTGACGGAACCATCCCCAAAGAGGAGCAGGACAAGTATCTTGCGACAATTTCGAGTGAGACAAAACGTCTCTCTCGTCTTGTGCGCCAAATGCTTGAAATGAGCCGCATACAGACCGTTGATACGCCGGCACTTCTAAACCGAAGCTTTAACCTTTCGGAAGTCATAATGCGCACTCTGCTGACCTTTGAAAACAAAATAACTCAGCATAGTCTTGATGTCGACGCACAGCTTCCCGAAGAGAGCATCATCGTCCGCGGCGACGAGGACTCTATAACCCAAGTCGTATATAATCTTCTTGACAACGCGATAAAATTTTCCCACTCCGGTACTACTTTAGGCATTTCTCTTTGGAAGCAGGGCGGAAAAGCTTATGTATCAATCAAAAATCACGGCGAAACCATCTCTCCTCAGGAACTGCCCTTTATATTTGACCGCTTCCACAAAACCGATAAATCAAGAGGGCTTGACCGCGACGGAGTCGGCCTTGGGCTTGCAATCGTAAAAACCATTCTCAACAATCACGATGAAGATATTTCGGTTACAAGCAAGGATGGTGTTACCGAATTCATATTTACCGTAAGACTTAAAACAATTGACCGGTAAAGTTTGGCACTTTTCCTATGTATGGATAAGTTCATAAACTTTTCACATTATATTCATAACGAGTACAAAAGTGCATTTTATACTTAACTCAAGCTTTTGAAGTAAGCGCAACTGAATAACACTCAGTTCACCATCTTCTACAAGTTTATTTTCTCCCCTCTATAATATAATCCTCTCTCTCAAAACAGCAAAGCTCCGGTCAATCGCCGGAGCTTTGTGTTTTTCTGCTATAATCATTTACAATATGGACATTTACATGCTCATAGGTCATATTAATTCCGCGCTTTTCAAAAAGCTCTCTTATACCTTCATTAAGCGCAAAATGGACATCCCAGAAGTCCTCTTTACTTGTCCACGCCCTCAGAACATATTCTATCGAGCTTTCCTTATACGAAAGAAGTCCAACAAAGGGAGCGGGGTCATCCAAAATGCGCCCGTCGGCTTTGATAGCGTCCGTAAGAGCTTTCTTTACCGTTTCGGTCGGTGAATCATATGAAACACGAAACGTCAAATCCAAACGTCTGTTTTTCTGTTTTGAATAGTTAACGATCTTAGCGCTCGCAACCTGACTGTTGGGAATATATATTGTCTTGTTGTCAACGGTAGTCATCGTAGTGTAGAACAGCCCGACCTCGCTGACAGTACCGGATACCTCGTCAAATTCTACATAGTCACCCGAAGAAAACGGTTTTGTTGTTAAGGTTGTGATACCGCTGAAAAGATTTGAAAGTATGCTCTGTATAGAAAGGGAAAGCGCAAGTCCTGCAACACTGAGCACAGCTACAAAGGGCGATGCCTGTATGCCGAGCTTATCCACAATGATTATGATTGCAATTATCCAAAGACCTGTTTTTATGCCGCTTCGCATAAAGCTCTTGAGTGTATTGTCGATCTTGCTGCGCTCCTGAACACGATCAAATATTCCCAAAACGACCTTTATTGCAATTAGACATGCCAGAAATACCGCAATGACCGACAAAACCTTCATTAAGCTCAGTGTACCTATAGAAATATCAAGTATTGAATCAATCGAATCCATTAAACCCATATCCGTCACTCCTTGATTTTTTTGTCTCTGTTAGTATAACAAAAAAATCACTCTTGTCAAAGATATGCCGCCTTGTTTCGTTCAAAAAAGAATTAAAATTAATTGAACCAAAATATGCGCTTGCACTTGACATTCTCCATTTTTTTGGTATAATCGACTTTACGTTAACAAAGCGCTCATGCGGGCATAGCTCATTTGGCAGAGCGCCACCTTGCCAAGGTGGAGGTAGCGAGTTCGAATCTCGTTGCCCGCTCCATAATCCATAAGAAGACATACTGTTCTGTTAAGGAATCGGTATGTCTTTTTTTATGCAAAAATTTATAATGCAATAGGTGATTATTTTTATATAAGGCGGGGTGGGTCAATGGAAAAGGATTGGTTGTTCAAAGGCGATAATTACATCTGCAATTTTAGAAGTGTTGGCGTATTAATAAGAAACAACAAAATTCTGGTACAGCGTGATAAAGATGGTTTTGAATATGCTTTGCCGGGAGGACATGTTAAGGTTGGAGAAGCTTCAACGGACTCCTTGATTAGAGAATATCGAGAAGAAACCGGAGCGGATATCATCTGCGAAAGACTAATTTGGGTTGAAGAATGCTTTTGGGAGTGGAGTAAAAAGCTGACAAATACAATTGCATTTTACTATCAGATAAGCTTATGCGGCGATATAGATATTCCGGATAATGGTGAGTTTGTTTCGCAAAAAGATAATTGCAATGTTGTATTAGGATGGATTCCCTTGGATGAACTCAAGTCTTTGACAATATATCCCTCATTTTTGAAAGAAAAAATATTCGATATAGGTGATTATCCGGAACATTTTATAACTAAGGAATAGCCCAATTATCTCTATATTGGTCATCGAATCGGCTGAAGGACGGGAAGAATTTATTTTGCATCCTATGCGCAGTTTGGATCAAGCATTTTGCTTCTCAGCAGAAACCTTACATTTATCAAAATTTAGATTGACACATAGATTAGTTTATGATACAATGCCCAAAATTCATAGTAATATTTTTATTCAAAAGCGATATAATAGCAGCATAATATTTTCTATCTCATCATAGTGCAAAGGAATTACGAGCAAATGAAATCTGCATTTCAAATTTCAAGCGCATACGTCTATTATTACTTTTACTTTGTTTTTTCCAAGGTAAAAGTGATTCGCGCTGCAAAAATTCCTTTGTTTATGACTAATTAGGGTATTGAATATACTCAGCAGAACAGTCATCAAAGTACAGGCCGCACAGAGTCACATCTGGGCGGTCTGTTTTTTTAAGGAGTGAATAAAATGATAGCTGTATTAAAGCAAGGCACAACGACTCAGCAAAGGGACAGTTTATGCGAATGGTTCAGAAACATGGGACTTGAGGTGCATGTTTCTGAAGGGCGCTATAAGAGCATCATAGGCCTAATCGGCGATACAAGCGGAGTGGATATCGGCTTGCTTGAGAGCCTTTCCATAATCGAGTCCGTAAAGAGGATAAGTGAACCGTTCAAAAACTCAAACCGAAAATTCCATCCGGAGGACTCTGTAATAGACATTGGCGGCACAAAAATAGGCGGCGGAAATTTTCAAATCATAGCGGGTCCATGCTCTGTTGAATCCCGGGAGCAGATAATACAAGTCGCAAAGAATGTCAAAGCCTCCGGCGCTACGCTTCTCAGAGGAGGAGCTTTCAAGCCCCGCACTTCTCCATATGATTTTCAAGGCCTTCATGCCGACGGAATAAGTCTGCTGCTTGAAGCCAAAAAAGAAACAGGTCTGCCCATAGCGACTGAGATAATGAACGCAAATGACCTTGACCTCTTCGAAGATATTGATGTTATACAGGTTGGGGCAAGAAATATGCAGAATTTCGATTTGCTGAAATCGCTTGGCAAGACAAACAAGGTAATTCTGCTGAAGCGCGGTCTTGCAAACACCCTAAAGGAACTGCTTATGAGTGCGGAATACATTATGGCGGGAGGAAATGAAAACATTATTCTATGCGAGCGCGGCATTAGGACTTTTGAAACCTACACGCGCAACACGCTCGATCTTTCAGCCATACCTATGCTGCGTGAACTGACTCATTTACCGATCATAGCAGACCCAAGCCACGCTACGGGCTTATCCCGTTTAGTCGAGCCTATGTCCCTTGCCGCTGCTGCGGCGGGAGCAGACGGTCTTATGATAGAAGTGCATAACGACCCCGAGCATGCGTTGTGCGACGGGGCACAGTCAATAACTCCGGAGCAGTTTGATACGCTTGCCCTAAAGGTAAGAAAAGTGCGGGAGGTTTTGTCTCTATGAAAATAGGTATCGCGGGTCTTGGGCTGATTGGCGGTTCATTGGCAAAGGCATACAAGAGAAACAAAGACATAAGCGTTTTCGGCTATGATGCCGACAGACAAATAACGGACATTGCAAAAATATCTGGTGCCATTGACGGTGAGCTTGAGGGTGAAACGATAAAAGAATGCGACTGTATATTCATTGCGCTTTACCCTGAAGCCGCAGCCGCATATCTTACAAGTATTGCCTCTCAGGTATCACCCGGGACATTTGTGATAGACTGCTGCGGAACAAAGCGAATGATATGTGAAATAGGATTCGGGCTTGCTGAAAAATTCGGATTTACTTTTGTCGGCGGACATCCGATGGCGGGAACGCACCGCTCCGGCTTTAAAAGCAGCACCGCCGATCTGTTTGAAGGTTCATGCATGATAGTTGTTCCAAATGCCTATGACGATATAGCCTTACTGGATCAAATAAAGAAAACGCTTCTGCCCGCCGGATTCAGCCGCATTTCTGTTACCACAGCGGAAAAGCATGATAAAATTATAGCCTTCACATCACAGATGGCACATATCATTTCAAACGCTTATATAAAAAGCCCTACCGCCGGTGAGCACAAGGGCTTTTCAGCCGGAAGCTACCGCGATCTCACACGTGTTGCGTGCTTAAACCCCGATATGTGGACGTCACTTTTTCTTGAAAACAGAGATAATATTATTAATGAGCTTGATACTTTTATAGCTTCAATGCAGCAGTATCGTGACGCAGTTGCTTCCGGTGACGCGGCATTACTGCGCAGGCTGCTTGAGGACGGAAAAACCCGTAAGGAAGAGGTAGATAGAAAATAAATTTATTAAGTATTCATGCATCCTCATTCTATAGTGCTTCTTCGATAAAAGCCTGTAAATTCACAGCCAAAATTCCAACACGCAAGCTGGAAGTGAAAACAGCCGGACGATCGCGGTATAACCCGCTTCGTCCGGCTGCAAATCCATTTTACTGCGATTAAAAAACCTTATACCATCTTTTCCTGCTTAATTTTTTTATCTATAACGTGTCTTGAGGCAAGTTCTTTCATTATCTCTTCGTTGGTGATGCCCATTTCAACCATCATTACCATAACATGATAAAGCAGATCAGATACCTCGTATATTGTCTCAGCCTTATCGCCGCTCTTTGCTGCAATAATGACCTCGGTGCTCTCCTCGCCTACCTTTTTAAGTATTTTATCAATTCCTTTTTCAAACAGGTAAGTGGTATAGCTGCCCTCTTTCCCCTCGGTCTTGCGGCCCTTTATAAGCTCGTATAGGCTGTCAAGCGAAAAATTGCCCGGGATGCCGCTCTCATACAGCTTGTCCTCAAAGCAGCTCTCGTTCCCAAGGTGGCAGGCAGGTCCTGCTTTTTTGACCTGTACGATGAGTGCATCGCGGTCACAGTCCGCTGTGATATCGGTAATCTCCTGAACGTTGCCGCTTGTCTCGCCCTTTCGCCACAACTCCTGCCGCGAGCGTGACCAGAAACAGGTTCTTCCCTCCCGCATGGAAATCTCAAGGCTCTCGCGGTTCATATACGCAAGGGTAAGCACCTCTTTGCTCAAATAATCGACTACGATAGCAGGAATAAGTCCGTCTTTGTCAAATTTCAGTTCGTCTATGCTGAGCATACCGTTTCTCCTAATCATTACAATCTAACGGGGATACCGTTTTTCCGAAGCTCGGCTTTGAGGTCAGGTATTTTGACCTCTCCGAAGTGGAAAATCGATGCTGCAAGCCCCGCGTCCACTTTGGGCAGCACGTTGAAAAGCCTAATGAAGTCATTTATGGAGCCGGCACCTCCCGAGGCTATCACTGGAACAGACACAACGCTGCATACAGCATCCAGCATTTCAATGTCAAAGCCGCCTTTAACCCCATCGGTGTCTATGCTGTTAAGCACGATTTCACCGGCTCCGCATTCAGCTCCTCGCCTTATCCACTCAATAGCGTCAAGTCCCGTATTCTCGCGTCCGCCCTTAGCAAAAACTATAAACCGCCCGTCAACGCGCTTCACGTCAGCCGAGAGCACAACGCACTGGCTGCCGTATTTTTTTGCCGCCTCATAAATTAGTTCAGGGTTTCGGATAGCTCCCGAATTAACGCTCACCTTGTCCGCCCCGCATTTTAGAACGCGGTCAAAGTCCTCTATGGTATTTATTGCCCCGCCGACTGTCAGCGGAATAAAAATCTGCTCCGCAACCTGCCGCAGGATATCCGAAAAGAGACTCCTGCCCTCGCTGGAGGCGGTGATGTCATAAAAAACAAGCTCGTCCGCACCGTTCTCACTGTAATATTTTCCAAGCTCAACAGGTGAAGAAACATCGTTTATGTCCTCAAAATTGACGCCCTTTACCACACGCCCGTTTCTGACATCGAGACAGGGAATTATTCTCTTCGTAATCATTTTTTCTTCACCCTTTTCATCGTCTCAACCGCTTCGGATAGGATTATGCTGCCGGTATAAATTGACTTGCCCAAAATCGCACCATGCACACCCGTTTCCAAAAGACTCTCCAGATCGTGCATTGATGTGACGCCGCCGGAGGCAATAATGTCCATATTAAAACGCTGTGTAAGCTGCTCATAAAGTTCCTTATTTATCCCCTGCATTGCTCCGTCTTTTGAGATATCAGTGCAAATAATAGTTTTAACACCCATATCCTGAAGCTTCTTACAAAAGTCGAAGCCGTCTTCCGAACTTGTATTCACCCAGCCATGCGTTGCTACCATGCCGTCTTTGATATCAACCGCCACGGCTATTTTTTCGCCGAATCGGTCTACGGCGTCCTGCAAAAAAACGGGGTCTGTCACAGCGGACGTGCCGATAATAACCCGCATAGCGCCCAGACTCAAATAATGCTCTACGGTCCCCATATTGCGTATGCCGCCGCCTACTTCAACGCCGAGTCCGCTGTCCGATATTATCTTTCGGATGACCTCATAATTTAAAGTATCGCCCCGTTTAGCTCCGTCAAGGTCTACAAGATGCAGATAATCCGCGCCTGCCTTTTTAAAGGCGCTTGCCACCTCAAAGGGCGTTTCACTAAAAATCGTCATCTTATTATAATCACCGCGCAGCAGCCTCACTGCTCTGCCGCCGCATAAATCGATTGCAGGATATAAATCCATATAAGCCTCCTATGACAAAATATTCAGAGTTCTAAAGTTCGCAAAATGCTTTCAGTATTTTCAGCCCAACCTCACCGCTCTTTTCCGGATGGAACTGCATTCCGAAAACGTTGTCGCGCTGAACAGCCGCCGTCAAACCGGCGCCGTACTCCGCGGAAGCAATTATGCTGCTGTTGCATCCCATAGCCGAAAATGAGTGGACAAAGTATACATAGTCACCTTCTGAGATGTATTTAAAAACCGGAGACCTCTGCCCCTCCTCAGTAAAATCAAGAGCATTCCAGCCTATATGCGGAACTTTATATCCTTTTGGGATAATCGGGGCTATTGGCTTAACCTCTCCCTCGATAAGCCCAAGACCATCTGTAACTCCGAATTCATAGCTTCTGTCAAACAACATCTGCATTCCAAGGCAAATGCCCATCAAAGGTTTTCCCCTGCCGGCTTCCTCGATGACGACCTTATCGAGAGCGTTTATCGAGAGCTTTGCTCTTGCGTCCCCGAAAGCACCCACGCCGGGAAGAATGATTCTGTCCGCCGATCGGATAATATCGGCTTCTCCGCTTACTGTGGCTTCTGCACCGATGTATTTAAGTGAACTGCACAAAGAAAACAAATTCCCAACACCGTAATCAACAATAACAGTCATTACAAAACTCCCTTTGTCGAGGGGACTGCTCCATCCAATCCCGGATCTATAGCACATGCTTTTGAAAGTGTTCTGCCCAGAGCTTTGAAAACTCCCTCAATAATATGATGCGAATTCTCACCCGCGAGCTGCCGCAAATGAAGCGTTATGCCTGCCGTACGTACGAAGCCCAAAAGAAACTCCTTGACGAGTTCCGTATCAAAATCACCCACTTTTCCCGAAGGCGGATATACTTCATAGGAAAGATATGCGCGTCCTGAAATATCAACGGCACAGAGAATGAGCGCTTCGTCCATAGGAAGTATAATATCTCCGTATCGGATAATCCCCGACTTGTCGCCGAGTGCTTTTGAAAAGGCTGTTCCAAGGCAGATTCCTATATCTTCTGTAGTGTGGTGATAGTCAACGTGGATATCTCCCATACAGGAAAGGTTAAGACCAAACCGTCCATGTTTGGCAAACAGCTCCAGCATATGGTCAAGAAATCCGCAACCGGTATCGATCGCGCATCCGCCTCCGTCAAGGCTGAGTGAAAGCGATATTTCCGTTTCCAAGGTCTTGCGGTCAAGCTCATATTTTCTCATAAACAAAGCATCTCCTTTAAGGCGGTCATCATCGCGTCCATCTGCTCTTCTGTTCCGATGGTTATGCGTACATAATCCGAAATCCGCGCTTTATTGAAGTGTCGGACAAGGATACCGCGCGCTTTCAGCCCCTCATAAATCCTGCTGCCCTCAAGCTTCGGATGTCTTGTAAAAATAAAGTTTGTCTTAGAATCTGTTAATTCAAAACCCATTTTTCTAAGTTCAACGCCAGTATATTCTCTTATTCGGACAATTTCGTCATTATTTTTATCGTAATACGCCTGCCCCTCAATGGCGGCTTTACCGACAAGCATAGTCAAACGGTCAATATTATATGGGTTTGTGGAATAACGCAGCTTATCCAAATCGGCAATCAGAGATTCGTGTCCAATGACGTATCCTAAACGCGCTCCGGCAAGGCTTCGCGATTTGGAATAGGTCTGAACAATAAGAAGGTTGTCGTATTTTCCGATAAGCGGTATGCAGCTTTCACCGCCGAAATCCACATATGCCTCATCTATAACGACCATATTATTCGGATTAGACTTGACTATTCTTTCTATGTCCTCAACGGAAAGACATAACCCCGTCGGTGCATTCGGGTTTGCTATTACAACTGTTGTGCCCGCGCTGCAGTAGTCATCCGCGTTTATCGTAAAATCATCACGAAGGGGAATCTCGTTTTTTGCGATGCCGTATAAATCCGCATATACCGAATAAAAGCCATAGCTGATATCCGGATAGGAGACACCTGTTATTTTGTCGCAATATGCCATGAAGATGAACGACAGTATTTCATCCGAACCGTTTCCCATCATTATATTTTCCGGCAGAACCTTATAATAGGCGGCAAGGGTTTCACGGAGGAATCTGTATTCCGGGTCTCCATAGAGCCTAAGTTTTTTGATTTCCTCACTGCTTAGCGCTTCAAGAACCTGAGGTGCGGGAGGGTAAGGAGATTCGTTTGTGTTGAGTTTGATGTAATTGCAGTCCTGCGGCTGCTCCCCCGGAACATATGCCTTCAGCCCTGCAAATCTTCCGCTTAAAAACCTACTCATTTAATCCACCCCATCCCTATCTTTTAGACCTTATGACTGCGCTTAATGCGTGTGCATGCAGACCCTCTTTTTCAGCGAAATATGCAATTTTTTCTCCTACCGCATTTAGCGCATCCTTCGAATAATACATATATGAGGACTTTTTGACAAAATCATCAACAGACAGCGGACTTGAAAATCTTGCTGTGCCGTTAGTCGGCAGTGTGTGATTCGTGCCGGCAAAATAGTCACCCAACGCTTCGGGGCAGTTGCGTCCAAGGAAAATCGAACCCGCATTTGTTATCCTATTAAGATACTCAAATGGCTCATCTACGCATAATTCGAGATGTTCTGGTGCAATTCCATTTGCGATTTCAATTGCCTCTTCAATATTTTTTGTAATAATGATTTTGCCGTTATTTTCTATTGAAGCTCTTGCGATTTCCTCTCTTGGAAGCTCAGTGAGCTGCATCTCAATTTCCTTGGCAACCTTTTGTGCAAGCTCTGCTGAGTAGGTCACCAGAACGGCGCTGGCAAGCTTGTCATGTTCTGCCTGCGACAGCATATCGGCGGCGAGCACGGCGGGGTCGCTCTTTTCATCGGCAATGACTAAAATCTCGCTTGGTCCCGCTATCATGTCTATAGCCACAGCCCCGAAAACCTGACGCTTTGCTTCTGCTACAAAGATGTTTCCGGGTCCAACGATTTTATCAACTTTAGGAACGCTCTCAGTTCCGAAAGCCAGCGCCGCAACCGCCTGCGCACCGCCGCATTTTATGATACGGTCAGCTCCCGCAATCTCGGCGGCGGCAATGATGTTCGGATTTATATTTCCTGTTCTGTCCGGCGGCGTAGCTATGACGATTTCACTCACACCCGCAATTTTTGCTGGTATACAGTTCATCAAGACAGATGAGGGATAGCTTGCGGTTCCGCCGGGAATATAAAGACCCGCGCGCTCAAGAGGAATAACCTTCTGTCCCAGCACTATACCGTCTTTATCACTTATAATGTAGCTGTTTTTAACTTGTCTGGCGTGGTAATCTTTTATATTTTCCGCTGCTTCTCTGAGGATTTCTATAAATTCGGGTTCAACCGATCCAAGCGCTGTCCTGCGCTCCTCGTCCGAAACCTCAAGCGGGTCGGGGCGCACCCCGTCAAATTTCAGGCAGTATTCCAAGAGAGCGTAATCACCATTCTCCCGCACATTACTGATTATTTCCGCTACAGCAGCCGATACATCAGGCATTAATCTGTTTCTCAAGAATATATCCTTAGGCGACACTTTATCGGATTCAATTATCTTAATCATATATTTATCCTTTCACATTCGCCGACACATAATGGCGCATCTTGTCGCAAATATCCTCAATCTGCCTTGTTTTAAATCTGAAGGATGCCTTATTTGCTATGAGCCTTGCGCTTACATCACATATTTCCTCAAGGACTTCAAGGTCATTTTCCTTCAGTGTTTTTCCGGTCTCTACTATATCAACGATTACCTCTGACAGTCTGACGATAGGTGCAAGCTCTATAGATCCGTTTAGCTTTATTATCTCGATTTCCCTGCTCTGCTCAGAGTAGTAGTTTCTTGCAATATTTGGGAACTTCGTAGCAACACGAAGTGTTTTTCCGGTACTTGAAAGGGCCCCCTTCTTACCGGCAACTGCCATCCTGCACTTTCCCAAGCCCAGATCCAAAAGCTCAAACACATCCGGTTCCTGCTCAAGCAGAATATCTAATCCGGCAACGCCTATATCCGCCGCTCCGCGCTCCACATAAATCGCAACATCCGAGGGCTTTGCCCAAAAATAGCGCACACAGTTTTCCTTGTTTTCAAAAATCAGCTTACGGCTGTTTTCAAGGATTTCCGGGCAATCGTATCCTATTTCGGCAAACAGCTTATAAACGCTTTCTCCAAGGCGTCCTTTAGGAAGTGCAACGCTAATCATTTGTTTCAAGAATTTCAAGCCCCCCATCTCCTAATTTGAGCAGTTGCTTATATCTCAGTTTTTCCGATCTGGTCTTTTGGACCCGAACACGCTGTCCATTCGCAGTCAGCATTTTTACGGCTGCTGTCAGCTTTGCGATATCGGCGTTCGGTTCATAGAGCAGAAGAACATCCGTATCGAAGCATTCGTCTTCGACGTCGCAGTGCTCAAGCTGGTCAATATAAACTGCAAAGCCTATAGCTTGGGTTTCCTTGCCAAGCTTTTCCATGAGGTTGTCGTAGCGTCCTCCCGATAATATCGCAGTTGGAACCCCGTCAATGAAGCCCTGAAATATAAGCCCATTGTAATATGTAAGATCATTGATCACGGAAAAATCAAGCCTCATACAGGAGCATTCCTCTGCTGAAAGTACATTTGACAGTTCGCGAAGCTGCATAAGAGAATTTTGCATTTTCTCGTTTTTTATTAGCTTCTCCGCCTTGTCGAGTGTCTCTTCAAATGTTCCGTAAAGCGTCGTCAACGCTACAAGGGCCTCCCTCATTCCCGAGGACACACCTGCCAAACCGCAAAGGCGCACTATTTCGTGGGAGTTTTTATGCCCTATGCATTTCAATATTTTTTCCTCGAGGGCGCGCGGCAGACAGCAGCTTTCGAGAAGTCCCGAGACAAACCCCATATGCGATACGACCATCAGACTATCATCGCTGAGTTTCTGCAGGCTTTTACAGGCAAGCATTATAACCTCGCACTGACTGTAAAGGTCAACATCTCCAAGGCACTCAAGCCCAACCTGCATAATCTCCCTGCATTCGTTTGAGCCGTGCGGCGTGCGGTATACGTTCTCGTTATAGTAAAGCTTTTCGGGCTCCTTCGGGGAGGATGGCACGTTCTTCGCAATTGAAAGAGTTACGTCCGGCTTTAAAGCCATAAGCTTTCCATTTAGGTCAGTAAATGTTATCACCTGCTGACTGGGCAGAAAACTTTTATTTTCAAGATAGAGGTCATATTCCTCAAACTTGCTCATTTTATATTTTTTGTAGCCATACTGCTCGTAAAGTTCGCGCAAAACAAAAATTGCCCGTTCCTCGCGGCGAAGCTCGGAATTAATTATGTTCAATGAGGTCGATCCCCTTTCGGATAACTGCACTGATTCTATGCTGCATAGTATACACTATCCGGTAAGGAGCGTCAATGCTTTACTGCGCTAATTTGTTACCGAATTAATATAGAAAATCAGGCGATAATTGTACAATTTGGCAAATCAATATAAAAGCCCTTTTACTTACGAATAAGTTGAAGTGCTTTAGTTTACATAATATTATCGGACTATGCCCTTAATAAACGGAGCCCGCTCGGGCGCAGTTTCACTGAATTTATAGCACTCCAACAGCAATTTTCCTGCTTCCTCCGCTCTTTCGGCATCAGATGCGTGTATCGTTGCAAGAGGCTCATTTAAGTTTACATAATCCCCATTTTTCTTGTTCAGCACGACGCCTACAGATAGGTCTATTTTGCTGTCTTTTGTTTCACGTCCGCCGCCCAGAGCTATGCACGCCCTGCCGACACCGTCGGCCTGCAGCATTGAAACATATCCGCTTACCGGAGATTTTAGATCCACTTTTAACGGCGCAGACGGAAGCAGCGACGTGTCATATACCGCCCTTTCATCCCCTCCCTGAGCCTTAACGAATTCCGCAAGCTTCTTCAATGCCGAACCGTCTTCAATGCCCTTTTCAAGTATTTTTCTTGCTTCCGTTTCGCTTTCCGCCATGTTTGCTTCCATTAGTGTACAGACGCCGAGTGTAAGGCAAAGTTCTCTCAAATTACCTACATTCTCACCGTTAAGAACAGTTATTGCTTCCTTTACCTCAAGTGCATTTCCTACGGCAAAGCCCAAAGGCTCATCCATATCCGAAACTACGGCAACCGTTTTCCTGCCCGAATTTTTCCCAAGAGCCACCATCTGGCGCGCAAGTTCAAAGGAATCCTCCTCTTTCTTCATAAAGGCCCCGCTGCCGGTTTTTACATCGAGAACTATTACATCCGCTCCTGAGGCAAGCTTTTTGCTCATGATGCTGCTGACTATCAACGGCATTATGTCAACCGTTCCTGTAACATCACGAAGTGCATACAGCTTCTTATCGGCAGGAACAAGATGTGCCGTCTGTCCCGCTATAACAAAGCCCACTTCGTTTGCCTGTCTTATAAATCTCTCGCCGTCAATGACCGTTGTCAAGCCGGGAAAGCTCTCCAGCTTATCGATTGTTCCTCCTGTGTGTCCAAGACCGCGCCCTGACATTTTCGCCACCTTTATACCCGCCGCAGCAAGCATCGGACAGAGTATCAAAGATGTTTTGTCGCCCACTCCTCCTGTAGAATGTTTGTCAGCCTTGATGCCGCTTATAGCACTTAAATCAAGTGTATCGCCACTCTTTATCATCTCCTGCGTGAGGTAAAGAGTTTCTTTTTCGGTCATGCCCATAAAATACGTTGCCATTAGAAAAGAGGACATCTGATAATCCGGAATATCGCCTCGGACAAAGCCGTCAACGAGATAGGCTATTTCTCTTTCCGAAAGCTCGCCGCCGTTTCGTTTTTTTATAATAAGTTCATATGTGTTCATAATATTACCCCCGATGCAGACAGTGTTTTTGCATGCACTTGTATTTAAAAAACAAAGGTTAAAAAGCTCTGTCCTTATTTTAACATCTGAACAGCCAATTTAAAAGCGTATTTGTATCATAAGCCGCCGAGGAATACATATAATCAAACAGAGAACCGATATTACTTGTTTGGGAGGCTATATGGAAAACGAAATTACGGGAATCTATCCCATTATTTTTGATGACATGACAGTCGGTGAAATTGCAATTACGCGTGAAGGGCTCTTCTGGACATTCGCGGCAAAATGCGAAATGCGTGATGAAATCGTTCGTCTTTCGGTTTTCGGAGACGGGGAGGAAGGCTATCTTGGTGTCATGGAGCCGGACGGAGATATGCTCAAGCTGACAAAAAAGCTAAGCCGAACAGCGCTTAACTCCTTTCCGAAAACTATAAGCCACGGCGGGCGGCAAGGAAAGTCGGAGTATATTGGAACGGATAAAGAACAAGAATCCAGCGAGAATCCCGCCAACGCCGAAGATGATTGTTCATCCCCACCTGCTTACGAATATGACGGTTCAAACGTCAATGATATCCCACCAGATGACAACAAACCTCCCTCAGCAGATTGCGAACTCCCACAAATCGAACTCGGAGAATTGATATGGCGGCCATGTCCCTGCCCCTGCTCGCTGTTTACAGGGATTGAAGAAAAGAAAGTTTGCAGCTACATAACGGGTGCTTTTTCCGCACAGGAAGGAAATCGCCTTCTTCTTGCAGTTCCGGAAAACGTCGCCTTAGAACTTCCAATAAGCAACGCCATACATTTTATTGATAAAATAAAATTTTCTGACAGTATTTACCTCATCTGTGCAATCGATCAGGGAAAATCCGTTTCGGAGCTTTGACATTTTGTCTTTGCTCCGAATATTTTTTTTCATCCGCGAAATACTATAAATGCATCGAAAAACAACTGAAAAATGCAGATTTGATTGACGCGCTGATAATAATTACGCGTTATAAGTGTTTCAGTATAAGTTTCTGTATTTGTAGGTTGTTTTTCGGTGCAGCCCAGTGTTTAAAACAAAAAGGAGGTACACCCATGGCAAATCTGACATCAAAGGAGCTTACCGCTCTTGAAGACCAGATCAATTACGAGCAGAACCTTGTAAAGAAGTATCAGGCAATGGCCAATCTTTGCAGCGACACAAAAATTCAGCAGGATCTGAATAATTTTGCAAGTAAGCATCGTGCACACTACAACACACTTGTTTCATTCTTACAATAAGGGGAGGAAATTGCAATGCAAGTTCAAGGACAAAATGGACAGATGTTGACGGAAAAGGAGATACTGCAAGATTGCCTCTCCAGCCAAAAGTATATTACCACCAGTTACAACACTTTCGCCGGAGAATGTGTAAACGAGCAGCTCAGAAGTGCTTTTCTTAATATTCTTGATGACGAACACCGTATCCAGGCGGATATTTTCAACGATATGAGCTCAAACGGCTGGTATCAGACACAGCCTGCGGACCAGCAGCAGCTTCAGCAGGTCAAACAGAAATTCAGCACTCAGATGTAAGCAGGATATAAAAAATGTCACCGTAAAGCGCGAAGCTTTACGGTGACATATAACATTTATGCGATTGTGTAGCTCCCGCGGACAAGGAGCGTAACTGAAGAATTTGCCTTTACTCCGTCCCCATCAGTACTTACCATGCATAGGTGGTTTGCCGTCAATGCTGTGCCGCTTGAGATAAGCTTGCCGTCTGTGACGTCCGAAAGACCTGAAGTTCCATTACTGACTGCAGTTCCCGAACGCAGGATTATCTCGCAGCCGGCATTGCCTTTCAAGATTTGCCCATTGGTTAGGTTCACTGCTGTGAAATTCTGTCCCGATGAGGAAGATTCAATCTGCTGTTCCAATATTTTAACCTGTTCGTTAAGCTTTGATTGGAACTCCTCCTGAAGTTTTGGTGTCACCGTCTTGTCCAAATAACTTTTTGCCACAAGAGGATCAGACTGTGTTCCAAAATTTGAGGCGGCATAAGCTCCCACGCCGATTCCGACAGCTAAAACCAAAACTGCTGCCAATACTGTTAAAAATTTTTTGTTTTTCATAGTATGTACTACCTTCCTTAGAATCTTTTGTACTGCGGGCCGACAAGAGCCGACCCGCATATATCGCGGCAATAGCCCTATCCCTCTAAGCCGAAGCTAACTGCTATCGCGTTGTCAACCTCGTTCATAAGCGGATCATCCAGCCTCCCCATTCGCTCACGCAAACGGGACTTATCAATTGTTCTTATTTGCTCCAACAGAATTACACTGTCACGGCTCAGCCCGCAACTTTGTCCCGAAAGCTCAATGTGGGTCGGAAGTCTTGCTTTTCCTACTTGAGAGGTGATCGCGGCGGCTATAACCGTCGGGCTATGTTTATTGCCCGTATCATTTTGAACGATGAGCACGGGGCGCATTCCCCCTTGCTCGCTGCCGACGACGGGACTAAGGTCGGCATAATAGATATCTCCGCGTCTAACTGTGCTCACTACGTTTCACACTCCGATGATAGATTGCCCGCTACATTCTATGTAGGAGCGTACTAACATTGTTTCACTTCGGAGTGAAAAATATACATTTACGGACTCAGATTTTTATTCGATATACACTCTCGGAACACGCTGGGAAACAGCGCATACAAGCTCATACGAAATCGTCCCCGCTTTCTCCGCCAGCTCATTGACGGAAATCGATTCTTCACCGTCTTGTCCAAAAATGGTAGCCACATCGCCTGCTTTCGCATCCGGCACTTCGGTAACGTCGACCATGCACATATCCATACAGATACGACCGATTTGCCTGCACCGGCGTCCGTGTATAAGAACGTCGATTTTGTTGGACAAAACTCTGTGCAGACCGTCCGCATATCCTATAGGCAGAACGGCAATACGCATCTTTTTATCTGCGGTAAAGGCAGCGCCATAGCTTATGCAGTCGCCTGCTTCATGCTCTGTAACGGCTGCGATGCGCGATTTAAGCTCCATCGCGGGAGACAAACTTATATCACCTTTCTCAGCGCCGGGATACATACCATACAGCGCAAGTCCCGGGCGAACCATATCAAGGTACATTTTAGGATAGTTTACCATAGCTCCGCTGTTTACGCAATGCCTGATTGCAAAATCTACACCAGCTTCTTTCTCAATTTTATCTACCGCTTCGCAAAAAACCCTGAATTGTCTATGTGTGTATTCATCCTTTGAAGGCTCGTCCGATACGGAAAAGTGGGTATAAATACCCTCCGCTTCTAAATTCGGAAAAGAAAGCATCGACACGACCTCGTTTACATCCCCGTTTTTGACGTTGAAGCCGAGCCTGCCCATACCTGTTTCGAGCTTAATATGTATTTTAAGCTTTTCTCCCAGTTTTGAAAGAGCTTCGGAATATTCTCTTGCAGTCTCAAGATTTGAAACCGTCTGAGTAACATTGAGTTTTGTCAGCCTTTCCACAAATTCAACAGGCGTTGCTCCAAGAATCAGAATAGGAAGCTTGTTTCCGGCGTTTCTCAGCTCCTCCGCTTCGTCTATGAAAGCGACAGCAAGATAATCGCAGTACGCTTTCTCAAGAAATCCCGCTATCGGAACCGCGCCGTGACCGTAAGCATCCGCCTTGACAACGCCCATGAATTTGCAGTTTTCCGGAAGCTTTTCACGCATCGAACGGTAATTGCAGTTTATTGCCGAAAGGTTTATCTCCGCCCACGTTCTCTTTGTGTTTTCTAACATTTTTATCCCTCTGTATCATATGAATCTTGTAATGATTATCTTTACCTCAACTCTATCATGGCTCCTCACGTCAGCATAAGCAGGAGTCATGTCTCCGCTTTCCTGCCAGAGGGTCATTATCATACCGTCAGGCATTTCAAGCTCTGTTACAAGATATTCGGTATCGTCCTTTTTTTCACGCCAGCAGTTTTCCACATGCCCCTCCTTTATTATCCCCATAAATTTTGGAAGAGCCATGAGCGGTGAAAGGTTCTCGGAAAGCGTGCTTCCCGTTTCCAGCACTGCTCCGTCATAGGAAAGCCGCGTTTCCTTATCTTCAATATGAGCTTTAATCTTTGCTATCAATTCGGGAGCAAGTACCTCGACAGTTTCTCCCTCTTCGCCTATATTGTATAGAAGCGTATATTCGCAGACTTTTTCATCGTCTGAGGCTGTTACAACAGCTTCAATCTCGTGTTGCCCGGTGCTAAGATAATTCTGCCGCCAAGCCAAAAAAGCCGCCTCGTTCTGTGCGCTTTTGGAACAGCCGCACAATATCATGAGGGTTATCATAAGTGCAAGCAATTTTGCCTGCTTCATCTTTCACCTCGTCAATGATTTCATTATTTCGGGAATCGTTTTGATAATATCCGTCGGCAGCATGGAGTATTCTCCAAAACGCTCTGCACACAGGTCACCCGCCAGTGCATGAACAGCGCAGGATGTTATTACCGCCTGTTTTTGCGGCATCTGGCACAAAAGGGCCCCCATAACGCCGGCAAGCACATCTCCGCTTCCGCCTTTTGCCATTCCGGGATTTCCCGCGCATATTATGTAAACCTCTCCATCGGGAAAAGCGCATATCGTACGGTGACCTTTGAGAACCAGAACGCACTCGCGGCTTTGCGCGAATATACGTGCATCTGCCACTCTATCTCCTGTAAGCGTACCGCCAAGCCTTAAAAACTCTCCCTCATGCGGCGTCAAAACCGGCGGTTTTTGTGCCTCTTTGATTATCCCGGGGTCATCGCCCAAGGCAAAAAGCCCGTCGGCGTCAATGACAAGCTGCTTCGCGCTTGCCCTCACTATCGACCTTGTAAGCTCGTTCAAATCTTCGGAACGCGAAAGACCGCAGCCGATAACGCAGACATCGCAGGATGAAAGCTTTTCAAGAATAACGGGAAGTGAGCCAAGGCTCATTCTGCCGTTTCCGTCGCCCGCAAGGGGAAAAGGCATTGGCTCAAAAAGCCTGCCGGCGGTAATCCCGTATATTTCTTCCGGCACGCCAAGCGATATAAGTCCGGCTCCGCTTTTGGCGGCGGCATTCGCACATAGCAGAGGCGCACCAGTATATCCCACGCTTCCTCCAAGAATAAGAAGTTTTCCGTAGTCGCCCTTATGACTTATTTTCGGTCTTGCCGGAAGATAAACATCCTCCGCGCCGATGACGAATACCTCGGTTCCTGCATCCTGCAGAGCTTCCGCCGGTATTCCGATATCCGCTATGCGAAGCCTTCCGCAGCAGGTGCAGCCCGGCTCCGCGAAATGTCCTATTTTCGCCATTGAGAATGTAACAGTTACATCGGCGATGACAGCCTCCCCCAGAATGCGTCCCGTATCGGCTTCTACTCCGCTTGCTATATCTGCGGAAACCACCGGAGCTTTGGAGCCGTTAATAAGACCTACGGCAGAAAGCGCCTTCCCGCTCAGCTCAGAGTTCAGACCTATTCCGAACAGTGCGTCTATTATCACACCCGCTTCATGGGTCAGTTTTTTTATGCTTTCATCATTCGGGTCAAAATCCTCAAGCTTGCCGCCGAGTTCAATCAGCCTGCGCTCCATTTCAGCGCAGTCCGGCGTCATCTTGGAGCGCTCACCGACAAGATAACAATGAACACGTATCCCCCGTCGAAGAAGAAAAAATGCAGCGCCTATTCCGTCTCCGCCGTTGTTTCCGCTTCCGCAGAATATCACAGCGCTCCTGTTTCCTCCCGCAAGTTCAAGCGCCGTCTTTGCAAGCTCTTTCGCCGCGTTTGTCATAAGAATAGTTGAAGGGACGCCCAGAACGTGGATAGCCCGGCTATCCGCGTCTCGCATGGCCTTTGAGTTAGTAAGTCGCATTTGCTTCTCCTCCAGCTATGACTTGCCTCTTTTCCTGCTCTATAGTAATATTATTATAGACTTGTTAAAATAATTAGTCAAATTTATTCTTGCTTATTTGTTCAGTTTGTGGTATAAACAGTTATAATATACAAATATACAAATGCAGTGATGGGGAAAATAATGTCGCCATTCCGCAAAAGAGAGGGGCTGTCATCGGCTGAAAGCGCCCCGCGGGATATACATTTGGTTCGCCCCGGAGCAACCGGCTAATCCCCGGCGGAGCCGCACCGTTAAAGGCGGGATGAGTGCGGCGCACTGCGCCGAATTCGGGTGGTACCGCGGAAGAATTACCTTTCGTCCCTTTGGCTTGGGATGAGGGGCTTTTTTTATGCTTTTATTTATTTGTAATCATTTGTAATATAAGAAGGGGTAGTTATCCATGAAAAAGCTGTTGCAGGAATTAAAGGACAGCTCTCTGTCCTCGATTCAGGGAGCGGAAAGCATTGATGTTCTCGAAAATCTGAGAGTAAAATACCTCGGCAAAAAAGGTGAGCTTACGGCAATTTTAAAGCAGATGGGCAAGCTTTCCGAAGATGAGCGGCCTGTCATAGGTCAGCTTGCCAACGAGGTTCGTGAGGCTCTGACCGTTTCGATTGAGGAAAGGCGTGCAGAGCTTAACGAAAAGATGCTCGAAATGAAGCTGCGTTCCGAAAAAATAGATGTTACCATTCCCGGGAAACCCGTAACAGTCGGCAAAAAGCATCCGCTGAGCACCGTTTTGGACGAGGTCATTGAAATATTCATCGGCATGGGCTTCACGATTGCAGAGGGTCCCGAAATTGAATATGCCGACTACAACTTTACAAAGCTAAACCATTCGGAGGGGCATCCGGCGCGTGACAGGCAGGACACTTTTTACTTCACGGATGACGATAAGCTTCTGCTCCGCACGCAAACCTCTCCCGTTCAGATACGCGTAATGGAAACGCAGTCTCTGCCTATACGTGTTATTTCACCCGGCAGAGTATACCGCAAGGACGAAGTGGACGCGACCCACAGCCCGATGTTCCATCAAATCGAGGGTCTTGTCGTTGACAAGGGCATAACCATGGGCGACTTGAAAGGGACATTGAACACTCTTGTACGCCGCCTGTACGGTGAAAGTGCGGTAACGCGCTTCCGCCCTCACCACTTCCCATTTACGGAGCCTTCCTGCGAAGTAGACGTTCAATGCTTTGAATGCGGAGGAAAAGGCTGCCGCATCTGCAAAGGCGAGGGCTGGATAGAGATTCTCGGTGCGGGCATGGTTCATCCCAAAGTGCTTGAAAACTGCGGAATCGACAGTAATATTTATTCGGGCTTCGCCTTCGGCGTAGGTCTTGAGCGTATAACCATGCGAAGGTTCGATATCAGTGACCTTCGTCTGATATACGAAAACGACGTAAGATTTTTGAACCAGTTTTAAAGGGGGCTGAAACTAATGAAACTATCACGCGAATGGCTGTCTGAATTTACGGACATCAAAGCTACAGATAAGGAATACTGCGACGCAATGACCCTCTCAGGTTCAAAAGTCGAAGGCTGGGAAAAAACAGGAGACGGAATTTCCAATGTCGTCGCCGGCAAGGTTTTGGAGATCGTTCGGCATGAAAACTCCGACCACATGTGGGTATGTACCGTTGACGTTGGCAGGGAGGCTCCGGTAACGATCGTAACAGGCGCCCAGAACGTCTGCGCGGGTGACCTTGTTCCCGTTGCCGTCGACGGCGCCGTTCTCCCCGGCGGAATCTCCATTCACACAGGTACTCTCCGCGGCGTTGAATCACAGGGTATGCTCTGCTCCCTCAAGGAGCTTGGGCTTGATATACACGACTATCCTTATGCCATTGAAGACGGCATTTTCATCATGCAGGAGCCATGCAGACCGGGTGATGATATAAAGGACGTTCTCGGACTTGGCGACACCGTCGTTGAGTTTGAAATTACAAACAACCGCCCGGACTGCCTTTCAGTCATAGGTCTTGCACGCGAGAGCGCGGCAACTTTCGATACAAAGCTTAAACTCCGCAGCCCCGTTGTCAAAGGCGGCGCCGGTAATATTGCGGATTATCTAAAGGTTGAAATCGCCGATCCCGCACTTTGCCCCCGCTATACCGCGAAAATGGTGAAGAACATTAAAATAGCCCCCTCTCCGGCATGGATGCGCCGCAGGCTCCGCGCTTCCGGCATCCGTCCCATCAACAATATAGTGGACATTACAAACTATGTTATGCTTGAGTACGGTCAACCTATGCACGCATTCGATTATTCCTGCTTAAAGGGCGGAAAAATTGTTGTCCGGCGTGCCAACGAAGGCGAGGTTCTCAAAACCTTGGACGACAAGGATCGTGCTATTACTAAAGATATGCTTGTAATTGCAGACGAGCATGACCCCATCGGTCTCGCAGGAGTTATGGGCGGCGGCAACAGCGAGATAACAGATAAAACCAACACCATCGTCTTTGAATCCGCAAACTTCAATGGGACATCCATCCGCAAAACAGCAATATCCCTCGGAATGCGCACAGATGCGTCGGGGCGCTTTGAAAAAGGTCTTGACCCAATGAATACCATCCCCGCAGCGGAGCGCGCCTGCGAGCTTATCGAAATGCTTGGTGTTGGAGAGGTTCTTGACGGCGTCATCGATGTTGTGGCGGTTGAACCGAAGAAAGTCAGCCTCCCCTTGGAACCTGAGCGCATAAATGCACTTCTTGGCACGGACATCGACCGCGAATTCATGGTCAAAGTCCTTGAAAAACTCGACTTTACCATGGATGGCAACATCATCTGTGTTCCGTCATTCCGTTCCGATATCGAACATTACGCGGATATCGCGGAGGAGATTGGGCGCTTCTATGGATATGATAAGATAGAACCTACGGTTTTCAACGGAACTGCGACCCGCGGCGGCTTCTCGCCCAGACAGAAGTTTGAACATGAAATAAATTCCCTTTGCCGCGGAATGGGGTTCTTTGAAGTCATGACCTATTCATTCGGAAGCAAAAGCGCATGGGACAAAATCCGTCTTCCCGAAAACAGCGCTCTGCGTAAAGCTTTCACTATACAAAATCCGCTTGGTGAGGATACAAGCGTAATGCGGACAACATCCCTGCCGTCTATGCTGGACGTCCTCGGCACAAACCTTTCAAAGCGGAATATGGACGTAAAGTTATTTGAGCTTGCCACAATTTATCTTCCCGTTGAAGGTGAGGAGCTTGCCGACGAACAGACGATTTTAACTCTCGGTTCGTATGGCAAGGATGCCGGTTTCTTTGAGCTGAAAGGCTGCGTTGAGGCAATTCTGTCAGCACTGCGCATAAAGAATGTCCACTTTGCGGCTATTTCAGGCAACTCCGCTTATCACCCGGGGCGCTGCGCGGAAATTACCTGCGGAGATACCTTGCTTGGCGTCATGGGTCAGATCCACCCTTCTGTCTGCCCCGAATTTGGACTGAATGTAAGCGTGTACACCGCCGAGCTGAACGTCTCCGCGATGATGTCCTGTATCTCCGGCGAACCCAGCTATGTTCCCCTGCCCCGTTTCCCTGCAATGACGCGCGATATAGCGGTCGTCTGCGACACAATGGTAACGGTTGCAGAGCTTGCAGACACCATGTATTCCGCCGGAGGAGACTACCTTGAAAGTTGCCGGCTGTTTGACGTATATACCGGAATAGGGATTCCCGAGGGCAAACGCAGCGTTGCTTTTTCACTGACAATACGCGCAAAAGACCAGACTTTAACCGATGAACATGCCGACGAAATCGTTAAGTCTATCTTAACAAATCTCGAAAAAGTGCATGGGGCTGTAATAAGATAGCACTTTTTGCGCTAAAATGTAACTGAATAGTAATATTAAACCGCTTTACTACAAGAATATATTTGTTATAATAAGGATATAAAGTTGAAGGGAGGCTATATAAATGGAGGATGCAACACGCAAATTTAACGTTATCGACAACAAGACGGAAATGAAAGAGATCCTGTCCTCTGTCTATAACTCTCTCGTTGTGAAGGGCTATAACCCCATTAACCAAATCGTCGGGTATATCCTCTCAGAGGATCCCACTTATATCACGAATTACAATAATGCCCGCAGCCTTATTTGCCGTATTGATCGGGACGAGCTTTTACACGAGCTTGTTATGAGCTATTTGGAAAAGTAAGTTGACGGGAATATTACATCAGAATCTGCGCTCTTATCACAAGAGCGCAGATTTTGTGTTTTTTACGCATTAATGTCTTGACATTGACGAATAATATAGTATAATTACTCTTGCGTCTGAAATGATAAAAAATCATAGCGGGATTGTGTAAAGGTAGCACGACAGACTCTGACTCTGTTTGTGAGGGTTCGAATCCTTCTCCCGCTGCCACTGAAAAGCAGTCCGGAAACCATTGATAACACAAGGTTTCTGGACTGCTTTGTTTTTATTTATATGGGGCTGATGATAGCCCAAAATGCATTTTTTACATTTTAGGTTGCTAAAATGGTTAAACAAATATTATTGGTTCGAGAGGAGTATCCTTGTACCGCTTCTGCTACCCCGCACGATGGATAAGGTTTCTACCTTAAAAAAGTAGGCTAATTCAAATCTAACTGAATAATTCATAACAAAAAGCAAGGCAGTCGACATTCGGCTACCTTGCCGGAAAAAATTCATCATGTGCGGATAACATGAGTCCATACGCAATAAAGTGAAGTTTAAACAGGTGCTTTCTGCACTTTTCGAGAATAATCCCTTTTATAGTATTCACTTGCAATCAATACAATTTAATATATGCCCAATTCGAGTTGTAAAACTCTATGTAATCATAAGACGGCTCTTCGCTCAAACTTTCATCGTATTTTGAGGGATGTTCAAAAAAATCTCGAGCCGCTTCATTAGAAAAATAGATAAAACCTGCATTTGCAAAAAAGTAGAGCCAGTACATCGACAATATCCATAGAATATTTGGATTATCGGCAATACGCTCGGAAAATACTTAATAATCCTATCCTCTAAGGTGTATCGTCCACTGAGATAACTGGCTTTGAGTATTTTGAGTCTTAGAAGCTTCATTTCCTCTTTTATAAGAGGACTGCCAGCGGCAAATGCCTTCAGCATTACAGCTGCATTTGAAATAATAGCCTGCCGCACAGTTTCCGTGAATTGGACACGCAAGTTAAAGCCGTTAACTGGAGAGTATAATTGGAACGCAGCAGACAGCCGCCCCGCGAATCATCGCAATGCAAAAGAATAGCTTTTTAGCTATCCTTTTCACTATTATTATTTTGTTATAAGTCTTTTGCCAAATCCTGACTTGCAAACGCAGCGCATTTTACGGGGCTCCACAATTCCCAAATATAGTTTTTATTAGAAACAGGAAGGAATAGCGCATCAAATTCTCCGCCGCGTCTGCAATACCATGATGTAAATATTGATCTTATGAGTTTCATTCCTGCACCTCTTTGTTAATTGTTATAACAAATTATGCTGTTCCGGACTGATTTGCCACATGGGCTATTACAGCTTATTCAGATTAGCGATGTTCTCCGTAATTCGGTCACAGTCAATTGGAATATCTTACTTCTTGTCTTAAATGTAACAAATAGTTACAATATGACTTAAAAGGACAAGGAGTGTGATTTATGAGAAAAAGGATTCTTACAGCGCTTCTGACTGTGTGCCTGCTTACAGCAGTCGTGCCGGGCGCGAATGCCGTTTCCTTATTAGTCAACGGCACAACGATAACAAACAATGTTTCGCTGCAAAACTCTACTACGTATGTTCCGATTAGAGCCACTACCCTGCTCCTCAGCCCCGGGGCTAATATCTCTTGGGAAAACGGACAGGCTGTTGTTCGAACATCAAACCTCACTATTATTGCCCGTCCGGGAAACTGCTATATTGAGGCAAACGGACGAATGCTTTATGTGCAGGATGGTGTTAAATTGGTCAACGGGACCACTCTGGTTCCTATTAGGGCACTTGCAAAAGCTCTCGGCGCTGCTTCGGTTACATGGGATGGCAATACACAGAAAGTGACTGTAAAGAGCGGCAGCGGTACGATTGAATCCGGAGACAAATATTACGACAGTAATTCCGTTTACTGGCTGTCTCGTATTATAAACTCCGAAAGCGGCGGCGAATCTCTCAAAGGCAAAATAGCAGTCGGAAATGTTATCCTTAATCGAGTAGCTAACCCAAATTATCCTAACACCATTTATGACGTCATTTTCGACGACAAGTGGGGCGTGCAATTCCAGCCCATTTCAAACGGAACAATCTACAACACACCTTCAGAGGAGAGTATACTCGCGGCTAAACTTTGCCTCGACGGAGCCTCTGTTGCCGGCAATAGTTTATACTTCCTCAATCCGTCGAAAGCCAGCAGTTTTTGGATTGTTCAAAACTGCACTTTTGTCACTACAATAGGCAATCACTCATTTTATGCGTAGTAAAGCATTTCCAAAGCAAAAGGGACGGTAAACCCGTCCCTTTTTACTATTGACTTTAAACTTAGCTCTCATAAGGGGTAGGCAGGCTGTAATCCCAGCGTGTACCTCCCTTATAAGAATTACGGAAATAGTTATGTACGCCGTCTCCGCTGTACCAAAGATAATCTTTTGGCAGTACTCTTCCGACTTCCGTTTCTCCGTTCTTTTCTTTTTGCCATCTGCTGAGTACATCATGACTGATCAGCAATAGATTATCCCATACAGGTGCGCTCGCCCTATACCCAAATTGCGCCGGAGCCGCCGCTACTTCAGCAATCGTGTTTCCATATCCGGCATCCACTCGGTTAAGTACGACCCACACAAGGCAGGCTTTTTCCGTATCGCTTGGTATTCCCCTCCCTTCGCTGTAAATGATTTTCGCTAACATTGTAGCATCATCATCGGTATATGCCGGCGGTTCATTTTGTGTGTCCGAAGAAACACCGTAGTCCTCATGCCAAAGCCGCTTCGCTTCGACTATTATAGGGTTATCCTCAGGCAGATTAAGGCTTCTTGCCATATTTGCAATTTCATGTGCTCTTATCTGTTTTTGAGTCCACGTATCCGCCGCAAAGGCAGTGACCGGCAAAAGCATAACTGCAAGGACTACTGCTATCAGCGCATAAACAGGCTTTCGAAACAATTGCTTATAGCTCATGATTACCTCCAAATCGTCTTTACTATTTGTCTGCTAAAAAAGCAATGCTCTAAAGTCTATTCATCTTTGTCGTAAATATTGCTTATAATTTAGTCATTTAGTCCCGCAGCTCTATCTCCATCGGCATTTATATAGATGCAATTTCCAATTATTTCTACTGCACATTGTGCAAATACACAAAAGTACATTCGCTCCCTCATAACAGTTGAACAAATTATGCTGTTTTGTTAATATAGTTTTATTGGCGGCAATAACGGTCAAGATATTTTTCGGCTTGACCGGCAGACGGCATACTTTATATTGAGAGGGGAAAATAAAATGAAGAAAACGCTGTGCTTAGGGCTTGCAATCGCAATGGCTTTAGGGCTTGCCGGATGTGCTCAAAGAGAATCTGCACAGTCTGTTGTGCAGAAGGCAATCGACTCTGTAAAAACCATGGATGTTGAAACAATGCAGAGCTATTGGGGCAACGACCAATTCAAAGACATAGACAACTCGGGGGCTGATGCGGAATCTGACGACGAATCCTTGTCAATGATGACCTTATTCGTTAAAAACCTTGACTACCAAATTATAGAGTCTAATGAGGAAAAGGAAACCGCAACGGTAAAGGTGCAAATCACTAATCTTGATATGAGCAGCATAATGTCCGAGTTTATGTCCGAAGCTTTTAAAGAAGCGCTTTCCTATGCATTTCTTCCCGAGGAACAGCGTCCGACTGACGAAGATATGAACAAAATGAGCAATGATATATTGACCAATCTGTTGGAACGGGAAGATAACCCTAAAGTGACCAATACAGTTGATATAACACTTTCGCTGCGTGACAATCAATGGGTAATCAATCCAAGCGCAGACGCTGTCGACGCTATGCTTGGCGGCATCAGTTCATTTTCAGAAACCATGAATAACGCATTCAGCGGAATCGATTAAATTAACCCGGTACAATTATTTTTATTTCACGCCCTGTCCAACCGCTCCGGAAGTATTGATAAATCAATACTTCCGGAGTTTTTTATCCTGCTTGATAATCATTTTGCAATGCGCCTAATAATACGTCACTTTGCATTTTGTTTCTTATTTTTGCCGTTATATCTTTGCGCTGACACGATTAGACTGATTGCGAAAACATAAAATTATATAATACGAGCGTAGTCAACCCGCAGCCCCATTACTAATGAAAAACTGGAGGATGTTTGAAATGAGTATTAAACTAATTGCCGTATTATTTGTTCTAATGATTGCCAATCAGCTCGTTGGAATAAGTTACGGCGCTTTCAAAGACGGATTTAGCTGGAGTAAATTAAAATACGGTGCATGGAAACTGCTGACGACACTGGGCGGATATGCCGCAATCGCTTTTGCTGCGCATTATGCAAATGACTACATAAACGGAATCGAGTATATAAGCGGAATACTGTTGGAGCCGATAGCAAAATACTTCCTCAACGTAGTTGAAAAGCTCAAACAAATCATGAACGAAGACATAAGCACCGTTATTAGAAACAAGTCTATCAACAACAAAATATCCTCAGATAATCCCGAATATTTCGCAATACACAGCTTTCCTGCCAGCACTTCAAAATAGGTCTTTATGCGTTGATGGAAATACTTACAAATCTCTTGTAAAAATCTATTACTTAAGTATAGCTGCATTGCGGTTTTCACCATGCCGGAGATTGCAGCGGCTTACAGAAAGTCCTCCCTTGTCAAACAAGGGAGGACTTTATCTTGGGAAGTAAGATTATATAACAATTCGGAGAACGGCATCGTAATTTGCGAATATAACTTTCATATAACCGCGGAATGGTATAGTGCGTATGTTAGTTAGATCCGCTCATTCAGATACGCATCTTCTCAGAGAAATACCCGCCGGAAAACAACATATATAAAGTATCCATACTCTATGATTCTTTGGGAGGTGATATGCAATAAAAACGCATCTTTAACATTCGATACGAATATTTCACTTTAGCTATCAACTGTCTTTGTGAGAGGGATCGGTACAATGAACAAAACATTAAGAAAAACGTGGAATGCGATTACCTGGATTCTGGTTTTCTGCGTGGCGGTGCTGGCAGTGCTTCTGTCAGGTATACGCTTGGCAGGACTCACACCCTATGTGGTACTTAGCGGAAGCATGGAACCAACTTATCATGTAGGCTCGATTATTTATGTCAAAAAAGTTCCTCCAGAAAACATTGAGCCGGGAGACCCCATAACATTTGTTTTGAACGAAGCTATGGTGGCAGTAACCCATCGGGTAACGGAGGTTGATTCAGGAAATCACCGCTTCATTACGAAAGGCGATGCCAACGATGCGGCAGACGGTTCTCCTGTCCCGTATGAGAACCTAATCGGTAAGGCGGTGTTCTCCATACCGTATCTGGGATATTTCTCAAATTGGATCGCTTCTCCCCCGGGAATGTACATTGGAATCTGTGCCTGTATCGTCTTATTGATTCTTGTGTTACTCCCCAATCTTTTGGAATCTGCGGACACCGGAAACAGAAAGTCATCCATGAAAAAACAATAAGCTATACATAGTATTATTTTATATTTTAGGAGGAAAAGCATGAAAAAAGTTTTGACCATCGTTATTTCAATTGCACTGATCACGGCACTTGCCATCGGAGGAACTCTGGCGTATCTGTCCTCTAACGCAAACGGGACAAATCTGGAAAACACCTTTACCACAAGCACAGCAGGAAGTAAGCTCGCCATTGCCTTGGATGAGGCAAAAGTTGATCCCAAAACAGGTTTGGAGCTCACAGGCGCCAAAGCGGCTCGTATAACAGCCAACGAATACCCTGTCATTCCCGGGGCAACCATGGATAAAGACCCCACCGTCACCGTTTTAGCAGACAGCTCTCCCTGCTATGTATTCGTCTATGTAGAAAACGCAGCCAAGATGAATGGTAAAGATGTCGCAGCAACCGGTCAAATTGATTCCAATTGGACTCTCGTCGACAGTACAAAATATCCCGGTCTTTATGTCTATTCCGCAACCCAGGATAAGATTGTTCCAACTTCACAGGATAACGAGACGCTTCCCGCTGTGTTCAACACGATTACTATAGATCCCACCTTAAATATAGAAGATATTGCCGAAGGTGCCGAAGGAAGAATCAATGTGCAGGCTTACGCCTATCAGGCGTCTGCTAATGTTTCCTATGAAACGGCTAAGGACGCAGTTATTGAACACTTCTTCCCCGCCAATTCTTAATTCTGTTAACAGCATTCTTAAACCGAAAAAACATGACGCCATGCTGAAAGGAAATTGAATGAAAAAGAAAGGCATGATACTGTTTTCCACATTCTTGATGCTTGCAGCAGCGGCAGTCGGGGGCACTCTTGCCTACTTCACCAACACTGATGCTGCAAAAAAGACCTTCACCGTCGGCAGCGTTGCAATCGAGCTATATGAGCACAAAGTTGAGAAGAAAACGGATGCAAGCGGTCATGCAATATGGGAATATGTGCTTAACGGAGATTCAAAAATCGAAGTTATTGAGAACAGGTATGATGGCATATACCCCGGCGCCGTACTCCCTAAAGATCCCACTATTCGGAATACCGGCGAAAATCCCGCCTATGTCCGAATGAAGGTCACGCTCAGCAATGCCGTCGCATGGAAAGAAAGCGTTGTCTCCCATGATCTTTCATCAATCTTTGGAGGACATGATGAAACAAAATGGACTCGTGCGGCTGTCATCGAAAACCGGGATGAGGATACCATTACATATGTCTACAACTATAATGGAATTTTGGCTGAAAGTGCTGAAACAGGCGCCCTGTTTACCAGCATCAACATTCCTACATTATTTGACAACGCTGAAATGAGCGCGATCGGAGGAAACGGCGGCGAATTCACTATGAATATAAGCGCAGAAGCCATACAGGCTACAGGCTTTAACTCTGCCGGCGATGCTTTTGCTGCGCTGACCCAACAACAGTCTAATCCCGTACCTGCGTAGAAAACCCCCAAATCGGATGGGGGAGCAGCTTCCTCATCCGATTATCTTATCTTTCAGCCTTTAGGCGGCCCGCTTTACGCGGAAGGCGCCGAATCAAAAGCCCGAAACATAGACGAACGCGGGAAGGGAGGTAATCGAATGAAGAAAAAAATCGCATTTGTATCCGCTTTTATACTTTTGCTTGCGCTCACGGGCTATGGCACTTATGCCTATCTTACCGCCCGGGGAACGGCACACAATGTTATAACAGTCGGAAATGTTAAAATCAAGCTGATTGAACTTAACGAAGAGCCGGACTCATTCAAGGTCATGCCCGCCGATGAGGAGCATCAAGCTGTAATTGTGGAAAATACCGGTGCAAATGACTGCTTTGTCCGAGTAAAACTGGAGGTAGCCTTTGAATCTGCCGCAAACATTCCTCTGACAAGTAAAGAAAATATCGTCTTTGTCTTTGATAAGCAATATTGGATACAGGATGAAGAGGGTTTCTGGCGCTATGCTAAAAAGCTTGCTCCCGGAGATAAGACCTCTAACTTATTGACAGGCATCCTGTTTGACGCATCAATGGGCAACGAATATCAAAATGCGGTTTTCCATATCAGTGTCAGCGCTCAAGCTGTGCAGGCAGCCAACAACAGCTATGATTCAGAACCCGATTCAATTTTGTGTGTAAAGGGCTGGCCAAAAGAGGAAACAGGTAAACCGTCCGATGCTCCGGCGACATAACGAAGGAGAGGAGCAAAAAACAATGAAAAAATCTTTAACTTTGCTGTTGGCATTTTGCCTGCTGCTGTCCGCGCCCTCTCCCATAATAACAAAGGCGGAGGAAATAAAAACGCCGGAAGCCGCAGCAGAAGATATCACCAATATAGAAGAAACGGATAATCAGCAAAATCCCGGAGGCTCAGGCAGTCAAGAAACACCCGAAGCTTCCCAAGAACCTGAAAAGCCCGAAGCTTCTCAAAATCCTGAAAATCCAGACGACTCTGAGAACAAAGAGGGCTCTGGCGAATCGGAGGATTCTTCCGATTCCGAAGACTCTGAAGATGCAAAAGAACCGAAAAACTCCGAAGGATCTGAAGATGAAGAGGAACCAAAAAGCTCGGAAAAGCCCGAGGAAAAACAAATCGATCCCGAAGCCCTCTATGAGATTTTTATCTCTCTGACCGATGACACTGAGATAGAGCAATTTCTCCAATCTCTCAGCCCCGAAGAGCTTTTGGCACTTGAGGAATATGTGGCAGCTTTGTATTCCAAAAATATTGAAGTGTCGACAGTACCCGTAACCAGAGCCGGCCCCTTGGTGTCACCTGTCACAGCTTCGGACGCAATGCAGTCAAATTCCCAAGGCAGGCATATGATGAATTTCCGTTCCCAGTTTCAAGCAAAGGATACCGAGGGAGTGGAAGTGCACAAGTCCGTTAGTCCTAACTCTGACGGAACATATAAAATACGCCTTGAATCCTACACCACCGGCGCGGTAGTCACAAAAACCACAGGTGTTCCCGCCGATATCATACTTGTTTTAGACCAATCCGGCAGTATGGCATATGATTTTGAAGGAAACAGCGGCGGATACGCACAAAGCCGACAAAAGGCGATGAAAGACTCTATCGCAAAATTTATTGACGCAGTAGCGGCAGATGCCGCGGGGTACGGTGCGGATCATTATATTTCAATTGTAACTTTCGCAGATGACGCGGCTACACTCAGTACCTTTTCAAACGATTACAACAGCCTTAAAAATTCTATCAACGATTTGCCTCAAAATCCACAAGGGGCAACTAACGCCGAGGCAGGCATGAATCGGGCAAAGGAGCTTTTCGATAGTGTTGAAGGCAATTCCGGCCGAAACAAGGTTGTTGTTGTTTTTACCGACGGAGTACCCACATCGCAATCGGATTTCAATACGACTATGGCAAGCAATGCGATAAGCACTGCCAAACGCATGAAGCAAAATGGTGCAACCGTATATACCATTGGTATCTTCAGCGGTGCCAATCCCAATGAGCTGCATGGAGAAAAGTTTGACTACAGTCTTTACAGCGACATACCTTGCAGCGGAGCAGTGGGAAGTGTGTGGGGCGCAAGCTTTTTTAAAGGATGGTTCGGAGATGTAAGGTTTATCGACATTGCGGCAGGAAACCGCTTTCTCAATTATCTTTCCAGCAACTATGCGGGTGCAGATAATGTTGGGATTGCAAACGGATATTACAACCCGGGAAATCATATGATGGGCGGCAACGGCTATATGATTACCCAGAACTTTACTCGGACTGCTCTTTCAACGCACAACTACTATCTGTCTGCGAGCGATACATCCTCGCTGAATGATATTTTCCAAAGGATTTCCGAGCAAATCGGTGCGCCTACCACTACACTTGGAAGCAATGCCGAGGTGCGCGACATCGTTTCAGATTATTTCGATATACACGATGAAAGCAACATCAATGTTTCCACTATAGCCTGCACAGGCAAAACAGGCGGTATATATACTTGGGAGGATGATGAAATTTCTTTCAGCGACGCGCAGGTTTCGATCGACCGGAGCACAAAAACCATTTCAGTAAAAGGCTTTTCCTATGACGAGGAATTTGTATCGGAAAACAAAAAACCCGACAAAGGTCATGGGAAGAAGCTTGTCGTCAGCTTTGATGTAAAACCTAAGGACGGATTCTGGGGCGGCAATGAAGTGCCCACCAACAATATCTCATCGGGCATATACGAAGGTGACAATCTTGTAGAGAGTTTTGAAATGATAACAGCAGATGTGCCTATTAATGTTCCATTCATAGGCAAAAATACTTCTATTTATCTGGGCAATACGGTGTCCATAGAGAATCTTTATCTTCCAATCACCACGCCCTCAGGTGAAGACAGTTGGAAAGCTGACTTCGTGGATGTAAGCGAAATCACTTATTCTGCCACATTTACGGCAAAGCCTACAGATGATCAAGCAAATATAACTGTGACCGCAACAGTTCCCCCGCTTCATAGCGGAAGCATCGCAAATAAGACTGAAACTGCCGTCTCAAGCATCACCGTCTACAAACCCGAGATCACGTTCAGCGACAGCACTATATATCTCGGTGAAAAGGCGGACTACGCAGAGAATGTCGGCTCTTTAAGCTGGAAGCATGGCGCGGTAACAGCGGATTCGGACAATGTGCAGGGTACAGCCCCCGAGCTTACTTACACATATGGTCCTGAGTCCTCCTGCTTCAAAAGCGACACGCCCGTGGATGTAACCGTAAAAGCTGGAGACTGGGATATCACCCAGTATGTTACTTTCGTAAATAACGGCACCAGTCACGCGGGATCGGCATCAGATAAGGAGTTTGCCGTCAATGTCAAAACCTGCACTTTGACCGTTTCAAAGAGCGGATGCAAGGAGTCCTACGGAAGCAGTCAAACTTTCGTCCTCCGCATAAAAGGCAGCAATCTGAGCGGCTGCGACTATGCCGACGAAGTCGACCTGACCGTTGTGGTAAAAGGAAGCGGCAGTAAAATCATCATAGGTCTTCCCATCGGTGTCTACTCGGTCCAAGAGGAGGGCAATTGGTCTTGGCGGTATGCGGCGGCAAGCACAACATCCGTAACACTGAACTGCAGCAATCCTTCGAATACCATAAGCATTAGCAACACCCTCATAAATAAAGCGTGGCTCAGCGGATCCAACTATATGGAAAACAAATTTAAATGAAAAGAGGTGACCGCCTAATAAAAATCCGCAGGTATAATAGACGGGGCAACGGCAGGTCTGCGGCTCTGCTGCTGTCACTGCTCCTTATCTTAGGTGTTGCCGCAGGCGGCACCCTTGCATTGCTCGCAGTTTCATCCGGCACTATAGGAAACAGCTTCAAGACGGTTGCTGTGACCAGCAAAGTTGAGGAAACATTTAACAACACAACCAAAAGCAATGTTAAAATCCGGAACACCGGCGATATTGACGCATGGATTCGAGTTGCAGTAATCCCCACGTGGGAAGACGGAAGCGGCAATGTAGTCAACCAAACCGCAAGTCTAAATGATCTGTCTATTTCAATCAGCACAGGTTCCTGGTTCAAGGGCTCCGATGGCTACTATTACTGCAAGAGCAAAATCGCACCTAATGCTCTTACCCCCGTACTGATAAACAGTGCAGCAGTCAAAACTTCCAGCGATGGATACAAGATGAATCTGCAAATACTCTGCGAGGCAATTCAAGCAGAACCGGAATCGGCTGTTGCAGATGCTTGGAATGCAGTACAGGTAAACGGCGGCCAGTTGGCTTCAAAGTGACGGAGGAGGATGAATATGAAAAAGAGCAAACTGTTCCTTACATCCGTACTCATTCTTGCCGCACTCTTTATTTGCAGCATAGGTGCCCTCGGAACTCTGGCAACCGAGGAAAATGAAAATCCTACAATCACTTTAGTGGCCAGCGGCAATCAAGCTAATTTCACTTTCAACAGGGACGACGGCAATCTGTTTGACAATTTCAGCGGTGTCATGCCCGGAGATACTCTTACGCAAACAATTACCGTAGAGTCAGCCCGGGGCAACAGCGGGCAATTCAGGATTTATCTCTATGCCGCTCCCGGTGAGGAGACTGTTCCAGATTTTTTGAAGAGTATGACGCTGAAAGTTTTAAGTGGCGGAACAGAACTTAACGTGATGGACGCCTATAAGGAAAGCGGCGTAGAAAATCCGTATGCCAAGGGGGTGCTTCTTGGGACTTTTCATCCCGGTGACAGCAAGATTCTCACAGTTTCCCTTACACTTCCGATTGAGATGAACAACAGCTTCCAAAATGCAAAGAGCTTTGTTGATTGGTATTTATATGCGGAGCAATCAATAAACAGCGGCGGCGGAGAGGGACCCTACCCTACCCCCGAACCATCGCCTGATGATCCGCCAATAGATATCCCCGATGATGACACTCCTGCGGGAGATTTGCCTGATGCAGATATTCCCGATGATGAGATTCCGGGGGGAGATTTGCCTTCCGGCAAACCTGTTCCGATTGAAGACATCCCCAAAACCGGAGACAGCAGCAATCCGCTGTTATGGGTAATGCTGATGGTCGGCAGCGGCTCCGGTCTTACAGGGCTTCTGGTCTTCGGGCAGAACGGTCGGAAGTCCAAGGAGCGCCAAATGATTTCCCATACAGATACGGAGCGCTAAACATATAAGCCAAAATAAACTAACAGTAAGCACCTGTGCTGTCCTGAAAAAGAGCGGGTACTTACTGTTAGCTTTTTGTTAATTAATGAAGTTTCTCAGCGTCTTTGGCGGTTCGTTGCTGCACGATGCATTAAAGGTCTTTTCCTGGGAATCCAAATACTTTTTCGATTAGCACGCGGACGATTTCCGGATCAAACTGTGTTCCGGAATTTTTTATCAGTTCTTCTATCGCCGCGTCTTTGGTCATCGCCTTTTTATACGGTCTGTTTTCCGTCATTGCCTCATATGCATCCGCCACAGTTATGATACGCGCAATTAAAGGGATCTCCTCCCCCTCCAAGCCCCGCGGATATCCTTTTCCATCCCAGCGCTCATGATGTGAAAGAGCGATTTCAGCCAATGAGGTATAAGCATCCACTGATCTTAAAATTTGATAACCGCTTTCTGTATGCCTTTTCATCTCTTGATATTCCGCATCCGTCAGCCTTCCGGGCTTGTTAAGTATATCATCTGAAACTGCTATTTTCCCGATATCATGCATAAGTCCGGCATACTCGATTTCCTTTGCTGTTTCCTCATCCATGTTCATCTGCCTTGCTATCTCTTTGCAGATCCTGCTCACTCTTTCGCAATGTACCCTTTCCCTCTGGTTCTTTTCCCGCAAAGTATTTAGTATGGCCTGAATCGTCTTATTTCGCATGCTTTTGCTTTCGGTGAGCTTTTTCATGTACATTTGCTCTTCCGCTTTATTCATTACATTTTCAATACGCTCATCACTCCTTATCTTTGTGTCATACCCGATAGAGATTGAAATAATGATATTATCCATCTTCTCCCGGGCAATCGCTTTATAAATACGGCTGACGATTTTCCCGGTCTCTGTGTCCGTCGTTTTTGGCAGTATTATTACAAACTCATCGCCGCCAATCCTTGCAACAACATCTGTTTTTCTGCATTCGGTTGAAAGGATTTTCGCCACTCGAATAAGAAGCTTGTCCCCTGTCATGTGCCCGAAGGCATCATTTGTAAGCTTCAGACCATTAACATCCACCATAGCTATGGATAGGGGCAAATTCTCCTCCGTATCCAAACGCTCCAACTCTTCTTCAAAAAATCTTCTGTTATACAGTCCGGTAAGCTGGTCATGATAGCTCAAATATAATATCTGCTCCTGTTTTTGCTTCTTCTCAGTAAAATCCCTGAATACAATAACGGCACCCGAAATATTGCCTTCTTCATCTTTAATGGGAGCAACATTTCCTTCAATAAGCAGTTCTTCGCCTGTTCTTTTGGTCAGCAGTATATCTTCCGCACGAAAAACATGACCGAGCATATACACCTCATCATATAAATCAGATAATTTTATTCCGTTTATTTTAATGCGGAAAACCTCGGCAATTCCTTTTCCGTACGCCTGTTCTACAGGCCATTCCGTAAGATCCTCTGCAACGTTATTCATGATACGTATTATTCCAAATTCATCTGTGGCAATGACTCCATCGGCCAAAGAATGAATCGTTGTTTTGAATAAGGAGCGCTCCATGCTGATTTTCTCTTTTACACGTATCAGTTCCTGATTTTTATACTCGGTTTCAACAACATAATTTGAGATTTCCTGTACCATGAGAGCAAGTCCTCTTGATAAAACACCCAGTTCGTCTTCTCTGTCCAGATATTCCCCGGGCAGGCAAATCTCTTTTTTATTCTTGCTGTAACTTTCGATTTCTCTGGATATATTAATGACCGGAGCGGAGATAAGATTTCTAAGCGCTGCTATCATGATATAGCTCAATGCCAGAATTCCTACCAGAATCAAAAGGTTCGTCAGCAGGAATGAATTTAGCTGCGAATATACCTCCTCTTTCGATATTATAGTAAAGACAATCAAATTCGTATTTTTTATAGGGAGATGCGCGGCAAATTTCTCTTTTCCCTTGTAAACACAGTTTGTTATCCCGCTTTTTCCCGACAACAGCTCTTCCGATTTATCACCCACTATGTCTTTGACATATACAACATCCTTAATATTATAATCGGGATGATATAAGATACGGCCATCATTATAAGCCAGTACAGCATAACCGCTTTTGCCGATTTTATGGTCGAGCATCATCTTCCTCAAATCTTCTATCATGATATCCAACGCAAAAACACCGAGAACTTTCTCTTGGTCGGTTAAAGGCGCCGCTATTGTTACCGTTATCTGCCCTGTAACCAAATCGAGATATGGAGCTGTTACGGTCGTGTCTCCTTCTTCGAGTATTGATGTGTACCACTCTCTGTTATTTAAATCATAATCAGGAATAGCAACACCATCATAATCGCTCGTAATCAAATCATTTGCTTCCGACACAGCGATATATGACAAAGCGATATTTTTGTCCAACCCGCTTATGTCTATAAGCTGACTTTTTATTCTGCCGAACAGGCGGTTATCCTTCATCGTATTAATGTCGTTTACTTCTCCCGCAAATTCGAGGAAATCCGGGTTCATTTTGCCTTGCTCAACTATCATAATGAATTTCTGAAGAAATATTTCTATTCCGGAAGAAATGTATTCAGAATCATTCATCAAAAGTTCCTTGCTTTGCTGTTCATAGTAGTTCTTGAACTGCACATTTATAAAAAAGTAATAGATAGAAAACAGAACAAAAACGACCAGAAGAATAGACAGACCGATTTTTCTTGTGATGCTCTTTTTAATCCAATTCACTTAGATGCACCCTTTCTCTCAATCCCCCGTTAATAAATCGACAAATTTTTCTATTTTTATTGATTATACAACATTATTCGTCAAAATGCTACATTCTTTGTGCAGTATAATTAATATTTTAGTAAATGGTATCCATATGTAGGCTCATAATTCCAAATATGGATAAAAGACCATATTGGCTTTGATAAATATATCAAATTAAATAATAAATTAGGCAAACAAAAAAGAGCGCAACTTTGACCGTCACACCCTTATTGAAAATCTATGATATACATTCTCCGGACTCAGCGGCTCTGCGGTTTTGAAAGCTTCAGTGAAAATATACTGCGCTTTTCGCTTTATAAGCCTTTCTGACAATTAATTTCCCTCTTCTTCAAAGGCTTTTCTTAATTTTTCCAGCGCCCGTTTTTCTATACGCGAAACATACGAGCGGCTGATACCGCATATCTGTGCCACTTCGTGCTGAGTCTTCGGCACATCTCCCCCGAGTCCATAACGCAGACGTATTATTTCACTTTCACGCGCGTCAAGAACATCTTTTACCAATCTGTTTATAGTGTGGGACATCTCGTTTCTGCTGATCTGCTCCAGCATATCCTCTTCAAAACATACAACATCCATAAGGCAGAGCGAGCTGCCCGCCCCATCTGTTTCTATCGATTCCGACAAAGAAATATCCGATGCTGATTTTCTCGCCGAGCGAAAATACATTAGCACTTCGTTTTCGATACATCGGCTTGCGTATGTTGCCAGACGAACCCCCTTATCCGGTTTATACGATGATATGCCCTTTATCAGCCCAATCGTACCTATTGAGATTAGGTCATCAAGTTCCGCGCACTGAGTGTAGTATTTCTTTACTATGTGTGCTACAAGACGGAGATTATGCTCTATGAGTTTATTTCTGGCCTCAATATCTCCCTCTGCCCAAAGCTCAAGATATTTTTTCTCGTCACGGGCACTCAGCGGTTTGGGAAAGGAACCCGAGTTTTTACCCAAACGCAACATCAAAAACGCACTGCTCACCAACAACATGAAAGCGCTCGACAGCATTTATTCGTCCCCCCATCGCTTATTTGTACATTTTATGAAGGCTCTGCAAGTCCAAATGCTGTATATCTGTTAGGAACAATATTTTGATGCTTTAAAAACAAAAAGAAGCCGGTTTTACTTACCGGCTTCTTTTTATATATAAGTTTTATTTATTATTTTTATCAGCTTCCGTGTTTTTTGATATTTGAGGTTTATGCCGCCGCAGCACCACATTCAGAGCGTTGCCCATAATCAGTATTTGACCGCAGATATATATCCACAGCATAAAAATGATAATAGACGCGAGCGATCCGTAAATAAGCGGATACTTAGTTGACATACTGATAAACCACGAAAACAGAATACTGACAAGAACAAGAATAATCGCAGCGGAAATTGCACCCGGGAAAAACGTTCCGTTTATATATGCAGGTGCGGTTATTCTATAAATTCCGTAAATTATGAATATAAATAATACAAGCATCAACGGAAAGCGGAGCCAGTTCCATACGGCAAAGCCCGCCACCATTGGGAATATTCTGCCTATAAACCTTACCAGCCAGTTACCTGTAACCATAACTATCGCTGCAAAATAACAAGCTGCAAGGAAAATCAGAGAAAACACAAAGCTAAAAAGCAGTGTAAAGATGCCGCGGAAGCGCGAAACACCCTGTATTTCCCCCATAATGCTGTGGATAGATCTAAAAGATGCGGCAGAGGTCGTTGCCATACCGAGAATTCCTGCCGTCAGCAGAGCCTTATTGTTATGGGCTGCAACATATTCAAGATAATCTGTTATCGTCCTCAAAGTCTCGTGAGGTATAATACCGCTAAGCTCATCCAGTGTTAAAGATATGCCCGGCAGGAACTTTATAAGCATTGCATGAAGGCAGATGAGCATGGGGAAAACAGATAATGTTATAAAATAAGAAAGTTCGGCAGCCGAGCGGGAAACATGATTTCTAAGATATATTTCAATCAGTTCTTTTGAGCAGGTTAAAACGAGACCCTCTTTTCGAGTCTTTTTCAAAAAACATCTCCCCATTCAGAATTTTTGCAGAATTAAGACAAGTCCCCCCGCCACCTGAGACAGAGGGAATTGTCTTAATTCAACTGAAATTATTTTGAGTTGAATATCTTAAAAATACTGTCGAAAGGGTCTTCTTCCTTCTTCTGCGCTTCGGGCTGTGCCTGTATTTTGTTTGCATTTGCTCCAGCCATCTCAGAGGCGGCAGTAAAAAGTCCGTGAGACTTCTCCGGTTCGTGCTCCTTCTTCGCATCGCTTGCTTTCTTAACAGGACCATCATCGAAGCCTGTTGCGATTACGGTTACGCGAATTTCATCGTCCATTGTATCATCAAAGGTAGCACCGAAAATAATGTTTGCTTCGGGATGCGCCGCAGCCTGAACAAGGTTTGCAGCGGCTTCAACATCTTCAAGTCCCATGTCCATAGAGCCTGTTATGTTTATAAGCACTCCTCTTGCACCGTCAATGGAAGTCTCCATAAGAGGACTTGCAACCGCCATGCGCGCTGCGTCCTCTGCCTTGCCCTTGCCCGCCGCATGACCAACGCCCATATGTGCAAAGCCCGCATCCTTCATAATGGTCGTAACGTCGGCAAAGTCCAAGTTAATGAAGCCGGTATTCTTAATGAGGTCAGAAATGCTTGTAACTGCCTGATGGAGAACATCATCCGCAATTTCAAATGCGTTAGCAAAGGTCACGCGCTGGTCTGTCGCAAATTTAAGGCGGTCATTGGGTATGATGAGCAAAGAATCAACCTTGCCGAGAAGCTCGTTTATGCCCTGCTTCGCCTGATCCATTCTGCGCTTGCCCTCGAAGCTGAAAGGCTTCGTGACAACGCCTACTGTAAGTATTCCGGACTCACGGGCAATATCCGCAACAATAGGTGCGGCACCCGTACCCGTTCCTCCGCCCATACCGGCAGTAATAAATACCATGTCGGCATCTTCAAAGCTCTTGGCGATATTATTTCTGCTTTCTTCCGCACTGCGCTTTCCGATTTCAGGGTCAGAACCTGCGCCCTGTCCATGAGTAAGTTTCTCGCCTATCTGTATCTTCTGCGTAGCGCTGGAAACAGAGAGAGCCTGCTTGTCTGTATTTATAGCAATGAACTCTACTCCTTTTGTGCCAGATTTCACCATTCTATTTACAACATTGTTTCCCGCACCGCCAACACCGACAACTTTAATTGTTACAACATTTTCGGGACCGGTTTCAAGCTGAAACGACATATTCATAGCCTCCCATATTTTTCATAAATCTGAACTTTTTCTAAAAAAGTCCAGGCTAATAATCTAACTATCCGCTTTATTTTATAACGAATTCAGCAATTGGTCAAGTGTTCTTTGAAAATATATTATGTGAACCAATATTTTATTACGTATACTTCCAAAGTTTTTTTGCGCATGCCGCTTTTTCGTCAATAAGGGCTGAACTGTGCTTTTTTGCTCTGTGAAAGGTCGATTGTTCCTGTCTCCTCCGGCTCAAGTTCTGCTGCAACTCCCAGCAGCATTTCGAGCTTGTAGTCAATATTCTCGTTTTTGCCGAGCTTGACTTTGAATCTATTCTTATAGCTGAATTCGGCGTTTGCCGCATTGCTGATGTCAATGGAGCCTACATCCGCTATCATACTGCGCCCTACTATGGATGTCAAAATATCCTTTAGGTATTGCGCTTTCAGCTTGTCCTCATCGCTGACGTTCAAAGTCTCTCCCTTTTTCGGCTTAACACCCGAAATTCCCAGAACCTTCAAGTGCGATTCATCATCCTCGATAGAACTTTCTTCCAGAAGCCTGCAGTTTTTATCAATGAGCCAGAATCCGGAGTCGGTTTCGATGCGTGCAACAGTTCCGCTCTCGCTAACATCTATCACAACAGTGTTGGGAAGCTTTCTGCTGACCTTTACTTCTCCGACATAAATCAGTTTTGTATATATCTTCTCAGCTGTGATTTCCCTGTTGATAAACATCAGATTGTCCCCGTTTTTGATTCCCGAAGCCTCTGCTATCTCGCTTTCCGTATAGCGAGCTGCGCCGACAACTTGGATATTAGACACGCGGAAAAAAACGCTCATGCCAAACACCAGCGCAGCGCAGATGATTATGAACGAGAGGGTGCTGAAAATAAATCCCCCACCCCCGCGGCTTTTCTTTTTTTTGTTCTTTTGTTTTGTGGACATTTAAACCTCCTGTGCCTTCCCGGGAAGGCGTTATCGGATTACCCGATTCGGAGAGCTTTCCGCATCTATATATCCGCGTATAAGTACAGGCAAACGCCTTCATGCACAGCCTTTTCGCTAAACGACGGTAGCTAAATGCTGCTCACTTTCATAGCTGACATCTGCACCCAGACTCATAAGCATTTTATCAAATTCTTCGTATCCGCGCGCAATATGTCCCGCATCATAAATCGTCGTGTCTCCGTTTGCTCCCAGAGCCGCCGCAACAAGCGCCGCACCGCCGCGAAGGTCGGTGGCGGAAACGGGTGCACCGATAAGCTCGTTGACTCCTGTCACTACAGCGACTCTTCCAACTACGCTTATGTCCGCGCCGAGTCTGCACAGTTCAACGGCGTGGCGGTAGCGATTTTCAAATATATTCTCTGTAAATACTGTTGTCCCCTCCGCCCTGAGGCATGCCGCCATAAGCAGCGGCTGGGCATCGGTCGGAAACCCCGGATACGGGCGCGTAACTATAGGCCTCGGCGCACGCAGAGGGCGGCTGACGCTTATTTTTACTGAGCTGGCTTTGCGTTCAACTTCACAGCCCATGCTCTCAAGAGCCGATGTCACAGTCTCAAAGTCCGACGGTGCAACACTCTTCAAAGTTATGCTTCCGCCCGCCGATGCGGCACAGCACAGCGCCGTAGCTGAAGCAATTCGGTCTGTCATTATCCTGTGACCCACTCTTTTTTGGGGCACAAAACCGCAAATCGTTATAGTAGATGTTCCCGCACCGCTGACCGATACACCGAGCTTGCGCAGAAATTCCTGCAAATCAACTATTTCAGGTTCCTTCGCCGCATTTGTAATAACTGTTTCCCCTTTAGCTCCGCAGGCGGCAAGCATAGCGTTTTCGGTTGCCCCGACGCTGGGGAATGAAAGATTTATTCTTGAACCTTTCAGCCCGTTGTCGCGGCAGTAAAGACTTCCGCCCTGCTCGCTTATTTCGGCACCCAGACTCCTCAGAGCCTCCAAGTGTAAGTCAATGGGACGCGGACCAAGCTCGCAGCCTCCCGGATATGAAAGCTTTGCTTCATGGGCACGTGCCAAAATTGCACCAAGAAAAATAACGGACGAACGCATTTCGCGCATCAGGTCATGAGGGATGTCTGTTCTGTTCATCCCCCTTGAATCGATATTAACGGTGTCGCCCTCGCGCTCTGCTTTACAACCTAAATGCCGCAGAATGCTCATGGCTGCTTCTACATCGCTGAGCCGCGGGCAGTTTATGAGTTCCGTTTCGCAGCCTGTAACTATTGCCGCTGCCATTATTGGAAGCACCGCATTTTTTGAACCTTGAATCCTAAGGTCGCCATAAAGCTTTTTCCCGCCCGAAACTTTCCAAACGCTCATGTTTACCCCTCCGCACAGTGGATTTTATGCCATACTATGCGGAAACGGTGAAATGTGATAATGTCAGAATCTTTAGATTATGCTTGTTTACAGATGCATAACGCCCTGTAATTCACTTTTTCCGTTATGTATGGCTTAGTTTTTGCGAAGTGAAATTTTTTTGCTACTTTTTCGCCAAATCAAGTACAATATCCGCAATTTTCTCTGTTGCGTCACCAACTCCTATTTTTTTCATCTGTTCAGCCATTGCCTCCAGAGTGTCGGGGCGGCTTAGAAGCAGTGAGACTGAACCAAGAAGTTTATCCTCTGTTATATCACTTTCAGGAATCACGACCGCCGCTCCGGCTTTTTCAAGCACGCGTGCATTTTTTTCCTGATGGTTGTTCGTTACATTCGGCGAGGGAACCAAAATGGCAGGTCTGCCCAGAACAGCAAGCTCGCTCAGTGTCGAAGCTCCGCTCCGGCAGACGACCAAATCCGCAGCCGCCATAACAAGGGGCATATCATAAATATATTCGCGGACATCCATTCCACGCTCTTTAACATTTTTAAGTCCCGCTTTTTCCATGTCCTCAAGCATTTTCGAGTATCCACCCCTGCCTGCGGAATGAATAAGTCCAAAGAAAGGATTTCCAAGGGCTTTTCCTATAAACCCTACCATAGTCTTGTTCATGAATGCCGCGCCGAGCGATCCCCAGACAGAAACGACAAGCGGTTTATCCGGCTCAAGTCCAAGCTTTTCCCTCGCCGCTATTTTATCCGCATTGCGGAAATCCTGCCTTACAGGCGTTCCCGTAACTACTACTCTTTCCTTGTGCTTATAGTATTGTCTGCTTTCCTCAAAGCCTACGAGTATCTTATCGGTCACACCCGCAAGCATCTTTGTAGTAAGCCCCGGAACGGCGTTGCTTTCATGAACCGCCGTAGGAACATCTAAAGAATGAGCCGCTTTTAAGACCGGGTAGCAGACATATCCGCCCGTACCTATGACAACATCGGGCTGAAACTCGCGTATTATCACCTTTGCCTGCGCAATGGAGGTAAAAACATTTTTTACTGTTTTCGCATTGTGCTTGAGCCCCTCCATATTTATGCTTCTGCTGATGTTTGTGATAGTAACAGTTTTGATTGGAAAGCCCTCGCGAGGTACAAGCTCGGTTTCCATATGTCCTTCCGCACCGACAAAAAGAATTTCGCAGTCGGGCATCAGCTCCTTGAGTCTTTGGGCTACTCCAAGAGCGGGATTAATATGACCGGCAGTTCCGCCGCAGGTAAATAAAAATTTCATAATAGTTTTAGTATCTCCTCTCCGGCACTGTTGAGGAAAGCAGTACCGCTTCCGATATCACAAATCTTCTTGTTTTCGCTTTTTTGCAGCTCTTTTTATGGGGATATCGCGGGAAATGCTCAATATTATCCCCAATTCCGCCAGTTGCATAAGCAATGCGGTACCGCCGTAGCTGAATAGCGGAAGCGAAATTCCCGTGCACGGGATAAGGTTTGTGCAGACGGCGACATTTAGAATAACCTGCATAGCCATCAGGGATGTAATTCCGGTGCATACGAGGAAACTGTACCTGTCCCTCGTATGAAGCGCAATCCAATAGCCGCGAATTATAAGCAGTGCAAAAAGTATCAGAATAAGCGCGGCCCCTATAAGTCCCAGCTCCTCACAGATAATAGAGAAAATGAAGTCGTTGTGTTCTTCGGGAAGATAAAGGTATTTTTGCCGGCTCTGTCCCAGACCCAGTCCAAAAAGCCCCCCGCTTCCTATCGCATATAAGGACTGTACGATTTGATATCCCGTATCTCCCGTATCGGCAAAAGGATCGCGCCAAGCGGAAATACGGTCCGACGAATATTGCAGAACAGTGACGGCAACGACAAACAGCCCTGTCACACCGATAGCTCCGCCGACAAACCAAAACAGTCTTGCTCCTCCGATAAACATCATTATGGCGCCGATTGCAATTATTATGATTGAAGCCGAAAGATGAGGCTCAAGAAAAAGAAGCCCAACAATTACAGCGAGAATAATAACAAATGGCAAAACACCGTATTTGAATGTGCCCATATAGTTTTTATACCGGCAGATCATAGTTGAAAAATATAGAATAACTCCGATTTTTGCAATTTCCGAAGGCTGAACGCTTATGCCCGCAATCAAAATCCAGCGTTTTGCGCCGTTACTTTCCGTACCGACCACGAGCACTGCCAAAAGCAGCACGATTGCAGCCGCAAGCACCCAAAACGAGAATTTCCGGTAAAATGTCATCGGCAGGCGGGATGCTATAAGCATTGCGGCAACACCCATCAGCGCAAAGACAAGCTGCCTTGAAAAATAGTATGTAGCGTTTCCGCCCGTTTCTTTTGTGTCATAATACGCGCTTGCATAACTGGCGGATAGGACCATTATTACGCCGATCGAAAGGAGAAGCAGCGTTAAGAGCAAAAACGGTATATCCACAGTTCCCCTTGAGATGCTCAAATCGCGGCTGTGGTCTTTCAATGCTGTATTTTTGCTTTGCACCGAAGCGGCCTCCTTTCACTTATACGGGCAGAATTATATTCTCATGTTCCGTATCTGCCGTATACTCCAAAAAATGATATGAACGCAAATACGGCTGATATTCCGGTGAAAAGAGCGAACAGCTCTTTCTCGGTCCACTTTTTGCCTGTCCAGCCGCCCATCTCCAGATGGTGGTGGAAAGGCGCCATTTTAAAAACTCTTTTTCCGTGGCTCGCCTTGAAGTATCCGACCTGAATTATGTCGGAAAGCACCTCAAGAATGTACAGGATGCCGATGCTTATTATAATTAACGGCATATCGAGCGCGATAGCCATTCCTGCAACGGCTCCGCCCAAAAACAGCGAACCTGTGTCGCCCATGAAAACTTTGGCGGGATTGAAGTTATAAAGCAAAAATCCCAGAAGCCCGCCCAAAAGAGCTGATGCAAAAATTCCGAGCGAAAGGAATCTTTCCCCCCATGCGTATGCGACAGCTGTGTAAAAAAAGAATACAGGAAGTGATGTCCCCGTTGCAAGTCCATCTACTCCGTCCGTAATGTTGACAGCGTTGACCGTTGCGACAATGACAAAAATCACAAATGCAAAGTAAAACCATTCCGGCATTATTATTGGATCCACATTGAAAAACGGAACATAAAGGTTAGGGGTAAGATATCCGAAGTTGCGGAGCAAAAACACAAAAAGAGCCGCAACAGCTACCTGAAGTAAAAACTTTTTTCCCGCAGTCAAGCCAAGATTCTGCTTTTTCTTCAGTTTTTCATAATCGTCAAGAAACCCTATGGCTCCAAAAGCAAGTGAAAGGAAAAGAACAAAAATATGTCCGTAATCTCCCCCCATCATGTTGGAAAAGCCAACGGTCAGACACACCACTACTGTAGCCGTAATGAAAATTATGCCGCCCATAGTGGGTGTTCCCGCCTTTGACATGTGCCATACCGGACCGTTTTCCTTTATCGCCTGACCTGCCTTGATTCTGCGAAGCCACGGAACCAGAACTTTTCCTACAATCGCGGCTGTTAAAAATGCTATTACGAAAGCCAAAATAAGCTTCTCTATCATCGGTTGCTTCCTCCGTCTCTGCTATATAAGACTATGCCTTGATTTTGCTTTTTATATGCTCGGCTACAATTTCACGCTCATCCATGTGCTGCTTTGTTTTGCCAATGATCTGATACGTTTCATGTCCCTTGCCGGCAAGTATTATAACATCACCCTCCATATGGTTGTCAATCGCATAAGCAATTGCTTCGCTTCTGTCTTCAATTATTTTATAGCGGCTTTTCGGAGCTTTTACTCCCGCTAAAATATCTGCAATGATGTCTCCGGGAACTTCCGTTCTGGGATTATCTGATGTGATGATCACGAAATCGGCAAGGGCGGCGGCTATCTCACCCATGATTGGGCGCTTTGTTTTGTCCCTGTCTCCGCCGCAGCCGAACAGTACAACTACTCTGCCCGGGGCAACCTCTTTCATTGACTTTATAACATTTTCAAGCGCATCGGGAGTATGGGCATAATCGATAAGGATCGTATAATCCTCCGGAGTTGGAACGACCTCCACTCTGCCTTTAACTCCCTTAGCAGATTTTAATGATTCGCATATCCTGTTCAGCGGAACGTTAAGAAGAAGTGCCGCCGCAATAACAGACATAGCATTATAGACCGAAAACTTGCCAGGTATCTCAAGACTTACTCTTTCCAAACTGTTCATTGCAAGTGCGCAGAACTTGACGTTCGTTGAGGAAAGCCTTATATCCTTTGCGATAAGATCTGCTTCAAGCTTCGTTTCCGAGTAGGTAAATACAGGGCATTTCGCGTGCTCGCGCATATATCCGCCCCACTCGTCATCTATGTTTATCGCAGCCTTATTGCAGCGCTCAAATAACAATGCCTTTGCGGCAGCATATTCTTCCATACTTTTGTGGAAATCCAGATGATCCTGCGTCAGGTTAGTGAATACAGCTACTTCAAAGCGCAGTCCCGAAACTCTGTCAAGCACGAGAGAATGCGACGACACTTCCATTACGGCATATTTGCAGCCTTCATCCGCCATTTCACGAAACAGCTTCTGAAGCTCGTATGATTCTGGGGTTGTGCGCTCTGTGGGCAGAACTCTTTCGCCTATCATATTTTGGTTTGTGCCGATAAGACCCGCCTTTTCTCCGGTGCAGTCCTCAAGAACATGTTTAATAAGCATAGTAGTCGTCGTCTTACCGTTTGTACCGGTAACGCCCACAAGCGTCATTTCTGAAGCGGGGTTCCCAAAGTAATTTCTTGAAACAAGTGCTAAGGCCTCTCTTGAATTGCGAACCAAGACATACGGTATATCTTCTTCCGGCTTCTCCTCGCAGAGAACAACCGCCGCTCCGGCATTTACAGCAGCACCGATATATTTATGTCCGTCACTTTCAAAACCTCTGATTGCAACAAAGAAATCATTCTTGCGGGTTTTTCGCGAATCGTAACTGATGTCTGCTATCTCTGTCTCTGTGTCAGCATTTATTTCCACCGCTTCAACATCTGTCAGCAATTCTTTGAGTTTCATTCTTTTACCCCCATTGTCCTACGAATCAATATATTCCTTTATCTCTATTATCAACAACAGTGACTTCAACAACTTTACCATGTTCAACCTGAGTGCCCGGTGCTACGTTCTGGCTTATTACCACAACGGATTCCGGATTTGTAATTGGTCCTGCTGCTCTTATATACAGCGCATAAGCGCCAAGATGCTGGCGTGCCAGACTGTAGGTCATGTCTGTAAGATCCGGCATAGTTTCCATGCCTCCGGAAGGCTCCGCGCCGCAGTAGACAATAATTTGGCTTCCCGCCGCAACAACGCTGTTAGCCGCCGGGATCTGAGCTGTAACGGTTGCTCCCGTTCCGATTACTCTTGAGGTAAAGCCGCCCTGCTGTATTTTTGATAAAGCTTCGTTTACCTCCACGCCTTTGACATCGGGAACGGATTTATCTACCGTTGCCTTTTCTTCTTCGGTGTACTGCGGTTCATAGCCCATATAGGGAAGGATATCTGTAAACATCTTGCCGACGGTAGGCGCGCCCATCTGTCCTCCGCTGGGAAATATCCTTGGGTTGCTTGGCGTATCCAGAAGAACAAGAAGCGCTATTTTCGGGTCGTCAATCGGTGCAACGCCTATAAAGGAAACTATGTACTCCTTGGCACCGCCTGCAGCATCCTGTGCAACCTTTTCGCTGGTGCCTGTTTTACCGCCAATTCGGTAACCGGCCACGTATGCGTTTTTGCCTGTGCCGTCCTTATCGCCTACAACTTTCTCAAGCATCTCGCAGACTGTCTTGCTCGTTTCCTCGCTTATCACCTGCCGAACGACCGTCGGTTCTGTTTTTGTTGAGGTAACCCCGTCTGGGTCAAAAATTTCTTTGACTACATATGGCTTCATAAGATATCCGCCGTTGGTGCAGGCGGAAACCGCGCTTACAAGCTGGAGCGGCGTGATATTGAAGGTCTGACCGAAGGATGCTGCAGCAAGCGATGATTTGTTGTTCACATCGCAAAATGTTTTTTTAGACCACCAGAGGCTTCCGCTCTCGCCCTTCAAATCAATTCCTGTCTGACCACTCAAACGAGCATCCGGATCATTGGATCCATTAAATAAACCAAAGGCTTCGCAATATTCATAGAACTTTTCCGCACCCAAGCTCATACCAATTTTAACAAAAGCTACGTTGCATGAATGCTGCAGCGCCTGTGTAAGCGTCTGTGAACCGTGTCCGGCGGCTTTCCAGCATTTTACTGGTTTGTCTCTCCCTGGAACATCAGTCGTTCCCCCGCAATAAAATGAATCGGTGGTTTTTACGCTTCCCTCGTTTAAAGCCATGGCAAGAGTAACAATTTTGAATGTCGAGCCGGGTTCGTAGGTATCGCTGATTGCCTTATTGCGCCACTGTTTAAAAAGCTCCTGATTTAAAAGCTCCTTCTTTTTTTCTTCATCCTGCTCGGCGTCTATTATTCTCTTTGCATCATCACAGACGATCTGATAATTGTTGAGGTCAAAATTCCCAAGACTGGCCATCCCCAGTATCCCGCCGGTATTGACATCCATAGCAATGGCTGCCGCACCGTTTACTACAGCATAGTCGCGGACCGCCTGCTCAAGGTGTTTTTCCATGTAGTATTGGATTGTAGAATCTATGGTAAGAGCAACGTCCTTGCCGTTTTCAGCATCGTAATAGTCCTCGAAACTCGTAAACAGCATATCTGTACCCGCGGCGTTCTTGGCTCTGACAACCCTTCCGTTAACGCCGGTCAAGGTGCTGTTGTAATAGTCTTCGACTCCGGACCATCCTATATTCTCGCTTCCGACAAATCCAATAACGTGAGAGGCAAGTCTGCTGTATGGGTAATAGCGCTTACTGCTTTCTTCAAGCTTTACGCCTTTCAGATCATATTTATTTTTGAACTCTCGTACCTTCTCGGAAACCTCCGGCTCGACCTTGCGCGCAACCGTCTGATACCATGACTTGGTTTTTGCGGTTTTCGCAAGGATGTCGTCATAGTCAACGTCGAGGATTTCGGAAAGCCCTTGGGCGATAAGCTCCGGGTCTTCCTTGTTATTCTTTATCTCCGCAGGACTGATATAGACATCGTCAACGCTCGCGCTCATGGCAAGTATCTTCATATTTGTGTCATAGATGGTTCCGCGGGCGGCAGTTACCGTTGTCTGGCGCACCTGCTGCTCGATAGCTCTCGTTTCATAGAAATCATGGTCTATAATCTGTAATTTAAACAATCTTATACCCAGTACCGCAAAAGCAACTATGCCGCACACTATCAAAAGAAAAAGTGTGCGGCGAAGCATCATTGCATTAGGGGTATTGGGAGAAGCAGTTTTGAGTTTTTTATCGGACATTTTTCTCCCTCCATGTATCACAGAAATAGGAACTTACTTCATATCATACTCGCTTGACTACCTAAAATATTCCGCAATTGATGAGAGCGCATCCATAATTCTATCGCCAAATCCGCCCTTTGCGTCCTTTCCGTCAATTATAACCGCTTTATCGGGAACCGCACTGTCAAAATAAAACACCTGTTCGTCTCTGGGTCTGTGCATACCAAGTTCCCTTGAGGCATACTCTTCAATCTCTGTCAGGTTGAAGGCTTTCTCATAGTCTATAAGAAGTCTGTTCTGCGCAACGCGAAGCTCCGACAGCTGCTGTTCAAAGCTTGCGGATTGATCTGTAACAGCGGTAAGCTGAATTTTTGCCATAAGCGAAAAAACAATTAAAATGGCTGCACATATGTAGCCTATTATAGCAAGCGGGGCAACTGACTGCTTCGTATCAGCCCTTGCCGCGGCGGACGCTTCCTCCCGGATTTTCGGAGGAGCGGGGATAATTATCTGCCTTTCGACAGGTCTATCCATTTTCTCATGATAACGTGCGGATTTATTGTAATCATACGCAAGACTTCCGTAAGTCACACCTGCACCGTATCTTGGATTTTTTACTGAAGAAGCCATTTTTCTCCCCCTTTCGGGATTTCATAAGTCTTATACCTATACTCTTTCGGCAACACGAAGCTTTGCGCTTCTTGACCTTGGGTTTTCGGAAATTTCCTCATCCTGAGGGACATAGGGCTTTCGCGAAACGCTTCTCAGCGTCTGGACGAAGCCGCAGGTGCAGACAGGAAAATCTCTGGGGCATATACACCCGTTTTCTCTTGAGGTTATTGCGTTTTTTACAATCCTGTCCTCCAGCGAATGGAAGCTTATAACGGCAAGCCTTCCGCCGGGCTTCAGCCTGTCCGCAGCTGTTGACAAAACCTCCGATATTGCTTCAAGCTCCTCGTTGACGGCAATGCGTATCGCCTGAAAACTTCTTTTCGCCGGATGCTGCTTTTCGCGCAGGGCAGAGCCCGGCATTGCGCTCTTTATGATATCGACCAGTTGTAATGTCGTTTCTATCTTTTTATTTTCCCGGTATCGGACTATCGCATCGGCTATTCGCGGCGCATAACGCTCCTCACCGAAATCATAGAGTATTCGTTTTATTTTCTCTCCGGACCATGTGTTGACCACATCTGCCGCTGTAACGGCAGTGCTCTGATCCATCCTCATATCGAGGGGTGCATCTGCCATGTAGGAAAAGCCTCTTTCCGATTCGTCAAGCTGCGGAGAGGATACTCCCAAATCAAATAGCATCCCGTCTACCTTTTCAATGCCAAGGTCACCAAGGATAGCGTCCATATCACGGAAATTGCCGTGTACGAGTGTTATCTTATCCATCAGCGGCTCAAGGCGGATAAGCGCTCTTTCAAGTGCTTTTGAATCGCGGTCTATGGAAATGAGCCGTCCATTTCTAAGCCTGTTCGCTATTTCATAGGAATGACCGCCCATACCTAAGGTCGCGTCGACATATATCCCGTCAGGATTTATGTTAAGACTGTCTATGCATTCTTTCAGCATGACCGAATAGTGTCCGTATTCCACTAAAACTCCAGCTCCTCCATAACTGCCGCAATGTTTTCGGGTGTAGTCTCTTTGACATATATTTCGTTCCAACTGTCACTGTCCCAAAATTCGGCATGATTGTTGCAGCCAACGACCGTTACGTTTTTAGAAAGCCCTGCAAAATCTCTGAGATTTTGAGGTATAAGTATTCTTCCTTGAGCATCCAGCTCACACTTTGCCGCATAGGCAAACAGAGGACGCATCTTGCGCTGCTTGACATAAGGCATCGCGTTGACCTTGTCCGAAAAGATCTGCCAGCTTTCCGAGGAGTATGCGGAAAGGCATTTGTCCATCGAAAGAGTGACGTAAAAAACATTTCCAAGTTCTTCGCGAAGCCGCGCAGGAATTGATAAGCGTCCCTTTGAGTCCAGAGTGTGCTGATATTCACCTGTCACGCTTATCCCTCCCCCGTCATTTTGTCTGCAAAAGCAGTTTTTCCGCCGAAAGAACTAAAGTCCACTTTTCAGTTTTCTCGTGGGAACTATAAACACTCTTTCCCACTTTACCCCACACGAGCGTTCCCATTATAACCGTAGACAAAAAAAATTGCAATAGCAAAAAATGTCGATTTTCCCTGTAAATTCAAGCTTTTTTAATATATAATGTCCACCTTCCACAAGTGCTTGTATAAGAAAATTGTTTACATAAGTCTTTTTATCAATATATAGAAACAGCGTCCGAGATTTTTTTCTTCGGACGCTGTTATTTTAAGATATTAAATTTATTCCTCGGTCAACTCTTCCGTATCCGCATCTTCTACATCCTGCACCTGAACAGCGGGGCGTGCTCCCGCGAGGCTGCGGAAACGTGAACGGGACTGTCTGATTTCGTTAAGCGCAGCGTTAACTGCCTCCTCGGTACGTCTTAAAGCATCGTCAACATACTCATTGGCAGCGCGCATAAGCTCTCTTGCTTTGTTCTCTGCATTTGTCAGAATCTCATTGGCGCGAGCTTTGGCAACGCGTGTAATTTCCTGCTCATCAACAAGGCGTCTTGCCTGTTCCTCTGCGGCTTTGCGTATAGTATCCGCTTCGCGCTTGGCATTTGAGACAAATTCTTCGCGCGCGGAAACAAGGCGTTTTGCTTCGGCAAGCTCAATGGGAAGCTGGGCTCTGATCTCGTCAAGCAGGCCAAGTGTACTTTCGCGGTTGACCATGCATTTATCCTTGCCAAGCGGAACGCTCCATGCATCCGCTATGGTGTTATAGAGAACTTCCAGCAATTCGGTTACTTCATTTTCCATTTCGTGATCCATATCTTTACCTCCCATTCAGGAATTTTTTCTGGATTTCATCCTCGACGATTTTCGGAACATAGTCCGAAAGGTCAGCGCCGTACAAAGCAAGCTGCCTTACAGCCGTAGAACTCACGTAAGTATATTCGAGCTTCGCCGTAATGAAAAAGGTTTCCAGCTCAGGGTTGAGCTTTTTATTGAATACCGCCATGGTGGTTTCATATTCATAATCGATATGGTTTCTAAGCCCCTTTATAACCACGGGATTTTCATATTGCTTTACAAAATCCGCAAGAAGCTCTATTGATGAAGTTACCTCAACATTAGGGTAGTCACTTACAACCCTCTCAATAAGCTCCACGCGCTCTTCAATATCAAACAAAGGGGTTTTTTCGACATTCATAACAACGCTTACAATAAGCCTGTCGAAAATTTTTGCTGCTCTGGCTATTATATCAAGGTGTCCCAAAGTGATAGGGTCAAATGTGCCGGGATAAATTGCGGTTATCATGGATTTTTAACCATTCCTTTCGCGGCCGCTAACTTTTGCGGCTTTCCGCAGTATCCTTGCCGCACACTGTAAGCTTGACCTTGCCGTATTTATATTCACGACCGACAAAATACGGTGAATCCAAAGGCTTTATCTTCGTTTCGCTGTCAGTCTCGCAAATTATTATACCACCATCTGACAATATGTCAAACTGAATAATTTTTCGCAGTGCCGCATCCATTGCCCCACTTTCATATGGAGGGTCAAGAAAAATAACGTCATATTCCCCACAATGTCCAAGAAATGCAGACGCATTCTCTCTTACGACCTCGCCTTTGAGATTGCATTTTTCAAGGTTCTCACGAATGATCTTCACTGCTTCGTTGTTTTCATCGACAAATGTCGCAGAGCGGGCGCCGCGGCTGAGCGCTTCTATGCCAAGCTGCCCTGTTCCGGCAAAAAGGTCAAGAACGCGCCTGCCTTCGATATCAAACTGAAGTATATTGAAAATAGATTCCTTCACCTTGTCAGTCGTGGGGCGGATATCCATATTTTTCGGCTCTTTCAGCCTGCGTCCGCGCGCGGAACCTGTTATAACCCTCATTATTTTTCCTCCAAATCGTAGGTTTCTGACAGCTTACCGGAGTTTTCCCCCTGCTCTTCGCTGTGAAAATAATCGAAAACAGCTTTCGCCGTATTTTTCGGTACAACAGCACACAGCTCATCATAAGCGGCATTTTTTATAGCTTTCAGTGTTTTGAAGTGCTTTAGAAGCTCATTCCGGCGTACTTCGCCGACGCCTTTGATATCCTCAAGCTGTGAACCTATCGTCGCGTTCCGCAGACTTCGGTGATACTCTATAGCAAATCTGTGCGTTTCCTCCTGAATATTGCCGATGAGAGAAAACACTGCGGTATTGCCCGTTATTCCGACCTCTTTTCCGCTTGAGTATATTAGAGCGCGCGTGCGGTGGCGGTCATCTTTTACCATTCCCAGAACGGGCAGCGAAATATTCAGCTCTTTTAAAACATCCTCCGCAATCCCTGCGTGAACGGCTCCTCCGTCTACAAGCAGAAGATCGGGCAGCTCACCGAACGAACTGTCGCCGTCCAGATATCGGTTAAAGCGGCGCTTCAAAACTTCTCTCATGCTGCCGAAATCGTCTTGTGATTCCAGCCCTTTTATCCTGAATTTGCGATAGTCGCGTTTTAGTGGTTTTCCATTCAAAAAAACGGTCATTGATGCGACTATGCCGAAATTGCCTGTGTTCGATATATCGAACGCCTCGATGCGCTTAGGCAAATCTTTTAAATCGAGTGCGTCCTGAAGCCATTCCAAGGTTTTCATCCTGCGCTGCTGCGCAGTTGTAAAGCGCATACATTCCTCTTTTGCGTTAAGCATAGCCTTTTCGACCAAGAAACGCTTTTCGCCTCTTTGCGGCACTTCTATATAGACCCTGTGCCCGGATGCCTCCGAGAGCATTTGTTCTATCTCTGCCATATCCTCTGTTTCAAAGGGAAGCAGCAGGGTTTTCGGCCATGCGCCGCGCATGGAGTAATACTGCCTGACAAGGGCGGAAACAGCTTCGGGATCACTCTCAAGAGGCTCGTCCGTCAGTTCAGATTCCTTTTCCGAAAGGTTCCCTCCTGTATAATGCAAAACGGAAAAGCAAGATTTTGCACCTCTGTAAAAACCAACGGCATCCGTATCTGACCCCGTTCCGCCTATGACCATCTGCCTGTTGTTGAGTCCTTCTATCGCGCGGAGCCTGTCGCGGTACTGAGCCGCTTTTTCAAAAAGCAGCTCGTCCGATGCTTTCAGCATTTCTTTTTCAAGTTCAGCTTTTAATTCGGCAGATTTGCCGTTCAATAGCATTTCAGCGTCGCGTATGCGGGCTTCGTATTCTTCTTTGCCCGCTTTGCCCGCGCAGTAGCCGGCGCAGTTCCCCATATGATAATTCAAGCAGGTTCTGCTCTTTCCAAAATCCCGCGGGAACTTTTTCCCGCAAGTGGGAAGAAGCAAAGCCTTGGATATCGTATCTATTATATCCCGGGTCAGTCTCCGTCCCCCAAAAGGACCGAAATATTTTGCGCCGTCGTCCGCAGTTTTATTGACAATCGAAAAGCGGGGACATTCGCTTTTCACATCCAGTCTTATAAAAGGATAGGTCTTGTCATCGCGGAGCATGATGTTATAGTGCGGCTGATGACGCTTTATTAAAGAATTTTCCAGCACAAGCGCTTCAAATTCGGAGGCGGCGACTATTACGTTGAAATCGCGTACTTTTTCAACCATTGCAGCGGTTTTCGGTTCATGTTCGCCCCGAAAATAGCTTGTCACGCGGTTTTTCAGCGCCTTTGCCTTGCCTACATAGATGACCTCGCCCTTTTCATCAAGCATTAGGTATACGCCCGGCAAAAGCGGAAGACGGTTCGCTTTTTCGCGTAATTCGTCAATGAGCAAGGTACCACCTCCGTTTTTTATACTGAACATCTTAGCTTATATTATATTTAGGGTCAAGCTTATTGTATCCCTTTGTACAGCAAAACAGATCTGCGGCGCACCTTCCTACGCAAAAAATGGAGCGTGTCAGCAAAAACACGCCCCATTCTATATGGACATCAATTATTCTGTAAAATCAGATGCTATGAGAGCCGCCAAAGTATTGAGTGCTTCTTTCTCATCGCTTCCGTCCGCTACGAGGTTAACGGAAGTGCCTTTAACAATGCCGAGAGACAGTACCCCCAAAAGACTCTTTGCATTTACCTTTCGGTCATCCTTTTCAATCCAGATACTGCTTTTGAATTCATTGGCCTTTTGAATAAAAAACGTTGCGGGTCTTGCGTGCAGACCAACCTGATTATTGATAGTTACTTCTCTTGTAAGCATTATCGTCACTCCTTATGGCAAAATGTCATATCATCCACATGGTTCCTTTATGCATTTTATCAAAGTAAAATCGTTCCGTCAATCGATTTCGCTCATTTTGTAATTTTGCACAGTCAAAATTTTCACTTGACGGTGCTTTTATCTTAGTTCGACAATCGTTACCCCGTTTTCACCCTCACCAAAACGCCCAAGGCGGAAAGATTTTACCGCTTTGTTGGTTTTCAGGCTCTGCTGAACTGCGGCTCTTAGTGCTCCCGTGCCTTTTCCGTGTATTACCGTTACCTTTTCAAGTTTGCTCATCAGGGCACTGTCGATATAGCGCTCCAGCACAGGTATCGCCTCGTCTGTCATCATACCGCGCAGGTCAAGCTCGGAGCTTGCGGACTCGGTTCTGAGTGCGACATTGCTTTTTAAGGAAACAGGCGGCTTTTCCTTTTTATCCCGCTCTTCGATCAGATATACCTCGTCCTCACGCGCCGTCGTCTTTATTATACCCGCCTGCAGTGAAAGCTGTCTATCTTCGGAAATCGCAAGTACCTGCGCTTTCACTCCCATTGATATTATCTCCACTGTATCACCGATTCTAACAGGACGTGAAGATTTTTTAGATTTCCCGACTTCCTGCTTCTGCTTTGTGAGCTTCTCATCCGCTTCGTTAAGGCTTCTGCGGAGCGCGGCACGTGCCTCGTTTTCCCTAATGTGGTCAAGTTCTTTGCTGCTGCGCTTTCTCATCTCGTCAAGTTCATCAAATGTACGTTCGGCAGTTTTTCTTGCGTCTTCCAGAATGCGCTGTGCTTCCCTGCGCGCCTTTTCATCCGCCATTTCCAGCCGCACGCTCAATTCGCGGCGAAGCATTTCCGCCTTTTTTGCGTTTTCTTCAGCCTCGCGAAGCTTTTTTTCCATTTCCTCCCTGTCCTTTTCCAAAAGCTGCCTTTGCTTTTCAAGTCTTTCGATGGTTTCCTCAAAGCTTGCGTTTTCTGATGCTACTCTGCCCTTGGCATCATCAATAACGCACTGGGGCAGTCCCAGACGCTCGCTTATCGCGAAAGCATTCGATTTTCCCGGAATGCCTATAAGCAGCCTGTATGTCGGGCGCAGTGATTCCACATCAAACTCACATGATGCGTTCTGTACGCCGTCTGTGGTTGTCGCGTAAACTTTCAGTTCTGCATAATGGGTCGTCGCCGCGATCATCGCGCCTTTGTGCCTTGCGTTTTCGATTATAGCGGTTGCAAGGGCTGCACCCTCGACAGGGTCGGTACCCGCACCCAGCTCATCGAACAGAAGCAAGCTTTTATGATCACAGCACTCCAGTATTTTAACTATATTCGTCATATGCGATGAAAATGTTGAAAGTGACTGCTCAATGCTCTGTTCATCGCCTATATCGGCAAGTACGCCGTGAAAAACGGGAACGCAGCTTCCGTCGGCAGCCGGAATATGCAGTCCGCATGCCGCCATTATACAGAGCAATCCAAGGGTTTTTAGCGAAACGGTCTTTCCGCCTGTATTCGGACCCGTTATGACGAGCGTGTCAAATTCACCGCCCAGCTCGATGCCGATAGGAACCGCAGTATCCTTGGGCAGCAGCGGATGACGCGCTTTTTTCAAAATCACTCTTTCGTCAGAAATAACGGGTTCCTGACAGTCCAGCTTATAACTGAGCTTCGCCCTCGCAAAGATGCAGTCAAGTTCCACAAGCACATTGAAATCACGAATGATGTCGTCCGCATGGTCGCCGCATTCCGCCGACAGCTCCATCAGTATACGCTCTATTTCCTGTTTTTCTTTAGCATGAAGCTCGCGAAGCTCGTTATTGGCTTTGACAGCGGCTAAAGGCTCTACAAAAAGCGTAGCCCCGCTTGCCGATACGTCATGAACAAGCCCCGGGATACTGCCCTTATGGTCAGCTTTGACAGGAACGACATATCGTTCGGAACGCGTTGTAATAATTGGCTCCTGAAGCGCTTTTGCATATGCCGGCGACGAAATTATTTTTTGGAGAGCCTCACGCACTCTTGCACTTGCTGCCCGCATGTGCCTGCGTATAGTCGAAAGCTCGGAGCTTGCTCCGTCCGCGATTTCGTCCTCGCCGACGATGCATCCTGTTATTTTTTCTTCCAGATATTTATTCGCCATCAAAGACGAAAACAAAAAATCGATATCGCTTCTGCCGCAGCTTTCTCCGCCGGCATAAGCCCTCACCGTACGTGCGGACTGCAAAATACCGGCTATATCCAAAAGCTCGCGGGTATTCAGCATACCTCCGATATTCGCTCGGGAGAGAGATGAGCGCACATCGCGCACTCCGCTAAAAGACGGGCTTCCCTTTAGCACCATCATGGATTTTGCCGCCGTTGTCTCCCCCAACCTGCGCTTCACTTCATATTCGCTGTCGGAAGGACGCAGAGATAAAACCATCTCCTTAGCGGGCATACTGACAGCCTCGGCGGATAAAAGCTCCAGAACCGCCGGAAGCTCAAGAGTCTTAACGGATTTTTCGTATAGTTCTGTCATATTTATCTCCATGGTCATGGTTTCGTTTGTTTTAAAAACGTATAATTACGCTATTGCTCCAATTTTTCAAAAAAACACTGTACTGTATCTTCAATCTCAAGATATATCGCAAATAAGTGCCAATAGCTTTACTTTACACTCTTCCAATAATCAAGCGCCGAAAACCTGCGCTCAAGCTGCGTGGAAACAAATGCCTCGCATATGGCATAAAGACGCTTTGCCGCCGCTTCCTGAAGCGAGAATGAAAATATCCTTTTACTTTCAGCTCCCGCAATATGGCGCATTGCGGCAAGGGATGCCTCGCACAGGGGAAATACTTCGCCGTATTCAGTGCTCCTGCATTTTCCGCAAAGTATGGTTCCGCCCAAAATACTGAAAACGGGTGCATCCGCTTCCTCTCTTCCACATACGGGACAATAGTCTAATGAAGGCTCATAGCCTGAAAGGCACATAAGCCTCATCTCAAAAACCGCCTTGATATGCTCCTGAGAATAAAATCCGCCGCTGAGTGCAAAAAGGCTGTTAAGACCAAGCCTCAAAACATCAGGATTCGGGCTGTCTTCATCGGAAACGGCCTCCAAAAGTTCCGCAAAATAAGTTCCCAGCGATAGACGCGCAATGTCCTCGCGGAGCCCCAAAAATTGCTCAATAGACTGCGCCTCGTTGACATACCACTTACCGCGATTTTCAAAAAGAAGCATTTCCGAAAAAGTCAATAACTGACACGCAGCGGCAATTTTGCTGCCCCTGCGCATAACTCCTCTTGCGGAAACGGTAAGCTTACCCTCGTCCTCCGTAAGAACTGTCAGTATCTTGTCCGCATCCTTATATTTTGTTTCTCTCAATACAAGTGCTCTTGTCTTCTTAAACATATTATGTAAACCTCGGCCGTATCGGTCCGTGCTTAATTCATTCTTTCGTACTCCCTTGTTAGGGATGAAAAACGACTCTTAATGACCGCGTTGCGAAACTCAACTTAATAAATTCCGCTTGCAGGCAGCACACGAACCGATACGGCACTCTTCAAAAACGGACTCGGGGTTTTTCACCCGTTCCGCCAAAAGCGAGGACGTCTTTTGGAGGAGATTCGGGTTTATATTTTTTCTCTTTTAAAGCCGACCTGTATAACAGATAACAAAACGGTTCTCCCGTTTCACAAAACATACCCCAAAGACTGGAGTCCTTCATAAGACTTCACCTCGCTGACCTTATTATGTCCCGCGAATGGTCTTATATTTGCAAAATTCATCGGTAATTTTTTCTCATTCAAAAAATTTTGAAAAACCTCTTTTTGTGAGTGTTAAGTCCTATAGCCGAAGTTCCTTATCAGATTTTCGCTGTCGCGCCAGTTGTCCTTAACCTTTACCCATGTCTGCAAAAACACTTTTGTCCCCATAAATTTTTCGATATCGGTGCGCGCCATAGCGCCAATCTTCTTTAGCATCTCACCGTTTTTGCCGATTATTATGCCCTTGTGACTGTCTTTTTCACAGTATATCGTAACGTCAAGGTCAATGATTTCTGTCTCCTCGCGCTCCGAAAACTTTGTCACCACTACAGCAGTTCCATGAGGAATCTCCTTATCAAGACAGTAAAGCAGCTTTTCTCGGACGATTTCTGCACAGACCTGTTTTTCGGGCTGGTCTGTTACCATATCTTCCGGAAACAGCTTCGGTCCGGGGACAGCGTATTTTTCAAGCTTCTGAATAAGTTCTTCCGTACCGTCATGGTTTTTTGCACTTATGGGAATGACAGCGTCAAAATTATGAAGCTTTGAATAGGCGGCAATAACCTCAAGAAGTTCTTCTTTCGGTACTGTGTCGATTTTATTTATTACCAAAATTGACGGGCATTTGCTCCCTTTAATTTTTTCAATAAGCTCAAGCTCCTGAGGACCGGCGGAAGGTATGGGCTCCACCATAAGGACGATTGCATCTACATCCGCAACGCTCTCTTTTACTATCTTTACCATATAGTCCCCAAGCTTCGTCCTCGCCTTATGGAAGCCCGGAGTATCAATGAGGACTATTTGCGTATCACCGCGGTTTATTATCGCGCATATGCGGTTTCGGGTCGTCTGAGGTTTGTTTGAAACTATGGCAATTTTTTCTCTGGCAAGCGTATTGGTAAGCGTGGATTTGCCGACATTCGGACGACCCACAATAGTAATCATAGCTGAACTGGTTTTTTCATTTGGATTCATTTTCGTTCTCTCTTTCTCCCTCTAACAAAAAAGCAGAGAGGTATAAGGCTAAGTATTATAAGTATTGAAAGTAAAGTTTGATTTTTTAAAAAATCTATTGCCGCCGCTATTTTCTGTTCATTGAAAAAGATTATGCCTCCTACAAATGCCGAAGCAAGTGCGGCACAGAGCACAGCTCCCGCCGAAGCGTCTTTCGTCATCCTTATTCCATCTGATTTTTCGGGGCTTACAGTATCACAAAGGCTTTCTACAGCAGTGTTCAGACACTCGAGCGCCATAACCGCCCCAATACATATAAGTACAGCAGCCCATTCGAACAGTGAAATATGTGTCACGAATCCGGCTATAATTACATAGAACGCAAAGCACAGGTGTACTCTCATGTTGTGCTCTGTCCTTATCGTATCGGCAATGCCCCGAAAAGCGTACTTAAAGCTTTTCATTCTTCTCTCACGCCCTCTATCCGCGCCATAATTTCTTTTTCACGGGATCGCATCCTGCGCTTGTCCTCACCCTCGTCAAGGTGATCATATCCCAAAAGGTGCAGTACGCTGTGAACCGTAAGGTATTGTATCTCCCGCTTTGTTCCGTGACCGAATTCCTTTCCCTGTGCAACCGCGTGCTCAAGCGAAAGCGCCATATCGCCCAGAACGACACGCCCGGTTTTGGGATTTCGCTCCGCAGATTCAAGATTAAATCCCCCGGCTGTGAACTCGTTTGCCGGAAAGGAGAGCACGTCCGTTGCCCTGTCCGTATCCCGGAATTCGCGGTTGAGCGCATGTATGCCCTCGTCGTCGGTCAGTAGTACACTGACCTCACATGGAACAAAAATGTTCTCCGCATGAAGCGCTGCATTTACTGCCTGCTTTATCATACGTCTTGCCGAAAGCTGCCCTAAAAAGCGCTTATCGCGGGAAAGATATATTTTATGCTTCATTTGATTTCCTCTTATAAGCCCTCTGCGGAGCTTTGCCCGAAGAAGGCGTATGAGGTGTCGGCTTTGGTAACTTCTTATCGTGTTCCTCATAGGCTTCAATGATTTTCTGAACCAGAACATGACGGACAACATCCTCGCCCGACAGCCTGCATATCTTGATATCATTGATGTTCTTCAGAACCCTCATGGCTTCTTTAAGACCGCTCTGCTTGTCCCCGGGCAAATCTATCTGCGTAACGTCGCCTGTAATGACAACTTTCGAGCCGAAGCCGATACGTGTAAGAAACATTTTCATCTGCTCGCGGCTTGTGTTCTGCGCTTCGTCCAGAATAATGAAGCTGTCATCCAGCGTTCTTCCGCGCATATAGGCAAGAGGTGCAACCTCTATATTGCCCCGCTCAAGATACTTGTTGTATGTTTCTGTACCAAGCATATCGAAAAGCGCATCGTACAGCGGGCGAAGATATGGGTCGACCTTGCTTTGCAGGTCGCCGGGCAGGAAACCGAGCCTCTCACCCGCTTCGACCGCAGGACGCGTCAAAATTATCCGATTGACCTCTTTATTACGAAAGGAAGCAACGGCTGCCGCGACTGCAAGATAGGTCTTGCCCGTTCCGGCGGGACCGATCCCCAGCGTGATTGTGTTTTTCATTATAGCGTCCACATATTCCTTCTGACCGACCGTTTTCGCCTTAACGGGCTTGCCCTTGCTTGTGATGCATATTACATCTCCTGCTATCTTGTCGATCTTGCTTTCCGCGCCCTCACGCACAAGTTTGATGATATAGCGGACATTTTGCTCATCAATATTCTCTCCGCGTGCGGCAAGGGACAAAAGTCCCTGTATCGTCTTTTCGGCAAGAATGACATTCTCCGCCTCTCCCGTTATATGCAGCTCCGCTTCCCTGTCCGTTACCTTTACAGAAAGCTCTGTCTCAACGATATGGATGTTCCTGTCAAAGGAACCGAAAACGCTGATTATCTGCTCCATGCGGTCAACAGGCATAATTCTCTCAATCATTCGGTATTTTGTTCTCCCTTCTCGGACTTAGCCGCGCTTATCTCAGTTTCTGTCATTTTCTCTTCCGCGGCGATATCTTGTCTGCACTCAGTCCTGAGCGTACCGACCGCGAAGCCCTTTGAAACACAGAAAGTAAATTCGGAGCTGACTACTTCCCCGTCTTCCCCGATCCTGTATCTCAGTTCTTCGTCCAGCAATTCTTTAAGCTGTAATTCGGCATTTCTCTCTGATTGTTTTACCTGCTCGTATTCATATTCTTCCGAGCGCTCCTCCACAATGAAAACCGGAAGCTCAAAAAGCCCTTTTATCCCCAGTTTTTTCTTACTGATGATATTATCACAATCCATATCAAAAATTCTACTGCTGCCGTAAAAATTTATCCTTTTATCTCCGATTATAAGCGCAAATTTGCTGTGTGTCTTGCCCGTATACTCTTTTTTGGCATATTCCATAGGCATAACGGCGCATATTTCGTGCCATGTCCGCGCTATAACCTTTCCATCCGCGCGGACGATTTTCGTATCGCAGAAGATGCTTGGCACAGCGCCGTCTATGAGAGTATCGTCCTTCGCGGCTGTCTGCCCTTCTTTAAGCAGCGCATAGCCCTTATAAACACATATTTTATCTATTATACCCGATTGCCCCGCAATGATTTTGACAGCTTCATTTTCATCAATGACTTCAGGTATTTCCGTCCGCTCGCGCACCTCAATTACCGCTCTGCTTCCGAAAACGCTGACACTTATCCATTTCAGTTCGGGTATCTTAACAAGAACACGGCTGCGGATATTATCACTCGTAAAGGCGGGAGAAAAGCTTCCGATATAAACTCCGCTGTCCTCAAGTGCGTTCAGTATCTCCGTATCACTTACGGTTTCGTTTCCTCTAATCTCGATTTTCCAGATAAAAAACGATGATGCAATAAGCAGTGCAAGCAGAAGAAAAGGCATCGCCCAAAGTACATAGCGTTTTTCGAGTTTCCTTACGGATACAGGAACACCGCTTTTTTCCGTTACTGTTACCTCACAGCAGCATTTGCTGGCAAAACCGAGAATCGTGTCCGCGTGCTTCAGCCGCGTACAGAACGTAAGCGTGAAGTCGTCTTCGGGATAAGCTCCCCAAAATTCAATTTGCTCCGCGGCACATCGGTCAAGCAGTTTTGCCGGCTCAGCCCCCACGGCCTTTATGACCGCATAGCCTCTCAATTCGTCAGATAGTCTTTCCAAAGGCGCCCTCCCTCAGCAAAGCTCAACCGCGACAATGATACCGCGTACCACTATGTCCGCTTTCGTCATTGCGGCAAGCTCCAGATCCTCACCGCGAATCTGCATAACAATATCTCTGCCCCGCACTTCTATACAGTCGCGCGAGTAGCTTTTCAATCCCCCGTGGTTCTCAATAAGCACCTCGCTGCCGCCCGATAATGTGAGCTTAGGAACGCCCGGAACAAGCTCGGCGGGCAGGTCAAACAACTCGGTAACAGGGCGCTTACGCACAGCTTTTTTCAATTGACTCACCACCTCAAACAAGTTTATGCGTAAAAAAGCTGTTTTAGCAGTATTCACAAAAGAGGAAAAAGCGCGTCCTTCTCAACATAATATTAAACAACTTAAAGGTGGTGTACGCTGTGACAAAGAAATTTTCGTTTATTCTGTCCGTTTTTTTGGCGCTGAGTGCGTTTTTTGGGCTTCTTCTCTGTCCCGCGGCATCGACCGGGGGCGCTCGGACCGGACTTCTTCTCTGTTCGGGAGTTATCATACCCTCCCTGTTTCCTTTTATGGTAATCGGAAATCTTTTTCTCGATATGGGGATACCCCATAAGCTGGGAAAAATTTTTTCTCCTATTGCAAAAAAGCTGTTCGGTGTATCGGGTGCAGGAAGCGCGGCATTTTTTCTCGGACTTGCGGGCGGTTATCCTCTTGGCGCTATATGCATTTCAGAGATGTATTCAAAAGGCACGCTGAAAAAAGCCGAGGCAGAACGACTTTTGAGCTTCTGCAACAATTCGGGTCCCGCTTTTATTGTTTCCGTAGCGGGAAGTGCGGTATTCGGCAGTGTTCAAATCGGATTTTTTCTATATGGAGCACATATTATCGGAGCTATATTAACCGGAATGCTGCTAAGGAAAAAAAACGATAGCTCCACGTCGGAGAGCCTGCCGATAAATCCCGTTAGTTTTTCAAGTGCTTTTACGGAAAGTATAAAACGCTCCGCGGCAACGATGGTAACCGTCTGCGGCTTTGTCGTCTTTTTCAGTGTGCTCGTTGGTTTGCTCGATGGGTCCCTTGCCTCGCTTTCGGGAAGTATCTCCGCGCGTTTCGGAACTGAACTGCATTTTTCCCGCAGCCTCCTTACGGGGATTCTTGAGCTTGGCACAGGAACAAGCTCCATGCTCGGACTTTCCACTAATGCCGAAAATCTCGCTCTCTGCTCGTTCATCATCGGTTGGGGCGGAATTTCAGTACACGCCCAAGCGGCGGCAGTAGTAAGAGAGGGCGGATTAAGCCCCGCTTGGCACACTTTCGGAAAGCTGCTTCACGGCGTTCTGTCCGCCCTCATTACGCTGTTTGCGTATCCGTTATTCTTTTGAATGCTGTTACTCGGCGTTTTCTTTCTCCCATTCGATAACGTCAACGCCGCCGTTGTTGTAATAATCGAACTGTTCTCCCATTATGCTGTGGAGATCAGTAAGCCCTGCAATCATGGAATTATAGAGACTGTCATTGATAACCCCCAGATTGTTGCCCTTTTGGTGCTCTGCAATAGCGAGCTGAAGGTTCCAAAGCCGGTATCTCCAGTCGGCAGTAACACCGACATCGTACAGATCCACCATATACATGGGTGCATAGGATACATTTTTGAGATATGTTTTACCTGTATCAAGGTCCTTCTGAACATCAATATTCAAGACCGCCGTAAGATCTGTGTACCTGTCCTCTTGGCACGAAACGAAGTTTCCGAGGCAATAGGCAATAAATCCGGTTTTTTCATTTCCCTCATTATCCTCAACGCGGCGCAGCTCCATGGGTTCCGGAACATGGCAGTGCCCTCCGAGAATAATGTCCGCCCCCTCTTTAAAAAGGAAGTCCGCAAGCTCTTTCTGATAATCTACAGGCTGCGTATAGTACTCGTTCCCCCAGTGCATCATCACGACTATCATGTCCGTATCAAGCTCACGCGCTGCCGCCATATCAGCCTTTAGAAGATCGTAATTTATATCGCTTAGTGTAGTCATGTAATCATTGTAAAAAATGTTCACGGCATACTCGAAACCTGTAACGGGGATACCATTCGTACCATAGGTAAAGCTCAGAAACGCAAATCTCACGCCGTTTATATCTTTTACGAGAATACCGTTATTTTTGTCCCGCTCTTCCTGACTCCGGTAAGTTCCCACGTGGTCAAGCCCGTTCTGGTCAAGTATGTCCAGTGTGCGTATAAGACCGCCTTTATCGCCGTCTACGCTGTGGTTGTTTGCAGTGTTTACCAAGTCGATCCCGATATCTTTCAGCCCTGTCGCAAGCTCGGGAGGAGATTTGAACCTTGGATATCCCGTATACTCGGCAGTATTAGGAAAAGTAGTTTCCATAGTGCAGATAGCGTAGTCAGCTTTTGACGTAAAGTCCCTCACACCACTGAAAATCGGTGCGTAGTTATATGTCCCATCAGTTTTTTTGGCTTCGGTATTCAATCCGGAGTGGCATACAATATCACCGCACACCGCAAATGAAACATTTGCGGCATTTTCAGGCTCTGTCAATTCACCGGAAGGCGATGGTGACGGATCAGCACTCGGCATAGCGGAAGAATCAGATGCTTCCTGTGCTTTTCTGTTTTCTTCTTCCTCCTGCATACGGAGATTGTAATTTCCGTATATTATAACCCCCAAGCCAACAACAAGCACGACGAGCGCAATACTCAGAATTCCCTTCCAAATCTCTTTCATAACAATCCCTTTCGGCGCAGCATTTTAGTGCATTATAGGGCATTTTCAGTGTAAAATATTCACCCCGTACGCACACATTAGTTATTTATAGCGCCAATTCTGTAACTTTTTGTCGCTGCAACTGTGCCTATTTTAACATAGCCATCAAAAAAATAAAGTGTTAATATTCCTTTTTTATGATAAAATATCCGCAAAATCATTTCTACTGCATAAATTGTTAATAATTCACGGAGGCAGCAATGGACGAACTCAGCAAAAATCAGATGCACACAGCAGAAATTACAGGATATTCGAGCACAGGAGCGGGCGTTTGCCGCATACTGGGCAGGGCTGTTTTTGTGGATTTTGCTATTGTCGGTGAGATTTGGGAAATCTTGATACTGAAAGTTACATCATCCGCCGTTTACGGGAAGGGCATAAAGCTTGTTAAGCCCTCACCGGAGCGCGTAACCCCGCTTTGTCCCATTTTCGGAAAATGCGGAGGCTGTGACCTTATGCATATGAATTATGAAGAGGAGCTTCGCTTCAAGCTTTCGCGTGTAAACGATGCAATTCATCGTATCGCGGGGCTTGATTTCACTATAAATGAAATATTGGGCGCAGACGAAAACCAGACTCTGCGTTACCGCAACAAGGCAATCTATGCTGTAGGACAGGACAATAACAAAGGCGCTGTTACAGGCTTCTTCCGCGAGCGGAGCCACAGCATAGTTCCCGCTCCCGAATGTTTTATACAAACCGAGTTGTCCGTTCGATGCGCCTCTGCTCTGCGCGAATTCATGGATAAGACAGGCGTCGAAGCTTACGATGAAAAAACCGGCAAGGGGCAGATACGGCATATTTTTACACGCTGCAGCATGAAATTCCCGCAGTCTGTTGCCTGTATCGTTTCAGCAAAGGGTCTTCATGAGCACACAAACGATCTTATAAATTTTCTGCGCGAAAAATGTCCCGAACTGACAGGTATTGTGCTTTGTATTAACAAATCGGCAGGCAACACAGTGCTTGCGGGCGACTTCTATACGCTGTGGGGAAGCGAATTCATTGAGGACGAGCTTTGCGGTCTTCGCTTCAAAATCTCCCCTATGAGCTTCTACCAGGTAAACCCTCGTCAGGCAGAGAAATTATATGAGCTTGCGCTTTCGTACGCAAGTCCCGACTGCGACGGAATCGTTCTTGACCTCTACTGCGGTACAGGGACTATAAGCCTTTGTCTTGCAACAAAGGCGAAATTTGTCTATGGTGCGGAAATCATTGAGTCTGCCGTAATAAATGCGCGCCAAAATGCAGAAACCAACGGAATTAAAAATGCGGAATTTATTCTCGGCGATGCTGGTATTGCCGCCAAAAAGCTGGAACAGGCAGGTATTCGTCCCGATTCCGTTGTGGTCGACCCTCCACGCAAAGGGCTGTCTGTAGATGTCATTGACACCATCGGGGAAATGTCTCCCCAGCGGGTAGTCTATGTATCCTGCGATCCCGCGACCCTTGCCCGCGATATGCGCATCTTCGCAGAGCGTGGTTACCTTCCGCTAAAAGGTGCAGCCGTAGATATGTTCCCCAGAACAAGCCACGTTGAGTGCGTGGTGTTGATGTCGAGGATGGAGAAATAAAGATACTTTAAGCACTGATAGATAAAGGGTTTCCAGACATTGAATTTTTCTCATGACGTCTTTGTCGAGGATGTTAATGTCGGGAAACCCTTATTTTTATACTTTGAGGAAACATGTCAACTACACTTAATACGATAGGGTTGAGTTGACAGAATAGATTTTTTATAGAGGTTGAGGAGACAGGATAGATATAAACTAGTCAGCGAAAAAGGTTAGACACAGGATTTTGGAATTATATTTTTATTCTATTGAGAAACAAATATCGTTATGATATAATGAAAGATGTTAATTTATAACGATAAACGTTATTTAATACCCTAGAGGTGATATTATTGATTAGAATAAAATTGTCAGAACTATTAGGCAAAAACAAAATGACAAGAAAAGCACTAGCTGAATTAGTAGGTGTGCGCCCAAATACAATTGGTGATTTGTACCATGAAAGAGTAAAAAGGATTGATTTGGATTTGCTTAATAATATCTGTAGGGTTCTTGGTTGCGACCTAACTGATTTACTAGAATATCAACCAGACAACGAAGAAGAAAAATAGCATAACTAGAAAAGGTGATAAGATGAGATATTTAGGCAGCAAAGCGAAATTGCTGAATACGATAGAAGTTGTTATTGAAAAGTATAATATCGAAGGATATACGTTTGGAGATTTATTTGCTGGTACTAGCTGCGTTGGAGATTATTTTAAAGATAGGTATAAGATCCAATCTAATGACTTTCTATATTTTTCTTACGTAATAAGCAAAGCGAAATTAAATAATAGCAGAATTCCGTCTTTTTCAAAATTTACCAAAGAATACAAAAGTAATGTTTTCGATTGGCTTAATTCCCTTGAATTTACACCAGATAGCAATTATTTTATTTATAATAACTACACCCCGATTGGCGGAAGAATGTTTTTTACAGAAGAAAATGGGAAGAAAATCGATGGTATTAGAATAAAGATTGAGGAACTTTATAGAGAACAAACTATTTCTGAAAATGAGTATTATTTTCTATTAGCTTCTTTAATTGAAAGTACCACTAAGTTTTCAAATACTTCAGGTACTTATGAAGCATTTTTTAAATTTTGGGATCCGAGGGCGACAAAAGATTTTGTCTTGGAACCACTTGAGATGAATGAACAAGAACTTTTTGCTGAAAACGATGTTTATAATGAAGAAACGAATAGTTTAGTGAGGCGAATTGAAGGAGATATCGCATATATTGACCCTCCATATACTGTAACCCAATATGTATCAGCTTATCATATGTTGGATACTATTGCTAAATATGATTCACCCGATATAAAAGGTGTAGGTGGAAAAAGAGGTAGGGGTAATAAAAACTCGTTATATGCTCAGAGAACAAAGGCATTAAGTGCCTTCGAAGATTTGTTTAGACAGATTAACTACAAGCACGTATTGGTGAGCTATAGTAACCAAGGACTGGTTAGTTTAGATGAGTTAGTTGATTTGGCTAAGTTATTT
>JAAYBD010000009.1 GCA_012719035.1 Clostridiales bacterium | reverse complement strand
TGAAATCGTAAACAAGCAGTCCATTTATGTTCCGTTCAAGTTCTTTTACCACATTTCCATCGATATCTATAACGGCAGTCGGCGCAGTTTGGAATGGAGATATGTCATTTACGGATAAGATGGTCATTACATTTTCGACTGCTCTTGTTCGTAGATGTGATTTAATTAGTTCGTATCTATCAATGCAATCTGAATCCATAACATCACAGAAACTAACAACGCACAAATCAGCATGTTCTTTATACAATTCCCTGAAATATTCAGGGAAACGCACCTCAAAGCAAATTCTCACACCAATTTTTAGACCATCAATTTCATAGATTCCATTATTATGCCCTTCCGTGAAATCTTCACAATCCCAACCCCATAATGCTCTTTTATCATAAGAATTGAGTTTTTCACCGTAAGGAGAAAACACATGCATGGAATTGTAGATACTATTTTCTCTTTTTGTTGTGCTTCCAACAACGAGGAACATATCATATTGTTCTGAAAGTCTCTGAAAATTTGACATACAGTCTGCAACCAAACTATAATCGATTTCTTTTGCATTGCCGGTTTTCAACGGAGGATAACCTGTCAATGCACATTCGTGAAATGCGAGCAGTCTTACATTTTGTGATGAAGCTTGAATGATGGCGTTTCGCATAGCCTCAAAGTTATTTGATATATTTCCGCTGCCCTCAAACTGATATGCTCCAATTATCATACCGTATTCACCTCGGATAAGATTAATGGCATAAATCCGAGTTAAGAAAACTCGAAAACCCCTTTATTTATGCGTCTGGTCTAAGTTACCCACTTTCTCAAAGGCCGGCAGTCCCGAGGATAAAAAACATTCAACGGAAACCTCGTATCCGCCTATGCCTTTAATACCCAGCGAGCGCATTTTTGATACCATACGACACTCTCCCCTGGTCGGTTTAACCCATCTATTTTTCGAAGTCCTTATACATCAGACTTGGCTGAATGCCGGTATTGTTCTGATATTTGCCGCTTTTATATAAGTCATATTCGCCGGCTATATCATGGTAATATATTTGGCAAATTTCAATATTCGGATATATTTTTACCGGTTGAACGCAGAACATTTCCAAAGTCCAATATCCGGCAAAACCTATATCGCCAAATCCGGCTGTTACATGAATGAACAATCCAAGTCTGCCTGTTGATGAACGTCCCTCAAGCATGGGAACATATTTGTCCGTCTTTGTAAATTCATTTGTCCTTCCCAAATATAATTTGTGGGGTTCCAAAAGCAGACCTTCTTCGGGAATAATGATTTTCCTTGTATGATTCGGCTTTTTCATATCCAAGACATCATCTTCATAAACCAAAAGTTCATTCGCCAAAGACAGATTGTAACTATTAGGGTTTATCCTGTTTTCATAAAATGGTTCAATAATGATTTCTTTTCCGATGCATCTCAATATTTCTTTTCCCGAAAGTATCATATAACAGTTTTCTCGCTTTCAAGATGATTAGTATTAAATCAGTAGACCGCTCTTTTCAACGATAGTAATATGCAGTTCGTCAGGCTGCCTCTGCCCGGTCTGTGTGGGCATGCCCATCATAAGGTTTCGGACGTTTTTTCAAGACTGCAGCACACAGCACCTTTTGTCCTATCCATATATTGACCGTACAAATATCCGTTTGCTGCTGTGTACATTTTCATAAGATACAGTTAGTACAAAATAGATCCTATCTTTTAATCCGTTGTTATTTCATAGTCGGAAACAAAACCGTCTGCAAAGGTAATAATCAGCCATTCGCTGTCGATGCTGATAAGACGGCGTTCGTCTCCCAAATAATAAGCGAAACTGTTCTCCTTTGCGGAACTGATTTTCTTTCCGCTTTCCTCGCCAAGCAAGGCGATAATCTCCTGCTTTGTTTTTCCGATTAAATCATTTTTTGACAGCATATCATCGACTATATTCACCCGCTCATGCGGATTCTCAATCCATTTTGAGGTCGAGAACGTATGCTGATATTTATAGCGGATTCCCCAAACAGTACACAGCAAAATACCGATAATCAAAATCGTGAAAACTGTGTAATTGAACCTTTTCGCCTTCCGAATTTCTTTTTTCAGTTCCTCATCCGTCATAAAAGCACCTCTGCGCGGTCAATGCGGCTAATCACCGCTGCATATCAGACCTTACTGTTCCTTATCACTGACGCTGACTGCAATCCCCAGCTCAAGAAGCTGCTTGTCGTCCACCACATCGGGGCAGGCTGTCATCGGCTCGCTTGCGTTCTGCACTTTTGGGAAAGCAATTACATCGCGGATAGAATCCTGCCCCGCCATGAGCATAACAAGCCTGTCCAGCCCATAGGCAAGACCGCCATGGGGAGGCGCACCGTATTTGAACGCGTTAATCAGATGCCCAAAGCGCTCATTTGCATCCTCCGCCGAAAATCCGAGTGCTTTGAACATTGTTTCCTGCATTTCGGGACGGTTGATGCGTATGCTGCCGCCGCCAAGCTCTATACCGTTCAATACGATGTCATAAGCCTTGGCTCTGCATTTTGCCTTGTCCTCAGCAAGCTTATCCACATCCTCGTCGAGTGGCGCCGTGAAAGGATGGTGCATCGCAACATAGCGGTTTTCCTCCTCGGAAAACTCGAACATCGGAAATTCCGTAACCCACAGGAATTTGTAGTCGTCCTTTTTGAGGATTCCAAGATTTTTGGCAATTTCGCAGCGCAGTGCGCCCAAGGCGGCAAAAACGATTTCATCTTTGGCATCGCCTACGATAAGGATAAGATCCCCCGTATTCGCGCCTGCGCAAGCCGCAATTTCCGAATTTATCTCATCTGTTGAGAATTTTGCAAAAGACGAAGAAACGCCCTCATTTGTGAGCTTCATCCATGCAAGACCGCCTGCCCGGTATGTTTTTACATAATCCACAAGCTTGTCAATCTGCTTTCGCGCAAATTTATCCGCCCCCTCGGGAACGCAGATGCAGCGCACGCTGCCGCCCGCTTCGACCGGAGCTTTGAAAAAGGGTATCTCGCTCTTTCCCACGATATCGGAGATATTTTTAAGCTCCATGCCAAAGCGCATATCGGGCTTGTCCGAACCAAAGCGCTCCATCGCCTCGCTGAAAGGCAGGCGCAGGAACGGTGTCTCGACGTCAACATCCAAGACCTCCTTGAACACGCGCTTTATGAAGCCCTCCTGAACGGTCATAACGTCCTCCTCGTCTACGAAGGACATCTCAAGGTCTATCTGTGTAAACTCGGGCTGGCGGTCCGCACGCAGGTCCTCATCGCGGAAACAGCGGACGATCTGCATATAGCGGTCAAAGCCCGAAAGCATCAAAAGCTGCTTATATTGCTGGGGGGATTGGGGCAGAGCATAAAACTTTCCCTGATGGACGCGCGAGGGAACAAGATAGTCGCGGGCGCCCTCCGGGGTAGACTTTGTAAGCATGGGTGTTTCAATTTCAAGAAAGCCCTGCTCATTAAAATAGTCACGGGCGATCTTTGTCACTCTGTGGCGCATCATAATCGCCCTTTGCATATCGGGGCGGCGCAGGTCAAGGTAACGATACTTCAAACGCAGTGTATCGTTGACATCGCTATTTTCCGCAATCTCAAAGGGGGGTGTTTCGCTTTTGCAGAGCACTTTTAGCTTTGTAACCGCAAGCTCCACCTCGCCCGTAGGGATATCCATGTTTTTGGAACTGCGCTCACGCAAAACGCCCTCAGCCTGCAAAACGTATTCAGCGCGGCAGGAAAAAGCGGTATCAAAAGCTTCCCTGTCCGTATTTTCATCAAAGGCAAGCTGTAAAATGCCCGTACGGTCGCGTAAGTCAATGAATATAAGCTGCCCAAGATCGCGCTGGCGCTGAACCCAGCCGCAGACCGTCATCGTTTCCCCGGCATTTTCAATACGCGGAATGCCGCAGTATGTTGTTCTCATGGATGTTTTCATCTTATCTCTGTCCTTTTCAAATCTATGAATTTGCTTTTGGTTCGCCGCATTTTTATTCTTTGATAACAGGCTTCCTATTTTGGTTGTCTATCGTCGCTTTAATTCTGAGCGCCGCCGCCTCGGCTTCCTCGGCAAGCTGCTCTCCGCTTCGCATATCTTTGACTTTTATAACGCCCTCTTTTATCTCGTCGTCCCCGATAAAGACGACAAAAGGGACACTGATTTTGTCCGCATAGCTCATCTTTGCCTTAAACTTCTTGTTCTCGCTGTAAAGCTGTGTGCGGATTCCCTGCTCGCGCAGCTTAGTAGCAGTCTCAACAGCTTTGGAAATATCCTCCGTCATGGGTATAATAAGCACATCGGCGGGCGCGGTGATTATTTCATCGGACAGCATCCCCTGCTCCTCCAGAATATAAAACAGGCGTGTAAGACCGATCGAAATGCCCACACCGGGGAGCTTTTTATCAGTATAATACTCCGCAAGGTTGTCATAGCGCCCTCCGGAGCAGACTGAACCGATTTCCGGGTGATCGATAAGAATTGTCTCATAGACCGTTCCAGTGTAGTAGTCAAGTCCGCGCGCAATGGTAAGGTCGATTTCAAAATTCGATTCAGGCACACCGAATCCGGGCAAATAGCTTGTAACAGCCCTAAGTTCGGAAAGACCGAGGTCAAAAATTTCATTTTTTCCTTCGTATTTTTTCAGAGCCTCAAGTTTCTCCGCACTCGTACCGGAAATAGTGATAAAGCTCATAATTTCGTTTGCCGCTTTTTCGGGAACACCGTCCTCAATAAGCAAAGCGCGGCATTTTTCTTCCCCGATTTTATCGAGCTTATCTATGCTGCGCATTATGTCCGCAGTCCTATCGTTCAGACCCATTATAGCAAAAAAGCCATTCAGAACCTTGCGGTTATTCACTCGAATCTTAAATCTGCTCAATCCCAAGGCTGTAAAAGTGCGGTAAATTATAGCCGGTATCTCTGCTTCGTTCATAATGTCAAGTTCGCCGTCGCCGATGATATCGATATCCGCCTGATAGAACTCGCGGAAACGTCCGCGCTGCGCCCTCTCACCTCTGTATACCTTGCCTATCTGATATCGCCTGAACGGAAAACTAAGCTGTCCGTAGTTCAGCGCGACATACTTTGCAAGCGGAACCGTAAGGTCAAAGCGCAGTGATAAATCGGCATCGCCTTTTGTAAAACGGTATATCTGCTTCTCGGTTTCGCCGCCGCCCTTGGCAAGCAACACCTCGGAGGCTTCGATAAGGGGGGTATCAAGCGGTGTAAAGCCGTAGAGCGAATAAGTCTTGCGGAGTATCTCCTGTATGCGCTCCATCTGAGTCTGTTTTTCGGGTAAAAGCTCCATAAATCCTGACAGGGTACGGGGTTTCACTCTCTCCATATATAATAATTCCTTTCGGTATCGGTATTTTAATACATAATTGTATAAAGTCAATAACGCTCCCTCCCGCAAAGGGACGAGAGCGTTACAGAATAACATAGAAACACTATTTCTTAGGGTTTACTATATCGCGCCAGCCAAGGTCGCCGCGCTTTAAGCCCTGAATGAGAACCTCTGCGGTTGCGACATTTGAAGCAAAGGGAATGCTATGCTGGTCACAGGCACGAGATATCGCAACAACTTCCTTGTCATCGTCATCGCTTGAAGGATCCCAGAAAAACAAAACGAGATCAATTTCGTTATATGCGATTCGTGATTTGATTTGCTGGCTTCCGCCCTGAGCCGCACTTAGGTAGAGAGTTATCGGAAGACCGGTCGCTTCGGCGACCAGGCGGCCTGTTGTTGCGGTTGCACAAATAGAGTGTTCGGACAGTATTCCGCAATATGCAATGCAGAACTGCACCATCAGCTCCTTTTTGTTGTCATGTGCCATAAGAGCGATATTCATGGCCTTCATCCTTTCAGTACATTTGCGGCAGATTTTGGCAAAACCTTAATGCCGATGTTATATTATACATTAGTCTGCCCGAAAACGCAATAAAAAGTGCTTTCATTTCAATAGCGAGTTTTCCTTCTCCAATTCGGCAGAACTGTTTTTAAAGCTAAAATAGTAATCTAAAACGTCTTTGGCTATGCCGGCTATTGCAATGCCCGCACTGGCTTTTTCAACAACTACTGCAATAGCAATTTCCGGGTCATCATAGGGTGCATAGCATACAAAAACACCGTTGTTTGTAACATTTTCGCCAAGCTGAGCCGTACCGGTTTTAGCGGCTACCTTTACCGGATAATTCCCGAAGACCTGATACGCCGTACCATTAACAGAATTGGCAACGTTATACATACCTATATTTATCGCATCAAAATACTCTTGATTTACATTAACTGTACCTGCAACTTCCGGTCTGCGCTCGAAGATGCTTTTCGAATAATCATAGCTCCTTGCTGACTTCAGTATGGAAGCCTCATATCTCGTCCCGTTATTCGCGATGGCAGCAATGTAATTTGCAATCTGTATAGGTGTAAATATGCTGGAGGACTGACCAATCGCCGCTGCAAGAGTATCGCCGTTATACCACTGCAGGTTCTCATTTTCTTCCTTATATTTCGGATTTGCCATCATGCCCTTGTATTCACTAAGCTCAATTCCCGTTGATTCCCCAAGCCCAAAGCGTTTCGCATAGTTTGCAAGCTTGTAAATAGTAAAATTTTCGTTATCTGCAACCGTGTAGAAGTAATAGTTACACGAAACCTCGATGGCTTTTGTCACGTTTACAGGACCGTGGTTTCCGGGATAAATCCAGCAGGTGGGCGAATATCCTTTGTCGGCATATTTATCGTAAATTCCCTCGCAATTTATCGTTGTACCGGTAGTAACGATGTTCTCATTCAGCGCGGCAATTGCAGATACGGGTTTGAAGGTTGAGCCCGGCGCATAAAGTCCCATAAGGGCGCGGTTGAGCAAAGGCTTGTTTTCCTCCTCCAAAAGGTCCGAATAATCCTGCAAAAACGTGTCGAGCTTAAAGGAGGGAGCACTCGCGATACATAGCGGCTCGCCCGTTTTGATGTTAATGCCGACTACCGCACCGCCGGGTATCATCTCCTTTACTTCCTTAGTCAGACCCTGTGCTTTGTATGCTGCGTTGTCCATTTCTCGCTGTTTGTTGGTTTTTTCAATATAATTATTGAGTGAATTCTCCGCAGTCTCTTGAAGTCCCAGATCGATCGTAAGGTAAGTGTGGGTGCCCGGCTCAGGTTCCTGCGTATACTTGGTGTTGATTATCGTCCCGCCCCGAGTTTTTGTAACGACTGCCTGTCCGTCCCTGCCGTGCAGATAAGACTCAAACGCCTTTTCGGCACCGTTTTTCCCGACCAATGCGTTGAGCGGATAGCCGTCATTCCGGTACTCTTTATACTCTTCCTCGTTCATCATGCCGATGTAACCTAAAAGATGAGCTGCATAATCGGTGTTGTATTCCCTGACGTAGGAGGGCGTTACTTCAAATCCGGGAATATTGCTTTCCATCATCTTTGTAATCAGGTCAATGCTGACATCTTCCGCAAAGATATAATCGGAGGTTCCAATGATACTGCGGATCTTTAGCTCATATCGTACGCCGGCAATGGTACGCATTTGTTCAGAGGCATAGTTATTGTCGATTTTGAAACCGTTTCTGAAAAACGCCATCAGCTCAACCGCCGTAGTGGAAGCCGGAAGCTTGTTTTCCTTGAGGTATGCTTCAAGGCGGGTTTTCTGGATATCCGTCATGTTCGGGACATATTCAAAAGGAGCTTCTTTCGTTATTGGAAGGGTATCAATATGTGCGTTGCCCGAATCATCAACAGTCTGTACGAGTTCGAGAATAATGGCATTTGGGTCCGGCTGCTCGAACAATTCTCTTGTGTTTATTGTAAGGTTGTTGCAGACCCTGTTTGAAACCAAAACACGCCCGTAGCGGTCAAGGATATTTCCTCTTGCTGCCACTACGGTACTTTTTGTCATTACGCTGTTTTTTGACTGCTCATAGTATGCAGCGCCCTCAATTATCTGCAGGCGGTACAGTGAAACCACAAAAACAGCCGACATAGATATTATTAATATTATAGTTATCACCAAACGTGACGGCTTAATAATTTTATCCATAAGCTATTCCTTTCGCAGGGGTTCATTCGCTCAAGTCAACGCCGGTCAGCGCGCGGCACGGATAATACACCACGAACGTAAACGGGAGCGACCACAATGTCTGAAGTCCGGCGGTCATAAGAATCGATAAAACATCAGCTTCCGGAATCACGATGAATCTGAACATCTGACATGCCGCGGTCAAAACAAGCGCCGCCAAACTCACAAAAAAGAAGGAGAAAAAGCGCTTGTTGACAAAGAACATCGCCATAGTTCCTGAAATAAAACCGATGATTGGAAAAACCGCCGTTAAAAGAACGGGGGCATCGTTGAAATACATATCACAAAACAGTCCCATAATGAGTCCAAATACTCCGCCCCATATACCGCCTTCAAAAAAGCCTACTGCAACGACAGCAATTGGCGCAATAATCGCGTGAACTCCTAAAACATCAATTTTTGAAAGCACTATGTTCTGAACAAAAAGCACAATCAGCAAAACGCCCGCATAAATTATGGCTCTGCGTATTTTTTCTATGTTTATAAGATCAAACAGCATAAAATGCCTCCAATACGCCTAAGCGCAGACCAGAAACTATTCAACAATATTGAAATCCTTGATTACAAAAACCTGTGACAGCGCCCCAAGCTCACAAGCGGGAGCAATAGTCGCAAATTCGATCTGTCCGCCCGCCTCTGTCTTAACATTGGTCACGACACCGACCGTAAGTCCTCTTGGGAATGCGCCGCCTTTGCCGGATGTTATAAGCACGTCGCCCTCAAGCACCCGCGTTTCTTCCGTAAGATATGTAAGCTTGGTCTCGCTTTTCTGCATAAGCCCAAAATCGCCGACTACCATCGCGGCATTGCCTCCCTCGCCAACCAGCACTCCGACCCTCATGTCTGTATCGATGACAGAACGGACCGTTGCCCAGCCCGAGCCTATTTCGATTACCTGTCCGACAAGGTTGTAGCAGCTGTCGATGACGCAGTCGCCCACAGCGATATCACATTCCTCGCCCTTGCTTATAGTATATGTCCTGCTCCAGTTAGAGGGGGGACGGTCGATTATCTTTGCAGATTCAAAAACAAAATCCCTGTGTTTTTCACGCAGATTTAAAAGTTCGCGAAGACGTTTATTTTCGTTCTCAGCATCCTTCGCCTCGCGAAGCCGCCGCTCTGCCTGCGCGAGCTGTACTTTAAGGTCCTCATTTTCGGCGGCAAGCGAGTCGTACCTGTACATATAGCCATAAACGCTCTCAAGCCATGCCACTATGCCTGTAGAACCTTGCTTTACCGGCAAGGTAAGTGATGCCGCCGCATTTTCGGCGGCGCCCGCCCTGCCCTCTGAGCGCCCCGCCGCCAGACCGGAAATAAGCGCAACCACCACGATGACCGCGCCGAGACGTATACCGTTTTTTACGATGTATTCTTTAAATTTATTCAAATCAAATTCACGCCCACTTTTTCAAGCATTTTTGAAAGTCTGCAAAGGGGAAGTCCTACGACATTGAAAAAATCGCCCTCAATGCCCTCGACGAAAAGGGAGCCTATTCCCTGAGCGCCGTATGCGCCCGCCTTATCCATTGGTTCACCCGTTTCGATATAGGCAAAAATCTCGCGTTCTGTCAGTTCCCGAAAGCGGACGCTTGTCCTCTCACATTCGGTATAAGACGTTTCGCCTTTCATTACCGTTACACCCGTAAAAACATTATGAGTTCTGCCCGACAAACGTGACAGCATATGGAATGCGTCAGTCTTGTTAACAGGTTTTCCTAAAATCTTTCCATCCAAAGCAACCACGGTGTCCGCGGCGATTATGACATCTGCTTCGGCACAGAGCTTTGAAACCTCGCTTGCTTTTGCAAAAGAAAGCGAACAGACGGCATCAGACGCGGTCATCCCGTTTGTGATGACCTCCTCCCCAACTGCCGGGACAACTTTAAAATTCTCCACTCCCAGCATTTTGAGAAGCTCTCGCCTGCGCGGGGATGCGGACGCAAGAACAATATCCAAATATATCATCTCCTCACATTGAGGTCTTAGACTTAACACAAGCGCTACTCAACACCCCTGTAATAAAGACCTCTTGTCAGTCCGTTTGGAACGTAGTCTGTCTTTCCCGTATAGCTTTCCGCAATACGTACACATTCTTTGGCACCTTCGTTTGTAAAGATAAGCCTTATCCCCCAAACGCCAATGTCCCCGTAATCTTCCTGCTTATCCGCCAAAAACAGTTTGTGCGCATTGAATATCACATTCCTGCATCCAAATTCCCTCATAACGGGAAAAATCTGCCCTGTGCGGTCCGAAAGCGAAACGGGATTCTGACAGTTGCATTGACCCGCGCTGTTTTTAATAATGCATTGGTCGCTTACCATAAGCGGCAAACGCCCATAGGCAATAATCTCGGTGTTTATAGGTTTCTGCATATCTCTTATCTGACTCAAACGCAGCTCGAACGAGGCAGTCGCGGATAAAAATCCCGCTGCATTAAGAACCTGCAAGGTGTCCGAGTTATAGACATTAAGTCCAAAATCGCCTCTCAAATCAAATCCGGAAAGTCTTGTAAAACGGATATGCCCCATATTTCCTATGAGCGCCTGAGTCACGCCCATCGCACTTGCCCTGCTGAGCATGGCGATTATTTCAGGCATTTGGTCGTCCGTGATCACACGCGGCAAAACCGCAACCGGAACAGCCCCTTTTTTTGCAAAGGGCAGGACGGCAGCGGGGTTATTTATAAGTATTTCCAGGGGAACATAGATGTAATCAGGTGAAAACTCCGCGAGCTCCTCCGTAAGCTGGTCGGCGGAGCTTATCTGCATAATAAGCTTTGGCTCTCCCAGAACTTTGACATCAACGGGAGTTTTCGGCATTTTGCCGACTTTTCTCACAGGGGGTCTTTTTCTTTCTTCGGAAAGAGCTTCAAGAAGCGAACGGCGCATCTCATTCAGTACGGAAGAGGGCATGAAAAGTCCCTCGTCAACAACCGCCGAAACATCGGAGCAAAGAAAGGGAGTTCCTCCCGTTTTGTAGAACTGGTCATATATGCCCTTCTGAGTAAGAGCCTGATTCTCTGCTTTTTGAGGTACGGGTCCTTCTTTGATGACTTTGTTGCCCTGCTGATCTTCAACGGCAAAGCGTGATTTTTCGCCCGCTTTTATCATTGAAAAAAACTTTATTGGAACACGCCGGAGTTCTGAATGAGCGTATTCCTTCCTTGCGGAGTTATAAAGCTTATTGACGTCCCTGTCCGGTTCTCCTCGAACTCCGAACATATGCGCTCCCTTTTTGCCATCAAAGTAACCTTCCGTAAAACCTTGGCGGGAAAAAGCCGTTTCAAGCTGCTGCATTTCAAGTTCGGACGGCTCCGCTCCATCGTGTATTGCGCGGGAATAAATTTTTGTAACTATCGCTGAATATTCCGGACGCTTCATGCGTCCCTCTATTTTAACACAGGCAACACCCGCTTTTTCAAGTTCTTTAAGGTGTGCTACAAGACAGTTGTCTTTAAGGCTGAGAGGATAGTTGTCCATCCTTCCGCCAAGACTGTACTGCAATCTGCATGGCTGAGCACAGGCGCCCCGGTTTCCGCTGCGCCTGCCTATGAGAGCGCTCATATAGCACTGACCCGAATGGCAGAAGCACAGTGCGCCATGAGCAAAAACCTCAAGCTCTATGGGCGATTTTTCAGCAATCATGGAAATCTGCTCAAAGCTCAGTTCTCTTGCCAGAACCGCGCGTGAAATTCCCATTTCGGCCGCAGCCTCAACACCGGCAAGATTGTGTATGCTCATCTGAGTGCTTGCATGAAGCGGCATATCGGGAAGAACGCATCTCAAAACACGGGCAAACCCAAGGTCCTGAACAATAATCGCATCAACGCCGATTTCAGCGGCATGACAGGCAAGCTTGACAGCTTCGGTCACCTCCCTGTCGCTTACAAGTGTGTTGAGCGTTACATATACCTTACAGCCGCGGACACGACAATAGCGGACGGCGGAATCAAATTCCTCGTCCGTGAAATTTTTTGCGCCGCGGCGTGCGTTAAAGCCTCCAAAGCCCATATAAATCGCATCAGCCCCGCTCTGAACGGCGGCAACAACCGCCTCCGGCGAACCGGCAGGTGAAAGTAATTCTAACATAACTTTGCCTTTCGGTGCCCGCCGTCAGAGAAGCTTTGTCGGCTCCGTCTGTGTCTGGGCGGTCGCCTGCTTTTTTGTCGATGGCTTTTTCTTATTGAGCATTTCTTTACAATAGCGGTCCGCAAAATCGAGCGCCGCCATTGTGGCACAGTCAAGGGCGGATGCGCCCGAGTCACGTTTTATTTCAAGCACCTTAACAGTCACGATATTTGCAAGCTCGCGTACGTATTCCGCATCTTCATCGGTCTTTAACTGGTATTCGCGCCCGGCTATTTCGACAATAATATTCTTCATCATTCGGCTATACACCTCTTTCGTAATTACTGATACTTTAGCTAAAACAAATCATATTTGGTGCGCCTTTTTATTTAATGGCGGTTGTTTAAATATTCTGAAATGCCGCTTTACCCATATGCAATCCTAAAGCGGATTATATCATAGCCGTAAAACGGCGTTATGATATATTTAATTTTGATCAGGCATAATATCTGTTCGCGGATATTATATCATAGCCGTAAAACGGCGTTATGATATATTTATTTTAATCAGATATAATATCTGTTCGCAGATATTATATCATAAATAGATGTATTGCTACAAGTCAAAAATAATGTTATAATGTGTTCCTTACAAAATACAACGCGGAGGGACACATGGACGACAAAAAATACAGGCTTTCAAGAGAAATGAGTCTCGCCGTCCCTATCACCGATGCGGACAAGCTGCTTAGCACCTGTGACGGGACTGCCGCCCTGCTGTATCTTTACGCATTACGAAGCGGCAGTGATTTTACAGAGCAGAGCGCGGCGACGGCTCTGAAGAGAACTAAAACGGAAATTTCAAAAGCTATAAAGCTGCTCTGTGACATGGGGCTGTTTAATAATGCACCGGAAAAAACGGTTCCCATGCCCGCGGAAGAGCTTCCGGAATATACGGCGGAGGATATTTCTCTGCGCACATGCGAAAATGGTGAATTCAAAGCCATTGTAGACGAAACTCAGCGCATAATGGGGCATATTCTGACAGGCGCGGATTTAAAAATACTTTTCGGCATATACGATTATCTGCGGCTGCCCGCCGAGGTCATATTTATACTTATCAACCACTGCGTTGAAGAGACCCGCGAACGCCTCGGTCCCGGCAAGCTTCCCTCCATGCGCACAGTGGAAAAGGAAGCTTATGTCTGGTATAACTGCGAAATACTTACACTCGAGCGCGCGGAAGAATACTTAATGAAGAAAAGAGCAAGAAGCGGCGAGATTGCAGACATCAAACGTCTGCTTCAAATCAGCGGACGGAATTTCAGTTCTACAGAGCGCAGATATGTCGAAAGCTGGCTGGACATGGGCTTTGGATTTGAGGCTATCGCCGTTGCATACGACAAAACCATTATAAAAACCGGCAGCCTTGCATGGAAGTACATGAACTCCATCCTCGTGAACTGGCACAACAAAAACCTCCATACCATAGAGGAGATAACTGCAGGCGACAGACCCTCGGGAACCGGCGCGGAGTCTTCTCGTCCCTCCCTCAGGTCTAACGGCGGCGCAGCTTCCGAATCCGAATCGGAGCGAATGAAAAAAATCTGGGACAAGGTCAAGAACGGCTGACTTTTTGAGGTGAACTTATGACATACGACGGCAGAATTCTGGCTCGAGTCAGGGATACTATAGCAGAAATAAAACAAAAAAACGAAACGGAACTCAGCCGCCGCAGGGCGGAGGTGTACGCCTGCATACCCGCTGTCAGAGAAACTGAAGCTGAAATAACACGTCTGATGACAGGCGTTGCCTCCGAAGCGCTGAAAAAGGGCGCCGATGCCGGTGCCGCCGTTGAAAATGCCAGAAGCAGCTGCGAAGCTCTACTAAAAAGACGTGCAGAGCTGCTCTCTTCCGGCGGATATCCCGCAGACTATATCGATGAAATCTTCAATTGTCCAAAATGCAAAGACACAGGCTATGTTCTCGGCAGACCCTGCGACTGCCTACAAAACCTGTATAAAGCCGAAACCGTCCGCGAGCTCAGCAGCATGCTGAATATCAGCGGACAGTCCTTTGAAAGCTTTGACCTTAGCTTTTACGATGATAAATACGACCACACTTGGCATGATTCTCCGAGGGCGGTGATGTCAGCCACACTCAGTATCTGCCGCGAGTATGCCGAAGGCTTCGACAACAAATCGGTAAACCTCCTTTTCCGTGGAAACACAGGTCTGGGCAAGACCTTTCTTTCCGCCTGTATAGCGAGAGTTGTTTCGGAAAAGGGCTTTTCGGTCGTATATGACACCGCCGTTTCAGTTATGGAAGCCTTCGAAATTCAGAAATTTGACCGTGGAGGCAATTCCGAAGAGATTTCCTCTCGTGTCAGGCGCTATATGGACTGCGATCTCCTAATTCTGGATGATCTTGGTACGGAAATGACGACGAATTTTACACTCAGTGCAATGTACACGCTCATAAACAGCCGTCTAATAAGCGGAGGCAAGACAATCATTACCACGAACCTCAGCGAGGATGAGATGCGAAAGCGTTACACGCCTCAGATCGTTTCACGGCTTGAGGGCGAATACTTCCCTCTAAACTTTGCAGGCAGGGATATTAGAGCAATAAAGCGCGAACGAGGGTTCAAATAAAAAACACTTACATGGCGGTTCGGTATGAAGCCGAACCGCCACTTTTTTTCATCTGCAAACTGCACTATACTGTTATTTCAAGCTCGCGGAGTTTCAGACTGTCCTTGTATATTTTGATCACGTAAAGCTCCTTTTCAGCAAGCGGTCCAAAAGCAAACTCCCCGTCTTCATCAGTCGTAACCGCCGACAGGAGCTTTTTCGTTTCCTGTCCTTCTGTTTCAAAAAGCAGGACAAACGCCCCCGTTACCGGTCTTTCGCCATCCGTCACTTTCCCGCATATTCCGCAGCTTTCGTCTTCTTTCGGCGTAACCACCGTGTGTATTTTTTCACCCTTTGACGGACGAAAATAGAATTTAGCAAAAGCGCTCACCAGCACCCGCCTCCATTATTATGAATATCACCCCATAATACGGCGGCAAATACCCTATTGTTCTTGACAAGCACGTATATATTTTATAGAATTACAGGATGAAACTCGGCGGAGCATTTTGTCCCGCCAAACCACTGCATTTTAGAAAGATAAAAAGAGTGCATCTGAAAACATTATGCTTATGAAATAATCGAAGGGATTGATCATACAAAATGGCTATGGACAAAAAGGTCGAACAGATAACCGACATGGAGGTCGATTTCGCAAAATGGTATACGGACGTATGCAAAAAGGCTGAGCTGATAGAGTATTCCAGCGTAAAGGGACTGCTCATCCTCCGCCCTTACGGCTATGCCATTTGGGAAAACATCCAATCTGAACTCGACAGACGTTTTAAAGAAACCGGACATCAAAACGTATATATGCCTCTTTTGATACCAGAATCCCTTCTGCAAAAGGAAAAAGATCATGTTGTGGGATTTGCGCCCGAATGTGCATGGGTAACTCTGGGCGGCGAGGAAGAGCTTGAGGAAAAGCTTTGCATACGCCCCACCTCGGAAACGCTCTTCTGCGACCACTGGCACAACATCGTTCATTCATGGCGCGACCTTCCCCTGCTTTATAACCAGTGGTGCAGCGTGCTGCGCTGGGAAAAAACCACAAGACCCTTCCTCCGTCACCGCGAATTCCTGTGGCAGGAGGGTCATACTCTCCATGCAACGGCCGAGGAGGCTATAGCCGAAACCGAGCAGCAGCTCGAAACCTATGCCGAGCTTTGCGAGAATGTTCTCGCTATGCCGGTTGTCCGCGGCTGCAAAACAGATAAGGAAAAATTCGCCGGTGCGGTGCGGACCTATACCATTGAGTGCATGATGCACGACCACAAGGCTCTGCAAAGCGGCACAAGCCACTATTTCGGAGATGGTTTTGCCGAGGCATTCGACATCTCATTCACCGACAAGGAAAATAAGCTGACAACTCCCCATCAGACTTCATGGGGACTTTCCACTCGCATCATCGGCGGTATCATCATGACCCACGGCGACAACAACGGTCTTGTCCTCCCCCCCCAAATTGCACCCATTCAGGTCATCGTACTGCCTATAGCACAGCATAAGGAGGGCGTCATCGAAAAAGCAGAGGAGCTCATCGGCAGGTTGAAGTCTGTGGGACTTCGCGTCAAAGGTGATTTCTCTGACAACTCTCCCGGATGGAAATTCGCCGAATATGAAATGAAGGGCGTTCCCCTCCGCGTCGAAATCGGCCCCAAGGACATTGAAGCCGGTCACTGTGTATGTGTACGGCGCGATAACCGCGAAAAAACCATTGTCTCTCTCAGCGAGCTTGAAACAAAGATTCCTCAGCTTCTTGAAGAAATCCATGCCGGAATGTATGCAAAGGCAAAAAAGAACCTTGAGGAACACACATATACAGCCTCCTCTATCGAGGAAGTAAAAAGCATCGTGGAAACAGGCGGAGGCTTTATAAAGACCATGTGGTGCGGCGACCTCGAGTGCGAGCTGGCAATGAAAGAAAAAGCCGGTGTCACAAGCCGCTGCATACCTTTCGTTCAGGAAAGCCTCTCCGACACCTGCCCCATCTGCGGAAAACCTGCGAATAAGATGATTATTTGGGGCGTTGCATACTGATTTAAGACAACAAAAACTCCCGAAAGCGCAGATAGTGCTTCCGAGAGTTTTTTTATAGCTATTTTATTATATTTATCTGCCAGCCCTTACCGGGGGAACGCTTCAATGAATAGAGCGCCTTATCCGCATTTGCATACAGCTCATGGAATTTTACAGCCCCTCTTTGTATAATGGCAATTCCCAAGCTCATCGTCACTTCTACATTCAGTTCCCTGCAGGCGCACTCTTGTATCTCAGCCAATATTTGTTCAGCTCTCAAACTAATCGCATCGCAGCTTCCGCGGATGCAGACAAACGCGCTGAACTCATCGCCGCCGATACGCCCGACAAGATCGCCCTCTCTAAAATACGCCGAAAGATTCTTACCAACAAGCTCAAGCACCCTGTCGCCCATAATATGCCCATATGTGTCATTTATACGCTTGAAATTGTCAATATCAAACACAAAAAGCGCGCAGGGAGAATCAACATCCCGCTCCTTTAGCTGCTGCTGGCACAGAAACTCGTAGCTGCGCTTATTCAGCAGTCCCGTTAAAAGATCCGTATGGCTGAGCTTTCTGTACTTTTCTCTTGAAAAATAATCATTGGATCTAAGACGGCAAGTGTATGCGAGTACGATAAGAGAAAAAATCATACCCAGAATCGTTGTAAAAATATCATGGGAAGCACTGAGCGGAGTTTTGAACATATATGCCAATATGCAGAATATCGCTCCGCCTGTTATAACGAGAAGGGTGATTATCAATGGGCGGATAATGAAAAAAAGCGGCACAAGTATAAGGTAGCAGCCTATGAGCGATTCGGGTTCATGCGGAAACGGAAAAACGCTTATGTTAACAAGCAGGATTATTGTGATTGAAATGAAAAAAATGCAGACTGCCTGTACTGTGTTGAAATCTATTGTTCTGCGTTTACCGTATAAAAGGGCAAAAAGAGAAAACGCTGCCAGCACAATTATCAAAAGCCAGCCGTGCCATGTCATTTTCCACGCTCCATATACCAGCCGTGATACGGCATATATAAACAGCGTCAGAAAAACTCCGCCAACACTCGCTATTTTTAAAGAAAATAAATTTCTTTCAGCTACTTCGCACTTTGCATTGCGAAAATAATATCTTATCTTGCCAGCCCTGTCCACCATTAATCCGGTCGCATTTCTTAACAGCGACATTTTCATTATCTCCTTATGTAACATTGACGGGTATGAGCTTTTAAATATAGGTTATTTTATCACATTTTTTTAGAAAAACAATGAAAAAAGCTATTTTTAGAGATTATTGTACAAATTCCGATAATCAATATTCTAAAATCGTCAGACCATAATCGTCATCGTAATAAGGTTTACAGTCATATGCAGAAAAACAGGCATCCAGATGCAGTTTGTCTTTTCATAAAGCCACGCAAGAGCATAGCCCGCAGGGACATATTGAAGCATATATATAAGTATTTTCCAGTCCATAAAGGCAAGCGCATACTGCCATTCATGGTAAAATCCGAATGCGGCTATGGACAGGATATAAGCAAGCGTTCTGTTCTTTGGCTGCACCGAGCCGAAAAGCACACCGCGAAACAAAGTTTCCTCAACTACCGGAGCAAGAAACACCGTCAGCCCCCATACCGCCCGGGGGCTTTCGTTCGCCATAGCTTTCACAGCGTCATTGTTAGGATTTAAAACCGAGTCTCCCAGTATTGCAAAGACTGCTCCCGCGGCAATGTAGCTGAGCAGGATGAAAATAACATAGGAAAAAATAAATGCCACAATATTCTTTACCAAATTGTCGATTAAAACGTCATACGCGCCCCTGAGATATCGCCACATACAAATCAGGCAGAACGAAAAGCCCATGCCATAATAGATTATGTTTGCGGCAATATCATCAAGCCCATTGGGAAGATAATGCGCAAGCATTTCCACAAAAAGCGGTATCAGAAAAATGTGGAACGGAAGATAAACAAATCCTGCTGTACGCTGAGGTTTTGACATTGTGTTTACAAATCCGTCTATAACAACTTTCATCAGGCATCCGCCTTTCTCTTCAACTCATAAAGCAGGTTCATTGCCTCAATCGGGGTCAAAGTGTCAAGATTTGTCTCCTTTATTCTCCGGAGTATATCGTTTGAACCGAAATCCGAAAAACTAATCTGGTCACTGTCTCTTCCGCGCTCCTCTTTTGGCGCCGGTTTTTCATAAGTCCCGCTTTCCAGCTCGCTAAGGCAGAGCTTAGCCCTTGAAATGACCGAGTCGGGCACTCCCGCAAGCTTTGCCACCTCAATACCGTAGCTGTCGTCCGCCGCTCCGCGGACGATTTTGCGCAGGAAAATCAGATCGCCGCCGCGTTTTTTCGCGGTGATGTTATAATTTCGCACCCCATCAAGCTGCCCCTCCAGCGAGGTCAACTCATGGTAGTGGGTTGCAAACATTGTTTTTGCCCCCAGTTTCTTTTTATCGGCGCAGTATTCAAGGACTGCGCGGGCAATCGCCATGCCGTCGTATGTGGAGGTTCCCCTGCCTATTTCATCCAGAATAAGCAGGCTTGAAGATGTGGCATAGCGCAGTATATCTGCAACTTCGGTCATCTCGACCATAAACGTGCTTCGTCCTCCCGCAAGGTCGTCCGACGCACCTATGCGTGTGAACACCCTGTCCACAACGCCGATAACGGCGCTTTTTGCGGGCACGAAGCTTCCCATCTGCGCCATAAGTACGATAAGCGCGGTCTGGCGCATATATGTAGATTTTCCCGCCATATTAGGACCTGTTATAATTGCCACGCGGTCATCCGAAATGTTAAGGAAAGTATCGTTCGGAACAAAAAGCGTATCGCTCTGGGTCAGTTCAACAACGGGGTGTCTTCCGGCGGTAATGGACAGCGTCCCTGATAAATCAACCTCGGGCATAGAATAGCCGTTTTTTACCGCAACCTCTGCAAGCGAACACAGGGCATCAAGCTCCGCAACGGCATCGGCAACCGCCTGTATCCTCGTCACCTCGGAAGCGACCGTTAAGCGTACTTCCTCAAAAAATCTGAACTCAAGGTCGGCAAGACTGTCACGCGCCGTAATCAGCGTATTTTCAAGCTCTTTCAGTTCCTGAGTAAAAAACCGTTCACTTGTCGATAAGGTCTGCTTTCTTATATATTCCTCCGGAACGTTTTCCGAAAACGCCCTTGGTATATCTATGTAATAGCCGAATACCCGGTTATAGCCGACTTTCAGCTTTTTGATTCCCGTCCGCTCACGCTCGCGCTGTTCAAGCTCCGACACCATCTTAGCACCATTGTCCCGGACATTTCTCAGTCTGTCAACTTCTTCGCTGAACCCCTCTCTCAGTATCCCTCCCTCACGAACGGAAAAAGGCGGCTCATCACAGATCGCCCGAATTATCAGGGCAGATATGCGCGACACCGGGTCTGTTTCCGCAATCGCTCGAAGCATCAGGCTCTGCTTACCCGCAAGGAGTTCAGCGAGCTTGGGCAGCACCGCACAGTAGCGCCCCAGCGCCAGCAGATCGCGCCCGTTTGCCGTCCCGTATACAGCTCTTCCGACAAGACGCTGAATGTCGCCCACATCCCGGAGTATTTCGATTATCTCGCCTCTTGTAACATTGTCGGAATACAGCTCCTGAACCGCCGACTGCCGCCGCTTTATTGCAACCGGCGAAAGCAGAGGACGTTCCGTCCATGCGCGGAGAAGCCTTCCGCCCATCGGGGTTTTTGTCTTGTCAATAACCCACAGAAGGCTGCCTTTTTTCTCCCCGGTGCGGAGATTTTCCGTAAGCTCAAGATTTCGGCGCGTCGTGTAGTCAAGCTCCATAAAGCGACCTGTCGTAAACACATCAAGCGTGTTGATATGTCTTATATCGAACTTCTGAGTCTCGATTATGTAGCTGAGAAGCCCCCCCACTGCGCAGACAGAGGCGCTGTCATCGCACAGCCCCAAGCTGTCGATATCATCTGCGCCGAACTGCTCGCAGGCTCTTGCCGCACCTTGCATATAGTCAAAGCGGTCCACACCGTTTTCGATAAGGCAGTCCAGCTTTTTTCTAAGAAAAACAGTAAGCTCCTCATTTTCCGCAGCACCTTGGCTCAGCACTGCCTCCCGCGGCAGAAAGCGCGCAAGCTCGTTTAAAATATGCGTCACCGGGGAGCTGCTAAATCCGGAAACGCAGAATTCGCCTGTGGAAACATCGCAGAACGCAACGGCGCCTGCTGTCTTATCAAGGAAAATGGAACAGACATAGTTGGAGCGCCCCTCTTCAAGCATGGAGCTTTCCGTCACTGTCCCCGGTGTAATTATCCTGATAACGTCGCGGCTCACAAGCCCTTTCGCAAGTGCGGGATCCTCCGTCTGCTCGCAGATTGCCACCTTGTAGCCCTTAGAGATAAGACGGGCGATGTATGCCTCACAGCTGTGATACGGAACTCCGCACATTGGGGTACGCTCGTCGGGGTTCTCAATATTTCTGTCGCGCGTTGTAAGCGCAAGTTCAAGCTCGCGGGAAGCTATCAAAGCGTCCTCGTCGAACATTTCGTAAAAGTCGCCCAGTCTGAAAAACAGAAGGCAGTCCCCATACTGCGCCTTGATTTCTTTGTATTGTCTTTTCATTGGCGTATCTGCCATGGTTTTACCTCCGGTGTAGTTTTATATTCTCTGCCTGCTGCTTTCTTTTTAAGGACGGGCATATGCCGTTTTTTACCGGACATATCCCGTCCGGCGATGCCTTCTAAACTATATCCCCCCGCAGCGCCCATGTATTGCAGTCGTTGATTTTTACATTCACGAAGCTGCCTATAGCGCTTTCGTCCCCCGCTGTCCTTACAAGCCTGCCGCCGATGGTTCGCGCAGTGAGTATCCCGTCTTCCCTGTCTTTTCCGTCAAGAAGGACGCGGACGGTTTTGCCAATATATTCTCTGTGCTTTTCCTCGGATATTCTGTTCTGCGTTTCGATGAGCCTGTCGAAGTGTATCTGCTTTTCTTCTCGGGTAAAGGGGTCTGGCATCTCGGCGGCGGGCGTTCCCACTCGCTTTGAGTAGATAAAGGTGAACATCGCATCATATCTCACTTTTTCAACGACCCTCATCGTCTCCTCAAAATCTTCGTCCGTTTCGCCGGGGAAGCCGACTATAATGTCGGTCGTCAGAACTACATCGGGCACATATTCGCGAACCTTGTCCACAAGGGCAAGGTATTTTTCTGCGTTATAATGCCTGTTCATCGCCTTTAATATCCTATCGCTTCCGGACTGCAATGGCAGGTGCAGGTGCTTTTCGCATTTCTCGCAGTCTCTCATAGCGGCAAAAAGTTCCTCGTTGGCATCTTTAGGATGGCTGGTCATAAAACGGATGACAAAGTCGCCCTCGATATCGTTCACTTGACGGATAAGCTGGGCAAAGCTCGCTCCGCAGTCCAGATCTCTGCCGTATGAGTTTACGTTCTGCCCCAAAAGCGTGATTTCTTTGTAGCCGTCTGCCACAAGCTTTTTTGCTTCATCAAGAATATCCTCCGGCCGCCTTGAGCGCTCGCGGAAGCGTGTGTAAGGTACGATGCAGTAAGTGCAGAAATTGTTGCAGCCGTTCATTATGGAAAGCCAAGCTTTCACCTTGTCCGAGCGCAGGTGCGGCACTCCCTCTGAAATACAGCCGTCCCCGCTTCCCGGAGCAAAAACGCGCTTGCGCTCCGACATGACGGTTTTTATAAGCTCGGGAAAACGCCACAGTTCATCCGGTCCGAAAACCAAATCCACCTGACGAAATGATTTTTTGATTTTTTCGGTTATATGCTCCTGCTGAACCATGCAGCCGCAGACTGCAATTATCTGCTGCGGTTTATCTTTTTTCGTGTGCGTGAGCGCCCCAAGATTACCGAAAACGCGCATCTCCGCGTGCTCGCGCACAGCACAGGTGTTGATTACGATAAGGTCTGCCGAAAATTCGTCTTCAGTCATTTCAAAACCCATCTCGCAGAGGTATCCGCGGATTTTTTCGCTGTCCTCCTCGTTTTGCTGGCAGCCAAATGTCTCAACAAGAGCAAGGCGGCTTTGACCCTCAAAGCCCGCCCTTATATCGGCACATATGTTCAATTGTTTTTTTATTTCCTCGGGTGATATTTCTGTTCGTTTATAGCTCATTTTGCGTTTCCTATCATAAAATGCCTTATCCGGCTGAGATTTAAATTATAATTCGTAGAAGCTGCCGCTTGATTTCCATCTAAAAAACGCGGTGCAATTCCCGCTTATCTTGAAAATCAAATCAATGCATATGCTTGATAATACCATTTTATTGTGGCATTTTCAACATTTTTAGTATATAATGTATCCGTATGCTTGAGTTTATGCGAACGGCTTTCAATCGCATTAGAAATTCCCAGTCCAGTTCCGCAACACAGGCATCTGCAAGCGGACATCATTTGAAACATATAATAGCGCCTGATTATAAAAGGCGATAATAGCAACAGGCAAATAGAAGGGATTAATTTATCATGCCCGATATCAACATACTTTCTCCGCACGTGGCAGACATGATAGCCGCGGGTGAAGTTGTCGAGCGTCCCGCCTCCGTCATAAAGGAGCTTTTGGAAAACTCCTTCGATGCGGGCTCAAAAAATATAACTATAGAAATCAAAGGCGGCGGAATGACCTATATCCGCGTCACAGACGACGGGGGCGGCATGCTTCCGGAGGACGCCGGACTGTGTTTTCTCCGCCACGCAACAAGCAAGCTGCGGGATGAGCGCGGTCTTGAAAGCATCGGAACTATGGGCTTCCGCGGCGAGGCTCTCGCCGCCGTTTCCTCAGTCTCACGCGTTGAACTTCTTACCAAAAAAAGAGGAACTGATGTCGGTACCCGCGTTGTCCTTGAGGCAGGCGATATCATAGAAATGCTTCCCTGCGGCTGCCCGGAAGGTACGACCATGATAATCAGGGACCTGTTTTTCAACACGCCCGCAAGACTGAAGTTTATGAAATCAGACCGCACGGAAAGCTCCGCCTGCTCATCCGCCGCACTGCGCTGCGCTCTGGGACATCCCGATGTTTCCGTTCGCTTAATCAAAGACGGTGAGGATGAATTCTTTTCTCCCGGCGACGGGAAATTAGAATCCTGCGTATACAGCCTTCTTGGGCGCGAAACGGCAATGGGACTTTTAGAGCTGGCTTCCAATTGCGAAAAGGTTTCCGTTTCCGGCTTTGTCGGCTCGCCTAAAGCGGGGCACGGCAACAGGTCAAAGCAGTTTTTCTTCTGCAATAAACGCAGTATAAAATCTCAGCTTTTACAGGCGGCAGTCGAGCAGGCATATAAAAATACGCTCTTAACCGGACGCTACCCCGCCTGCGTCGTTTATCTCAGCGTCAGTCCCGGGGCAGTGGACGTTAATGTGCACCCTGCCAAAACAGAGGTCAAGTTCCGCGATGAGCGGCAGATTTTTGATGCCGTATATTATGCAGTGCTTTCCGCTTTAGACGGAGAGAAGTCTGCGGCGGAAATAAACCTGCAGCCCCTCGTAAAATCTTCACCCTCCCCTAAAAAAGACTTTTTCAAATCAATGAACGCGGGAGAGTTCCGCGAAAAATACTCCGGCTTACCCAAAACATCAGGTTCCACATTTCCGCCCCGGTCGTCAGAAAGCCTTTCTCATGCTATTCCCCCAAAACCCTCTCCCGATATTGATAAGGGCACCATCGTCTGGAACAGGACTCTCTCTTCTGGCACTTCCGGCGCTTCCCTTGTTCGCGAAAGCGAAAGCCCTTACATAAGCTCTGGAAGTTCCGCAAAATGTACTGACAGCGCGGATAGCGCCGTACAAGAGGGCGTTGAGCTGATAAAGGGCTTTGAGGCAGAACCCGTAAACGAGATAAAGGAAAGCCCTGTACAGGGGATCTTTCGCGATGTCCATGATGAATTCCGCCTTGTCGGTGAAGCGATGAAGACTTATATCATCATTGAAAAGGGTGATGAGCTTCTTCTTATAGACAAGCACGCCGCGCATGAACGCATGATTTTTGACAGGCTGAAAGAGCATGGGCACGAAATAATGTCCCAGTCCCTCATGATCCCTGTCACAATGAATATGCCGGCGGACGAAATCGAACTTATCGAGCAATATTCCGAGAAGCTTTCCGATCTTGGCTTTGAAATCGAACCGTACGGCGCGGACAGCATCATTCTGCGCGGCATCCCATCCGGAACCGATGCCTCGGACGCTGCCGCAATGATTGAGGAGATATGCGAAAAGCTTAAAAAAGGCGCTTCTCTTTCAGAATCTGATGCTATTGATGATATACTGCATACGATTGCCTGCAAGGCGGCTATAAAGGCCGGATGGAACACCGCGGACGAAGAACTCTTGAGCATCGCGGAAGAAGTTGTTTCGGGCAAAGTGAAATACTGCCCCCACGGCAGACCGGTTTCAATCGTTCTTTCCAAAAAACAGCTCGATAAAGAATTTTCCCGGATAGTATGAGACATTCTGCCGATATCGGGACAAAATATTTTTAAGACGGACGCAGCCCGGTGTCCGAAAAACTCAGCGGCGGTGAACAGATGAGCACTAAAACCCCAAAAATCGCAGTTATAACCGGTCCGACGGCAACCGGGAAGACCGCACTTGGCGTTTGCCTTGCAAAAGAGCTTAACGGAGAAATCGTTTCGGCGGATTCCATGCAGGTTTATAAGCGTATGGATATCGGAACAGCAAAGGTAACACCTGAGGAAATGCAGGGAATCCCCCACCATATGATAGACGTTGCCGAGCCTTATGAAAATTATAGTGTCGCCCGCTATGTTAAGGAAGCAGATGCCTGTGTTCAGGACATTTTCATGCGCGGCAAGCTCCCTGTAATCGTCGGGGGGACAGGACTTTACATCGATTCGTTAGCCTCAGGACGCGATTTTGACGACAATGCTTCGGATGAAAGCCTCAGAAAAGAGCTTGAGGAGAGATATGTACTTCTCGGCGGTGAAAAAATGCTGGAGGAGCTGTCAAAAATCGACCCTGAGCGTGCGCAGAAGCTTCATCCATCAGACAGAAAGCGGATTCTGCGGGCTATTGAGGTATATTACACTACCGGCAGGACAATAACGGAGCACGATAAGGAAACGCAAAAGCTTCCCCCAAAGTATGACGCTGTAACCGTTGCGCTCTCCTTTGAAAACCGGGAGGACCTATACGCGCGCATAGACAAGCGCGCCGACCTTATGGCAAAAGCAGGGCTTTTTGATGAAGTCCGCTCCCTTATTGACAGCGGAGTTTCTGACAAATGCACCTCTATGCAGGCTATAGGCTATAAGGAAGCGGCATTGGCGGTTCGCGGCGAAATCAGTGAAGGCGAAGCCATAGAACTGATAAAACGGGAAAGCCGCAGATACGCCAAGCGCCAGCTCACATGGCTTAGGCGAAAAGAAGGTATCGGTTGGATTCTTTGGAAAACAACTCCAGATTTTGAATTCGCCCGACAATTTTCGACAAAGTTCTTTATTGCCAACGGATTAGAATAGTTCTGAACAATCCGCATTTTTTTAATCGCGTTTTGTTTAAAAATAACTATTTAATGGAGCGGTAAACTGTGATAAAATTGCTGTCAGACATAGATGTCCGTCCACTATCAGTGGGCACAATGCGAAAATCACGAATTATTTTTGACCGCTCCGAGAGGGAGTTGGCTTCTATGCAAAAGACACAGAACATTCAGGACACCTTACTTAATCAAATCAGACGGGAAAAACAGACAGTAACATTCTTTTTGATGAACGGTTTTCAGCTTAAGGGTGTTGTGAGGAGCTTTGACAGCTTTGTCGTCATTCTGGAAACAGACGGACGTCAGCAAATGATTTATAAGCACGCGATATCAACTATTGTTCCGGCCAGTACGGTGGATTTGAGAGAACCGAGGTATGTTGACGATAAGGAACATTCATAGAGTTTCGCAGTTTATTTAGTTTATCTTACATAAGTTCCAAAACGGCCCCAAATAGGAGATATACAGATGAAACGAACTGACACATTGACTAAGCTTGTATCACTGCTCCTTTTTGGGGCTTTACTGGCATACTTGAGTATATATATCGGCCACTCTTTAACAAATAATGTCAGAACAGCTCCCGCAGTCTATGTTTCTCTTACCGAAAATGCGGTCGCATCCGGAATTATCATAAGACATGAAACCCTTATTCGCAGCAATGAAAAATACCTGAACGTAGTTGCTGAAAACGGACAGGCTGTGGCGGCGGGCGAGCCCATTGCCGTTGCCTATTCCGGCGAGGAGGCGCTTTCACGCGCGGCTAAAATAAAGGAGCTGGAGCTGAAAAAGCAATACATACAATCCGCGCTGTCCGGCTCATATTCCGCGGAGAACCTTTCCGACAGGGACGGTGCCATCAAAAGCGCAGTTACATCGCTTGCAGCCTCCGCAGTAAGGCGCGAAACAGAAAATCTTGCTTCAGCCTCCATGGCTCTCAGCTCCCTTGTAATGGAAAACTCCGATGTACAGGCTACCGAGGTGGATCTTGGTCTTGTAATCTCCGAGCTTAACGAGCTTAAAAAAAGCGCCCAAAGAGATACTGATACGATCAAAGCGGACAAGCCGGGGCTGTTTTCCTCATCGCCTGACGGCTATGAGTACATTACTCCCGAAATGCTTTCGGGGCTTAACCCCGAAAAGCTTAAAAAACTTGAGGAATCACCCGAAGAAATTCCGGATGATGTCCGCGGCAAGCTGGTTTCCTCTTTTGAGTGGTTTTTTGCAGCCGTGGTTTCCGAAAGCGGGGCAAAACGGCTGGAAGCCGGCACTTACACTTCCTTGGATTTCGGACGATACTGCAGCAACACTCTTAAAGCAAAGGTGTTTTCAGTCAGCTCACCGAAACAAGGCGAATGTGTCGTTGTTTTCAGATGCACCGAGTCCCCTTCGGTAATGCTGTCTGTAAGAAGGGCAGCCGCAGAAATCATTTTTGATGCCCACGAGGGAATCAGAGTACCCAAAGAGGCCGTTTTATCGGATGAAAATGGTTCGTATGTCTACACAATGACAGGACTTCAAGCAGAGAAGAAATACATAGATATTGTCTGGGAAACAGACGAATACTTTCTTGCTGCTGTTTCGGAGAAAGCTGCCGGACTAAGAGCCGGCAACGACATAATCCTTACCACCAAGGGACTTTATGACGGCAAGGTAATGGATTGATAATACATATATCACAGGGCAAAAGAAGAAGGTTGAGTTTTTTGAGCATTACTGAAAATGTCGGTTCGGTATTTGACCGGATAGAGGCGGCAGCCAAAGCCTCAGGCAGATCAGCCGATGAGATCACTCTCATAGCGGCGACAAAAATGAACTCCGCAGACAATATTGCGGAGGCAATACGTGGCGGTATAAAGGTCTGCGGAGAAAACCGCGTACAGGAACTTCTTGAAAAGAACGCCCAGAACGCTTATCGCGGCGCATCGCTCCATTTTATCGGTCATCTCCAGAAAAACAAAGTCAAGCATGTAGTCGGCGTCTGCAGTCTTATCCAGTCTGTCGACTCTCTCGAGCTGATGTCGCTCATAGACAAAAGAGCAAAGGCGCTTGGCATAAGGCAAGACGTGCTTCTTGAGATAAATATTGCAGGCGAAGAATCAAAATCGGGAATGAGAGAATCTGAGCTCCCTCTATTTTTGGAAAAGGCTGGGGCTTTTTCCTCCGTTTTTATACGCGGACTTATGGCAATACCTCCCATTTCTCTCTCAAAAGGTGAAAATCGCGCCTATTTTGCCCGTATGTACAAGCTTTTTGTTGACAATTCATTAAAAAAATATGATAATGTCAGCATGGATTTTCTATCAATGGGCATGAGCGGTGATTTTGAGGACGCCATAGCGGAGGGCTCGAATATGGTTCGGGTCGGCTCTGCGATTTTTGGCGCCCGTCCGTATCCTCCCGCTTAGGTATAATAAAAAGACTATTATCCGGCACGACTGCCCTAATTATTAAGATTACACGAACAAGCTTTGAATAATTCTTCATTATAGGTACCAGCCGTTTTTCGGCTAATATGCAAAGCGCTATAAAGTATTTCTGTTTTGTATTTTTGTACTGCGAAGGGAAAGGTCTTTATTATGGGTCTTTTTGACGAGCTGAAAAAGCTCACTCGCCCCTACAGCGGCGATGAATATGACGAATTCGGAGATGAATATTCCGAAACTCCGGCGGAAACACGTGTTCCGGCTGCCGATACTACAAAAAAATATGCAGCACCAACCGAACGCCGTAATCCTTTTTCGGATTATGACACTCATCCAATCGCGCCCGCAAAGCGTGATAAAGTCGTAAATCTCGGCGGTCCTCCTCAGGCTCAGGTAGTGCTGGTCAAACCGGAACGGTTTGAAACTGCTGCGGAAATCGCCGACCACCTGCGTGAGAGGCGTTCTGTTGTCATGAATCTTGAGCAGACGAGCAAAGATACGGCACGCCGTCTTATCGACTTTTTGAGCGGTGTTGCATATGCACTTGACGGCAAAATCAGAAAAATTGCCGCCAATTCCTACATCATCACCCCCTATAATGTCGACGTGATGGGCGATCTGATCGATGAGATCGAAAACAGCGGGCTTTATATGTAGTAAATGCATGCAGTGTTATAAATCTCTCATCTCGCGAAGCTGCAAATCCATATCTGATTTCTGATTAATGAATATCAGGTTTTGCGCTTCAACAAAAAAGAAAGGGCTTTTGGATATGCTGACACCTCAAAATTTTAGGGAAAAAACCTTTGAAAAGGCACTTTTCGGCGGCTACGATATGGGAGCAGTCGATGATTTTCTTGACGAGGCTGCTAATGACTATGCAGCCGTCGCGAAGGAAAATATGGTTCTAAAAAGCAAAATGAAGGTTCTTGTGGACAAAATAGAGGAGTACAGAGCCACAGAAGACTCTATGCGCATGACTTTGCTCTCTGCTCAAAAGCTGGCTACCCAGCTTGAGGAAGAGGCGCGTCAAAAAGCTGATGAGATGCTCGCCAACGCCCGCAATGAGGCGGAGCGGATAACCCGCGAAGCATATACCCAGCGCGCCACAGAGGAAGCAAAGCTTCTTGAAGCAAAGCGTGAAAGCACCCAGTACATAGAAAACATGCGCCTGCTCTGCTCAAAGCAGCTTGACTTTTTGGATAGCCTTCAAAGCATGAAGCTTGAAGATCTTGCTCGCCCCTCCTCCACTTCTCAGACAGTTGACGAAACTGTTCGCAGCATCGAAAACTCCGTCGAGAGCTTTTCAGATGCCGGCGACGCAGATGAGGAGATTCGCAGGGTCGTTACTAATAAAGCCGAGTCTCCCGCAAACAGCGCCGAGGAACCAACCCGCCTGTTTTCTGCAAGCAGCGCAAATGCTCAGGGTGGCCAGTTCAGTTTTGAAAATCTCCGATTTGGGAAATAATCACAATAAATATTGTCGGGGCGGGGCATAATACGCTGTAACGCTGTGCCGCGCCCCGCGGCTATTATTTATATACTTTCTTTCTCCTTTGGGCAAAGGATTCTGCGGTTTAATAATACACAAAGCCGCCATTTAACAGGTATCACTTATTTCAGATAGGAGCCAATGCAAAATGTCACAGGACTATAATAAAACAGTTAACCTTCCGCAAACCGATTTCCCTATGCGCGCCTCACTGCCGGCGCGCGAGCCGGACATGCTTAAAAGCTGGTATGACAACGACATCTATCACAAGATGATAGCCCGAAATGAGGGTAAGCCGAGGTTTATTCTTCATGACGGTCCCCCGTTTTCCAACGGATATATCCATATGGGCACCGCCATGAACAAGTGCCTTAAGGACTTCATAATAAGATACAGGAATATGTCGGGCTTTCAGGCTCCCTATGTTCCCGGCTGGGACAACCATGGTATGCCCATAGAAAGTGCCATCATAAAGCAGAATAAGCTGGACAGAAAGAAAATGTCCATTCCCGAATTCCGCGATGCCTGTCGTGACTTTGCCAGCAATTTTGTGGATATCCAGCGCGACCAGTTCAAACGTCTTGGTGTTTTAGGCGAGTGGGACAAGCCCTACCTCACCATGGACCCCGCTTTTGAGGCGGAGGAAGTTAAGGTTTTTGGGAAGATGTTTGAAAAGGGTTACATCTATCGCGGTAAAAAGCCCGTCTATTGGTGCTGCCACGATGAGACCGCCCTTGCTGAGGCAGAAATCGAGTATGGCGACGATATCTGCAAGTCCATATATGTTAAATTTAAAGTAACCGATGACCTCGGCAAACTGTCAAAATATACCGATCTGAATAATATCTATTTCGTAATATGGACCACTACCACGTGGACCATCCCGGGAAACCTTGCAATCAGCCTCAACCCCGATCTCAGCTATGTGCTTGCCAAGACACCGGGTGGTGAAGTCTATATCCTTGCCAAAGAGCTTTCCGAAAATGTCGCAAAGACTGCCGGAATTGAAAGCTTTGAAATTCTTACCGAGCAGAAGGGTTCGTATTTTGAGCTGATGCGCGCAAAGCACCCGCTCTACGACCGCGAGAGCATCGTTATAAACGGCGAACACGTAACATTAGATGCCGGTACGGGCTGCGTCCACACCGCTCCCGGACATGGTATGGACGACTATCTCGTCTGCCAGAAATACGATCACAGCGGTAAAACGAACATAGGTATAATCGTTCCGGTTGATGATCGCGGACATATGACCGCAGAGTCAGGCAAATACGAGGGTATGTTCTACGCAAAGGCAAACGACGCGATCTTGCAGGATCTGGATGACTGCGGCGCTCTGCTCGCATCACAGACGATGAACCACTCCTACCCCCACTGCTGGCGCTGCAAAAAGCCCATAATATACCGCGCCACAGACCAATGGTTCTGCTCTGTCGATGCTTTCAAGGAGCAGGCAATAAAGTCCTGCGAAAGCGTCACATGGCTTCCCGAGTGGGGTCACGACCGCATCATATCCATGGTTCGCGAGAGAGCCGACTGGTGCATCTCACGCCAGCGTCAGTGGGGTCTCCCCATACCTGTTTTATACTGCGAGGACTGTGGAGAGCCGATCTGCACACCGGAAACCATTGAGATCATCTCCAAAATCTTCGGTGAACACGGTTCTAATGCATGGTTTTTGATGGACGCTTCCGCTTTCCTGCCGGAAGGCTCCGTCTGCCCGAAATGCGGCGGCAATCACTTTACAAAAGGTACCGATACTCTGGACGGCTGGTTCGACTCAGGCTCAACGCATTATGCTTCGCTTGAGCATGACAGCCCCAGCGACTGGCCATCTGACCTTTACCTCGAAGGCGCAGACCAATACCGCGGCTGGTTCCAATCCTCCCTGCTCACAGCCGTTGCAACAAAGGGCAGCGCACCTTATAAGGCTGTGCTCACCCATGGCTGGACAGTTGACGGAGAGGGCAAGGCGATGCACAAGAGCCTTGGAAACAGCGTCCTGCCCGATGAGCTTATCCCTAAATACGGTGCAGACCTCATGCGTCTATGGGCGGCAAGCGCCGATTACCGCGTAGATATGCGCTGTTCTGACGGGATTTTCAAGCAGCTCTCAGACACTTACCTGAAAATACGCAACACCGCGCGCTTTATGCTTGGAAACCTTTACGGCTTTGACCCCGATAACCGCGTTGCGTTCTCCGATATGGAGGAGCTTGACCAATGGGCGCTCGTCCGCACGAATAAACTTATCGAGCGCTGCACCTCCTCTTACGAGAACTATGAGTTCTATAATGTCGTCCATGCAGTCCACAAGTTCTGCGTTATGGACATGTCAAACTTCTATCTGGACATTATAAAGGACAGGCTATACTGCGAAAAGCGCGACAGCCTGCTGCGCCGCAGCGCCCAGTCCGCGATGTATGAGATTCTGGATGCCATGGTTCGTCTTATCGCTCCCATACTTGCATTCACATCAAATGAGATATGGCTGTCCATGAACCATGACAAGAGCGCAAACCCCGAGCACGTGATGCTCAATGATATGCCCAAGATAAACACCGAATACGTATTTGACGCTGAAACCGAAGAGCGCTTCAACGCAATCATCGGTCTTCGCGACGATGTGAACAAGGCTTTGGAGCTTGCCCGCACAGAAAAGATAATAGGAAAGCCGCTTGAGGCAAAGGTAACGCTCTTTGTATCTGACAGTGCAAGAGCAAACTTTGAAAAAATCGCTTCCATGCCTCTTTCAACCCTGTTCATCGTTTCCGAAACAAAAGTTGTTTACGGAGAGGGTAAGGGCTATGAGGGAGATGAGTTCAAGGGCGTCACCATTCTTGTCGAATCCAATTCCGCACCTAAGTGCATACGCTGCTGGATGCACAGTGAGCACGTTGGCGAGCACGCGGAGCATCCGGAGCTTTGCCCCCGTTGTGCCGCCGCCCTTACCGAATAAAATGAATCGAATCAGCGGCAGGCAAACGAACCTTGCCGCTGAACAAAAAATTTATCACAGGGGGTATCCGCAATGCTGTATGCAATAGTAGCGGTAATCATCCTAATTCTCGATCAGGCAGTTAAATATTGGACAACCATTAATATTGCGCTGAATACCGGGCGTATACCTTTTATCCCCGGCTTTATTGAACTGATGAATGTTCATAACACCGGCGCTGCTTTCAATATACTTGACGGCGGGCGATGGTTTTTTGTCATATTGACACTTCTGTTCACTGTTGCTGTCATCTACATGCTGTCCAAGGATATTATTAAAGGGAAGCTTGGGCGCTGGATGCTTGTCATGGTAACTGCGGGCGGACTTGGAAACAGCATCGACCGTATTATTAACGGCTATGTAGTGGATATGTTCCATTTTGAATTTGCAGAGTTTGCAGTTTTTAATGTTGCAGATATTTTCGTTACAGTCTGCGGAATAATTTTCTGCTTTTATATCATTTTCCACAAAGAGCCTGAGGAATATACCGATAAACTGCCGGAAAAAGAGCTTCCGCGTCCCATGCCCAAGGCAAGTGAACGTCCTATAAGGAATTCGGACTATATTACCCAGCTCAAGAGGCCTGTTGTTGAAGTTCGCAAGACTATTGAAGCTGAATTAGCCGCAAAACGTGCCGAGGCTTCGTCCGCGCGTAATAATGAAGACCGCTTTACGGATTGGAATATGCCCGAGTTCGATAAAGACAGCAAGCCGGTTCCCCCTGTAAAACCCTCACCCATGCCCAAACCGGATTTAAAGGAACAGATAAATCCTGTTTCCGACCCCAAACCCGCATCCCCCTCTAAACCCGATGTTTTTGAGGAACGTTCCAATAAGCCCTCTCAGCCCGCAAAAAAGAGCGGCGCGGATTTCACATTGGAAGATATCATTGCGGAGTTCAAAGACTAATGACAAACACATACACTGTTCAGGCACAGGAGAGCGGCGAGCGTATCGACGCTCTCCTTGCTAAAGAAATCGAAGAAATCACACGCTCACAGGCGGCGCGGCTCATTGAACAGGGCGCCGTTACCCTGCGTTGCGGTCCTATAAAAAAGAATCACCGCGTAACAGCAGGAGAAATTTTCGTTGTCGAAATCCCTGAGGCTGAGGAAACGGAAATAGCTGCGGAGGATATTCCGCTTGACATTGTTTTTGAAGATGACGATCTTGCAGTTATTAATAAGCCGCGCGGCATGGTCGTTCATCCTGCTCCGGGGCACACAAGCGGAACACTTGTCAACGCCCTGCTCTGGCACTGTGGAAACAGTCTTTCGGGCGTAGGAGGCGAAAAGCGCCCGGGAATAGTCCATAGGATAGACATGGACACTTCAGGACTGCTCATAGTTGCAAAAAACGACTATGCCCATCGGTTTTTATCCGCGCAGCTTGCGGATCACAGCCTGAATCGCACTTATGAGGCGCTTGTCTACGGTGGAATACGTAATGACTCGGGCATTGTCAATGCACCGATAGGACGCCACCCTGCGGACAGAAAGCGCATGGCAGTTACAGAGCACAATTCAAAAAGCGCTGTAACTCATTATGAGGTTATCTCCCGCTATAACGGCTATACCCATGTCCGCTGCCGTTTGGAAACGGGGCGCACGCACCAGATAAGAGTCCACATGGCATACATCGGTCATCCTCTTCTGGGCGATATGGTCTACGGGAAAAAACGTGCGGAAAAAGGTCTCGAAGGTCAATGCCTGCACGCCCGAAGCCTACGCTTTATACACCCGCGCACAAATGCTCCCTGCGAACTAACAAGCGAGCTGCCGGATTATTTTAAGGATGTCCTGTCACGTCTTGGAGAGCCAATCGGATAAAAATCAAAAATCCCGCAGAATTATAATTCTGCGGGATTTTTCAATATCCGCTGCTAAGGTACTATTTCAAAGCCCTCTTCTTTCAGCGCTTTTCGTATTGCCTCGACCTGTGCATAGTCTCGTGTTTCAAGCTGGAGAGTCAGAAAGCAGGAGTTTATTGCCATATTTTCCTCGCTCCTGTTGTAGTATACAGAGACAACGTTTCCTCCCTGCTTTGCAATTACTCTGGAGACGAGTTCGAGCTGCCCGGGTTTATCTGTCAGCGCAACACAAAGATTAACAAATCGTCCTGCCTTCAGCAATCCCCGCGTTATGACACGGCTAAGAATGTTTACGTCTATATTCCCTCCGCTGACAATGCAAACCGCCTTTTTACCCTTTATATCCACTTTGCCGAACATCGCCGCCGCAACCGCAACTGCTCCTGCACCCTCTGCTATTAACTTTTGCTGCTCGATAAGTGCTAAAACAGCCGTCGCAGTCTCATCGTCTGTAACAGTCACAACTTCATCCACGTATTTGGAGACCAAATCGTATGTTAAATCACCGGGGCGCTTTACAGCAATTCCATCGGCAAATGTGGCAACGCCCGGTAACGTTTCTATCATCCCGTCCCTGACCGAATTTGCCATCGCAGAAGCTCCCGCCGCCTGAACGCCGTAAACTTTACATCTCGGATTTAGTGTTTTAACGGCAAAGGCAACACCAGATATCAACCCCCCGCCGCCGATGGGTACTATCACCGCATCCATATCGGGAAGCTGTTCCAAAAGTTCAAGCCCGATAGTCCCCTGACCTGCTATAACATCCTCATCGTCAAAAGGATGTATGAAAACCCTGCCCTCGCTCTTCTCCAGCTCACGGGATTTTGCATATGCATCGTCATAAACGCCGTTAACAAGAACGACCTCCGCACCATAATTTTTTGTCGCTTCAATTTTGCTGATAGGTGCGTTGTCCGGAAGACAGATTTTCGAAGATATCCCCTCCATTGCCGCGGCACGCGCAACTCCCTGAGCGTGGTTTCCTGCACTGCAGGCTATAACACCCCGCGCTTTTTCCTCTGCGGACAGTTGGCTGATCTTGTAATATGCCCCGCGGACTTTAAAAGACCCCGTCACTTGTAGGTTCTCGGTTTTAAGGTACAGCTCCCCCTCAGAAGGGATATTTGGTGCGTATATCAAATCTGTCTGGCGGATTGCATTTTTCATTGTAAAAGCCGCATGGTAAATCTTATCAAGCATCAGCATTGAGTATCAGTCCTTTTTTAAACTATGTTTTTAATAACAAAAACCTCCGTCTCCCAATAAGAGACGGAGGTAAATATCCGTGGTACCACTCTTGTTGCCCATTTTTAGGGCCACTCATAGACGTCGGCAAGCGTCCGCTTCTGTAACGGGAAGACCCGGAAATGCTTACTAAAAGTTCAGCATACCGCTCAGGGGTGATATGAAATCAGCGGCAGATACTGTCTTTCACCAGACGACAGCTCTCTTGAATCTGCTAAGGCTTTTTCCTGTCCCCATCAACGCGTTTGACTAATTCAACATTGTAATGCGTAAAAGTCTGTAACAAATATACTGCTTTTATTATATAATGTCAATTGTTATATTTGTTAAATTACCGGAGAAAGCATCAGAGTTTTTTTATATTATCTGTAATATAATACTTCTCATAAACATAATATTGATACCTGTGACCTGTTGAAGAGGTCATTATCTCGCTTTCACTTTCAAATGACCACGCAAACTGCTCGTCAAGATTCTGGAAAAAAGCATCGCATTCCGGTTTTGCATAGATCTTGGTAATGTATATTTTCTCGCAATAGGGAACAAGGGCCTCATAGACACTTTCGCCCCCAATGACATAAACACGCGGCTGATCCTTAACCATTTCCAGAACTTCCTGAACGCTGTGGGCAACAGTTGCGCCCTCAATTTCGATATCCTGACGTGTCATTACGATATTTTTGCGGTTTTTGAGCGGCTTGCCATCCGGAAAATCTTCTAAGGTACGCCGCCCTACGATGACGGTTGCACCCTCTGTCATTTCCTGAAAACGCTTTCTATCCTCGGGAATAACTATAGGCTGCGTTCCGTCTTTGCCGATGCCCCAGTTCTGATAATATGCTACTATTGCGTCCATTTTTTCTCTCCTTTACCTCAGTAATAAATTTATCCAAAATGCGGCTCTACTGCGTCCATTTTTAGTTTTATACCGCAACAGGGATTTTCTCATTGAATTCGCTATATTCGTAACCTTCGAGGGTAAAACTGTCACGCGTAAATTTATAGAAATCTTTCACGCTCTTATCAAGAATAAATCTTGGAGCTTTTTTCGGCTCATTTGTGATAATCTTCTGAATTATTGGAACGTGACGGTCATATATATGCGCGTCTGCGATAACATGTATCATCTCGCCGACTTCCAGTCCGCTGACCTGAGCAAACATATGCGTCAAGACGGCATATTGGCAGACATTCCAGTTATTAGCGGCAAGCATATCCTGCGACCTCTGATTTAATATGCTGTTGAGCTTATTGCCTGACACATTGAAGGTCATCGAGTAAGCACAGGGGTATAGCGCCATCTCGGCAAGATCCTCAAAATTATAAATATTCGTCATAATTCGTCGGCTTGCGGGATTATTCTTGAGATCAAAAAGCACCCTGTCCACCTGATCCATATCCCCCTCGGGATAATGATGCTTGATGCCAAGCTGATATCCATAGGCTTTCCCTATGCTGCCGTTTTCATCCGCCCATTGATCCCAGACCCTTGTACGCAGTTCATTCACGTTGTTGGATTTCGCCTGCCAAATCCACAAAAGCTCATCAACTGCCGATTTTAAATAAGTACGCCGAAGCGTCAAAATCGGAAACTCCTTTGACAAATCATATCTATTTACTATTCCGAATTTTTTGACGGTGTGTGCAGGAGCGCCGTCCTCCCATCTTGGTCGAACCTCTCTGTCCGTATCCCAAACGCCGTTCTCCAAGATATCCTTGCAGTTTTGAATGAATATTTCGTCTGCCGCGCTCATAGCTATACACCCCCATGGTCTGTTTTTAATGCTCGTTCAGAAAACTATATACCTTTTATGTTACAGCCGCAAAGCGGCATTGTGATATATTTTATTTGATTAGATATAATACCTGCTTTTAGTTATTATATCCCAGAATAGCAATTCTTTCAATATTATAAATCTCTGTTTATTACCTGTCTGAGTTTTTATTGGCAATTATATATTAAATATCCTTAAAAATAAGATTCCCGCACTCCCATATCAGGAAGTGCGGGAACCCTATTGTGTTATGAAGTTAACTTGAATTGTTAATCAGAAAGTGTTAGCACATTTCATATACGCCGGCAGCACCCATACCGCCGCCGATGCACATGGATACAACACCGTACTTTTTGCCGGTGCGCTTGAGCTCGGAAAGGAGCTTGCAGGTCAGCATCGCGCCTGTGCAGCCGAGGGGGTGACCCAGAGCTACGCCGCCGCCGTTGGGGTTGACATTTGCATTCTCAAGACCCATTTCTTTGATGCAGCCAAGAGCCTGAGCAGCGAAAGCTTCGTTGAGTTCCCAAACATCGATATCTTCCTGCTTGAGGCCAGCGAGCTTAAGTGCCTTGGGTACTGCATAAATAGGACCAAGTCCCATGTAATCGGGAGCGCAGCCTGCTACTGCAAAGCTGACAAATTTTGCGATGGGCTTGAGACCAAGCTCTTCAGCCTTCTCCTTGGACATAAGAAGAACAACAGATGCTGCGTCGTTCATCTGGGAAGCGTTACCTGCGGTAACTGTTCCATCCTTCTGGAAAACGGGCTTAAGCTTCTGAAGCTGCTCCATGGTGAGGTTGTAACGGATACCTTCGTCCTTGTTAAAGGGCTCGGTGTACTTAACAACATGACCGGTCTTATGGTCTTTTTTGTACTTGACAGCGTCAACCGTGATGATTTCGTCATCAAACTTGCCGGCTGCCTGAGCTGCTTCTGCCTTCTTGTGGCTGTTTAAAGCAAACTCATCCTGCATTTCACGGGTAATGCCGTATTTTGCAGCAACGTTTTCAGCTGTGTTACCCATTGCTGTCATAGCTGTGGGCATAACTTCCGTACCAAGCTTAACGTTAGGAACGTTAAGGTTGCCGCCCATGGGAACCATGGACATGGTTTCAACGCCGCCGGCGAGGATGACGTCAGCCTGTCCTGCCATAATTGCGTTTGCGCCCATTGCGATGGACTGAATTCCGGAAGAGCAGAAACGGTTAACAGTCTGTGCAGGAACGGTCTCAGGAATGCCTGCAAGAAGACCGATGTTACGAGCTACGTTTGTGCCTGTTTCAGCTTCCTGGAAGGCGCAGCCGAGGATAAGGTCGTCGATCAGAGCGGGATTAAAGGTAGGAACCTTTGCAAGTACGCCCTTTATGACCTGTGCTGCATACTCTTCAGGTCTTGTATCTTTCAGTGTGCCCTTGGGAGACTTTCCGATGGCACTACGTCCATATGCTACTACTACTGCTTCTCTCATGATATTTCCCCCTTAATTGCGGACAGGCTTGCCGTTCATAAGCATGCCTATGATACGATCCTGTGTCTTTTGTTCGCCGGCAAGGGACAAGAATGCTTCGCGCTCAAGATCGCGGATCTGCTGAGCGGGAACCTCTGCACCATAGGGCAGATTGCCGCCGGTGATAACGTGTGCTATCTTCTGACCAATGAGGATGTCGTGGTCAGAGCCGAAGTGACCGTTCTTCATCATCAGCATGTCGTATGCGATTGCACCGTAGCCGTATTCACCCATAACCTTGATGGTGGGGTCAGCTGCGGGACGATAGTTATGCTTTGCCATCCAAAGAACCTGCTCTTTTGCAGACTGAATCTGCTTTGCCTTGTTGCGCTCAACATAGGTGCCCTTGGAGAAGAAGCCTGCTTCAATAGCTGCGTCAGCGCCAACGTTGACCTTAGCCATCATGATGTACTGCCACAGAGCCTTAATCGCATCGTAGCGGGACTTCTTCTGGTCGTTGAAGCAGCGATCCATCATACGGATGAGCATTTCTGTGCAGCCGCCGCCTGCAGGAATAAGACCTACGCCGACTTCAACAAGACCCATGAAAGTATCGGTAACCGGTACAGCTGCAGGGCAGTGAATGGCAACTTCGCAGCCGCCGCCGAGAGTCTGACCGAACGGTGCGGAAACAACAGGACGAGCAGCAAACTTGAGTGCCTTGGTGCCTTCCTGAAGACCAACGATAAGGTCGTTCAGCTTATCAAACTCTTTATCCTGAGCAAGGTTTACGATTGTAACAAGGTCTGCGCCCGCGCAGAAGTTCTTGCCTTCGTTACCGACAACAAGACCGGCCCAATCGTCGCCCTTGAGCATATCGGTAGCTTTGAGGATCATCTCACCAACAAGTTCGCCGATGGCGTTGCCGGTGCTGTGGAACTCAAGGCAGAGGACGCCGTCGCCGATGTCGCGGATGGAAGCGTTTTCGTTTCCAGCAACTTCGTTGGTGCCCTTCAGTGTCAGATACTTGCTTGTAGTTACTTCTGATGAATAGAACTTCTCCTGACCGGATGCGAGCATATCAAGAACCCACTTCGGGATCTCTTCGCCGTCAGCCTGCCATGCCTCGACAGAACGTCTTACGCCGATCTTATCCCACAGCTGGAATACGCCGAGGGACCAGTTGAATCCTGCGGTAAGAGCCTTGTCGATTTCCCTGAAATCGTCTGCGATTTCGGGAACAAGACGTGCTGCATAAAGGAGGAGGGTTTTGTTGAACTCATATGTGAACTTCTGCTCTTTGGAATCACCAAAGGTCATGTATTCATACTTATTGTCGGAAGCTTTAGCAGCCTCAATTGCGGGCAGCTCGTCTGCCTTCTTGTTGATGTATTCCTTGGTCTTGGGGTCATAGCACAGAACGGTCTTTTTGCCGTCGATGATTTCCTTCTTGTAGAAGCCGTGCTTTACCTTGTCGCCAAGGTGACCGTCTGCAACCATGTCCTTGAGGAACTGAGGAGGATCATATTCGACCTTCTCACGCTCGTTAGTTGTAACGTTGAGGACGTTGTCAGCAACATGGCAGAGAATGTCCAGACCAACCATATCAGAGGTTTTGCAGGTTGCGGACTTGGGGTGAGCCATGATAGGTCCGGTCAGTGCGTCCAGAGTCGGGACGTCGTATCCGTACTTCTCGGAGAGACGAAGAGCGGTAACAGCGGCGAAAACGCCGATACGGTTTCCGACGAAGTTGGGTGTATCCTTAGCATGGACAACGATTTTGCCGAGGGAGTTCTCAGCGAAATCCTGCATACGTGCATAGGCAGCCTTGTCCGTCCACTTGGTGGGGATCATCTCAAACAGAGCCATCCAGCGGGGGGGGTTGAAGAAGTGGGTGCCCATGAAATACTTTTTAAGGTCATCGCTCAGACCATCAACGATGCTGTGTACGTTAACACCGGAGGTGTTGGAGGAAACGATAGCATCCGCCTGACGGTACGGCTCGATCTGTTTGAACACGCTCTGCTTAACAGCAATGTTCTCGGAGGCAGCTTCGACAATCCAGTCCGCGTCACGGATGTAGTCGAGGTTGTCGGTGGTGTTACCGATGCGGATGTTCTGGATTGCGCCCTTGTAATAGAGCATGTTGTTCCTGGGCTTCTTGATGTTATCAAGGCCGGCAAGGGCGAAGCGGTTGCGGAATTCATAGCTCTCCTCCGTGAGACCCTTTGCCTTCTCTTCATCGGTCAGGCCCTTGGGCGGAACGATGTCCAGCAGAGTAACCTGTACGCCGACGCTTGCCAGCAGGCCGGCGATTGATGCACCCATGACACCGGCGCCCATTACGACGGCTTTATTAATGTTCTTACTCATGAGATAGCTTCTCTCCTTTTGCTTTCTATTAAACTCAGCACCAGACTTCCCAGTCTCGTGCGGGATTTACTTAGTGACTTCTTTGGAACGATACTTATTAAAGCACTGACTTGCGCCACGCGCTTTTTAGGTTAGTGCAGACCCGGTCTGAAAATGGCTGCAAGCATGTCACTATCGCCGCGGCGGGAAGGCGTTAAACGACAGTAAGGCATAAAGCCCATACAAACCGCTTAGCCGTTCCCTTCCGCCGGCGACGACAGTTATGCTTGAATACAGCCGATCTGCCTCCGGAAAGGCGGCAGCACCGCGCCTGCATTTTTAAAGATCAGGAAAATCAGGTCTTTTTGCAATTCATACAAGTGACATCTGGAACATGACCGTTCCCCGTCAGATGCAATCGCAGCTTTTGATGTTTATTTAAAGCTTGCTCTTCTCTTCTCGTTGAATGCGGAAACGCCCTCGGCGAAGTCATCGGTGCCGCCGCAGATCATCTGTGCTTCAACTTCTTTTTTAACGTACTCTTCAAAGCCCTTGAACTCAGACTCCCATACAAGCTCCTTGATGTACTTATAAGAATCGGAAGGACCGTAGGTGAACTTCTTTGCCTTCTTCATGACAGCGTCTGCGAATGCATCGTCGTCCTCGATGACTTCGTTGATCATGCCAAGAGCCTTGGCGTCATCTGCGAATACCATCTGGCCGCCGTCCATTGCGAGCTCATTGGCCTTCTTGAAGCCAACAGCGCGGGTGAGAAGGTAGATGCCGCCGGCATCGGGAACCAAGCCGAGCTTGGAGAAAGCGGTCATAAAGACAGATGCCTGAGTAGCCATTGTGTAGTCGCAGGCCAGAGCCACGCCAACACCAGCACCGGCGCAAGCACCCTGAACAGCGCCGACAACGGGCTTCGGGCTTTTGAGGATTGCCTTGGTAACGTTTGCCATCTTCGCGATGGACTTGCCGAACTCTGCAATAAACTCTTCCTTGGAGTGGTTCTTCACGCCGTCATACATTGCGGCAACGTCTCCGCCTGCAGAGAAAGCCTTGTCAGTGGTGCTGTTGATGATGATAGCCTTGACGTCGGCGTTGGCATCGGCCATGCCGATTGCCTTCTCGAGCTCATCCAGCATAACTTCATCAAATGCGTTCATGTTCTTGGGACTGTCCATAGAGATAATTGCAACTCTGTCAGTTACTGCATACTTAACCTTAGTAAATTCCATGATTCTTGTCCTTTCTGATTGAAAAATAGAGATTTATCGTGTTTTTCCGCTTTTGCAGAGAACTCACTAATGCATTATACAAGCAAACGGTGTGCCAATGCAAGATGTAAGCTCCTCTTTTGTTAAAAACACATAATAATGTATCGGGAATATTTGCAATATTTACATATGATCGGACCTCCTTCTTTTATCTTCATTTCTTATTTCCCGGCATATGTGCCCCTAATCTAAAAGTGTTTAGAAATATTGAACCATTCACTATACATTTTGTATCACAGTTGATTCATTATGTTTCATTTTTATTATTCAAACCTGCTGCCGGGTATTTTAAAGCATATCTTTGGCAGGTACTAATAAAATGCGTAGTGCTTGCATTTTAAATACCTATGAATTATAATAAACTTGTATAAATAATATGAGGTACTTTGTAGAATTGGCTATTCATCCCCATAAAAGGCCACTCTGTGTCCTTTGTTCAATACAAGTGCTCATCCCGCCGGCAGGCGAAACGCAAAATTTTGTTTAGAATAAGGAGTCAAAATTATGTACAACAACGATCCCGAAGTCAGAAAAAAATCGCAGCGCGCCCTCGCCAAGGCTTTCCCCCGCAACCATGAGGGCTTTGCAAACCTCATGCACGCACAGCTTTATTTCGGATATATCCCTCTCTATGTTTACTACATGAGAGAATCTTTCAACAATTATCTACCCGAGCCTGACGATCTCAAAAAGCCCGAGGGCATTGAGTTCGATATCGTTGCAGAGCTTGTAAAAACCGGCGTTAACGAGTGCAACAGAGGTGTCGGTTCACTTATGACGAATACATACCATGCTAAAGTTCTCCGTCTTGAGGACGCAGAGCAGGTCGTTACTCTCACTGAGGACCTCAATCTCGGCGAGCTGCCCAAGACAATTATGCCCTATGAAATCGCCCGCAACGCCATCATCGAGGCTCCGGACCGCATCGCCGTAATCGACTGCGTATGCCGCAACGTCAGAGGCGAAAAAGGCTGTGAGCCCCGCGACGTCTGCATCGTTATTGGTGAGCCTTGGGTGTCGTGGTGCCTTGACCGCGACAGATACTTAAACGGCCGTCTTGTCACCCAGGAAGAGGCTCTTCAGGTTCTCCGCGAGTGCCACGAAAGAGGAAACGTACATGCAGCGTTCTTTAAGGATGTTGCCGCAGGCCGTCTGTACAGCATCTGCAACTGCTGTCCCTGCTGCTGCACCGCCCTGCTTTCCCAGAACTATCTCACCGCTCCCATGATGGCGGGCTCAGGCTACATCGCAAAGATCGACAAAGAAAAATGCGTAAACTGCGGTATGTGCGAAAAGAAGTGTAACTTCCTCGCAATCTACAGAGATAAAGACAACCTTATTCAGGTAAACGAGGATCTCTGCCGCGGCTGCGAAGCTTGTCTCCTTGCCTGCAAGAAGGATGCTATCACTCTTGAGCTGGTTGATCCCGATGTCCTTGCTCCTCTGGACATTAAGGCACTCAAGGCTCAGCAGAACGCATAAACTATGCATGAGCTTGGCATAATGACCGACGTGCTGGACACTGCTCTCCGAGTTGCCGAGGAGCACGGCGGTAAAAAAGTGACGAAAATCACTCTAAAGGTCGGTCTGATGTCCGGCGTTATCCCGACTTATGTGCAGTCGTTTTTTGACGTAATCTCAAAGGACACCATAGCTAAAGACGCAGAGATTGCGATTGAACCCGATCCGGCGGTTTTTACTTGCCGCAAATGCGGAGGAAAAACCGTTTACAACGAGCTTGGTCCCGAATATGTCTGCGAACATTGCGGCAGTCAGGCTCTTCGTTTGATATCGGGATACGGTTTTCAAATCATAAGCGTGGGTATTATTTAGCATAGCCTTTTGAAATTTATACTATTTTAAGGATATGGAAAATCGCTTTTCGGTTTTTCATATCCTTTTTATATTTGCATATGGCTTTTTAATATTTATTGAAAATATCCCCAAAGCATAATGCTTTGGGGATATTCAAATTTCTGCTGCTGAAATACATATAATTATTTTCACAAGACTTTATAAGTGCGCTTGGACAGGATCTGAAAACCATCTTTTTGGTGAAAACGCAGGGAGCGCTCATTCCGGTCAAGAATATAGCTTTCGACAATTTCTATTCCTTCTTCCCGAAGCCATTCTTCAGCTTTCTCAAGAAGATCTTGTGCAAGTCCCGAACCTCTTGCCTCTCCCGAAACATAGATATCATCGATCCTGCCTATAACCCGCTGTCCTTTGAACGTAAACCTGCGGTCAAGCTTAGAAATAGAAGTATGAACAAATCCCACCAAAGAGCCGTTATCCTCGGCAACAAGCACCTTGCACAGCTTTGAGCGCATCTGCACGGCAAGAACCTCGCGGTTATCCGTCCTGCTAAGCTCAAACGGATAGCCGTATTCTCCGCACAGTATCTCATACATCTTGTCGTACATATCAAGGAGACTCTCCATGTCCCGTTCCTCGGCTTTGCGTATTATCATAATAAAGCCTCCTAAAATGCCTCGTAGATGAACTGCCCGTTTCCGGTAAAGAAAATTAACACCAAAATCATCATCACAGCATATACAAGAACTTCCGCAGCGATACCCGCAGGCGTTTTTAAAAACTCTTCTATTCTTTTTTTGAATTCAGCCACTTGTCAATCGCCTCCGTAAAAACATGTGAGCCGTATTCATAGCTCATATGTCCCAAATCATAAAAGCATTCTGCATCAAAAGCATCTGAAAAATCGAGGTATTCAATATCGTTTTCCCTGCATATGTCAATCACGCTCTTATCAAGCTCTGATATGACATCAGTCTTTTCTATTGCCGGATTCCACGGCATTAAAACTATGCGCAGCCGAATATCGTTTTCCTTGCAGAAGCCGACGATTTCTCCTATTGCCTCAAGATTTTTGCTACAGCCTTCCACGCCAGTCGACCAGTAACGTTCTTGATAGACATCAACCTTTTCCAACAACTGAGCTGTAGGCAAGCTTGAATAATAGTAGCTCTTAGTCTGATAGGCAAACTGCCCTTCCGCCCATGGTTCTCCGGTCACTATTGATTTCAGCTTTCCAGTAAACGCCGCATAAAGCCTATCCCGCTGAAAATAGCTATACGGCTCAAGAGTTACCCTGTTCCAATAATAGTTTGGATTTGTTTCCATATTATCGAACAAAGCCGCCCAATTTATGCCTATTACAAGTTCTTCCCCGATTTTCACCTTGTCCGAGCGAAGAATCTTCAGCATATCTTGCATTGAGCCATAGTCAATGCCGAAATTAGTGTATCCGCTCGTACTCAAATCCTCTCGGTAACCCGAAATAACCGCTGAATTCCCGTAGAAAACCTTATCCCATATTTCCTCGGGGTGATCGCGGCGGGTGATTTCATAATCATTTAACCAGAAGTTCCCGCTTTTCACCGTATAGCTTTCAAACATGACCCCGAGCAGGCAGTCCATAACGATAAAAATAAGGAACAGAGCGGCAATAAATCTATATCGCCTTATTTTAGATAAAAGCTTTGTAATCATTGATGCCTCCCTACCATGTCAAAAAGCCTTTTATTACCCGGACGGCTTCTGCACCGCCCAATGTAAGCAGCAGGCTGTTGAGAGCAAAGATGGTGTTGGTCACAAAGCATCTGAAAACAAAATATGATTTTTTAACTTTTCGCTTATTGACCGTAGTTATTTCAAAAAGATTTTCACACGCAAGTACAAGTCCTAAAATCACGCCATCAATCACGTACGCAATGGTAAACCCGTGCCATAAGCACATAAAAAACATAGTGAGGAAGCCGATAAGCGCACCTTGCATGCGGTTTAGCTTCTTACCGCTCACAACAACGAATATATGCTCTCTGATCCAGTCGCTGAGAGTTATATGCCAGTTGCGCCAGAACTGAGTAAAAGACGGTGCCTTGAGCGGCTCTTTAAAGTTTTCCGGCACTTTGAGACCGATAATACCGCCTATGGAAATCGCGATATCGGCATATCCCGACATATCAAGAAACAGGGTCAAATAGCTGAGAACCGTAATTAAAATACTCAGATACCAATGCCCGTTCATGGTCACCAGATAGTTCATGAGATTTATGACAAGGGCAAGAACAACGACCTTTTTAAACATTCCCCTGATAAAGCGCTTGACAAAATATTCCGCCTTTTCCGCCGTAAGGGGTTCGGGATTGTGAAAAGTTTTATTAAAGTCACGATAGCGGAAAATCGGCCCCGCAGTGATGACCGGAAAAAACAGAATATAATTCGCGTATGTGAGAAACGGGATATGCTCATCAGTATAGTAAGTATAGTATATCGCATCTATTGCTTTTAGCATATTATACGAGATACCTACCATCGCAAGTCCATACGGCAGAAATGAGAAAAACTCAGTTGCTCTGGTATAGAAAAACGGCACTGTACAGCCAAGGCAGCACATCACAAACCAGAACTTGCGGAATTTTCTCTTTTTCTTGATGAACAGAACAAACGCGTATGTTACAAGCACGTACCCGATATAGAACACGAACAGTCTTTTTGACACATAAAGTATCATAAGCAAATCCAGAATTATCAGACCGTTCATTACATGGGAATGCTTCATAAACTTTTGCGCGATTACAAGCGCAGTTGCGGCAATCACGCAGGCAATCAGCATCCGTATCAAAATATCTGTCTGGAGAAACCACATATAATGGCTCCTTTCGTCTATTGAAGCTTAGAAGCCACTACCTCGGCAATTTCCTCGACGGAATTCATGGGATATTTGGATATATCACGCTGTGTAATCGAGCAGCCGAATCGCTCCTCGACAAACATGATGATTTCGACCGCTCCAAGCGAATCCACAAAACCATAGTCAAAAAGATTTACGTCCGTCGAATAATCCGGATCGCCATCCAGCTCGAAATGCTCCTTTATAAACTTGTCCAGTATTTCAATTATTTCCTGAGGCTTCATAATAATCTCCCGCCAATTATTCAAGGGTCTTACGCAGCGTGACCCTGTCTATTTTATCATTTGCCGTATGAGGCAGTTTTTCCATCGGTATAAGCATAGAGGGCAGCATATACTGTGGAATGTACTTTTTTAGTTCGACATTGAATCTGCGCAGGGGCAGAGTTCCTTTAGTTTCAACGAACAGAACTATTTCCTGCTTGTTTGAGTCAAAAATCGCACAGGCGTTTTCAACTCCCTCAACACACATTGCCGCCGTTTCGATTTCACCCAATTCGATTCTGTTTCCCTTATGTTTTATCTGATTGTCTTTTCTTCCGATGAACATGATAAGACCGTCTTCATTGAAATATGCAAGATCACCGGTACGGTACATTCTTTCGCTGTAAAAAGGATTGAGAGGATTTTGAACAAAAGCTTTTGCGGAAATCTCCGGAGCATTCCAGTATCCAAGAGCTACTCCCGTACCGATAACGCAGAGCTCTCCCGCTTCATTGACTGGAGCTTCGCGCCCGTCTTCCGTAAGGATAAGAACCCGCATGTTTTCACACGCTTTTCCTATCGGCAGCGGGTCGGCATCTCCAAATTCCTTATCTACCTTATAATAGCAGCACACATCTGTGATTTCAGTCGGCCCATATAGATTGGCATAACTGCAATGGGGCAGCGCCTTCCTCCAAATATTCAGCTGCTTGTTAGGCATAACCTCCCCGCAGAAAGCGACATTTTTCAGCTTCGGCAGAGTGTAGTCCGACAAAACACCGGAATTTGCAATATTTATCATTACTGTCGGCACCCAGAATATCGAAGTTATATCATGCTCATCAAGAAACTGGGGCAATTTGAGGGGAAACATGAAGAGCGTTTCAGGCGTGAGCACAAGCTTTCCGCCGCACCGCATACAGCCGTAGATATCAAAGGTCGAATTATCAAAATAAAACGGCGCTTGGTTTGCCATAACTGTATTTTCATTAAACTCAAAGGTGGAAACAACCCATTCTGCATAGTCCAGAATTCCGCGGTGGGGTATAGTCACGCCCTTTGGCGAACCTGTAGAACCGGAAGTAAACATTACATATATCGGGTCGGTGTCGATAACGCGGCTGAGAGCTTTGTCAACCAGCGCATCGTCTGCCTCTGCCGATGACAGCTCGCTGTATAAGCACACCCTCGCCTCCGAGGTATCACATTCCCGCAGGTTTGCTATTAAATTTTCATCTGTCACGATATAGCATGGTGCAAGGCCTGCTATTATTTTTTCAAGTCTTCGCATCGGTATGTGCGCATCAACGGGAATGTATGGCGCTCCGCTGTACATGGCACCCATGAAGCAGGTAAGCGCATGTGTGCTCTTTGGCAGATACACAATTACAGGTCTGGCTCCGTCCATACGCAGGAATGCTGTGCCGATGGCTCTGGATATACGTCTATATTCCGCATAAGTAAGGCTAATATCTTCATCCTGCACGGCAGTTCTTGATGCATATTTTTCCGAAGCCCGCTCAAGCAGACAAACGGCAGAGTTCATTTTTCAAGGACCTCCTGTCATGAGCTGTAAGAAATATCCAGTACATCGGCAGCTCCGTATTTTGTAAATATTGTTTTCCCGTCACGTTCACTTACGGTCCAGCCTTCAGATGCAGTTTCGGCACGTCCTGAAACCACCGCCTGCATCATTCCATTATCGAGAAAGCTTATCACAGCGCCGTCTGGATTTGTTTTGATGTCAGCCGCAATATTTACCCGTTCTATGTGAATGTTGTTTTCTGCTTCTGCCAAGGTATCTTTAACGGAAACAGGCTTGTTTAAAGAGATATAAAGAGTATTCCCTTCAAGTTTCCATACATCGGCATCCGTCGCAATATTTCGGGCATCTATATTCTCGCTGAAAACGATTTTTGCACCGGCTGAATTCTGATACAGCTTATTATAAAGCGGAAAATCGCTGGAAATTTCATTTGCCTTTACTAAAATATCAATCGGGGAATCGACTGCAAAATTGACCCCCTCTACAGTAACGTTCATATTGTATGAAGCGGCCGTTGCCGTCATCATCTGATCTTCTTTTACGAAATTATAGCCATTTTCCCACCAGAAATCAGACAGTTGTTTTAGATAGGGAATCGCTTCCTCATCCGATCTATAAACAAAGTCGCAGTGATAGAATACACAGACAGGAATGCCATATTTCGCTGAAATATCAGTCCAGTCACTGCCTTTATACGGCAGTACGGAGCAGTTTTGCAGCAAAATGGTATTTTCTCCGCCGCTTTTAAGGTAGAACGGGAGCGAGATTACATTTTCGGCTGCAACCTGCGGCGCATTGAAAGCGCTTCTGGCAGGAGCAAAGCCTGAGTTCCACAATAGCCCCGCATCATAGGCGCTCAGAAGTGACTGGGCAGGGCTGAGAGTGCTTGTATACCATGTGTGCTGATTAACGCCTATTCCGGAAGTCTCCAAACCATACTTCTTAAAGGAATCCATTTGAGCTTTCAGCTCATATGCTTCTCTTTCCTCGGATGAATATGAATTGGTGTAAAAATGAGCACCCATGTAATAATAATGCTCAGCCGCATAATCCATCTGCTCCCGCAGTTCATCGGCATAGGGGAAGTATTCCGAATCTATCGGATAAGCAAGCCCGTATTCAAGGCTGCCGCAGACAAGATCGAGCGAACCATCAGAATTTATATCGTAAAGAACGGGCACGCAGTTATTGCCGGTTTTAATATTGTTATTGCCCTTATAATTTTTTTCGCCTGTAGTAATAAAGCCGCCAAATTCGAGCGAGCCTGAACTCATCCACGAGAAAAGCGCAACATATCCGTCAAAAGTTCCGATTAAAAGCTCGTTCCTGCCGTCTTTGCTGTAATCCGAAATCTCAGGTGCAAGCCATGTCCCAAGACCGGCATTTGCGCATTCAAGAGACAGGCTGCCCATGTTGCTGTCACTATAGAAAACACTGCCGTCAGAGTTTTTTGTTCCGTAATATATGATGAGTATGCCCTCGTTCGAGCCGACCGCGATATCGGCTATACCGTCATTATTTATATCGCCGGCGGACGGCAGACTCTGCCCTAAAATATCTGTGTCTATCAGCACACCCTGCGGTTCAAATGCCAAAGTTCCGTTTCCCGAAAACCAGTATATGCTGCCGTCAGAGCTTCCGGAAATGATATCGGGATAGCCGTCGCAGTTAATATCGATAAGATTCGGCGAAGAATAGCCCGGGACAGTAAGTTCTTTTCCGCTCCCATCGGTAAGAACAGCCGCATCGGATACGCAGAACCGTCCATCAAAGCTCTTGCCTTTATAATAGTACAATTTGCCGTCAGCACTTCCGCAGAATATATCAGTTAATCCGTCGGAATCATAATCACACAGCTCCGGATATGCCCTATATGTGTACTGCGGATAGTCAGCAAAATAACTTCCGGCATTTTCTATGCTTCCAAGATTCAGCCATTCATTGCCGCTTACTATATGCGTTCCCGATGAATAGGCATTTTCGTTAAAATCAAGTGAAAAATCGAGCTTCCCGTCATCGCTGTTATTGAGATAGTATGAGATGGTTTCAGCGCGCCTGAACCACCAATATGAATTGCGTATGAGCGAAAATGACGGAACCTGAAGATATTCCCTGCACAGTTCGCTGAAAATCTTCAGCGAGTTGTTCTTGATGCCGTTTATCTCCTCATAATGAAGCTCCCACGCCATATCTGTGCTGCCGAAGCTTCCGAAGACCCGTCCGATATAATATCCGTAGGTCTGCTTTGAGACATACCCCGCAAAAGCGTTTAACAACAGCTGATTGCAGCCGGCTGTTGTATTTGAAAAAGCTTTCTGAGTCTCATTTCTGTATTGCATTGAAAATCCGCTGAGCGAAAAGACATTGGGCAGCAGGGGATTTGTAAAAAAGACATTTCCCTTGCCGTATTTGTTCAGAGTATAAATTGCGTGGTCTTTCCACGTAACTACCGGTACAGCGGTATCGCATACAGCAGCATAACCGTAATCATAATCCGCCAGCGCTGAATAATCGGCATAAGACGTATACAGACTTATAAAATCCGCAATGATCTCCTGCAGTTCCCGGATATCTTCGCCCGCTTCGGGCAAAGAAACATCAGCGGGACATTCTGTTACTTTGACAAATTTACTAACGCCTATGAATTCTTTGTCGAATACGTCATAAAATGCATTATCAAGAAAAACTGAACCGCCGTTTTCCGTAAAGCTCTCAACAGACGCGCAAATATCCGCCAAATCGTCCGCTTCAATAATGCTTTTATCAAGATATAAAACGCTGTAGTTACTCAGGTCATAAGCCTCGGATATATCCAAAGCGCAGGCGGTGAGATTGATAATAGTTGACTGCTCAAGATAATCAAGTGTATCGTTCCATGCCCCGTCATTTGATTTTCCGTTATAAAGAACAGCTGCGGATATTCCGTATCCTTGCCGGCTTGCCTCTGGTATATATGACGGATGTTTCTGAGTGCAACCGGCGGCAACAGATAAAAGGCAGACAATAACTAAAATGACTGCCGTAAGTCTCTTTCCGTTTTTTCTGTACACGCTCTCCAAAAAATCCCTCCCTTGGAGAATTAAACTGCGGCTCATAAAGGCTCACAGTTTTTGGAAACACGCTAATCTAAAGTGATATGTTATCATAATATCTTATTTAGCGCAATAAATATCGGACATTTTCATAATCTGCAGATTTTGTATTCGTTTTGTTGAATCCATTCGATTTATATGATTTTTTCTTACCGTTTTCCAGAAAACAAACAAGCAAAGCACCCTTTATTTTTAAATAAATTTCTGTATCTGCCCGTCTGCCTCCTTTCGTGCTTAAAACATATTTTGTAGAAAAAGAGAATAATGCGCCAGCATTTTACAAACAATAGGCTTGCTGAGAATTTGTTCAAAACTCTATTTTAAATTTATCGGCGTCTCTTTCACTCATATGGTTTATACTCTGTCTTCCCCCAATTCAGATGAGACAAATAAGTGAAAGCTTCTAAACCGCCGGAAAACATCAAATTTTGCGCATCAGTCGCATGGGAGGTTTTTATGAAAGCAACAGGAATAGTACGTCGAATAGACTATTGAGTTATAATAGGACAAAAGGTTGGAGGCCTTGAAAACACGGGGTTTTTCGCTGATTTTGTCCAAAAGAATTCAGACCAAAACCCATTGAGAAACATGTAGGAAGAAGTAGTTTGCATCTGCTGGTTGACTGTATAAAAGTCCGGCAACATGGCTATGATCCAAATGATAGGAGGTCTGGATTTATGAAGCAAGGTGTATTGATTTATGATACTGAATCAGAGCGCATGGATGTGCGGTTTGGTTTGGAAGAATACTACGGTGGTCTCCATTGCGGAACTTGTATGGATGTATTCGTAGGTAACCGTTGGAAGCCTACCCGGATTGAGTATGACTGGGGCGACAAAGGCTGGTATCTCGTTGGTATCCCCACTTCTTCCATTTCAGGATTAAGGGTGAGGATGGCATAAAAATCATGGCGTATCTCTTTCAGAGAGATGCGCCGAACAACTGAATACAGATTACGTAGAGCGTTTATTCGCCCCTACTCCGGGGCTGGATAGGCGCTCTTTTTTTATTCCTGAGTTATCAGGAAAATACAAACGATGGGAGGTGAGGATGTGCAGGAGGTAACTTATGCCGCAGACAAGCCAAGCGACTGCAGTAAATGCTATTTTTGGAAAGGTACGAGAAAGGGCTGTAGTCTGGGCAAAGAGAATTGCTATTACCTGATTAGTGTACCTAAAAAGGTCAAGACTGAATGTGATGGATGTCCTTATGGACGAGATCATCCATGCATTGGCTGGTGTACTAAAAAGATTATGCGAGAACTCGGCATCCACTGATATGACTGAGAATAAAGAATTTGATCGCATTGACAAAACAATGCGGAAAGTTCCTGGCTTTCGCTCCAGTAAGCGGGTGTCTCCTCGTTCATGCCGGGAGTGTGAATTTCATCAGCCTTCATGGAAATATCGTTCATGCTACTATCCGCAATGTCACTACCACAAATCAGGGAGTACGATTCGAGGTGTTCCCTTAAAAGAAAATCCATTCCCAACTGGAGAGGTGGTGAGATTGAGTGGGCTTTGATTATTTCTACGGTCAGCAGGCAGAAATGTTCTCGTTTTACCGAGTGCCAAAGGTTCTCTTTACTGACGAACGTTTCTGGAATATTTCGACTGACGCTAAGCTGCTGTATGGCATCTTACTTGACCGCATGAATCTGTCAGCTAAAAACGGCTGGATGGATGAAGCAGGCCGAGTCTACATCATATTTACGATTGATGAAATAAAAGGCTCCATTGGATGTGCTGAGAAGAAAGCGGTAAAACTTCTGGATGAATTGGAGCGAAAATGCGGTCTAATTGAACGCAAAAGGCAAGGTCTTGGAAAACCCAATCTGATCTATGTAAAAAACTTTGTGGATAACTCGGTGGATAACCATGTGGAAGGACAATTCTTGAATTGTCAAAATGACAATTCTGGAACTGTCAAAAACACAACTCTGGAATTGTCGAAAGCACAAGGTAATAATACTGATACTATTTATACTGATTATAGTGATACTGATCCTTTCCTTTCTTCCGATTTTCAGGGAAGGGAAATCGAAGGGATGACTGTGAGAGAGCAATATCGCTTGTATTTTGTGGAGCAGCTTGAGTATGAAATTCTCAAAACAAGGCATCCTTATGATATTGATATACTGGAGGAAATTCTTGAGCTGATTGTCGATACCGTGTGTACCAATCGCAAGATGATACGCATTGCAAGCGATGATAAGCCAGCAGAGGTAGTAAAAAGTCGGTTTATGAAGTTGAATTCAGAGCATATCAGTTTTGTTCTTGATTGCCTGAAGGAAAACACAACAAATGTCCGTAATATGCGGCAATACCTACTTGCCGCAATTTACAATGCCCCTCTAACTATCGGTTGTTACTACGATTCCAAAGTACGACACGATATGTCAGGGGGCTTTTTTCATGGGAAGGAGTGATGCAATTTGAAGATCAAGATGAAAGTTGAGGTGATTTGTGATGGCAAAGAAAGCTACCGTCATGGCAGTAGTTAATCAGAAAGGTGGCACCGGCAAGACGACAACCACGGAGAACTTGGGTGTCGGTCTGGCAATGGAGGGTAAAAAAGTTCTGGTTGTGGATGCAGATCCTCAGGCATCTCTTACGATAAGCCTTGGACATCCCGTGCCTGATAATTTGCCTATTACCTTGTCAGATCTCATGGGTAAGGTGATGATGGAACAACCCATTGAACCAGGAGAAGGTATCCTCCATCATCCTGAAGGCGTAGATTTAATGCCTGCAAATATCGAGCTGTCTGGTTTGGAAGTTTCCCTTGTGAACGCCATGAGCCGTGAGACAGTCCTCCGTCAGTATTTGGATACGGTAAAACAGAATTATTGATGATGTCAAATCGTCCAAAGAACCCTGCCAATGCCAGAAACAAGAATGTCCTAATTGTCGGCGGCAGTGGTTCCGGTAAGACCCGCTTTTGGCTGAAACCAAACCTGCTTCAAATGCATTCCAGCTATGTTGTGACTGACCCAAAAGGCAGTATCGTTATCGAATGCGGCAATGCTTTGCTCTTGGTGCTGGTCTTGGCATCTGGGGTGCAATCAACCTTCTGGAAGGTTACGGCAATGATAACCCTGGCGCAAAATCCCAGGGCATGAAGCAGCTGATGGCTGGCGGCGGTGTCGCTCTCATTGGTATCACCCTTGTGCCGCTGCTTTCCGGTCTGTTTGGCTAATCTGGCAAAATAGAAATTACTCAAAACAGGGGTGGATGGCTTCGGCTGTCCACCCTTTTCAATTAAAATCTAAGGAGGAAAAATTTTATGGAATTCTTTAACAGCGCAGTAACTGTTCTGCAGACCCTCGTCGTTGCTCTTGGTGCTGGTCTTGGCATTTGGGGTGCAATCAACCTTCTGGAAGGTTACGGCAATGATAACCCTGGCGCAAAATCCCAGGGCATGAAGCAGCTGATGGCTGGCGGCGGTGTCGCTCTCATTGGCATCACTCTTGTACCTTTGCTTTCCGGTCTGTTCGGTTAATCAATAAGGAGGTAGTCGCCTTTGGACAGCATTATCCAAAAAATAACGGAATGGCTCAAAGAAATGCTCGTTGATGCCATTATGGGTAATCTGTCGGGGCTGTTTGATTCCGTCAATAACCAGGTTGGCGAGATTGCATCCGATGTTGGCATGACCCCGGCGAATTTTTCGCCCGGGGTCTTTGCTATGGTGAGAAACATCTCCGAAAACGTGATTATCCCAATCGCAGGCTTGATTTTAACATTCATTGCCTGCTACGAGCTTATCCAGATGATTATTGACCACAACAATCTGGCAAATTTTGAGACCTGGATCTTTTTCAAATGGGTCTTCAAGACTTTTGTTGCGGTCATGCTCATTACCAACACCTTCAATATTACAATGGCAGTTTTCGATGTGGCGCAGCACGTCGTCAATGCCAGTGCGGGCATCATATCGGCAGACACGGCGGTAGATGCTTCAGCCTTGGAAGCCATGGAGGACACGCTAAATGCTATGGAGCTTGGGCCTTTGCTTGGCTTGTTCCTGCAATCCCTCATTGTGCAGATTACAATGTCTGCCCTCTCTGTCGTTATTTTCGTTATTGTGTATGGGCGTATGGTAGAAATCTACCTGATGACCAGCCTTGCGCCGATCCCATTTTCGACATTCGGCAACAGAGAACAGAGCCAGGTGGGGCAAAACTATCTGCGTTCCCTGTTTGCTTTAGGTTTCCAGGGCTTTTTAATCATGATCTGCGTTGGCATATATGCAGTTTTGATTCAGTCTGTTGCGTTCTCTGATGACATTATCGCATCCATTTGGGGTGTTATGGGCTACACAGTTCTTCTGTGCTTCACGCTGTTCAAGACTGGTTCACTTGCCAAGAGCGTATTCAGCGCCCACTAACCAATAGAAAGGAGGACTTGGATTGGCAGCGTATATTCCCGTCCCTCGTGATCTTACGAGGGTCAAATCCAAAGTGTTTTTTAATCTGACAAAGCGACAGCTGGTATGCTTTGGTGCGGCGGCACTGATCGGAGTGCCGTCTTTCTTTTTGCTCAAACGTACCGGCAACGTCAGTCTGGCGGCACTTGGCATGATTATCATTATGCTCCCTCTGTTCTTTTTGGCTATGTACGAAAAGGACGGTCAGCCGCTGGAAGTCATTGCAAGACACTTCATCCAGTCGAAATTTACTCGACCTAAGGTTCGCCCTTATCAGACGAACAATTACTACGTCGCCCTTAAGCGGCAGCACCAACTTGAGAAGGAGGTAAATGCGATTGTTTTCCAAGAAGAAACAGCAGGCAAGAAACGTAAAAATGCCCGCAAATCTCACAAGAACACAGCAGAAGCAGATTAAGGAAGTCATTGATCGGGCAAAGAAGTCTGACGGAGTTCCGCATACTGCCCAGGACTCTATCCCGTTTCAGAGGATGTTTCCCGATGGAATTTGCCGTGTGACAGATAACTTTTACACCAAAACCATTCAGTTTCAGGACATCAATTATCAGTTGGCACAGCAGGAAGATAAGACAGCCATCTTTGATGAGTGGTGTGGTTTCCTGAACTTCTTTGACAGCTCCATCCACTTCGAGCTGTCCTTTATGAACATGAGTACCGACGCTGAGAGCTTTGAAAAAAGTATCCGCATCCCGTTTAAGAATGATGAGTTCAACTCCATCCGTGCCGAGTACAGTCAGATGTTGAGAAAACAGCTGGCGCAGGGTAACAATGGTCTGACAAAGACCAAATATCTTACCTTTGGCATTGAATCCGATTCAATGCGTCAGGCAAAGCCGAGACTCATGCACATTGAAAATGACCTGCTGAACAACTTCCGTCGTCTGGGCGTTGTTGCAAAGACTTTGAACGGAAAAGAGCGCCTGCATGTAATGCACTCCATGTTCCACATGGGTGATAACGACAAGTTCATGTTCGACTGGAAATGGCTTGTGGAGTCCGGGCTGTCGGTGAAAGACTTCATTGCTCCTACTTCCTTCGCTTTCAAAGGCAACCGCACATTCCAGATGGGCAGTCTTTATGGGGCAATGTCATATCTGGCAATTACGGCATCTGACCTGAGTGACCGTATGCTGGCAGATTTCCTTGATATGGAATCCAGCCAGATTGTAACGATGCACATTCAGTCAGTTGACCAGACTGCCGCAATTAAGACCATCAAACGCACAATTACGGAGCTTGACCGTTCCAAAATTGAAGAACAGAAAAAGGCTGTGCGTTCCGGTTATGATATGGACATCATTCCTTCGGATTTGGCAACCTACGGCAAAGACGCCAAAGCACTTTTGAAAGAGTTGCAGAGCCAGAATGAGCGTATGTTCATGGTTACTTTCCTCGTCTTAAACACCGGCCGCACAGAGCAGGAGCTGGAAACCAATGTATTCCAGGCACAGAGTATTGCACAGAAACACAACTGCAATCTGCGCCGACTGGATTTCCAGCAGGAAAATGCACTGATGAGTTCCCTTCCGCTGGCGTATAACCAGATTGAAATTCACCGAGGACTTACGACAAGCTCTACTGCGATATTTGTTCCGTTTACCACTCAGGAGCTGTTCCAGGATGGAAAGGAAACGCTTTATTATGGTCTGAACGCACTTTCCAACAACCTTATCATGGTGGACAGAAAGATGCTGAAGAACCCGAATGGGCTGATTCTTGGTACTCCCGGCTCTGGTAAATCCTTCAGCGCAAAGCGTGAGATCACCAACGCCTTTTTGGTTACGGATGATGACATTATCATCTGTGACCCTGAATCCGAGTATTCGGCTCTGGTTCAGAAACTTCAGGGACAGTGTATTTTCATTAGTCCTTCCAGTACGCAGTATATCAATCCCATGGACATCAATGCCAATTATTCAGAGGAAGATAACCCGATTGCTTTGAAAGCGGACTTCATTCTCTCCCTGTGTGAGTTGATTGTTGGTGGAAAAGAGGGCTTGCAGCCTGTTGAAAAGACGGTCATTGACCGTTGTGTGCATCAGATCTATCAGAAGTATTTCAACGACCCCTGCCCTGAGAATATGCCTATTCTGGAGGACTTGTACAATGCTCTGCTGGAACAGGAGGAAAAGGAAGCTCGTCATGTGGCGACTGCCCTTGAAATCTATGTTAAAGGTTCTTTGAACCTTTTCAACCACCGTACCAACGTAGACATTCACAACCGCCTTGTCTGCTATGACATCAAGCAACTGGGCAAACAGCTTAAAAAAATTGGAATGCTGGTCGTTCAGGATCAGGTCTGGGGGCGTGTGACGGCCAACAGAAGCGCCGGTAAAGCAACCAGATACTATATGGATGAGTTCCATCTGCTTCTGAAGGAAGAACAGACTGCCGCCTATTCCGTCGAAATCTGGAAGCGTTTCAGGAAATGGGGCGGTATTCCTACCGGTATCACCCAGAATGTCAAAGACCTGCTTTCCAGCCGTGAGGTTGAGAACATTTTTGAAAACAGCGACTTCATCTATATGCTGAATCAGGCATCCGGTGACAGACAGATTCTGGCGAAACAGCTGAATATCAGCCCGCACCAGCTTTCCTACGTTACCCATTCCGGTGAAGGTGAAGGGCTTTTGTTTTACGGCAATGTTATTCTGCCGTTCGTTGATAGGTTCCCGACTGACCTTGAGCTGTACCGTATTATGACCACGAAATTGTCTGAGGTGGTGGATGATAAGGAGGCGTAACGCATGGCGAAGAAACCAACCCGTCTCCGTTTTACGGAGGATGACCTTGCCGATGGCAAAGTGAAAAAAGCCGCTGACCGTGCGGAAAAAGCTGCGGACAAAGCGGAAAAAGCAGTTGATAAGGTCTCTCCAAAGAAGAAGCACCAAAAACTGCGCAGTGAAGCGGGTGTTTCCGCATCCAGAAAAGCAAAGCTGCGTTTTGACAAGGCAAAAGTTGATGTTGATCTGGATAAGCCCTCCAAGGGAAAGCATTTGATTACCCGTGCATCAGCGGCTACTGTCAGCTCCAAGGTGCATCAGGCTGTTTCAGAGCATGAAGATGATAATGTAGGTGTTCAGGCTGTCCACAAGAGCGAGGAAGCTCTGGAGACAGCCGCATACACTGTCGATCATGCGGTGTACAGTAAAAAACTGAAAGCCTATGACAAGGCAAATAAGCTGGTAGAAAAATCAGATGCAGCAAATGTAGATGCCCTTTTTGAGAAATTCAAGAAGGATAATCCAGACGCATCTTCCAATCCCTTTTCCCGGTGGAGACAGAAACAGGCAATTAAGAAAGAGTACGCAGCTGCCAAAGCTGGAAAGAGCGTTGCTGGTTCGTCTTCCGCTGCATCAAAAGGTGCAGAAAAGGCGGCAAAAGAGACCAAGAAGCTCTCGGAGAAACTGGCTGAATTTGTTACTTCACATTCCAAGGTAATAATCGTCGTGTTGCTTTTCGGTCTGCTGTTCATGTTGATTGCCGGTGCCTTTTCCTCTTGTTCTGCCATGTTCCAGGGCGGTACTCATGTGGTGCTGGGAACCTCATTCACCGCAGAAGATGAGGATATTATCGGGGCGAATGATGATTACAAAGCACTGGAAGCAGCTTTGAGGAGCAAAATCAGCAACATTGAACGAACGCACAGCGGCTATGATGAATACCGCTATGAGCTGGACGAAATCAATCACAATCCTTATGAGCTGGCAGCATATCTGACTGTCATGTTTGAGGATTACACCCGTGAGGAAGTGCAAAGTACACTCCAATGGCTGTTTGACCGGCAGTATGAGCTGACTTTGACAGAAAAAGTTGAAATCCGAACAAGGACAGAAACCCGGACCGGTACAACAACTTCTACTGATCCTGAGACCGGCGAAACCACTACGGAAGAATACGAATATGAGGTTGAGGTCGAGTATGAGTATTATATCCTGAATGTAAAGCTGGTAAACAAGGGCTTGAATATGGTCATCGGAAATGCAGGATTGTCTGAAGATCAGATGGAGCGTTATCGCCTGCTTTTGGAAACCAGAGGTAATCGTCCTGACCTTTTTGGCGATGACATCTACGCATCACCAAGTGGAGAGTATACCGACTATGACATTCCGGGCGAAGCTCTGACTGACGAGAAATTTGCCAACATGATACGGGAAGCCGAGAAATATCTGGGTTATCCGTATGTCTGGGGCGGCAGTTCACCGAGTACCAGTTTCGATTGCTCCGGTTTCGTCAGCTGGGTTATTAACAACTGTGGAAATGGCTGGAATGTTGGACGATTGACTGCAAACGGCTTGATGGGTGTCTGCGACATTATTCCAAAGAGTGAAGCCAAACCGGGTGACCTCATCTTTTTCCAGGGAACCTACGATACTTCCGGGGCATCTCATGTCGGCATTTATGTTGGCAATGGAATGATGATCCACTGCGGAAATCCCATCTCTTACGCATCTATTGAGACCAGCTATTGGCAACAGCACTATTACTGCATGGGCCGTATTCGATAAGGAAAGGAGCATCTTATGGGCGTAAAACTTGATAAGATTGGCGCTGACCTTGCCAAAGCCCGTAAAAAACGTGATGAATGGGATAAAAAGGTCAAAGAGCTGGAACGCAGGTATCGTGAGGAGGAAAATACGGAGATCCATGATATGGTTCATGCCGCCAATCTCACTCCTGCCCAGCTTGCAGAACTGCTTCGCATGGTCGGAGATACTGTGCCGAAGCCTGAAACAATCAATTCAATGAACGAGGAGGAAAATCATTATGAAGATGAAGAGTAAAATCCTTTCGGTGCTGATGGCACTTGCATTGTGTGTGGGTACGTTCAGTACCACCGCTTTTGCCTATACTGGTGATGAATCCGTCTCCAGCACAGAAGCAGCCGAAACGGATGCAGAGAAAAGCGACGATCAGGACGCTGCTGAAACGCCTTATAGCTTTTCCGTTTCTGAGGATGGCAGCATTGTGTTTTCTTATAATGGCGAAGAATGGTCATTTGATGAAGAAGATGTTGAAGCTCTTAAGTATGGAAAAGTGGTCACGGATGGTTCTCGTCTGAATGTGCGAACCGGTGCCGGTATGAATTATGAGGTCATTGATCAGCTTCGTCCCGGTGAGGAAGTTACGGTAATCGGAGTAGATGGAGACTGGTATCAGGTTACGGTGCCTGAAAAAACTGGCTATGTTCACAGCGATTATCTGGAAGTGATTGAATCTACCGGAGAAGCCAATAGTATGGATATGGCGATGATGGCTCTATTTCTGAATATGTTTATGCAGAATGCGAACATGGAAACCGGCGATGCTGCATTGACTCCAGACGGCAATCTTACCCTTGTAGATGATGTAGGCTCTCCTACTGGAGCAGGAAAACAGTTTATCACGGCGGTTACGAAAAACGGCAACTATTTCTATATCATCATTGACCGTGACGACAAGGGTGAACAGACCGTGCATTTCTTGAATCAGGTTGATGAAGCTGATTTGCTCAATCTGATGGATGAAGAAGAAGCCGAAAAGTATGCGCCTGCCGTTGAAGAGCCTGAGAAAGAGCCTGAATCGGAACCGACAACTGAACCAGTAGTTACCGAACCGGAGCCGGTGGAGAAGACATCTCCCAACATGATGCCTGCCCTTCTTTTGATTGTTATTCTCGCTGCCGGGGGCGGTTTCTTTGCTTTCAAGAAGCTCAAAGGCAAAAAGCAGAAAGAACAGACAAAGCCTGATCCGGATGCAGACTATGTAGATGGTGAAGAAGATTACGGTTATGACGAGTCCGAGGAAAATACCGATGAGGAAGAGGAAGATTATTCTTTGGATGAGGACGATAACGAACCCATTTAATATTTAACAGGCAGATGCCAGGGCAGCCTTCGGGCTGCTTTTACATAACAAATTGATTATTATGTGCGCAATCATGGCATAATAATCATTGCAGATGGAATTATATCTCCATCATGCCCGTTGAAATCTCCTTCATTTAGTGCTAAAATGATGGAGATAAGTCATAAATGAAGGAGATTGCCATGAGGAGTTTTGATTATATAAAAGCACCTGAGAAACTTCTGACGCCCGAAATCGTTCAGATGGTTGCGAGTATCCATGAACATAAAGGAAAGCAAGAGTTGTTTCTTGAAGCAAATATTGATGAGCTGAAAACGCTTCTTGAAGTGGCACTTATTCAGAGTACAGGTGCATCGAACCGAATTGAAGGCATCTATACAAGTGATAAACGTCTGGAAGAATTGGTAAGCCAGAAAGCAGAACCACGCAACCGTTCAGAACAGGAAATTGCCGGGTATCGAGAAGTTCTTGCCACAATTCATGAGAGCTATGAATATATAACTCCTCGTCCCAATATTATCCTGCAGTTGCACAGAGATTTATATTCCTATTCTCAGGGAGCTACTGGCGGCAGCTATAAAAACTCCGACAACGTGATTGCTGAAACGGATGCAGAAGGTCATCAGAAGGCAAGGTTTATTCCGGTTCCTGCATTTCAGACAGCAGATGCAATGGATGAGCTGTGCAGCAGGTTTCTGGACGCATGGGAAGCGGATCGTATTGATAAGCTGGTTTTAATTCCGATGTTTATTCTGGATTTCCTTTGTATTCACCCTTTCAACGATGGGAATGGCCGTATGAGCCGTTTGCTTACGTTGCTGTTATTCTATAAAGCAGGTTACATTGTTGGAAAATATGTCAGCATGGAAATGCTGATTGAAAAAACAAAGGAAACCTATTATGAAGCTCTTCAGGCGAGTTCTACCGGCTGGCATGAGTGTGAAAACAGTTATGAGCCTTTTGTGAAGTATTACCTGGGCATTATACTGAAAGCATATAATGAATTTGAGAGCCGTGTCGAACACCTGAAGAATCGCAGCCTTTCAAAACCGGAGAGAATTAAGGCTGTGATAGATCATAAAGTAGGCAAAATTACGAAAAAAGAAATAATGGAACTTTGCCCGGATATAAGCAAAGTGACAGTCGAAAGAACCTTGACAGACTTGGTTAAAAGCGGATATATCGCTAAAGTCGGCGCTGGTCCCGCCACTGCCTATGTCCGTATTTAAGATAATATCTCCGTCATTTGCGTTGTGAATGATGGAGATATTCAGGATGTGATGGAGATACAGATAAATCGGAAGTTGTGGAGGTAATTATCAATGAGAAATATTTACGATAATAGTGAATTTTTTGCCGCATATGCGGAAATGGGAAGAAGCAAAGATGGTCTGAAAGCTGCTGGAGAGTGGCATCAGTTGCAACCGTT
>JAAYBD010000045.1 GCA_012719035.1 Clostridiales bacterium | reverse complement strand
TTTGTTGAATAATATCCGCACTGTTTTTTGACATATCCTTACTGCAAAGAGCGTAAATCCGTTAGGTCTTTTGCCTTTATATTTAAGCTGTTCAAATTTTTATGCCGAAAGCAGATTCTTCAAAATCCTATAAAACCGCCTCTCTTAATTCCCCCGCTTCCATTTCATAGACCGAATCGCATAATAGCTGTATGTCTTCCCTATTGTGGCTGGTCAATAGTATTGTTTTCCCCTCTTCCTTTAAATCAAGAAACAAGGTCCTCATCTCGTCAACGCCATGATTATCAAGCCCGTTCATTGGTTCATCAAGAACAATCAGTTCAGGATTTTCCATAATAGCCTGAGCAATTCCTAAACGCTGGCGCATTCCCATTGAGTATTTTCCTACGGGTTTCTTGCTGTCCGGGTCAAGCCCCACAAGCGAAATACATTCCCGTATACGCTTTTCCGAAATTTTGTTTCTGATTGAGGCAAGATATTTTAAATTTTTAAGACCGGAGACTGCAGGTAAAAATCCGGGAGATTCTATGATAAATCCCAAGTCATTAGGAAAATCCACATCTTGTCCTACGCGTTTATCCCAAACTGTAATTTCACCGGACGTGGGAGGAACAAATCCGCATATGCATTTAAGCAAGACCGTTTTTCCCGAACCGTTGCGCCCTATCAATCCGTATATACCGCCTTTAGGAAATTCTACGCTGACATTTTTAAGGACTTCCTGCTCCCCGAAGGCCTTTGTTACATCTCTTACCGAAACGGCTGTGTTATCCATTGTAATTCTCCTTTCGGCGCTTCTTATTTGAAAATCTTCTTGAGATTACTGTTTTGTACTTTTCAATATTGCCACTGAACATGCATAATACTATAAGGACTAATATCGTAATGATAAAAAACCTTACTGCGTAGTTCAGTGTGATGCCATACGTAAGATTTCTTCCGGTAAATGCACGTAATTGAGCCAAGGTGATGGGTGAAAAAGCGTATGCACCCGGGGTCCATTCATTTGCAATCATAATATCCAAAAGGATAAAGGCGGCGGAAATAAAAGTACCGGTCATCTTTTTTGTAAGCGTGTTAAAAAGATAGGTAACAAGCCCCAGCCAGCTAACGCATGCCCACTCAAGCAAAAAGCTTAGAAGCATTGCCTTTGCAGGCGTAAAGGCTCCTATCAGATAATCATTTACGGTAAACTGAAGTCCAAATTGCTGTGATGCGTCAGTTCTGGCAAGTGTTCCCCATATTTTCCCCCAATTAGCCCCCCACTCAAGGTTTGACAGGAGGGGCAGGGTGCCGGACAGTATTATAAACATGACATAGATAAGCGACATAACGATAATGTATAATGCATGCCCGCCGGACCAGGCGACCCGTCCGGAGCGGGAGACAATATACATATGGGACTCTCCTGTAAACGGTGCGTCGCAAAACAAAAATACGACCCCCGCCATTATTACAAGCTGGCAGATATAATCATTTACAAGATGCGGGAACGCCCATGGGCCTGCCGCAATGCCGACGGCAGCGGAAAAATCAGCTACAGGTTGAATAGTCGAATAAATATAAATTCCGACCATAATAAAAAGCATAACAATTCTTGTGCTTATCACCGAACGGCGTAATTGATATACGAAAACACGCCAAATTTTATGAATGAGAGCCATATTCCATTCTCCTTATCACACGGCGCATAAAAATATATCCGCAAATTGTTGCAATTGCCAAAACAACAGCGCTTGTGATCAAAAGCGTCGCACGGTCCGATCCTAAGCCTGCCCGAGCGTTTAGCAAGAGATTAAGACGAAAATTACCGGGAATATGAAGCAGATTATATGCTCTTATCAGTAGAAACGAGACTATGAACGGTGATGCCACTGTTACATATTTATTAGTGAAATACGCAGATACGGTAAGAGCCGCGGCAGCATATAAAAATCCTCTAAGAAAAGCTAAATAGAACATTGCGGCAAAATACCCTGCACCGTTTCCTTTTGCGAGTAAAGTATAGAATGGATACCTATTCATCGTCATTAGCATCACCTCGTCGTCTGTAACAAGCGGGATGCGAATTGTCAAGAGTAAAACAAGCAGAAGACCGCCGAGCGCCAGTACCAGCCCTCCCGAAATAGCGCTGACAAGAATCTTTGAAAGACAGTATTTTTTCTTATCGGCTCTGGCAACGATAAAGTTTATCATATTGGATTGATCTTCAATGCAATAGCTCGCGGCAAACGGCAAAGCCGCCAGCATAGGGAGCAAATAACCGCTGTATGTACCGCCAAACGAAAGTGAATTGAAATAATAATAGAAAGCACCTATATTCTCTGGCTCCCTAATAATAAAAATTAATTCATTCCATGAATCGAATGCAATGCAGAGCACTACGAGGATGACTGCCACTAAAAACGGAATACCCGCTGCACTTTTAAAATCCGCGCGTAAAAGGTTCCAAAACACTTTTTTAGCCTCCATATGATAAATCCGCCCCCGCAAATGCGTTAAAGCGCTCTGCTTTTTCAAAAATTTGACCATTATCGTCTTCCAGTACTTGTATAATAAAGCACCAGTAAGGTCTCAGCGTTTGCATGGCTTCAAGCGGTTTTTTATCCTTTTCGGGAATTGTTAAATATTCCAGATAAATTTTTGTAACCGTATACGGCTCGGTAAGCATCACCTGCGAATATTTATCCTTTAACTTATCCATTGCCTCATCAACTGAAATGATTTTTTTAGAAGTCGGCTGACCATCAAAAGACAATGCACCATCAAGCTTCATGTAACGTATGCCTTTAGATGTTATCAGCATTTCAGCTTTTATTGACCCGGGAAACCACTCCACTGCCATGCTGACGCTTGGTTCATTATCCTGTTCGTAAAGCTGAATGTCATCCTGCACAAAATAATACGTTATATAATATGCATCGTCAGCATCCGACCAGTCTTTGATTTCGATTGATTTTCCTGCATCATAAAAACCTTTATAGCGTGAGTCTTGCATAAGAGCGCTCTGCAGGTCAGAAAGCTGCTTATTTGTCAACGCCACTATATTCCCTGCTCTCGGTGTGCAGGCAATATCAAGCTGCTGTATAATGCCGATACCTTTTTGTATAGCATCTTCTCGTGGCATGAACGAGAGCTCCTCAGTCATTGCCGGGCTGTCAGGATTGTAATAATGCTCAAAAAGACCTACAATTTCATCAGTCCTAAGCGAATCCTCAGTATATGTAAATCCGCGCTTTTGTGCGTTTATATTTGCTCCGTTTTCCGTTACAATCTCGAAACCAGATTCATACGTAGAGAGCTTTTTCCCGCTTTCATCATCTTTCAAGAAAATGTTTGAAAGTTCGTCCGGAGTGAAGTCTCTATGTTTTAATTGATATTCTTTGCAATCGCTTGAGGCTGGCATAAGCACATCTGCGCTGACTTTCAGATTGGTATCCAATTCCTTTTCGATTCTCTGTATGTAAGCACTGCTATTCATTTCTACTATGTCAGACGGGGGCTGTGCTGAAATCCCGGCGTTTTCGGATTCAGGCGCAGCACCATTGCTGTCACATGAAGTAAGGCTTAAAGTTATCATCGCTGCAAGAATAAGTGCAGCGGACTTTTTCAAAAGAACATGGGTTTGCCGCATATCGATATCTCCTTTTTATTTTATATTATATTGATTCAAAACGATAAGGCTGGGTATTATGTTGCTTGTTACGGATTACGGAACTTCGGATTGATAACAATTAAAAACATGCAGGGTTCACATTTGAAAC
>JAAYBD010000008.1 GCA_012719035.1 Clostridiales bacterium | reverse complement strand
TCTTTCAAAATCTTGATAATTTGCTCTTCTGTGAATCTCGTTTTCATGTTAATCACGTCCCTTTCAAAAATTATAGCATATCGTGACTAACATTCCTATTGGTTTAGTTTTCGGGGTTCAGGTCAGTAGGCTTCACGATGTCTTTATAACACAGCGAAAGTGCAGCCTCTGCAATGTTTTGGAGGGAATATCCTCTTTGAATTAGGTCATTAACGATCTCGGCAAAAATCGGGCTGATATCATTTAGAATCTGCGCTTCAAGCTCGTCAGTAGCTTTGACTATTCCTTTAGTTTGAATATCCTCTGCTGTTGGCAAAGACAGTTCTTTGATTTCAGATTTTACCGCAAACCCGATTTTATTGATGTCATTGACCTCGCGCTTGCTGCTGCAAATGCTTATACTGCATCCGGTTTTTCCGGCTCTGCCCGTTCTGCCGATGCGGTGAATATAATACTCCGTATTCGGGGGAATGTCGAAGTTGATGACGTATTCGACATCACTTACATCAATGCCGCGGGCAGCAATGTCCGTTGCGATGAGAATCGTCGTCTTTCCTGCCTTAAAGTCGCGCATTGTGGTGGTACGCTGAGTCTGCTTAATGTCGCTGTGAATACTTTCTGCGCTAATATTTTGCTCATTCAAAAAGCCTGTAAGCTCATCCGCCATTTTCTTAGTACCGCAAAAGATGATGGCACGGTTCGGCTGATAGTATTTTAGGAGCATAAGAAGGGCTGCTTTTTTTTCCGTATGGGGAACATCGATATATCGCTGCTCGATATTTTCAATCGTAACCTGACTTTTGTCAATTTCGATAAGTGTCGGGTTCTTTTGAAATTCATGTGTGATCTTCATAATTGCAGGCGGCATGGTTGCGGAAAAGAGAATGGTCTGACGCTCTTCGGGCGTGTCGGTCAAAATAGTCTCGATATCTTCTTTAAATCCCATATTGAGCATCTCGTCTGCCTCGTCAAGCACAATCATTTTCAGATTGTCCAGCTTGATGGTTTTGCGGCGCATATGATCCATTACGCGGCCGGGCGTTCCGACAACGATGTTCGCGCGGCGCAGAGCAATGCACTGTTTGTCGATTGGAGCGCCGCCATAGATGGGCACAGGCCGAACACCGTCCTTAAAACGGGAAAGCTTTCTGATTTCCTCATCGGCTTGCAGCGCCAACTCTCGTGTCGGACAAAGAATAAGCACTTGTATACTGGGCTTATCCTCGTGTGTATCAATCCTTTCGATAGCAGGGATGGCAAAGGCAACGGTTTTACCCGTACCCGTCTGTGAACGGGCGATAACATCCACGCCGGTGCGGATCACAGGAATGGCTTCGGACTGGATAGGTGTTGCGAAATCAAACCCCATCAGAGAAACAGCGCGCTCCACCTTAGGGGTAAGACTCATTTCGGAGAATAAAACTTTTGTCATGTAATTCCTCAATTCAAAAAAATAAAAACGGGGATCGAAATCCTCGTTTTAAAAAAGCGATATTGTTATCAATCATATTATTCTATCATTACAATAGTGTTTTGTCAAATCTATGTAGATAATTCTATATATGCAATATTGACGAAAGGGGGCTTGCATTGTTTATCAATCAAAGAGAAAGTATCTGTCTTATCTTATCTCTAAGCGTCCGGCTTGATTCAATGCAAAACAATATTCCCACGATAACAAGCGACGGAAAGAGAACCAGTAATGACCAATTCAAGACAAGCTTCGCTGTCCCATACAGGCCAATAACGGCTTCCACGGCCACTGAAAATAATCCGGCTGCGCCGATGAAAATGCAAAGTTTTACAAGCAGGGAGATTTTCGCTGTTTTTGCTGTTTTAATAAAAGAATAAAGGAGAGCACTGGCCAAAAGTGTGATAGGCAGTCCAAGCGGCAGCACCCAGTTCGTTGCGTTTGCTGTAAGTCCGATCAAATACAAATATCCGGCGGTAACCACAGCGTTTAATACAAAACGGATGATAAGCCGCAGCTTGGAGAAAAGTTCCGGTAAAAACAGGTATACAAAAATACAGCCTTCAGCTCCCCATAAATAGGGACCCCAGTTGATTTTGCCATTGTCCAAAATGTCAGCGGCAAGACAGCACAAGGCGGGGATAAGAAGTATGATGAGTCCGATTACCGCAAGGCGTTTGTTGCTTTGGGGCACTTTCTCAAGATTTGCGGGATAGGCCCTTTTCAGTGCGGCGGCTCCATTTTCTATGTTACAGATTTTCCTATGACACAACGGACAAACCGCTTCTGTATTCAGGAGTTCAACTCCGCAATTATAACAATAAGACATATTCAGTGAGATTACCTTTCGTTTATGTAGTATATCAGGTGGCCTGAAGGTGTCAACCGGCAAATACGTTTGGATCGTACTCGTTCATCTAAGGTTGCTTTCTAAAGCGACATGAATGCCCAAATTAGCGAGCATAGTAAAAAATTCTCTTTCCACAAGCGGTTCTTCAATCGTTCTTGTTATGCTAAAACACAGCTTATTTTCAAAGCTTACGCAGGAACAGGAGACGGGATTGGTGCCTGCGCCTAAGATAAAGCCGGTCCGCTCCACGAACTTTGCCATTTCGTCAGGCAATACGACTAAACCCAGATTCGAAAGTGTCGTACTATTATATCTGTCGCCGTACATCGTGTAATAAAGTTTCATAATAGGATTTTTCAGAAAAAGCGGTGCAGCGCTTAAGAACTTATTCTTTTCAGACGCTACATTCGTGCTGAATTTTGCGTTAAGCATTTTGGCGCTTGCTTCAAGCGCCATTGCATGCTTGAGCATACCGACAACTTCTTCTATCGTATAGCTTTCCGGCATCGGTACTATACCCAGATTAGCGTATGTTGTAAAGTTTCTTAGCGTACATGAGGGAAAACGCTTCCTTAAGTTTATTGGAATACTGACCTTTACATTTTGTTTTTTTCTGAATGGATGATTCTCGGCTTGCTGAATTTTATAGATCGCTAAAATCAATACCGCGGCTAAGAACTCATTGACCGTTGCGTTCAATTCTTTCGCTTTTGTCCGGATTCCATCCAGAGACATAATGCCGGTCGTAATATGTATGATGCCCAAGGCTTCTCTGGTTCCCTTGATATGGTATGCGGCAGTCTCTTTCCTGCTGATTTTTAAAGGCTTTGCATATCTGAAAAAGCTGTCTTCGTATTCCTCTTTACAAGGAATATCATTGCAATTTAGAATTTCCCTGTCCCGCGGGATTTCGGTCTTGTATTTCAAAGAGATATATTCTGCAACAAGTGTTTTCAAAAATGACATACCGCCGGTTCCATCTGTTAGAACATGAAAGAAGTCAACAGATATCCGCTTGTTGTAATAGCTGACACGAAACTGAAAACCCTTGTTTGCTTTGGTATTCAGATAGACACAGGGATTGTTGATATCGGGGCATATCGGCGGGACGTCCATATGGTGCTCGAAATAATACCAAAAAAAGCCCCGTTTCAGATGTTGAGAAAAACTGGGCATTCTATGCAGCGTATTTTTCAGCGCAGACGCCAAAACCTCCTTGTCGATATCCTCCGTAAGCTCCATCGACAGGCAAAACATTGAAGGACATCGTTTGCTTTTTGCTGCGGGATATATTTTTGCAGCGTTATCAAGAGGCATATATGCCGGAAATATGTTATTTCGTTCAATAATTTGAGTTTGCATATTTCATTACCTATTTGTTGATTTTTACAGCGGTCAAGGCCATAAAGTAGAAAGCAAAGGGCGTTCATCGGACACTGAGAGAATAGTCCCTTTGTATGAGCGCGGAGTATTTCTCTAAAATAGTTCAGAGCACCGCATTGTTATATACCTAATCTGATTAGATATATAATAATGTTTGTTCTTCATTTTGTCAATACTAAATCGAACCAACTTAAAAATACAGCATGATGCTATTGACGAAAAATGAGCTTGGTAATTTTGATTA
>JAAYBD010000007.1 GCA_012719035.1 Clostridiales bacterium | reverse complement strand
TCTTTCAAAATCTTGATAATTTGCTCTTCTGTGAATCTCGTTTTCATGTTAATCACGTCCCTTTCAAAAATTATAGCATATCGTGACTAACATTCCTATTGGTTTAGTTTTCGGGGTTCAGGTCAGTGCTATGGTAAAAAGCCATGCTTTAATTTCTTTTCTACCATCAAAAGTATGAATATTTTTCATTGCTTTTAAAAATGTATCTTGTGTAATATCTTCGGCAACAGCTTTGTTTTGTGATAAACTATACAGAAATATATATACATCTTTAAAATACAATTTATATATTTTTTCAAATTCCAAATTCAAATTCTCCTTTCACCTTACTAACTAATGAAACGTGATTTTGTTACAAAGTTTCTAAAAAACAGCTGCCTACAAACGCAGACAGCTGTGCTAAAGGGTATATAAATAATCCCACTTACATTATAATACAATTTGATGTATAAAAAAAGACATATCTTCCTCTTGGCGGAAAATATGTCTTTTATGGTGCGCGAGGCGGGACTTGAACCCGCACGTGCTATTGCACACTAGAACCTGAATCTAGCGAGTCTGCCAATTCCACCACTCGCGCATACATTTATAGTGCCCGATAATAGTAGCATTTTTAAAAGAATTAGTCAAGTGCTTTTTTGTTCTGCGGGACTAACTCATAGGAAAAAGTATAGGATGCAGAGTATGAGAAAGTTTACCTATTCTAAACTTCTGTGGCAAAGAAGCAAACAAATTCCGTCGGAAAAATTTTTAGTTTCTTTTTCTTTCAAATACGCTATAATAAAGATTAAACGAGTAGAAAAAATTTACCGCATAGCATTAGCTGTGGTTTTTAATCAGGCTGGTCTTGAATAAATATGGAGGAAGATAAATGAAAAGAATCAAACCTATGCTGCCGTTTTTGGCGGTAATCCTTATGGTGTTCTATCTGTTGCCGCTGCTGATTCATGACACGGGGACGGCAATGATGATGCTTTTGCTCATAATCCCTTTGATCTGCTTTCTCTGCTCTGTGATTTACGGATGGAAACATTCTTTTGACATTCTATACTCATTTATTGTGACGGCTTTGTTTATCCCGACAATATTCATTTTTTACAATTCAAGCGCCTTGATATATGTTGCTGTCTATGGGGCAGTTGCTTTGGTCGGCAATCTTCTTGGAATGCTTTTAGGTAAAAAAAGAAAATGAATATTATAAGTTTCGATAGAATATTTTTACTTATTTATTCAAACATACCCCCTGTAATCTTATTGATTACGGGGGTTTTGTTCTTTTCAATGAATTGCAGCACCCATTATAATCTTCTTGCATATTTTAGTTATAACGGAAAATTACTATTATTCCAAAATTCTGACTTGGATCTCGGTTAAAAATTCTTCCTCAAGTACCGTATACCTATTATCAATTTCGTAAATTTCAAAAGGGTCCCCCAAAGCACAGAAGCCCGCTTCTTCGGCATAGTGCAATACCTCTTTTATACGGTCTGAGCTTTGAAGGTAATTTCCTCGATAGAAATAGGAAAGATATTGCCCTGCCGGAAGTAGAAGGTCATATTCATCCGTTTCCTGCTCAAGAATAAAAAATACGGAGTGGAACACATTTAGTATTCCTTTATTCAAATCTTCCACCGACACGGACGCACCAATGGACTGGTTTCCAAAATCATGTATCCTGTTTTCGTGCTTACGATGCAGTTTCTTTATGGCAAAATCCATTTCCTCATCCCGCGTTATATATTCATTTAAATGTACACAGGGACGAGCAGGATATTTTTTGATCGTAAAAACGCCGGTTTGGATTTGCGACGCTTCTTTGAGCGCTGTTATTCGATTCAATATGGTCTTTTCCGCGGCACGGAGCTTTTCTAACTGTATCTGTATCAGTTCTTGTTCCTCTTGAAGGAGCAAAAGCGTATTATCAATGCTTTGATGATCAAGATATTCTTTGATTTGCTTCATTGAGAAGCCAAGCTGACGAAGATTTCTAATGATATTCAGCTTATAGACATCTTTAAGTCCATAAAGCCTGTATCCGTTTACATCCCGCCGCGGCTTTAATACTCCGATTTTTTCATAATACCGCAATGAGTCGCTCCCGATTCCATAGAGCTTTGAAATCTCACTTATTTTATAATAGTCTTTCATGCCTGAACACACCAATCCCTTATATCGGAAAAATGAATACTTGACCTTGGTATTATACCATAGTTTAAAATGGAGTTGCAGCTGATTTTAGGCATTTAGGCGCACAATAGGCGAAAGGTTGATATTTTTATGCATTTCAAAAAGATGTTATCTGATTTTATAGAAAAAAACAAAGGGCTGTTCACTTTAAAAAAGTTTGCGGCTATTTTGATTGGGACTGCTGTTATTTCTTTTGGTATGTACAACATCCATCAGCAGACGGAAATCACTGAGGGCGGCGTGCTGGGAATGATCCTTCTTATCAATAATTGGTCAGGCATTTCGCCCTCCATACTCGCTCCGATACTGGATGTACTTTGCTACGCTTTCGCGTTTAAGTTTTTGGGCAAAGATTTCCTCAAGGTGTCGGCAGTATCCACGCTTAGTCTCGCAGGCTTTTTTAAGCTTTGGGAGCACTTTCCTCCCATGCTGCCCAACCTCTCCTCCTATCCTTTCATCGCTGCACTCATAGGCGGTTTGTTCGTCGGCGTCGGCGTCGGGCTGGTGGTGCGTCAGGGAGGATCGAGCGGCGGCGACGACGCATTGGCTTTGGCAATTTCTAAGCTTACAGGCTGCCGGATATCCCGCGCATACCTTGCAACTGATATCAGCGTTCTCCTGCTCTCCCTGTCTTATATTTCGTTCCGCCACATTGCTTTTTCATTAGTTACGGTAACGGTTTCTTCTCTGCTGATTGATTTCATGCAAAATGCAGACTTAAAATTCAAAACGAAAGGGAGCAGAAAAAATTTGTCCGGCAGTAATGCTGACCCCGTAAGAGAAGATTAAAATTAAAAAATTTCACTAATAAAAATGCTGGAAAATCTTACGAAAAGTTTTTTTACTGATATTGTTCAAACGTATAGCAAACTTCAAGCATTTTTTAGCCCGCAAAATATTTCTCTTCCATTGAGGAAACACTATGGAAAGCAAATACAGGATTAAAAATTATAAGATGCAAATAATATATATGCACAAAAGAAAGGTGGTGAGCTAAATGAGTCATAACGAGCCCCCCAAAATGGAGGTAAAGTGCGGCGTCGAAAATTGCGGATATAACAGAAGCCGTATGTGCTATGCAAACAAAATCGAAGTCAATCCTATGGGTGACAGAAAAGCAGAAACCAGTGAAGGTACCTGCTGCACTACTTTTATTAGAGAAAGTCATTAGTATGTATTAAAAACTTCTCTTTGCGGACGCATATCCGTAAAAGTGCGTTTTTAATGGTCTTTAATGACTTTCGTGCAAATAAAAATAAAAGCAAGACTGTATCTCAATCCAATTAAATAACAAAAAGCCCTTGGAACTAAGTTTCCAAGGGCTTTTTGGCGTAATATTTGCACTTTCGCTTTACTTATATTGTCTTACGGAATTATATGCTCCCTTTTTGATTTTTCTCATGGCACAAATAAAACAAAAATATACCGGGTTTTAAAAAAATAGATAGTCCCTCTTTCTATCTTAAGAAATGAGGGATATTAATGCTATTAGAAATATTTCAATCTATTCCAAATGAACACGCTGTTTTAGAGTTAATACAGAGATTTGATAAACTAATCAAGAAGTACGCAATGCTTCTCAAATACGAAGACGCTTACAATGACATGCGTTTGTTTTTTATTGAGCTTATAATTAGCATGAGCAAAAATGAAGTTGGAAAAAAAGAAGACGCAATTATTGTCAAATACATTGCCGCTTCTATGAAAAACCATTACATAAAACTTTCAAAACAGACCGAAAATGAACCTATCGTTTTTTCAGATTTAAGTGATGAGCAGCTGCATTATATAGAGGAGGAACTATCCTATTCCCCCTCAAATAATATTGCCGAAGTACTGCCATGCAGGAACGCTTTGACAAAATGGGAATACCAAGTTCTTTTTCTTGTCTTTGTTGAAAATATTCCCGTATCAAGAATTGCTTTGCTATCAAATAAGTCACGTCAGGCAGTTAACCAAACAAAAATCAAAGCACTTAACAAAATTAAAAATGCCACAGAATGAAAACATTCTTATGATAAATTCAGAAATTAATATAAAGGTTTTATTTTATACATAGTGTTAGTTACATCTCCAAAAGGCACCTATTTTTATTCTTCCCAATTTATGGATTTATGTAATCGAATATGATATAATTGTAGACATATTTTTTTAAAATTGAAATGCTGATAGAAATATTTACGGAAAAGAATCGGACTCTATATGTAGTCGGAAACACGAATATTTAGGAGGACAACGATGACATATTACTTTTTCAAAAAAACAACTATACTCTTACTGGTATTATCCTTTGTTGCTGCATTTATAGCTTTATCCATTACCATGCCGATTTCCCTTAAGGATGCCTACGGGCAGGAAGTTTATTATTACGGCATATGGGGAGGAAAAACAGTAGTAGAAAACTTAGGTACCGCTTTTGCTCATTGCCTTTTTTGGGGCTGTTGTGCAGTTTTAGCCGCAAATATAATTACCGAGATAATTGCACGAAGAATGCACAAGAAAACATTGGATGTTCTGTACAACGACTGTAACGCTAAACAGTTTGTTGAATTATATAAGCCTATTATTTATAGGGTTGACAAGATGAAATTTAATAAAAGGCCTAATGCTTTATTTGCTTATATTTTCTATTCTCAGGGACTCTTTCAAATCGGGGACGTAAAACATGCAATTTCTGTGCTTGAGAACCTCACGCAAAACAAATGTTTGAATGGCAAGGCCTATATGGTCATTAAATTTCATACATATTTAAATCTTCTCAAATACTATCATATTACGAAGAACGCGGATGGCGCGGAGCGCTGTACTACAATGATTGAAGAGACCTACAAAAAATTCAGCAAAAGCAGGCATCAGAACGATAAAAACATATTGCTTTATATGCAAAGCGCCGCAGCGACGAATCAATTCTTCGAGGGCAAATATCGCGAGGCACTGGAATTTTATTTGTTTGCCCTCAAAATAGCTAAAAGCAATTATGAACAGGCATTTATTCACTGCTATCTCGCCGTGATTTATGATGCGCTCGGGGATAACTCTGAAGCAAGGGCACATCTGGATATGGCAGTCCAAAAGGCCCCAAATATTTATTCGGTTACAGATACCCAACAAAAATTGAGTGCGGCATATTAGCGCTGCCCTCATGCACTATAAATAAAGAGAGCCGTTTGAATTTAAACGGCTCTCTTTTTTATGATAAACAAGTTTACAAATATCTGCCTTGCCGCCTCTTTATAAGATAAGCTCTAAAAAACGAAAGGAGTACAAATTATTATGAGCGAAGACATTACAAAAATTCATGCTGCGGCGGCAGAGGGAGGCACCGAAGTCAAGGGAGATCCTCCGGTGTACTACACACAGATCTGGCTGAACCAGACATACGGCAACCACCCAAAATGGGTCACGCTTACGGAAGACGGGATTACAGGCTGGGGCACCATCTATGGTCTCATCCGAGCACTTCAGATTTATTTGGGCGTTGCTGTAGACGGAGATTTTGGAAATGGAACCAAGTCCGCATTTCAAAACAGATTCGCAGACACAGGCGGAGCTGTTGTCCCTGTCCTGTATGCAGTAGACAACATTTATGGCATTATTTCCGGCGCACTTTGGTGCAAAGGGTATTACGGCTCCTTTGAGCAGCAAATCGACTGCAGAATAGACGAGCGCGGTTCGAGCAGCATCTATGACTTAAAGCGCGATGCCGGTTTGAGCACAAGCAACAACCACATAGATGCCCTTCTGATGAAAGCTCTGCTTTCTATGGACCAATTCGTCCTGCTGGAGAGCTGCGGGGGTAAAAGCGCTGTCCGTACAATTCAGCAGTATCTAAACGCGAACTATGGCGACTACGTCGGTATTATCCCGTGCGACGGTCTGTATCAGCGCGATATGAACCGCGCTCTGATTAAAATCCTTCAGTATGTTGAAGGTTATAGGGGCAATGATGTAGATGGCATTTTCGGGAACGGAACGAAAAACAAACTGCCTCAGCTCTCAGCCGACAATCAGCCTGCCGAGGCGGTTCGGCTATTCAATTTTTGTCTGACCTGCAACGGGTATCCTATCAGCGGAACTGCTTGGACTTCAGATGTAGCCGCCAAGACCAGAGCTTTCCAGTCAAAGCACTTGATTCCGGTGACAGGCTTAGGCGACACAAATACATGGATGTCTTTGCTGCTGAGTAAAGGCAATCCGGATCGGAGCGCTTTAGGCTGCGATTGTGCCACAATTCTTGATACGCAAAAAGCAAATGCGCTATATAGCGCAGGGTACAGATATGTTGGCCGTTATGTCTCCGGAACAGTCGGAGTCGGCGCTAACGAGATATCCAAAGCCCTTACAAAATCCGAGATGAACATCATCTTTAACGCCGGTCTTCGCATCTTTGCCATTTATCAAGAAGGTGGCGCGTATCTTGAGCGGTATACCTACGAACGCGGATTGCAGGATGCCGAAAACGCTATGGCTGCCGCACTTGCACTGGATATTCCTATGAGAGAGTATATCTATTTTGCCGTAGACTATGACGTGATGGATGGGTATATCGAACCCTATGTCGTACCGTATTTCCAAGGCATCAATGAGGTTATGTCCCGCTATGGCAATAGATATCATATCGGTATCTACGGAGCGAGAAATGTTTGCTCCCGTATCTGCTTCGAGTTCGGTCTTGCATCCAGCAGCTTTGTATCGGATATGTCCACTGGCTACAGCGGTAATATGGGTTACCATCTCCCGGAAAACTGGGCGTTTGACCAGTTCCACGAGTTCACATTTTCCAGAAATGGCGTAAGTTTTCCTCTTGATAAGGATGCTGTTTCCGGTCAGTATTTAGGTTTTAATCGCTTTGGCTCCGGCACAGGCGAGGGCAATCCGGACGATGACGAGGTAAGCGATGACGAAATGCTGGATGCCGCCTATAACATGCTGCTCCCTATTATTAAAGAAGCTAAACTTGGACCCAGAACATCTTTTAATTGGGAAATTGGTCCGTTTATTGTTTCAGCCGGATCTGTTACAATCAAGGCATCTTATAAGTGCTCATCGCTCTTCAACATTAGTGAAGACAATGCTAAATACGGTACATTCAGTATCAAAGGCGGTAATATCGAAGGGGTTACATGGACGAAAACTGACGAACTGTACGATTCGCTGGACGCCAACTTCAAGACAAATTTGAACATAAGCGGTTGGAGTTTTATATTTGAACTTGCTCAAAGCATTGAGAACGGCAAGATCAGCATGGGCACCAAACTGTCATCCGAAGGTCAGCTTACAGCCTACATTGTTCTTGAGCAGTATTTCGGGAAAACAGAGACAACTCAGCATACTGTTTCAGTAAAATTCGAGTTTACTATGAAAAATGATGACGATGATGATAGCAATCTGTTTGACAACTTTGCTGAAGCCGTTGAGAAAGTTGATACAATTGTAGCTCTGGCTATTATAATTGCGCTCGTTATAGGTGCAATAATATATTTCGTCCCCGCAAGTGTCGCGGCAGCTATCGCATCTTTCTTTGCTGCAATTGCTTCATGGCTTACTCAATTATTCCAACGTGTCCCTGTCCCCGTCCCATGATAAACAATATTCGTCTATAAACAAAGATTTGCGGCTCCCCATACACGGTGTTTCCAATGGGCAGATCAGAAGCATAAATATAACAAAAATAGGATGAAAAAAGGCTTGGGATTATTCTCAAGCCTTTTTGGAATAACAGTGCAAAAAAGATTTTTTGACTATACTTATTTGTCAGCGGTTATAATTTCCTCGCTTTTATGATAAAGGAAAGGGGAAATTTTTTTGCTTTAATTGGTGAATAATAGGTTGAGCGAAATTCGCCTTCCCTTTCCAAAGTATCTTTATCCGTCTCTTCAACCAAGACCTCCACTGCAAAACCTGCTCGCGCAAGCGGGTTGATATAATCGGAAAATCTTCTGTTGTAGGCGGAAAGATTCTTCCCCCCCTTTTGAAAGGTAAAAGGTTCTACTTCAAAATAGTTGCCGTCAAAAACCAATTTGTCCTCTTCGATATCTATGCAATGCATAAAAGGATGATCCCAGCTAAATATAAGCGTCCCGCCTTGCTTCAAATAAGAGGAGATCAGGCAAAATGTTTTTTCTATGTCGACTGTCCAACCCAAAGCATAAATAGAATAAACGATATCAAAATAGCCTGTAGGGATGCCCGGATTTATTTCCATAGGGGAATTGAACAGCTTGGGAGTATAACCGCTCTCTTGCAAGAATTTATTTGCGTTCTCTATTTGTTTTGTTGAAAGATCAATTCCCCAAAGTTCAGAAGCTCCCTTATCTCCATGATATTTCAATGAATGCCCGCTGCCGCAGCCAATATCTAAAAGTCTTTTTCCTTTTACATCTCCGAATAAGTTTAATTCGGTTTCGTCAGGGATTAACACGCCATATGTAGGTAATGCCGTTGTGCCAAACCAATCGTCCGCAATTGCATCCCATGCTTCTTTATTTTGCTTTAAGATTTCATCTTGCATTATTGCACCTCGTTTCATATAAATAATTAATATCGGTATCCTATCGGGATGAGAGGCCTAAAGCCCGCTTTGTTCTATATTACCACGTTGCCATCTATTGGAAAAGACATAGCTTTCCCTTGGTGGAAAGCTATGTCTTTATGGAGCTACTGGTCCGAATCGAACTGACAACCGCTTGTTGTTGGTAAGGTAGATTAATTTACTCATTTAACTTGCATGTTTCCGAAACTTATTAGTACCTGAATTTCCATATACAAAATCTAATGTCAGATTGATGCCTGCTTGTCTCGCCAAATCATCCAATGTAGTTTCTTTCGGTCCTTTTAGCATGGTACAGAGACCTATGCTGACGGATAAAAAATTGTGCGAATTGTTTTCCGAGGCTGTTGTGACTTTCAAGTTGGTAATGAATGAAGAAAGGTATTGCGCCATTTCCAAAACACGATTATCATTAACGTCCATAAGAAAAATTAAGAATTCATCTCCGCCTATTCTGTTTATAATGTCTGTCTCTCGCCTGAAACAGCTTTTTATGCTGTCTGCCACCTGTCTCAAAACATTGCCGCCCTCCGGGTGTTCAAAGCGTATCTGTTTCAAAGCAAGCAGTACCCCTATGATGCTTGTTGCCGCGATAAACAATGATAATGAGCCTCGAAATGAGAGCACGAAAGCCATGCTGCATAGTAGAAGAACCGCAGCGCAGAACACTGACAATCGGGCAGACAGCGCTTTTGCTTCAGCTGCTGGAGAAAAAACTAATATTATGCCAATAACTATGATAAGAACCACGGGCAATCCAGCCCGTCGCCTGTTAAGAAAAGCGGTTCGCATATGCAGACCAATTTACTCAGCGCTTATAAAGCCTATATGTTGATGACAAACTTGCCAATCCCGAGTAATTCATAAAGCTGTAGAAGGCTTAAAGAATCCGGATGATAGCGATGTGCCTATGATGCTGAATTATATCAACCGGCTAAGGAAGGCATAGAATCTACTTATTGGGCTACACGTCAGCTTCTGATTCAAAATTCGCCTTCCCAGGCGATATTCGAAAAAGCTATTTTATGGGCATCAGTTTACCAAACAGCGCATACCGGGCATTATTGAATTCATGGGAACATGTACACAAAGTAATAATCCGGTCGTCAGCATTTAAAAGCGTATTGGACTTAAACGAAGAAGCCTTTTTGAGTAAATCAATATAATTTTGAAAATCCTGATCGTCCTTAATATCAATCTGGATAGACTCATAATCCCCATCGACAATAATTCCCGCAAACAGTTCAATCTTAAAGTCTCCGATGGGAGTATAAAGCACCATGGTTGGAAAGCTGTCATAATAGCTTTGATCTTTGTACTTTGTTAAGGAGGAAAACATCGAACCGTCTTTCATGTTATGGCCATACAGGATTGTATTCTTATCTGAGAAATCCCCATGGTTTCGGTAATCCATAAATATAGCACCCAGTTTATTGCGTTCACCAGTAAACAGATGCCGGAGATAATAATCGTTATCTGTTCCTAAAACAACGGGATAATCGATTTCTGTATCTTCAGCGGTAATCCAAGCGACCACATCCGGGTTGATTTTCTCCAGAATGGAAAAGTCAAGGCTATCGCTCTGCTCATTCAGCTTTTCCCCTGTCAATGCTTCACCGGTAGCCTGCTGCGATGCGTTGCGGTCTGCAGCGGGTTCCAACGATTTCCGAATCTGGCAAACTTGTTGATAGGCAGCATCACCCGCGGCATACTCCCGATTGTCAGAAACCAGGATAAAAGCAGAATAGAAAATGCCTGCCGCACATAGTACCATCAGAATATGCAATATTCGACGCAATTTTGTTTTTGTGCGTTTCATTCCAATCTCCTTCTATTTGAAAGCCGACAGGGGGGTGTTATGGTCCCCGCCGCCGGCTTTCTTTTGTATTATTTGCGATTTCTTTTTCCGGAGTATTTTTTGCGCAGGACAAAATCAGCAGCGGAAAGAACTACGAAAGCCACGGAGAAAAAAAGTAATCCGAGTTTTGCAAGAGCACCTGCCTGATTGTCTCCCGTCTTTGGCATACCGGATTTCCCGTTGTCCATAGAGCCTTGCTGGATATTATCATCGCCAATGTTGTCAGAGGGACTTTCAGGTGTTTCTGGTTTGCCTGGAACATTGCTCCATTTGTTTGTAAACGATGCGGTCTGCGAAGTACCGACAGATATGACACCGGCAGCCCCCACACTTGAAGCGGTATAGCCTTGCCCGGTATAATCGGCCTCTGTCACAGTGTATTTTGCGTTCTTCGGCAAGCCTGTAATCGTAATGCTTTCTCCGTTGGCAAGGGAAATTGTATCGCCGCTGCGGAGGGTTCCGGAGGATGCACCGGTGTATGGGTAAGCATCGGGGGCATCTGTGAAGATAAGGGTAAAATTAAATTTTTTGTTAAGATCAGCACCCTGTCCGGTGACTGTTTTGCTGATTGTCAGGCTACCTGTAGTATCCGGTAGTTTTGTGTTTACAAAAGCGGCAGTTCTATCCTGAGAGGAAGAGATGGTACCGGAATTTCCTATACTTTCAACCAAATACCCCTGTGCGACAATTTCGTCTTCGCTTACTTGGTATCCAGAACCAGCGGGCAGTCCAGTGATGGTAAGACTCTGTCCATTGGAGAGAGAAACTGTATCGCCGCTTTTGATTGTCCCAGCCGGCACGCCGTTCCCCGTATAATGATAGGAACCGGATGCCCCGGTGAAGGTAACGGTAAAGCTGAATTTTTTTGCCGTATCGGCGCCGATTCCGGTAACCGTTTTGCTGATGGTCAGGGTTCCAGTTCGATAACCCGGATCAGAAGGTGGAACATTTCTCGTATTGGTGAAGGAAGCTGTTTGCGTAGTATTTGTCAATATGCTGCCGGTCGCGCCTGTACTGACCGTAGTGTACCTGTCGCCTGAGTAGTCCGCCTCGCTCACCGTATACGTTATGCCTGCCGGCAGACCAGTGATGGTGATGCTCTGCCCGTGGGCGAGAGAAAAGATGTCACCGCTTGCAATGGTTCCTCCGGGCACACCTTGCCCCACATAGGGATAGGTACCGGTAGCACCGTCAAGTGTCAGTGTAAACTGGAAGGCCTTTGTGGCATCGGCATCGTTTCCAGCCACCGCTTTGGTGATAGTCAGGCTGCCCACCGGATCGGCGGCTTTGTAGTTGGTCACAACAAAGGGATTGCTGCTTGTAATGATGCCAGAGCCATTCACAGTGGTCTTCAGATCAGATCCTACAGCGACATGGTATTCCAGTGATGGATTCTCGTAGTCGTCAGGGGCCTTGGTTTCCACAAGTATGTAGTTGCCGGGGGCAAGACCATAGAATTTGACTGTTCCGTCGCCGTCGGTGGTTCTCACCGCCCGTGAAGTAGCCTTAGATCCGTTCGCATTGGTGTTGTAGAGGGTAAATTCCGCGCCCGGCAAAAGATGAGAGTTCATGTCTTCCTTTTTCACAACAAGATAGCCGCTACGATCCATGGTGGCTGCTCCCTGCTGTTCAGAGACGGTAACGGATCGATTTGTGCTGGTTCCTGTACCGACTGTGTCCACCAGCTTCACCGCGTTGGTTACGGTTCCCGGCGTACCGGTAATATCGGTGACATAGGTCAGTTTATAAGCCTGGGTTTTGTCTGGGAAGGTAAAAGTCAGCTTACGTAAGTTACTGTCATAGCTGATGACCGATTTCAACACATCCAGATTAAGCTCCGCGCCCTCCGCATGCTCGCCGCTGCCATCGTCCTTCAAGGTCAGCGCATGGACGTTTATGTTACGGCTGCCGTCCTGTCCTTCCCAAATCAGCTGACCGCCCGAATCGGTGCGCAGGTCAATACCTTGAGGGAGGGTATCCTCAAGACCGGTACCGATTTCCCGTCCAAAGGGGGTGTAGTTTACAGTCCAAGTCAGGATGCCCTGATGCTGCTTGCTCAAATCCAAGGTTTTTTCCAAGACCGTGCTGTTGACCGTCACGTTTTGAGATGCGCTTTCGCCTGGAGTCCAGTTTGTGGAGTTCAGGCTAAGGGTATTGGTTTCATCCCGAGCGTTATCCCCCTTGAGGTAACCGTCAAAAGTATCATCCGTCGGCCTTGCCTTCACCAAAATCACATAGGGCTTATTTAGGTCTTTGAAGGTAAAAGCGGCGGTCTGCGGGGCTCCCGTTTTGTTGAATACCGCGGTAAGACCAGACACGGAATCTATAGCATCTCCGGAGGCGGTCATGGAACCGGTGGAGGGGAAGCCGTTGCCGGTGCTCATGGTTCCGGTGGTTTCATAAATCAGGTAGTCCTGCCCACCGGAAAACTTCACAAACTCCCATCCATCGGGAAGCGTATCGGTAACGACAACATCCCCGAAGCCTTCGGGCAGATTGGTTTCTACACTTTTGAAATCTACCCCTGCGGCATTTATATTGAGGCGGAAAATCACCTCTTTATAACCGTAGTGGAAACCGTCAGCCACATCGATGGTGCGGTCGTTGGCATCGATACTGGTCCCTGCGGCATGGTCATTGCCCACTTCGGCGCGCTTGAGCAGCTCCTTTGCAAGAATCTTGTTGTTGTAATTCACATAATTATTGGCGCTGCCCCGGTAAGAGCCGCCTTTATAGAGGGCGGCATAGTTATATATCTTTTTGCTTTGGTCGTTTCCGGCAATAATACCGGGATCAAGAACCTGACTTTTTAAAACGACTTGATTGCTGTCGCTTTTACGAAGGTCGCTAATTTCTATCAGAGTTGCGATAGTTTTGCCGTCTTTTTTTAATTCAATGGAATTTACGGTCAGATGGCTATCATTTGAGCTGACTTCAACAAATTTCTGCCCGTTGTTTCGCGTTATGTTACCAGACCCGATCGCGAGTCCGCTTGGCCAATTTTCCGCGCCTTTGAGGTCATCGTCAGAGGTGCTTTCATCGTGGACAAAAAGGTCGTAGACCTTAAAGTCTGTGGCAGTCTGTCCTTTCATGTCCACATTGATTTTCCATATGATTTGATGGTTTATCACATCTTCCGCATTCTGCGTGCCGCTTTTTGAAAGGGCATTGTATCCAATCTCAACGCCGGGGTTGCCGGTCACAGCGCTGCCAGAGGTCTCTCCGCTGCCGTTCCAATTTGCAGAAGCTTGATTGTAGTAGGTTTTTGCTATGACGGCACCATCAGTACTATCGGGAACTTTGGTGACAATCTTCAGCCGCCCGACATAATTTATATTGCCGATCACATATTGATTGCCGTCGGGTGCCGATGTCCACTTAACATCAGTAACGTCCGCCCATGTGCTTCCATCTGTCTCCAATTTCTGCCACTGTGCCGAATCAAAAATCAGGCCGCCTTTTAATTCATCGGTGATGGTTAAGCTATTCAGGGTTCTTCCCTCGTTATCCACTTTGATATACCAAGTGATGGTGCGTCCGGTGGGATCATAGGACGTGCTTACGGTATCGTTGGTCTCCCCCGTTTTGGTCACGTATGGCTTTGTAATTGTAACGGTAGAATCGTCGAATCCAACCTCCTCGCCATTCAGATACAGACCGGCACCGTTAGTAATGTCACCGCCGACAGTCAGCTTATCCGGTGGGATTTTGGTTTTAAAAGTAAGTGTCTGCGGACTGGTAGCTCCCACAGGGAAAGTATACATCAGCTTGGTGGAGTTCTCGTCCGGGATCACAAGTGTACCCCCGGTCAGACTAAAGCTGCCATTCACATACTCGCCCACACCGTTTAGGTTATCTTCAAACACATAACCATCCAGACCAACGGGGGTTGGATTTGGCTCTGTGTCCTTTGCAGCGGTAATTTTGACGGTCCATGTAATGGTACCGTCGTCCAGATTTACGGCGCTGCCCCCGGCACTCTTTTCCACTGTATATGTAATGGTATCACCGGGCAATCGCAATTGATAGGTTTTTTCCAGAATGCTCACGGTTTTGTTGCCTTCGTCATCCGTATCATGGGTACCGTTGTATTTAAGGCTGGCCTAAAACTGGCCACTTACGTTGGAATAGGGTTGTCCCCCGTCGGAAATCTTTTCAGGATCAAACACGTCCTCATCTCCGTTAAATACAATCGTAGCTATGGCCTGGTTTTCCGAATTATTGCTCAGGGTAACAGTTCCCAATTTTTTTGATTGATGCATCAAATCAATGGGACCGGCAGGGGCGGCGTCAAAATGAAACGAAGTACTCAACAACAGCGTAACTGTATCATCGTGCTGATAATAGTCGTCAACGCCGTCGCCTTTGACAGGAACCTGAAAATCAATGGTTACATCAACATTTTTGGAACTGTCGATGGTCCCGCCGTCTTCAATACCTGTGACTCTCACATCCGCGTCAAGTGAGGCGGGCGTTGCGGCCAACGCTTCATTCGTTAGAAAAATCACGCTGAGCCCTATCATCAGCGCCATCATCCATGCCGTTAATCGTTGCCCTTTCTTTTTTACCATATCTCATACCTCACTTCTTTTATAAACTCTCATCATATGCATCCTCCGAAGTAACCTGATGTAATTTGGAGAATATGCTTGTAATCTGATAATTAATATTTATTATATCAAGGTGTACTGGACATTTACTGAACATCGCCGTAAAATCATCTCGCCTTCCGCTTTGTTTGCGCAACAGGTTTAATGCCCGCAAAAATGAAACGCACTTCTCCGCATGGTCACAGAAAAGTGCGCCCTCCATCATTAAAAACAATACGCCCGAAGCATCAGAATGCCGCCAGCGTCGCCGCGTAACTCTTTACTAAAATGATTATAATTCAAACGTTGTGTTAAACAAATCCTGCATAGCCGCGTTTGGCGCGATTTCAAGCTCGGTTTTGTATAGCTCTTTGATTTTGTTATAGTGCTTAACCAATGCGGACTTATCTTTTTTTATAAATAAGAGCTTCAAAAACATCTCGTTTAAACCGTCATCAAGGGGGATTATTGTCAAGGCATCCCGAAGGATCTGTTCAGCAGCCAAATAGTCTGATCGGTCCATATAGTATTTGGCGAGTCCGGAAACCAGACCGCGATATCTTGTTAAATACTTTTCAGCTTCGTTTTGAGACCAGAGATACTCGTTCTCACTTAGGTAATTCCCCCTGTATAGGCTAAATGCCCTTTTATATCTGTCAAGAGAATCTGAGGTAACCGTAATTTCTCCATCTGTAATCGTCTCGAACTCGGCGGCATCGATGTATATGTCTGGTAATTCCATTTTATAGCTGCCGTTTATAAGAGTAAAATCAAATTCTATATTTGCTGACAGCAGTGTTTTTTTCACTTTATAAATCGTTGTATATAAATGCGTGTTGAGCTGTTTTTCTGTTTCACATTCGGGCCAAAGAGCCCGAGTAATTCTCCATTTCGCAACCTGACTGTTCAAATTTTGCAGCATAAAGGAGAAAAGCTCCTCTGCCTTGGATGTACGCCATTTGACAGCGTCCGTACATCCCGCTCCATATACCGATAATCTCCCAAAGCAATATATGCGGCCTTTGTCCTCGGTCATTTGAGAAACAGTCGGCAGCGGCTTCACTTTTTTAAGTTTTATAATGGCCTGCGCAATATCATCTGAAGAAAACGGTTTTAGAATGTAATCTATGGCGTTAACCCGAAAGGCATCAAGAGCATATTTATCGTAGGCTGTAACAAATATGATTTCCGGGTCCGCGCCGGTCTCCCAAATTTTTTCGGCAAGTTCTAAGCCGGACATCTCCGGCATTTCGATGTCCAGAAAAGCGACGTCTGGTTTTAGGCTCCGCAACTGCGAAAGGGCATCCATGGCGCTCGTGAAGGACCCAACAACACAAATCTGACCTGTTTTTTCCAGTAAACGCCTGAGAACGTCAAGCGCAGGATTTTCATCATCAACAATAATTGCGTTGAACATATCTTACGATGCCCCCTATGCGACAGTATCTGATATTGTTATTGTTACAGTGGTTCCTTTGCCCTCTGCACTCTGAATACTAAGCCGTGCGTCTTTCCAGCTTTTAATACGTCTGCTGACATTGAAAAAGCCGACCCCCTCGCTTGTTGATTCGATGTTCCTTAATTTATCAAGCCGTTCCGCCGACATCCCTGCACCTGTGTCACTGACATTTATGATAACAGATCCTTCGTTTTTTTTCGCTGATATAAGGACGGTTCCGCCGCCGGCTTTTTTGCATAGCCCGTGCTTTATAGCATTTTCCACTAAAGGCTGAATACAAAAAGAAGGTATTTCCATGCTAAGAAGCGCTGGTTCAATATTATATTCAACGTTAATTTGCTTGCCGAAACGGGCTTTTTCTATTTCAACGTAGGCCTTAATCAATTCAATTTCTCTTTCTAAAGGCACCATCATCGATTTATGATCGACGTCAAATACAAGCCTTAAATATTTGCTGAAATTGACAAGCAGATTCGCTGCTCTTTCGCTGTCCGTATAGCAAAACGATACCACTGTATTGATTGCGTTATATAAAAAATGAGGATTGATCTGCGCCTGCAGAAAAGCAAGCTCATTTTTAGTAGACTCTTCATGAGAGCTGATGATCGCCTCAAGATTATTCCGACCGTATTGGATCAAAAGTATAGCCAAAAGATAGGAGCAGAGAAACATAAAACATGATACAAAAATTTCCATAAGCATATTACTGTCCAATGTTTCAGCAAAATACATTTTGACACCGAGCAGCAGAACAGCGGCCACGCTCATAAAAAAAATCCGGCGAGTTAGTTTTACATTTGAAAAAATGGTGGAAACAAAAATCGGCAAGATGTAAGAGCACAGCAAGACTTTTGCAATATCATGAGTCAAAGAAAGGTAGAGCGAAAAGATTACAAAAAGAGAAAGAGAGAGGTATTCCTTCGTCGGAAGCGAAAAACGAGCGGAATGCACGCACATACCGACCGATAAATTTAAAACAAAAAATCCTATTGCAGGTAAGATAATATAATTCCGGAGATAAACATCCCGGGGCCATGCAAGAACGCTTCTTGCCGCAAAATACCAGATCACATGCGCCAAAACGATAAGGGTAGCCGTAATATGACCGACATTTACAATATAGTGGCACCATTTGTTTAAATCTATAGGTGCTTTTTGCTTGGTATTCATATTATATCTCGACCTTTTTCAATATATTGCAGAGGTCATAGTTGTGTTTATCAACTCACTCCAAGAGTAGCTTCTTTTCTTCAACAATGATTTCTGTGCAGATTGTCAGGTATTGCACAAATAATATCTGTCAACGCCCGCAGGGCAGAAGTGTGTGTCTTTCTTGCTGATGTTTACCGTACGGATTTGTCCCGCCCGGCCGTATAAGTCAAAAAATGGTATATCGCCTTATAATACGCAAAGTCAAAAGTGCCTTCAAGCGGGTATTCTTCCAGCTTGGAGGCATTAATATATGCGGTGGGGGTCTCCGATTAGTTCAGGGTTTCCTTGTGGAGTATGTCCAGTTTATTGATGAGAACCGTCGTGTCAAGATAGCAGTTGCTGGAAATCGGGTCAATGCTGTATTCAATCACTTTGCCGCCTTAGAAGTTTTCGATTTAACAAATTGCTTTAGGTATTCGGTGGTCGTGGTTTTGCCGCTGAGTATCTGCTTGCATTGATTGGAGATTTTGGGGGTTACTGTATATCTTTCCACACGGACGGATGCTTCCGCGTTTTTCATAGAAACATTATAATCCTTTTCGCTGCGACGGCACCTCCGACACAGAAAAATCCCCGTCAAGAAACCTTGACGGAGACGTGGAGCTGCTGGTGAGAATCGAACTCACAACCCCGTCATTACGAGTGACGTGCTCTACCTTTGAGCCACAGCAGCGTATACAGGGTTTTGGAGAACCCTTTTTATAGAATGTGTTGGTTGCGTTTCAGTTCGTAGTTGTCATTACAGTAAATCAATGCGAGCAGCTCATTTTTAAGGTGAGTGTAGCACATTACGAATGAACTGCTCTGCCATTGAGCCACAGTAGCACACAGTATTTAAACCTAACCCGCGCCCAATGCGCGAAATTGATTATACCTTGTTCTTTTTTCTTTGTCAATATATTTAGTCAAAACCTGCGGGGGCAACAACTATACCTTGCATCCCGCAATTCTGTGAGTTTATAAATTTCGTGGCGGAGGTACAGATGCACCCCCGCCACTTGTTTTGGAAGGAATATCAGGAATCTATTATGGATATCTATTTCTTACAAGCCGCACAACCGCGTGAGCATTCCCACAACTTATCTGCGACCGGTGTCCATCTTTCCGCAGCGTCAATTGTTTTTGATATCAGTTCATTAACATCCTCGGGGCACTGCATATCCGTTGATTTTGCGCCCGATGTTTCAACCATCATTTTAAGCTTTTCGGGATTATCAAGCAAGGGGCAGGGGCGCAGCAAATTGCCGTTGAAAGGCTGATTATCGTGATATGCCATGAACAGCGGAGATTTGAATGCCTCAAGAAGTGTTTTTTCCCTTATATTGGAGTCAGAATAGTGGATGAAAGCGCAGGGTTCGATATCGCCGTTTGCGTTAATATGCAGATAATTCTTACCGCCCGCAATGCATCCTTCAACATATTCTCCGTCGTTCCAGAAATCCATTGTAAAAATAGATTTGGTACTGCGGAATTCCCTAATTTTGTGGTACATATATTCTCTCTGTTCTGGTGTTACCATAAGCTCCGGAACAGCATCTCTGCCGACGGGAATGTATGTGAAGAACCACGCAAACTTAGCGCCTTTTTCTATCATGCTGTCGAAATACGCTTCACTGCCTATAGTATCATAATTCTTGCTTGTGTAGCAGCATGAAATACCAAAGACGAGTTTCTTCCTTTTGAGTATTTCCATGGCGTTTATAACAGCCTGATATGTGCCTTCTCCGCGTCTGAAGTCCGTGGCTTCCTCAAATCCCTCTATACTGATAGCAGGTACAAAGTTTTTCACGCGCAACATTTCTTCGGCAAAGGCTTCATCGATCAAAGTTCCGTTTGTAAATGCAAGGAACTGGCAGTCAGGGTGCTTTTCACAGAGCTTTATAATATCTTTTTTGCGCACCAGAGGTTCGCCTCCGGAGTAGATGTACATGAAAACGCCCATCTCTTTGCCCTGCATAATTATATTGTCCAGTTCCTCAAAGCTCATATTCAGCTTGTTGCCGTATTCAGCAGCCCAGCATCCTATGCAGTGAAGGTTGCAGGCAGAAGTCGGATCCATAAGTATTGCCCAGGGAATATTACAGCCTTCCTGTTCCATATACTTTTTGCGTCTTTTTCCTCCGAGCATAGTTGCATTTACAATGAAGTTTTCAAAAATAGTTTTTCTAACTCCATCGTCAACATCTGTCCAGAAACTTTTAATCAGTTTATACCAGTTTCCTTCCTTATCGTTGAATCCCTCTCTGATCGCTGCAGCCTGAGATTCGACCCCGCCTTTTCTGTCGATCCAAGCCAGTATCTTTGGGATGTTTTCATCAGGGTCTTTATCCATGTAAGATACAACACGCTTAAGTCCAAAAGTTTGGATTGATTCTGTCATCGTCTTTTTAGCCGCTGTCTTTCTTGCCATAACAATTGACCTTTCTGTATTTGATTTGACAAAATTGTAATCTCATTTCAAATTATTGTCATTGGACAGATTCACCGGTTTGTGGTGTTTTTTGGCGTTTGCCATATAAATGCTAATTTTTTGGTCAGCAGAGGTGTAATTGCCTATTTTGATTTTCCGATATAATCATATAATTATATCTGACATAATATGATTAAATATTATTACGGTGGTCTGATTATGAATAATGACACTGCTGCAAGGATTTTAAGGGCATTTGCCCATCGCTGGCTTGACAAAACCGAGCTTGATACCAAAAGAAATCTGAGAAAACTTGTCGAGTTTGGCTGCTATTTCTCCGCTTCTCCTCAGTTAAGAAAATTTTTCAGAGAATCGCGAAATATACTTAATGATAATAAAAGTAAATACTATCTGCTGGCACACGATCTGACAAAAAGTGTTGACAAAAGCAGAACTGCTGAATTTGGAATCACTTTCGGGTATTACGGTCTCGCAAAGGAAATAGAAAAAGCTTCCTCACATAACTCCGCCAAAGACGGAGAAAATCACTTCGTGGGGGTAATAACAGGAAATGAGGGGCAGGGAGTATCTAATGCCGATGAGCTAAAAGAACGTATTTTCAAGCTTGCTCAAAGCGGCGTAACGGTATTTTTCATTTTTTGCGGCAAGAGCAGCATTAAGAGTACCGAGCTTAAATCTATAATAGATGCATACCCGCAAAAAGCTTTCTTCATTTTCACCGACAGTGACGATATTGCAATGTCTATTTCTCAGAAGAACATCATGCCTGTTCTGGATTTGAAAAGCGGCAGCTACGACCTAATATCTAATAAGCTGAGAAGTCAAGAACGCTTGTATGGCGGATACTACAGATATAACGATGAAACATCTGACGAAATTATAACAAAGGCTTTTCTTAATAATGTATATGAGAAAAACTGCCTTTTTCTGTTCCTTATAGAGGATATCGGATGCTCCCAAAGCTCTCATGACAAAGTAAACAATTTCAGCTATCATCAAAAACGAAAACCGTCATATCCGGTTTTCGTTACAGAACTTTTCGGCGATTTGAAATGGCTGAATGAAAGTGTTGGTACAGAAAAAAATCCTGATGCCAGGTGAATGGGAGGAATTGATTTGGATGAAAAAAAAGGCGGCTCGGCAGTCCGTTTCATAAAGCTCCTGCCCCTTGCGGGCATCGCAATTTTTTCTCTCACCTACTATTTTGCGGACATAGATATAAATATCGAAACCTTGCTCAACTACTCTCCTGAAAATCTCTTTCTCTCTGCATTATTTCTTATGCTTCTATATTCTGCAAAGAGTCTGACAGTGTTTTTCCCTATTATCTTACTGGAAGTTACAGGCGGGCTGCTCTTCCCTACCGGAATTGCAATATTTCTAAATATTATCGGAAATGCGCTTGTTTTTTCCATACCTTATTATATCGGACGTTATGCAGGCTCGGACATATCGGTCTATTTGATTGAAAAGCATCCCAAACTGCAGGTTTTTTATGAGAAGCAAAAAAAGCATGAATGGTTTTTGTCATTCTTTCTCAGAGCAATTTCCTGCCTTCCCGGAGATGCTGTCAGCATGTATCTCGGAGCGCAGAGAGTTCCCTATTTGATTTTCATCAGCGGAAGTCTTGCAGGCAGGATATTCAGCATACTTGCGTCTACAATTATAGGGGATAATATTTTAAATCCGCGCTCTACAGCTTTTATAATTTCGGTTATAATCAAAATCCTCATCTCGTCCATGTCCTTGATTATCTATTATTTCAGCCAAAAAAATCGGCGCGTACCAAAACGCGCCGAATAAGGCTGAAACAGCTTAGCCCAGTGTTTTCCTTTTATACTCTTCAATTTCTTCAGGATACAGCGAATAGCATCTCTCCGAAATCGCCATAACCGCATTTTTTGCCATCGCCGCAACTTCTTGCGGGGGCAGGTTTCCCTTATCGTTCATCCAGCGTATTAATGCCATTCTCAGGGCATCTGAAGCAAATCTCGCATAGTATCCCCTATTTTCAATTTCTCCGAAATATTTTTCCATATGTTCAACACTGAACTGATGAAAAACCTCTGAAAAATAATCACTGAAGCAGTTCTGCCCTGTAATTTCAAAAGCCTTGACATAAAAATTTTTATTCTCATAAAAATATTCGCAAACAGCTTCAAAAAATTCAAAAGGGTCTGAGAATTGGCGGGATTGTATCTTTTGTATGAATTCAAAGTCAAATATCCATATAATGAGGTCTTGCTTGTCTTTGAAATGGTAGTAAAAGCTGTTTCGGCTCATACCGCAGGCATCACAGACATCCTTGATGCTGATTTTTTCAAAAGGATTTTCCGCCATAAGCTCTTTCAGCGCTTCGCCGAGCGCCTTTTTTGTTATCAACGATTCGGACATGACGGATTACCTCCCTAAAAACCGCTTTTTATGATTATAGCAAAATGTACCATCCATTTCAAGCTGAAGGCTGTGTATATTATTGCGGCCGCGAAGGAAAAAAATAAGGACTCTTCCGAGTCCCTATGCTATGTATTAAAGCCTACAACGTTTTGCTCAGCCTGCTATATGCCGATTGCGCTTTAAGCGCCTTTGTGCTGTGCGAAGAAAGGCTGCGGTTTAAATAGTAGAGTTTCTGGGATGACAAGGGCATCCCCTTTCTTAGCAAAGAATTTCCTTTTCGGCGAATCCTCATGATAAACCACCAGTGCCATTCAATTTTAACTGAGAGTATCCAAAGTTTCAGTTTTTTCATGGTGTTTACATCCTTTGCATAATATTAGAACAAAATCGTTCTGTATAATACATATATCGTATACATACGGTCGAAATCTGTCGTTCATTGACTGCGGAAAAAATATTGGCTCGAGCCGATAGAAATTTTGTATAACAAGCTTCCTTTTCCTGTAAACACCAAGTATACGGCATAACTCTAAAATCCCTGAAAGCATTGTATTATCAATGCTTTCAGGGATTTTTCCACTCTGTACCTCCGGTTGAACACTTTTTATATATATAAAGCATAATAGCTAAACAGCAACCTTATCTTTTTTAATAATCTGGTTGATATTTCCATATAAATGTTTTATACTTATTATAAAAATAATGTCGAATATTAAGCGAATATGATCCGCAGTATCAGGATAGTATGACCGTTATGCAGAAAGGCTTAAACAGAAGTTTTTTGCATAGTCAAACTACTAAAATTCTCATATGGTAAATGGGAGAAAAGCTTATGAATTATATTGCACATATTATTCCGGAAAGTGGGATAGAGCAAAGTGTTTTTGCACATTTGAAAGGAACCGCCGAAAAAGCCTCTAAGTTCGCAGAAGTTTTCGGCGCTGAAAAAGCCGGATATTTTTGCGGTATGCTCCATGACATAGGAAAATATTCCGAAATATTTCAGAGAAGGATACGAGGTTCCTCCGAACATGCGGACCATTTAAGCGCGGGAGTACTGGAAGCTGCAAAGCTCGGCAATATTCCCGCAGCATTCTGCATAGCGGGTCATCACGGCGGGCTTCCCGATGGAGGAAACAAAAAAACGGCTGATCCTTACGACTCAACCCTTTGCGGAAAGATGAAAAGGATTGTCGGAACACATATAGAAGATTACAACGCTTTTAAAACTGAGCTAAGTATTCCAGAATCAGATATTCCCAACACTTTCCTCACCGATAAGCAAAGTACATTTTTCTTTATTCGCATGCTGTATTCCTGTCTTGTCGACGGGGATTTTCTGGATACGGAAGAATTTATGTCGGGAGGTGCTGTCGAGCGGAGCTCCGGCGACAGTATCCCTGTGCTTTTGGAAAAACTAAATCGCTTCATATCGCCTTGGTGGGACGCAGAAACCGAACTAAACGAAAAGCGCTGCGATATTCTTCGCAAGCTTATTGATTCCGCTAATGCAGATAAGGGTTTGTTTACACTAACTGTCCCCACCGGCGGCGGAAAAACCGTCAGTTCAATGGCCTTTGCCTTAAATCACGCCTTATGCAGGGGTCTCAATCGGGTTATTTATGTCATCCCATACACCAGTATTATTGAGCAAACACAATCGGTCTTTGAAGATATATTCGGCAAAGAAAATGTAATCGCCCATTACGCCAATGTTGATTACGCCACAGATGAAAACGGTGAAATAATCGATAAACGATATTTAGCTGCTGAAAACTGGGACGCTCCCATAATTCTTACCACTAACGTGCAGTTTTTTGAGTCGCTGTATTCAAACCGCCCCTCGCGCTGTCGAAAGCTGCATAATATTGCAAACAGCGTCATAATTTTTGATGAAGCCCAGATGCTGCCGCTTCCCTGTTTAAAGCCCTGTATTTCCGCAATCTCTCAGCTTGTTAAGCACTATGGATGTTCCGCCGTACTTTGCACCGCGACTCAGCCGGCATTAAACCGGCTGTTTGAGGAAACGCTGCCGCAATATAAAGCCCGGGAGCTTTGCCCCGATGTTCCGGGTATGTATGATTTTTTTCGCCGGGTCTCCTATGTGAAGTTGGGAAAGCTTGCAAATTCGGAATTGGCTCAGCGGCTGATGGAAGAAAATCAAGTGCTCTGCATAGTAAACAGCCGCAAACAGGCACAGCATCTTTTTTCCCTGCTTGATGAAAACGGCTCCTATCATTTGTCGACGACCATGTATCCCGCTCACCGACGCCAAATTCTTTCGGAAATACGTGAGCGATTAAAAAGCGGCGAAAACTGCCGCGTTGTATCAACAAGCCTTGTCGAGGCCGGTGTCGACCTTGACTTCCCCGCTGTATACCGCGCTCTTGCCGGACTTGATTCCATGATTCAAGCCGGCGGGCGCTGTAACCGCGAGGGAAAACGGAATCCGAAAGAGAGCATCGTCTATTTATTTGAGAGCGAGGACAGAGCTCCCGAAATCATAAACCAGAATATTTCCGCCGCCGAGCACGTAATGAGAAAATATAAAGATATCGCATCGCCCGAGGCTGTAAAAGCCTATTTTGATTTTCTGTACTATACCCTCAGAGGCGAAAGCGAACTGGATAACAAGCAAATTCTCAAGGAAATTGAAAACAGCAATATGCCTTTTAAAACTATATCCGAAAAGTTCCGCATCATTGAGAACAGTGACTTCACAGCCTATATACCGCTCGGAGAAGGAGCGAAACTGGTAAAAACGCTTGAGGAATTCGGTGCAACACGAAAACTAATCCGAAAACTCGGTCAATATTCCGTAGGGGTCCGCCCTCAGCATTTTAATGAACTTGTGCAGATGGGTGCTGCCGAAAAACTAAGCGAGAACACCGTGGTGCTCAGGGATTTGTCAATGTACAGCAAGAAGACCGGTCTGTCCCTCCACGTTAACAGCGGGCAGGCGTTTATTATTGAAAATGAAAGGAGAGATGCAAATGTCTGTTAAAGTTGAGGTTCGGGGCGATTACGCCTGCTTCACCAGACCAGAAATGAAAGTAGAGCGTGTAAGCTATGATGTCATGACGCCATCTGCAAGCCGCGGTCTGCTTGAAGCAATTTACTGGCACCCGGGAATGAAGTGGGTCATAGACAGGATTTACGTTTTAAATCCCATCGAATTCACCAATGTCCGTCGCAATGAAGTAAAATCCAAGATTCCATGCGGCAGTATTAAAACTTTGATGAACGGCGGAAAAGCAAAAGACTACATATGTACATCCGAGGATATTCAGCAAAGAGCCGCGCTTATTCTGAGAGATGTCCATTATGTTATCGAAGCGCACTTTGAACTAACAGATAAGACCGCACCGAATGACAATGAGGGAAAATTCTGCGATATTATAAGACGGCGTTTGGAAAAAGGGCAATGCTATCACCAGCCCTACTTTGGCTGCCGCGAATTCCCCGCAAGCTTCAAAAAATGGGAGGGCGGCGAAATTACAACCGCTTATCCCGATGAAGATAAGGATTTGGGCTTTATGCTCTTTGATATGGATTATAGCGATAAGTCCGACATCAGCCCTATGTTTTTTAAAGCAACGCTTACAAAAGGCGTTTTAGACCTTCGTGACTGCGAGGTGTTTCGATGATTTTACAATCTTTAGTGAACTATTACGAAGCTCTTGCGCAAAAAGGTGAAATCTCCCGTCCCGGCTGGGCAAAAGTCAAGGTATCCTATGCTCTTGTAATTGATGAAAACGGAGCGCTGATTTCTGTACTGCCGCTGAAGGTTCCCGATGAAAACGGCAAGAAGCTCATTCCCCGAAAATTTGAACTTCCCGCTCCCGTTAAACGTTCGGTAGGGATTGAAGCAAACTTTCTTTGTGACAATGCCGCCTACATGCTCGGAATTGACAACAAAGGCAAACCGGAAAGAACTATACAATGCTTTGAGGCGGCAAAAACGCTCCATCAATCACTTCTGTCCGATATAAATGATCTCGCGGCAAAATCGCTCTGTAAGTTTTTTGAAAATTGGGATATCTCATCTGCCAGAGCAAATCCGCTGTTTTCTGACATTATGGATGAGCTTGAAAACGGCGCAAACCTTATTTTTATGTTTGACGAGAAATTCCTGCATACAAATCCGGAAATTGCACAGGCTTGGCAAACATTTTACGACGGCGAAGAAGAAGGAGAAAAGATGTGCTGTCTTATAACGGGAAAGTCTGTTGTTCCTGCGGCGACCCACCCCGCTATAAAGGGCGTATACGGGGCGCAATCCAGCGGCGCGGCTCTCGTTTCATTTAACGCAGCCGCCTACTGTTCTTTTGAAAGAACGCAAAATATCAATTCGCCAATAGGAAAATACGCCGCCTTTGCTTACACTACCGCACTAAACCACTTGCTTTCCGATAAAAAGCATGTAAAGCATTCAGGCGACACGAGCATCGTATATTGGGCAGAGGATGCCGAGGCACAATATCAGGATGTGTTTTCAGCATTTTTTGACGGGGGCGATGAAAACATTATGTCTAATGATGACATAGATGACTTCATGAAAAAAATCGTTCAGGGCAATTCGATAAACTGGAGCGGTATTCCGCTCAATCCCGACAACAAATTTTATATCCTTGGCCTTGCCCCAAATGCCGCAAGGCTTTCTGTCCGGTTTTTTCTCGTTGACAGCTTCGGAAATTTCGTGCGCCATTTGAAAGAACATTATGACAGGCTTGAAATCGTATCCGATAACCGAAGCAAATGGAAAACCATTCCTCTGTGGGTGCTTCTCAGAGAAACAGTAAACAAGAATGCAAGTGACAAATCTCCCTCCGCTCAAATGTCGGGCGACACTCTCCGCGCCATATTAACCGGTGCTTTCTACCCTGCAACACTGTATCAGCAGACGCAGCTCCGAATAAGGGCAGAGCGGAAAATCTCTTATGAAAAAGCGGCAATAATTAAAGCTTACCTGATGAGAAATACAGACAACGAAGACTATAAGGAGGTACTGCAAGTGGATTTAAACGAACAAACTACATATCAGCCCTATGTGTTGGGGCGCATATTTTCTGTTTTGGAACAAATACAGGAAAAAGCCAGCGGTGTAAGCTCAATAAAAGATAAATATTTTATCTCTGCCTGCGCAACACCCGCGGTTGTGTTTCCTATAATCATGAGTTTAGCGGACAAGCACCTTCGCAAACTCGACGGTGCCATGCGTACATATTTTGCAAAGCAATTGACAGAACTGACTTCCATGATAACCAAAAGCTACCCCGCACACCACAATTTATACGATCAGGGCATTTTCCAGCTCGGCTACTACCACCAGACCCAAAAGCGCTACGCTAAAAAGGATAAATCTGAAACAACGGTCAATACCTAAGAAAACTGAGGAGGATGAATAACATGTCAGAACCCATTAAAAACCGCTATGAATTTGTAATTTTGTTCGATGTTGAGAACGGAAATCCCAACGGAGACCCTGATGCCGGCAATATGCCCCGCATCGACCCGGAAACAAATCTTGGAATGATTACCGATGTCTGCCTAAAGCGCAAAATCAGAAACTATGTTGAAACGGTAAAAGAGGATAGTCCGGGATACCGTATCTATATAAAAGACGGTGTTCCGCTTAACCGCAGTGACTTGGAAGCTTATTCCTACCTCGGGATCGATGAAAAGAGCGTCAAAGAAGCAAAGAAGAAAGATGAGCATCTTGATGAAAAGCTTCGCAACTTTATGTGTGAGAATTTTTATGACATCCGAACATTCGGTGCTGTTATGACCACATTCGTAAGAGCAGCGCTTAATTGCGGACAGGTTCGCGGTCCCGTTCAACTCGGTTTTGCCCGTTCTGTCGACCCCATAATACCGCAGGAAGTAACGATTACCCGAGTTGCAATCACAACCGAATCAGACGCCGAGAGAAAGGGTACCGAAATGGGGCGTAAATATATTGTCCCCTATGGACTGTATCGCTGTGAGGGTTATGTTTCAGCAAATCTTGCACGCAAAACTACGGGATTTTCCGAAAATGATTTATCCCTGCTCTGGGAAGCCATACTCAATATGTTTGAGCATGACCATTCCGCCGCCAGAGGCAATATGGCTGTTCGTGAGCTGATTGTATTTAAGCACGAAAGCGAATTCGGCAACGCCCCCGCTTATAAGTTGTTTGAAACCGTAAAAGTGAGCCGCAAACCTGATGTTCAGGTAGCCAGAAGCTATTCCGATTATGTGCTTTCCATAAATGAAGCCGATATTCCGGACGGCGTAAGTTTATCGCGTATGGGGTAGTTACATATAGCGAGGAGGATTTTCTTCAGCTTTCGGGCTTGCAGCATTTCCTTTTCTGCCGCCGTCAGTGGGCCTTAATACATGTTGAAAAGCTTTGGGCGGAAAATCTCCGCACCGTAGACGGTGAAATCATGCATGAGCGTACCCACAACGAAGCACTTACCGAAAAGCGGGGAAACACGATCATTACACGCGGAATGAGCGTGTTTTCCCCCAGCTTGGGCGTTTCGGGAAAGTGCGATGTGCTCGAATTCCACCGCAGTGAAGAAGGTGTTTCAATAAGAGCTTGGGATGGACTGTGGCTTCCGTTTCCCGTTGAATATAAGCGCGGTGAACCTAAACAGGACAACTGTGATGCGGCACAGCTATGTTGTCAGGCTATGTGCCTTGAAGAAATGCTTTGCTGCGAAATTCCGAGCGGAGCGCTGTATTATGGTGAAACAAAGCGCCGAGTCCCAGTCGAATTCACGCCCGAACTTAGGCAGGAGGTAAAACAGGCGCTTTCCGAAATGCACGAACTTTATAAGCGTAGCTATACTCCGAAAGTAAAACCTTCAAAATCCTGCAATGCATGTTCATTAAAAGAACTATGTTTGCCCGTTCTCATGAAAAGCCGTTCGGTTAAACAATATCTGGAGGAAAACATATGAGAAAACTTCTCAATACTCTTTTCATCATGTCTGAAGATGCCTATCTGACATTAGACGGTGAAAATGTTGTTGTGCGCCGTGGCGAGAATGAAGTTTCCCGCTTTCCCCTGCACACTCTTGAAGGTATAATTTCTTTTAGCTATGCGGGAGCCAGCCCTTCACTTATGGGAGCTTGTGCAAAGCGCGGCGTTAACCTTTGTTTTTGTTCACCAAACGGACGTTTTCTCGCAAGAACGGTCGGTGAATCCAGCGGAAATGTTATGCTTAGAAGAACACAATATCGTGCTGCTGATGACCTGCATGCAAGTTGTCTGATTGCCAGAAACATGGTATTCGGCAAGGTCTATAATTGCCGTTGGAGCATAGAACGCACAATAAGGGATCATGCAATGCGGGTTGATGAGGCTAAGCTTAAAAACGCTTCGGAGCTTTTGCAAAACGCCTTGATTAATATTCGAAGTGCGGCAAGTCTTGATGAACTGCGCGGATTAGAAGGGGAATCAGCGGCAATATACTTCTCGGTCTTTGATGACATGATCCTTAATAATAAGGATGAGTTTTTCTTTCATGGTCGAAACCGAAGACCTCCGCTCGATAATGTAAATGCCATGCTTTCGTTTACATACGCACTTCTCGCAAATGACTGCTCCTCTGCACTTGAATCCGCCGGGCTTGACTCTTATGTCGGTTATATGCATCGTGACCGTCCGGGAAGAAATTCACTTGCGCTTGATTTGATGGAGGAGTTTCGTCCATGTATCGCAGACCGCTTTGTTCTTACGCTTATCAATAATCGGATAATTAAAAGTGATGATTTTGAAGAAAGAGAAAACACTGCCGTAATTATGACCGATGAGGGAAGAAAAAAGGTTATTAGAGCTTGGCAGGAACGGAAACGCGATACAATAACACATCCTTACCTCAAAGAAAAGATGCCATGGGGACTTGTCCCCTATTTACAGGCCTTATTGCTGGCACGGTATCTGCGGGATGATTTGGACGCTTATCCCCCGTTTTTATGGAAGTAGGTGTAATATGCTTGTTTTAATAACCTATGATGTTAATACTGAGGACGCGGCAGGCCGAAGAAGGCTTAGGCAAATCTCCAAAAAATGTATTAACTACGGTCAGCGTGTACAAAACAGTGTATTTGAATGTCTATTGGATGCCGCACAGTCGCGAGTGTTAAAGCATGAATTGTGCAGTATTATGGACAAGGAGAAAGACAGCCTGAGATTTTATTATCTTGGAAACAGCTATAATACTAAAATTGAACATTTTGGAGTAAAAGAAAGTTATGAGCCTGAGGGAGTCCTTATGGTATAGTGCGAAGTACAAGCAATCATAATGATAGCAGGAGCTTCGCACCTCAAAAACCCGTGTTTTAATAGCATAAAATAATATTATCTTTAATCGCAAAGGCTTTCTGAACCAATAATTATGCAAATTGCAAGTATGCCAACAGTCGAATTGTGCATATTTGCAGTCGCTCCCCTCACAGGGGGCGTGGATTGAAATATGGAGGGCGCATACGAAGTTGTCACAGCCAAAGGTCGCTCCCCTCACAGGGGGCGTGGATTGAAATACGATAGAATATCCAAAAACGCCCGCAGAGCGCAAGTCGCTCCCCTCACAGGGGGCGTGGATTGAAATAATCAGGTCGGCGGCAGCGTCCAGATGGTCGCCAAGTCGCTCCCCTCACAGGGGGCGTGGATTGAAATATATCCTGCGTCGGTGGCCTTATCGTTTTCCGGCGTCGCTCCCCTCACAGGGGGCGTGGATTGAAATGCACTGTCATCGCCGAAAAACTGACGGCAAACCGGGTCGCTCCCCTCACAGGGGGCGTGGATTGAAATTTTGGATGGGCTTTGTTAGCGTAAAGCTCACCCAGGTCGCTCCCCTCACAGGGGGCGTGGATTGAAATACCTATCAAGCTTACGGACTTTGATTCCGTCAAAGTCGCTCCCCTCACAGGGGGCGTGGATTGAAATTTTTTTTGTCAGTCGTTTTAATGAGTGGCAAGTCGTCGCTCCCCTCACAGGGGGCGTGGATTGAAATCTGTAGCGATTGCGATTCCGCCGACAGCCGCGCCAAGTCGCTCCCCTCACAGGGGGCGTGGATTGAAATAAGGAACTGGAGCTATCCGCTTTGGATTTGGACCGTCGCTCCCCTCACAGGGGGCGTGGATTGAAATGGATTATACAGGGCGTATATGGGCACTACACTGGGGTCGCTCCCCTCACAGGGGGCGTGGATTGAAATCGTGTGGAGCTTCCGTGCTACACCTACGCCGCCGTCGCTCCCCTCACAGGGGGCGTGGATTGAAATATGTCCCCGGGATTATCTTGCACAAGCTGAAACAAGTCGCTCCCCTCACAGGGGGCGTGGATTGAAATCAAGATACATTGGGTCGATCATTGCAGATTACAGGTCGCTCCCCTCACAGGGGGCGTGGATTGAAATA
>JAAYBD010000006.1 GCA_012719035.1 Clostridiales bacterium | reverse complement strand
TCTTTCAAAATCTTGATAATTTGCTCTTCTGTGAATCTCGTTTTCATGTTAATCACGTCCCTTTCAAAAATTATAGCATATCGTGACTAACATTCCTATTGGTTTAGTTTTCGGGGTTCAGGTCATTTCCTTACTCATTTTAATTTTACCCATGAATTGCACCTCTTTCTTATTGTTTTTTTGATAAGAACAAAGGCGCTCTAATAAAAAACAAAAAGCCATTGAAAACACTAGTGTTTTCAATGGCTTTAATTACTGTCTAAACTTATTTCAGCTTTGCTTCGCGTGTGAAGCATGCGCTCTAACCAGCTGAGCTAAGCCTCCAAAAAAAGTTAAAGGGAGCTACTGCTCCCAAAAACTGTGGTGACCCGTACGGGATTCGAACCCATGTTACCGCCGTGAAAGGGCGGTGTCTTAACCACTTGACCAACGGGCCATATTCTGGGAGCACTTTTGCACTCCCATTTTGGTAGCGGCGACTGGATTTGAACCAGTGACACTCCGGGTATGAACCGAATGCTCTAGCCAACTGAGCTACGCCGCCATAACTGTTTCTGTCGAACAGGCAAGTGCTATTATACTAAACAAGTAACTCCGTGTCAATACTTAATATCTACATTTTTCAAGTTTTTAAGTCATTTATTTTTTAGAGAAAAAGGACGGTATAATTTTAGAAGAACACCGTCCTTTTTTCTATATTTTTACTTCTTCCTTGCCAGTACTTTGTCTATTCCAGCCGCAACTCCGTTTGAATCTACGCCATATTTTGCAAGAAGCTGAGCATAAGGACCGCTCTCAGTAAACGTATCCTGTATACCGACAAACTCTGTCGGGACTCCGGCTCCGCCCCATGCAAGCACCTCGGAAACCGCCCCTCCAAGTCCGCCGAAGATATTGTGCTCTTCCGCGGTCACGATAGCGCCTGTCTCCGAAGCACATCTAAGAATCAATTCCTTATCGATAGGCTTAATGCTGTACATATCGACAACACGTACAGATATCCCCTTTTGGGCAAAAATTTCCGCCGCCTCCATCGCCTTGTGGACAAGAAGTCCGCAGGCAATCACCGTCACATCTGTTCCGTCGCGGACTATTGCTCCCTTTCCGCATTCAAATTTTGTGTCCTCTGAATAAAGATCGGGATAAACATCACGTGACAGGCGAAGATAAACGGGACCTTTATGCTGAGCTGAATACTCTGTAGCCCAACGCGTACTGTTAGCGTCTGAAGGTACAATTACAGTCATATTCGGAAGGCTTCGCATAACCGCGATATCCTCTGTTGCGTGATGTGTACTTCCGTCAAATGCATCCGACATTCCGCAGTAAGCACCGCCGAATTTCACATTGAGGTTTCCGTAACATACCTGAGCGCGGGTGGAAATAAGACCCAAAGTTGTCAGAAATGCCGTAAAAGTGTTTACAAATGGGATTTTTCCCGTTGTTGCAAGCCCTGCGGCAGTAGCGACCATATTGCTCTCCGCAATACCCATATTGAAAAATCTCTCCGGGTGAGCCTTTCCGAATACGCCGCTTTTTGTAGAGCCGGACAAATCGGCATCAAGCACAACAATATCCTTATTCTTTTCGCCAAGTTCCGCCAAAACGGAGCCGTAAACTTCTCTTATTGCCTTTGCCATCAGTTCTCACCTCCGAGTTCTGCCAATGCCTTTGCAAGATCCTCATCGGAGACAGGCTTTCCGTGCCATGCCGCCTTGCCTTCCATAAAGGATACGCCCTTGCCTTTAAGTGTATCTGCAATAATCACACTGGGACCTTCCGTATAATTCCTTGCTGCTTCAAAAGCATCATAAAGTGCCGATAAATCATGTCCGTCACAGCGGATAACATTCCAGCCGAAGGCACGCCACTTTCCCTCAATATCGCGGATAGGCATTATTTCTTCCGTTGTACCGTCAAGCTGAACCTTGTTATAATCGACTATAGCCGTAAGATTATCGAGCTTAAACTTCGGAGCGGACATAGCGGCTTCCCAGACGGCGCCTTCGTCCAGCTCTCCGTCGCCCATGACTGCATATACTCTTGCAGGACTGTTATTGAGCTTGAGTCCTATCGCCATACCCTGAGCTGCCGACAGCCCGATGCCAAGCGGACCCGAGGGCATCTCAACTCCGGGAGTGTGGTTTGAGGGATGTCCCTGAAGAATACTGTCGATACGGCGAAGCGTCGACATGCTGTCAGCCGGCAGAAAACCTTTTTCTATCAGGTTTCTATAGAGCATAGGTGCTGCATGGCCTTTGCACAGAACCAGACGGTCACGATCGGGGTCATCTGCTTTTTCAGCGTCAATATTCATGATTTCCTGATAAAGAAGTGTGAGTATTTCACATACCGACAATGATCCTCCGGGATGTCCGGATTGTATTCCATGGATGGCTTTCAGCACATCAACACGGAATTTACGGCAAAGCCCGTTCAGCTCTGCCGTACGCTCTTGAGTGAGTGGCATTTTTTGTTCCTCCGTTTAATGATTTACTTTATTTTTCGGATTTCCGTCAATAAATGCACGGATATTTTCAGTCGCGATATTTATAAGCCTCATGCGGCTTTCTATGGGCGCCCATGCAATGTGCGGCGTTATGATGCAGTTCGGCGCATTGAAAAGCGGGCTTCCGTTTACCGGCGGTTCCTGCGCAAGCACATCCGCAGCAAAGCCTTTTAGCTTGCCGCTTTTCAGCGCGTCGGCAATATCCTGCTCAACAACAAGTCCGCCTCGAGCAGTATTGATTATGATAGCTCCATCACGCATTTTAGAAATGGTTTCCCTATTGATAAGCCCTTTGTTCTCAGCATTTAAGGGGCAATGAAGGCTGAGAACATCGGCTTTATACAGTATCTCGTCAAGATTTGACATGCAAACTCCGTCTATCCCGGACTCGGTTCTTGGATGCGCAGCGCAGGCAAGGACATTCATTCCGAAACAGGCAGCAGTTTTTGCAACGCCTTTTCCAATTTGCCCAAAGCCTATTATGCCCATTGTTTTGCCCGAAAGCTCCATAAGCGGTGTTTCCCAATAGCAAAAATCGCGGTTTGCACTCCACTTCCCGCTCATTACTCCGTTGCTGTGAAGTCCTGTGTGCATACAAAGCTCCAAAAGCAGGGCAAAGGTATGCTGGACAACCGATGGAGTGCTGTATGCCGGAATATTGCAAACCGTTATTCCGCGCTCACTTGCGGCTTTTATATCAATATTGTTATATCCTGTTGCAAGCTCTCCGATGTATTTAAGTTTTTCGCATTTGTCCATAAGCTCGGCTGTGAATTCGATTTTATTCAGCAGGACTGCCTCGGCATCGCGTATTCTTTCAAACACCAAATCGGGCGGAGTATAGTCGTATACCGTAACATCGCCAAATTGTTTGATGCTGTCCCACGATATATCCCCCGGGTTTACGGCATATCCTTCTAAAATTACGATTTTCATTGACCTCTCCTGACAATAAAAGAAATTTCCAAATAACCGTATACTGTATAAGAATATAACAAGCATCTCCGCGCGTCAAGGCAGAATATGGATTATCTTATTTTTAACAAAATGTGTGCTTGTATCACAAATGAATTTATGATACAATATTTTGACACAATATGATTTAAGCTTTGCTGACTTTGTGTCACAATTGAACAATTCGTTCAGTCTTTTATTTTTTATGCCATGATATTCTACGAAAGGAGCACTTTTTTTCATGCAGAAACAAAGAAACATTGAAAATTGGGTAAGTTTGCATGGAGGAGAGAACTGCGTTGATTATCCGAACGAATATGTGTCGAATTCATGGAAGCGAAGCAACACTAAAAATATTGATTATGAGAGAGCCTTGCCTAAGGAGCTTACTCAAAGTGAGCTTGAAAGGACAAAAAAGGTTTTTAAGCGGCTTATGATCTGCTCAGACTGGGCAATCAATCACCTTATTGAAAACAGCCCGGACGATGACCTTCGCGTCCTCCTCTTCAGTAAGGACGGCGTATTGCTCCGTATCTACGGCAGCCCGAACGGAGAGGACTGGCTCAGCCAATGCGGCATAAAAAGCGGCACAAAATGGTCTGAGGAAAGCATCGGTACAAATCCCTTTTCTCTGGGCATGCAGAACAGACGCGCCGTAGAGCTGCTCGGTTCATTTAACTATTCCCGTTTTCTTGTTGAAGGCTCATATTATTTTGCGCCTATCTGTGTCAACGAAAACGAAATATACGGCAGTATCATTCTTGCCGTTCCGCTTGAAAGGAGCGATCAATATCTGCTGTCGGTAGCTACGACAGTTGCGAGGACAATTGAGCTGGATATATTTTTGTTCCAATGCATCGATATGTTTACAAGCGTCGACGAGGAATCAGGCTCAATCTTTTTAAGGCAGAACAAGGGAAGAAACGAGGTTGTCCTTATAAATGATCAAGTTTTCAAAATCCTTGGCATCAAAAAGCCCGACACATATCATCTGACCCTTGAGGAAATCATTCTCCCGCTCCCCGACAACAGAGAATTCTGGAACATACTTAATAACAAAAAATGCATTAGCGACAAGACCATCCCCCTTTCTGTAAGCAGCGGTAGGGTATATGTCAATATGACTACCGCAACCTACAAGCAAAACAAATTCCACCCTGACGGAATAACGATTTCTTTCAATTCTAACGGCAGGATAAACAGGATGACGGCAAAGCATGCTAACAATAACGCCCGCTACACATTCAACGATATCATAGGCGAAAACGAGCTTATGCTTGAAACCATAAAACGCAGCAAGATAGCGGCGCAGTCCGACAGCAACATACTCATCCAGGGTGAAAGCGGGGTCGGCAAGGATGTTTTTGCTCAGGCCATACACAATAACAGCAAGCGCAGCCACAAGCCTTTTGTGGCAATAAACTGTGCCGCGTTTTCCAAGGAGCTTATAGCAAGCGAGCTTTTCGGATATGAGAGCGGCGCATTTACAGGTGCAAAAAGAGAAGGCTCTATAGGAAAGTTTGAGCTTGCAAATCACGGCACCCTGTTTTTGGATGAAATCGGCGATATGCCTATGGAAGTGCAGTCGGTACTTCTCCGCGTTTTGGAGGAAAAAAACTTCCGAAAGGTCGGCGGCAACAATCTTATAGAGGTAGATGTACGCATTATAGCTGCAACTAACAAAAATCTCAAGGAGCTTATCGAACAAAAGCTGTTCCGCGAGGACTTGTTCTATCGTTTAAGCATAATAAGAATAAATATTCCGCCTCTCAAAAACCGGGGCGGCGATGTATTCCTTTTTGCGGAATACTTTATCAAAAAGCTCTGCGCGCGAATGGGAAAACCTGATATCCGCCTTTCAAAGGGTGCACTTGAGTTTCTGGGTAAATACTCGTGGCCGGGCAACATCCGCGAGCTTCAAAACCTTTTGGAGGGAATTATAAGCACTCACGAGGAAACGCTTATAGGTGAAAAGGAAATACAAAATTATCTGGGCGATTATTTCATGGAAACATTCCCGGAGGAAAGAAACGCTGTAAGTCTTCCATTTGATATCTACGGCATGGATGAAAGGGAAAAATTTGAAATGGCTCTGAGGAAATGCCGCAACAACAAAACGAAGGCGGCGGAATATCTGGGTCTTTCAAGGAGCACGTTTTACAGGCGAATGCAGGAATTTGGTATGAACTGACTTTATCTAAATACCGAACTTCTTCATCTATAAAATTCAATATGTAATCAGAAAGGAAATTGAACATGGACAAAGTAAGAGTGTTTGAAATTAAAAAGAGCGTTTATGAAAATAATGACCTGATGGCAGACAAGCTAAGAGAAAAGCTTAAAAAGGAGAAGACCTGCCTTATGAATCTCATGTCTTCTCCCGGTTCAGGCAAAACGACGACAGTTTTACGCACTATCGAAGCTCTTAAAGATCAATTCAAAATAGGCGTAATGGAGGCGGATATCGACTCGGCAGTCGATGCTGAAACCATCGCGGCAACGGGAACAAAGGCGATCCAGCTTCATACCGGCGGAATGTGCCACCTTGACGCCGGCATGACCGAAAGCGGCATGACTGAATTCGGAACAGAAGACCTTGACTTTGTTATTCTTGAAAACGTCGGTAATCTGGTCTGCCCTGCCGAATTTGATACCGGCGCTTCTTTCAGTGTCATGCTTCTCAGCGTTCCCGAAGGCGATGACAAGCCCCTCAAATACCCGCTTATGTTCTCTAAGGTTGACGCTCTTCTCATCAACAAGATCGACGTAAAGCCATATTTCAACTTTGACTCCGATGCTGTAAAAGAGCGCGTAAAAAAGCTCAATCCTGATATCGCTATATTTGAAATTTCCGCACTAACAGGTGAAGGAATAAAGGAATGGACTGACTGGCTCGCCGCTAAGATCCGCGAGTGGAACAAATAAGGAGGACTCATGCCATACGAGAGACTGTTCCAGCCGATAAAAATTCGTAATCTTGAGCTTAAAAACCGCATAATCATGCCCGCCATCCACCTGATGTATAATATGGACGGCTATGCAAACGAGCGCTTCAACGAGTTTTATTGGCGGCGCGCGGAAGGCGGCGCGGGACTTATCTTCGTCGGCGGCTGCCGTTTCGATGAATACGGCGGCTCGCCCGGCATGATGAGCCTCCAGACCGACGACTTCATCCCGGGCTACAGGAAATTTACAGACGGTATGCACAAGCGCGGCGCAAAGGTCGGCGTTCAGCTTTACCACGCGGGCGCCTATGCTCATTCCATTGCAAACGAGGGCAGGGACGCCTTGGCGCCCTCTGCTGTTTTCAGCAGATTCACAAAAGAAATGCCCAAGGAAATGACAAAGGATGAGATGAAAGAAATCATCTCAAAATGGGCGGAAGCTGCATTAAGAGCGAAAAAAGCAGGCTTTGATATTGTCGAAATCTCGGCTTCCGCAGGTTATCTCATATGTCAGTTCCTATCTCCAAGAACAAATTTGCGAACCGACGAATACGGCGGATCATGGGAAAACCGTACCCGTTTCCCGCTTGAGGTCATTGCGGCAATACGCAAAGCGGTCGGTGATGACTTCCCCATCTGCATCCGCATAGCAGGCAATGATTTTGTTCCCGGTTCAAATACAAACATCGAAGCCGTCATGTTCGCAAAGCTCATGGAACATGCCGGCGCAGATATGATAAATGTCACGGGCGGCTGGCACGAAACGGTAATACCCCAGCTTACGGGCGATCTTCCGCGCGGCGGCTTTACATATCTTGCAGCCGCGATAAAAGACGCTGTAAGCATCCCCGTTGCGGCGAGCAACCGCATAAACGATCCCGCAGTTGCCGAAAAGGTGCTTGCTGTCGGCGAGGCTGACCTTGTAAGCATCGGACGTCCGCTGATTTCCGATCCCGATTGGCCCATGAAAGCCGAAAACGGCGAGGCCAATACCATTCGTCGCTGTGTTGCATGCAATCAAGGCTGCCTTGCAAAAACATTCTTCGCTCAGCCTGTTGAATGTCTTGTTAACGGTTTTGCAGGCCGCGAATACGAAATCAAGGAACGCAAAACAAATGAGCCTAAGAAAATACTCGTTCTGGGCGCGGGGGTAGCCGGCTGCGAGTTTGCTATTCAGGCAGCGCAAATCGGACACGATGTCACTATATGGGAAAAATCAGACCATATCGGCGGACAGGTTCTGCTTGCATCGGCTATACATTCAAAGAATGAGTTTTGCAATATCGTTTCCTATTATTCTGCAATGCTCGAAAAGCTGAACATAAACCTGACACTGAACAAGGATGCTTCATTAGAAGGTATAAAGTCTGCCGGTTTCGATATAATAGTCACCGCCCTTGGCAACACGCCCAAAGCGGTCAATATCCCCGGAAATAGCAGCATTCCCGTTTATACCGCGAATGACATTTTCAGCGGCAAGGTTATTGCGGGCAAAAATGTTGTCCTTATCGGCGGAGGAGCGGTCGGCTGCGAATGTGCTGATTATCTCGCGTATGAAGCGGCGCTCTCTCCCGAAGAAGTATATTTCATGCTCTCCCAACACTCAGAGGATACTGAAAAAGTGCTCGGCATGATTGACAAAACGCGCAGGAACATCGCCATCGTCGATATGGTGAAAATCGGCACAGGCTTTGAGCCGGGAACTGCATGGCCGCTGATGAAAGAGCTTAATCGTTTTGGCGTAAAGCAATATCCCTTTGCAAAAATTCTTGGAGTCACTGATAACAGCATCGAAATCGAAGCTGTTGAGCAAAAAACTCGGGAGCAGAAAGCAAGGGAGCGCGAAACGGGAATTTCTGAACCCGACAAGCTCATTAAGGTCAGCATTCCGTGCGATACCATTATAATTTCCGCAGGGGCAACCCCTAACAGCGAATTATATGAAGCTCTGAAATCAGATGGCTTCAATGTATTTAACATAGGTGACTCATCACAGCTCGGTAAAATCTCAGATGCTGTTTCGCAGGCTATCGAACTTGCCGGGAAACTGCAGTAAACTCCAAAAAGGGCGCGGAGCAGTTTTGAAGCATCTAAGTTAACAGACATAAAATTTATTTAAGCCGCCAGTTCAATGAAGAATTGAACTGGCGGCAAACCTTTTAGCTTACAAAGCTGCCGGATACAGACCTGTCAGCTTGTGTATCTGTTTATGCGTTATTTTGTTTTCCCGCGCTATTTTTTCCGCAGCCTTTTTACCGGATCCCATTTTCTTGACCGTAAAATGTATACTTACGCGGCAGTTTCCCACCCAATTTAGTACCATATCCAAAAAATGGCAGCACTTTCGTGTCTACCATATTTTTATAACCTCAGCGGCTATCACAGCTGCCTTTTATATCCGCAGCTTAATTTCATCTTCCCGTATACCCGTTCAGGCAAAGTCCGTCATAATACAGGACATAGCCGTCCTTGCCGTTTTCTTTAGCACAATATAAGGCTCTATCGGCATATTCCAGAAGCTTTTCAAGGTCGTTTCCATGCTCATAGCTGCAAACCGCCCCTATGCTTGCAGTGATTGAGACCGTATGGTATTCGTTCTTGTACTCCCCTTTCAGATCTCCAACCATACGGTTTAGTATCGGCTCAAGCTTTCCCGGGTAAACGCTTTTTACAAGGACACAGAATTCATCCCCTCCAAAACGCCCCAGAATATCGCCGGGAGAAAATATGCGCTGAAGCCTTTCGGAAATATTTTTTAGCGCCTTGTCTCCCATGGCATGCCCAAGATTGTCATTGATATCTTTAAAATTATCGAGATCAAAAAATATAAGGGCACAATTGGCATTTGGAGATGAGGCAAAAAATTCTTTACACAGTGTCTTAAAGGATTCCTTGTTGTAAAGACCGGTCATAGCGTCTGTCTGAGCCTTGTGGAGCAACGCCTGCTTTTCTCTCATTTCCCCGTCAATGTCGGTCAGCTTTCCGATGAGCCATATCCTCTTTCCATTCTTTTTCATGACGTGGAAAAAGATTTTGCACCAAAGCGCGGTAAAATCGCTTTTGTATACCCGGACAATGCATTCACCGTCAATTATGTCCTCGTTTATCTTTTTCAGCATCTCCGCAAATTCGTCCCTGTCATCCTCATGGATATGCAGCAAATCAGGGATTTCCGCTCCCCAGTATTTTTCGGGCAGAGTCCAGCCGAACTTATCTTTGAACTTATTGGAAGTTGATATAGTCTGTTCTTCAAAATTGACTTCGTAAAGTATTTCATCAGACTTTTCAAGCAGTGTCCTGTAGCGTTCCTGCTCGAATTCAAGCCTTTCCATTATGGAGTGTTCTCTGGATATGTCCATTACGACACAGTACAGCTCATCTTCTCCCTGCTCGTTTCTAATAAGTGACCCGTTAAAAATAGTCGGCACATATTTTCCATCCTTGCGTTTGAGCCGAAGCTGAGCAGAAAAGCTGTTGCTTTTTCCGCATTCCTTTTTCCTGTGCTTTATAAGCTTATGCAGCTCCTCAATATCATCGGGGTGGACAAAAGAAAGATATTCGCTCTCTTTTGTACTGTTAAACTCTTCTCTTGAATATTGAAGCATTTTCAAATAACCATCATTGACAAAGGTTATTCTATTTCCCTTTTGCGGAAGAAGGACAAGAACTCCGCCGTTTATGTTGTTTGTTATATTGTGAAGCCTAAGCTCGTTGGATTTTATCGAAACTCTGTGCTTTCTTCTCAGCCTGGCAATATACGCGGCAAGAATACCTAATATGACAAGAACAATTGCCAGCTCTATCAAATAATAATTTAATTTGAACAGAAAATATTCAAACGTATGCTTGTCATAATTGTTATATATGTTTTTTAATCTTTGTCTGTTGGAAGTATCTGTAAATGAAGTTTTCTCCGATACATTTTTGCCCGTATAAACACTCGGCGCTGCGGATGCTTCTCTTCCATATGCAGCCCTCTCTTCAAGATAAACGGTGTTTGATACCGAATGGCCTGCAGGGTGGTCTGGAGCTATACCGGCTGGGCCAAATGCCTCGGTCAAAAACAATTCACGCGAAGCTGTGGTGATATGGATAAAGACCAAAAGCAGCGCAAAGATTATAATGCTCTTTTTCATAGTGAACATCCTTATATAATAAATAGCAAAATACCTTTTTGCTCTCCTTATACTTACTTAAGATATTAAGAATTGTCAATAAATAAATTATATTTTTGAATATCGCATAATAAAAATGCCAAAATGATAAAATTTTAGCAAATATTGTTTGAAAATAAGATGTTTTAGTTATAGAATGGTATTATAACATAATCATACTGCAGTGCCACAGGGAAGGTGGGGGGAATACTTAGAATGAATATCCTTGTCAGCGCATGCCTATTAGGTGTCAATTGCAGGTACAATGGGACGGGAATTTCGCATGAGTCTGTCCAGAAGCTGTCAAATTCGCATCACCTTATACCCGTTTGTCCGGAAATATTGGGCGGATTAGGCATCCCAAGACTTCCTGCGGAGATAATCGATGGAAATGTCATAAGTATTAATCGTGAGGACGTCACGGATAATTATAAAAAAGGCGCAGAAGAAACGCTCAAGCTTGCGAAGCTATTTAACTGCAAGCTTGCCGTTCTGAAAGAAAGAAGTCCCTCCTGCGGCTGCGGAACCGTATACGATGGCAGCTTCAAAGGGATATTGACCGAAGGGGACGGTGTTACAGCGGCACTTCTCATGGAAAACGGTATTAAAGTTATTGGTGAATCACAAGTTATAAGCTATTTCGGTGTCCGTCTTTAGGGCTGCCTAAAACAGGGAGATTTTTATAATCGTCCCTGTTTTATTTATATTTTGCAGTCTGCTTAACAAAGCCGTTAGCCTGTGCCACTGCTATTATGTTGTTTTCATCATCTGTAATAGTAACTTCATAAAAACAAATATTTTTCCCGCTTTTTACGCATCTTGCCTCCGCATACAGTACCGGGCCCCTTGTTCCTCTCATGAAATTTATAGTACTCGTAAGAGATACGGTTTCCGGCTTTCCCGTATTTGCCGTAATCCCAAAGGTGTAGTCTGCAAGCGTAAAGATTGCTCCGCCCATTACATTTCCATACATATTAAAATGCCGGTCATCAATTTCCATGCTGCATCTTGCATAATCTTCATTGCATTCTTCTATTTTTATACCTGTAGTTTTAACTGCGTAAGCATCAGTTAAAAACAGTTCCCTGTCAAATTCCGTATTACCCATATTTATCGCCAATAATAACAAACGGAGTACCGTTTATTATTGTATGTTCACCACCTTTATCTATTTCTGATCTATGCCAATATAAACGCAGGGTGTCTCCCCGGCAACGTGAAACACCCTGATATGTATGCCGTTTCGTTCAGATCGTTCCTATATCTAAGCCGCAGTATATCCTATAGCAATCAGTGCTTATTGGATTCCCGACCGAAATGCCGTACAAAATATAAGAAATTATTAGGAAAAAATCGTGACATGCTCTCTGTTGAAGAACCCCTTCAGATTCAGGCTGTCTCGAAAGGGTGCATCGAATGATCGTTCTTTTTGAGGCAGCCCAATTATGCATATTTAAAAAACAGTAAAATGGGCATGGCGGGGGACCTTGCCCCCGCCATAACCACTTATGTACAAGTGATTAGAGAAGAGTTTTATGCTTTCCAAATAGATACGAAATCCAAAGTACCGGTATATTTGACATTTCGGAGGGCTTTACTATTCTTAGGAAATCGGCTGAGCCTGCGTCATTGAAAACGGCAGTGGAGACCCAAGTATTGCCGGTCAAAACGGGAGTTTCACGCTGCAAGAAGTACGCAGAGCATGATGATATCCAAATATTTTCCGCAGGTATATTTACCTGTGATTTGAGTATTGTCCGTCATTCGCGCACATATGTCCGCGTTTAACTATCCTTAATATTATAGCGCAGCAGATTGATATTTGCAAGGAGAAATATTCTAATATTCATATTAATCTGTTCATATTTGCACCTATATTTTCCACGTATTTCAATTGTTGATAAGCAGTGATTTTTAGTATCAAGATACCTATAATGTTCTCCGCATAAAAATATTTTCTTACAGTTTATGTTTTAAAAAATATCTCCGTTTTAAATTTCACAAGAATTTTTATTGCTGCCCATTAAAAAAATATTTCTGCAATTTCTCAAATTTAATTTTCAATATTTCTTATAGGCGAAAAGATATTATGTAAACTATATTTAATATTTATCAAAAGTCATTACTAAACTTCAGGGTTTGTTAAATATTGGGAATTATTTGCCTACTTATTCTCAATTAAGGCTTTATGGCTGTTGAAAACTCTGTTGAGAATGTTTATAACTTTTTGATTATAGGTATCCGAGCATAATTTATGTAAATAAAAACCGATAACTCGCAATATTGAATTTACGAATTTTTTCCGCCAAAATATAATTTAATAGCTTATTGAAAATTTTTAATTTATGATATAATGACTTAGAACAGTCATTATATTTGATTAAATTCATATATCATAACGCCGCTTTGCGGCTATGATATAATGACTAAAATAAGTCATTATATCTAATTTAAATCCATATATCATAACGCCTCTCCGCGGCTATGATAATGACTAAAATCAGTCACCATATCTGCAAGCAAACACTGTATTAAATTTTAAGTGAGGTTATTATGCTTAACATTAAAGGACTTACAAAAGTATACGGAAAAAAGCGGGCAGTTGACAATTTGACACTTCACATCGCCCCGGGAGAAATTTATGGTTTTATCGGACACAACGGTGCGGGCAAAACCACAACGATCAAATCATGCTGCGGAATACTCCGCTTTGAGGAGGGGGAAATCCTCATTGACGGCATTTCAGTAAAAGACAATCCTCTTGAATGTAAAAAGAAAATAGCCTATATCCCCGATAACCCCGATATGTACGAATTTTTCTCAGGTATAGCCTATCTCAATTTTATAGCGGATATTTTTGCGATTCCTGCCAAAGAGCGTTCGGAAAGAATAAAAAAATATGCCGACCTTATTGATCTCACCAGCGACCTTGCACAGCCGATTTCCGCCTATTCCCACGGCATGAAGCAAAAACTGGCTATCATCTCGGCTTTTATCCACGATCCCGCACTTATAATTATGGACGAGCCATTCGTCGGCCTTGACCCTGTTGCTTCCCATTCCCTCAAACAGCTTATGCGCGAGCATTGCAACAAAGGCGGTGCCATCTTCTTTTCGACGCACGTTCTGGAGGTGGCTGAAAAGCTCTGCGATAAGATTGCTATAATCAGAGAGGGCAGACTGGTGGTTTCCGGAACTATGGATGAGGTGAGGGGTAAAGAATCACTCGAGGATGTCTTCCTTGGACTGGAGGGCGGCGGCAATGTTTAAAGCTCTCCTCAAGACAAGAATGACCGCATTTGGTGCATTGCTCACCAGCAGCTCGCGCTCAGGCAATCGTAAATCCAAAATAAAGAGCATTGCCATCGCGGCTTTGATACTTTACACCTGTTTTGTATTTATGGGTATGTTTGGTATGTACTTTGACCAATTAGCAAAAGCATTTTACCCGGCTAATCTCGGCTGGCTGTATTTTACCTTATTCGGACTCAGCGCCTTTGCTCTTATGTTCATAGGCAGCATATTCACCGCAAAAACCCAGCTTTATGAGGCAAAAGACAATGACCTTCTTTTATCCATGCCTATACCCCCGAAATACATTTTGGGCAGCCGCATGGTCATGCTTATGATTTTAAACTTTGCCTTTGAACTTTTTGTTGCCCTGCCTGCAATCGTCATGTGGTTTAGGGCTGCGCCCTTTGATGCCGGTTTGCTGATTTCATTTATTGTTGTTTTTCTTGCTCTTCCCTTCCTTTCCATGGCGCTTTCAGGTCTTTTCGGCTGGCTGATCACTCTTTTGACCGGAAGAATCCGCAAGAAGACTTTTATCACTGTCCTATTCTCTCTCATCTTTTTGGGGCTGTATTTTTTCTTTTTTAGCCGGGCAAATATATATATACAGAAACTGGTTATGAACGGTCAGGCGGTAGCCGGCTCATTTGGTTCTATTGCTCCCCTGTTCTGGTTGGGCAATGCCATAGCCGAACCAAATATCGTTCACCTAATTTTATCTCTGGTCATAATGATTTTACCGTTTCTTCTGATGTATTATGTTCTCTCTGCCACATTTATCCGGCTTGCAACCTCAAACCGCGGTTCAGCTAAGGTAAAATACGAAGAGCGGGCAATGCATATGTCTTCGCAGTCCTCAGCTCTGTTTCGGCGAGAGATGAAGCACTTGCTCTCATCTTCCGGATATCTTTTAAATGCCGGTCTTGGTGTTATCTTCATCTTTGTTGGAGCCGCTGCACTTGTTATAAAAAAGAGTGATATTCTGAAACTGATCCTGCAAATGAACTTTGATTCGGGACTTGTTGCAGCGGTGCTGATTTTTGCTCTTTGCCTCCTTGCCTCAACAATACTTTTTACGGCACCCTCAATATCAATTGAAGGCAAAACAATTTGGATCATTAAATCTATACCGGTCAAGCCTCAGGATGTGCTGAAAGCAAAACTGCATCTTCACACGTATATAACTATTCCTGCAATTCTTTCAGTCTCAGCCGCTTCGATCTATGTCTTTTCCCCGCCCTTGGAAATGCTGTTTTTTCTTATATTAACCCCCTCAATTTATGTGATGCTCTCAGCCAACATCGGTCTTATGTGCAATCTGAAGCATCCCAATCTAAAATGGACAAACGAAACTCAGGCGGTCAAGCAAAGTCTGAGCGTTATGCTTACAATGCTTATAAGCTCGGCAATCGCTCTTATCCCCGCTGCGCTGTATTATCTGCTCCTATATGGCAGACTTGATACGGAGCTGTTTATTCTGCTCTATACGGCTCTTCTTATTTTAGGCTGGTACCTTTCTTTCCATTGGTTGATGACAAAAGGCGCAGTGATTCTTGAAGAAATCGAATGAAAATGAAACAGAATCGAAAAAGGGGCTTGAAGTATAAAAAACTATCTATATAATTGGGAGCACGGTACCGTAAATCAATCGTTAAGGAGCGATATTTATGGAAAAACTGGTTCTCAACCCAATCGGAAAGATTGCCGTTAGTGACGACGAAGCGGTTATCGAGCTGAAAAAAGAGTTCATCCCCGCGCTTGAAGGTTTGGAAGGCTTTGGATATGTCCAGATACTTTGGTGGTTCGACGGCTGTGACAACGAAAAATCAAGGTCAAAGCTAATCGAAAAAGCTCCGTACAAAAAAAGCCCTGCCATTCTTGGAACTTTCGCAACACGCTCCCCCGAGCGCCCAAATCCTATCGCGCTCACCTCTGCCTATGTCACCTATATTGACTATGAAAACGGTGTCATCGGTCTTGCATATATCGATGCAAACGATGGCAGCCCTGTTCTCGATATCAAACCCTACACTCCAAGTCTCGACAGGGTAGAAAATCCGCCTGTACCCGACTGGTGCTCTCATTGGCCTAAATGCAATGAGCAGTCCGGCAACTTTGACTGGGGGCAGGAATTTAACTTCTGATAAAAAAGCCTCAAAGAGCAGCCTTCCCCGGCTGCTCTTTTTTCATTGTGCTCAACATTCTCTCCGAAATTTCTGGATGCTTTTGCTTTATTGACTCCCGCTGATATTTATGGTACTTTGTATTAAATAGAGTATTATAGAAAAAATCTGCCGACTCATCGAGCCTATTTCTTTTTGCTGAAGCAGATTCCCCAATCTGTATAAAAGCTATGAGGAAGGTATGTATATGAAACAGCGTGCAAAAGAAGCCATTATAAGCTCATTTAAGGAATTGCTGACCAAAAATTCAATCGACAAAGTTACAGTGAAAGATATCTGTCAGCATTGCGGTGTGAACAGGCAAACTTTTTATTATTATTTTACAGACATAATGGGCATATTCAAGTACGTTATATTCAAAGAACTATCAGCAGATGTCGCGCAGAACAGAACCTTTGAGACATGGGAGGGTGGATTTCTCGCAACAATGAACTATCTGCAAAACAATTCAAAAATGATTTTGCACATTTATAATTCCTCGTATTGGCCGGAGGCAAACGCATACTTTTCAAGTCTTTCCAGCAAACTTCTAAGCGATGTTGTAGACGAATGCGTTGAAAACCTGGGTGTACAGCTGCCTGAAAAAGATAAGACCTTCATCGTCAATTTTTATAGGCATGTGTTCAACGGACTTATGATCGATTGGGTCAACGAAGGAATGGAAGACGATCCCCAAACAGTTTTAAAAAAGCTTCTGCTTATGATATCCGGCAGTATTCCCCGTTCAGTGGCAGCTTTTGTTGATGATATAAAAAATTAACTTATAAAAGCAAGCCGATTATTAGACACTTCTTCATATTTGTCTATTGAATAACAATCATGTTGGATAATAAAATAACAATGCCTGATAGAAAGGGCAAAAAAAATAAGAGGGGATAGTATTATGTTCGTTTTTGACAGTAACGGCGGAACAATAGTAACCGCTATTCTCGCATGGCTCGTTGTATTCGCGGCTTTGTTCGCCGCAAACGAGTTCACCCGCAGGTTCAAATGGGTTGGCTTTGCTGCGTTTGTAGTTTTGCCTATCGTGCTCACCGTCATGTGGTTCACAGTTCTTGATGGAAAAGCCTATAAAGACTGGTTCCATCTTGCAAAGGTCTATTCATCTACCGCAGGCTGCATTATTTTCTGGTGCATCCGCTTTGTCGGCGGAACTAAGAAAGACGGCACAAAATGGAGATTGGCCGACAAAAAGTGGTTCCTCTGTCTTGCACCGCTCATCCTCGCTGTCAACATCGCCGAGGCCTGTGCCCGCGACTTTGAAGTAGGTTCTGTTTATTCTTTGGCAGCTGGTCTTGCACAGACAGTTACCGAGCAGGGCACCGAAGGTATAATGGCTACTAAATACTACCTTATGGGCGGTTCATGGAACTACATGAATGCCATTGCAGGAATCTTGAACATCATAACGATTACCGGATGGTTCGGAATCTGCATTAGGAAGAAAACCAAAAAGGACGGAAGCTGCGACATGCTCTGGCCCGATATGCTTTGGTTCTGGATCATAGCATATGACCTTTGGAACTTTGCATATACATACAACTGCCTGCCCCACCACGCTTGGTACTGCGGACTTGCCCTCCTCATTGCTCCGACCCTCTGCGCATTTACAGTCGGCAAGGGCGCATGGCTCCAGCACAGAGCACAGACACTTGCTCTTTGGTGTATGTTTGCCCAGACATTCCCCGCATTCCAGGATCACAGCAAATACGCTGTTGTTTCAAGCTATAACCCCACAGTATACACTATCGTCAGCGCAATTGCTCTGGCATCCAACATTGCAGTATTCGCATACATGATTTACAAGGTTGTCAAAACCAAGAGAAATCCCTATCTTGGAGAGCTTTATACAGACCTCAAAAAGTATAAGGAAGTTAAAGAACTTGCCGAACAGGTTGCAGTTAAGTAAGCATAATCAGCATAAAGCGATAGGCTATAATGCCTATCGCTTTATGCTGATTTCGATCATTCTAAAACAGATTCCGAAAGTTTTTATCTTAAAATAAAAAAAACAGTTGAATTTTAGTTTATTTTGAGCTAATATATCAGCGGCTCCTTAAATTCGGTACTGTGATGCCGGCAAGGTATGATATTGTAAGCTCGACTGATATTTATCATCAGCCGGGTTATAACCTTGTCTGTATGTACAGGCAGGGATTTTTTATGGGAAAAATATGATCTTCATATTTTGTTCAGGGGAGGTAAAGCATGAAATTTAAAGCTCAGATTATGAATGAAGAGGATATAAGGCGTGTACTTGTCAGGATTTCTCACGAAATAATCGAGAAAAATCATGGCACCGAAAATCTTTGTCTTATTGGCATAAAGACCCGCGGTAT
>JAAYBD010000044.1 GCA_012719035.1 Clostridiales bacterium | reverse complement strand
CTTTCAAAATCTTGATAATTTGCTCTTCTGTGAATCTCGTTTTCATGTTAATCACGTCCCTTTCAAAAATTATAGCATATCGTGACTAACATTCCTATTGGTTTAGTTTTCGGGGTTCAGGTCAGCGCCAGTGGAGATGTATATTAATGAGATTTTGACTGCTGGATTCCGCAATGCACAAGCTGTAAAGCTTCCGCAGTTACCAAGTGTTCATGGAGGATTGAGCAGTGAAGAAAGCTGCTGGTATGTATTTGTTGGAGTAAAATGAACTAAGGGATATTATCAATTCATACAGCACCTTCCCGCGTTACCATTCAAGTCAATGTGGAAAGGTATAATTTAGTTTCGTGGTGTTGCAAGAATACCGAAGATCATAGAAAATCACAAACCTACCTTCATTTTGGTTGGAAGAATTCTGTGCCGACCGAGAGAATAGGACTTTTTCCCCGGCACAAGTAAAACAGGAAGTAAATAGTCTCTGTGTTTTGAATATGCGATTTCCATGTTATGCTCTTTTAAATTATCTTTGCTTAAATGTAATATGTTGATATCAATGCTTCTCCGTAAGCGACGCGTAAGATACAATGTTGGGAATAAACCCCGATAAACAGGGCATTCGATGTTCTCCAAGCGCTAATAAAAACTCTCCAAGAGCTAATCAATACAAAATTCAACGATATCAAACCATACAAAAAAGGCTTGACGCTATTTGCGGCGGGCCTCTTTGTGCTTTCAAATGAAATAGATATAAAAATGTAGACACGTTCTTTACTTTCCGGTATTATATTGAAAAATTTGAAAAAGAGGTGGAATCATTATGAAGGTCCAACGACTTAACTACTCGGTACAGTTTATAATCTGATAGCAGATTGTGCCGAGAGATGAAACTTGCTGTCAGCTAACTGCGCCATTCCGAATTTAATCTATAAGGAGGCAATATTTTGAACAGCATAGATAGCAAAGAAAGAATTAAAAATCATTTTGAAACAGAAGCAGTAGAGTTTGATAACTTAATACTTAAGCTTATTCCTTTCTATGAAGAAATGATCGAAGCGCTAATATCAACAATACCATTTGAAAATAATAAAGATATAAATGTTATAGATTTGGGATGTGGAACAGGAACAATATCATTAAAAATAAAAGAAAAGTTTCCAAATGCAAAAATAACTTGTTTAGATATAGCGGAAAATATGCTAAATATAGCGAAATTCAAATTAAGTGAATTTCATGATATTACATTTTGTTTAGGTGATTTCAATGATTATACTTTTGATAAAAAATATGATGTAGTAGTGTCATCATTGGCGTTGCATCACTTGGCCAATAATATAGATAAAAAAATATTTTATGAAAAGGTTTTTAAGTCTCTGAATGATATGGGGGTATTTTATAATGCAGATGTGGTTTTGGGTTCAAATAGCCATAACCAAAACATTTCAATGAAAAAATGGACAGAGTATATGAATAAAAATGTTTCAATTGAAGAAATTGAAAATAAATGGATACCTAATTATGAAGCAGAGGATAGACCTGCCAAATTATATGATCAACTGGAATGGTTAAGTAGTATAGGATTTAATAATATAGACGTAGTTTGGAAATATCATAATTTTGCTGTATATGGCGGACAGAAATAGTCATTACTTAAAATAACTATATTTTTAAAAGAATGTTGGTAATACTGGCCTCAATAGTATTCATTAGAATTTTGCCGCGAATCTGTCGCAACACAATTATAAAAACATGATATAATTAAGTGAAAATGGAAGAATATGTTGTATATATTTCCTCGAGTGGTATAACTACTACATAGGAAAACAGAATAAGTGCAAATATTTATCTCCCGAAGCATTTTAAACTGTACTGATTGCGCCTTATAAATGTTCAACTCGTTCCAAATCAGTACGAGAAATGGTGCAAGTTTACTGCCGCATCTTCAACAACTATCAGCATTAAATCCTTAAATGGAGGAATCCAAATAGCTATTGGCGGACATAGATTTGTATCTGAAATAAGCGATGCTTTTTATGTCTCGACTTCCGCCACCGGTACATCCCATAGTTATTCCAGTGATGATTGCATTACTGGAAGCGGGCTGCCGGTTTCCGCCGTTGTGACAAGGCTTAGGTTTATGGCACACATAAGCAGAAACTCTTTTACGAACTGGAGATATAAAAGGAGAAATTATTTTGGACATGGTTTCTTTAAGTAATGGCATAAGCAGCGTCTCGAGCACTTAATTCTATAGGCAAAACACAAAAGAACTCAAATTTAGCGTCAGACAGCTCAACTGATACTACCACTCGATCCAATGTTAAGAAAGACGAATATGTGTATTCTTCGGAATCGAAAAGTACAAGCGTTCTTACTTATACTTACAAAGCCACTCAGCAGAAACCAATAGATACAACCTTGGATAATACAAAGCTGCCTGCATCCGTATTTAACTGTTTTGAGAGCAAAATGCCAGAAGTTGCAACGATAATCAGCAACCTCAAAAGTACGATCAGCAGCTATATAGATGGAGACATCAGCACAGACGAAATTAAAAACAGCATAGAGCAGACCTATGCCGATATCTTGAACTACAATGTTAGCCTTGGCCGTACGAGCGGGACAAATGAAGAAGATAACGCGCATATTCTCAGCTGCGTTTATCAGCAAGTTGTTACAACGACCAATACGCTTTGTCAGATGGCCAACGCTGCCGAAGGCAATGCAATCGCAGCTCAAAAAGGCATGATACCAACGGATCCTTTCGTGTACTACAATTCAAAATACTGCTATGCTTTTGAGGACATCAAGCAAGCGGCAAAAGACACGACTACAGCCATTGCGTCCCAGCAGGGAATGATCGGCTTTAATACCGCACAAATCGAAAAAACCACATATACGCCAGACAATTGGGATTTCAATACATATTGGTCCGATAACGTGAAGAATAATAAAAAAATATGCACAATGCTGGATACCAGCATCGCACCACCAAAGGACTTTGTCATGTTCTATTCGCAAAGCACCGAGTATGCCGATAAAGTATTCACAGGTGGAGACATCAGCAAAATCGATGATGGGGAATTGACCATCTACTCGGGCGATAAGAGTTATAGTTATACCATTCCGTTTGACTACTATAGCGACAATGTAAAAGAGACGTTTAATGCCTCAGATATCATCACTGAAAACGATAATGGATACAGTGATTATTTGAAAAACTTTTGGCTTTATAGATATTATCTACACGGTTAATGAAGTTTTATATTAAACGAACAGGTTCTTCCCATATGACTGGGAGGAACCTTTCGCATTTCAGCCAGAGCTAAAAAGGATGTTTCATCATTTGTGCTGACTGCATGGACACTATAGTCAAGGTGGACTGAGCTTTAAAAAGTGCTTCAAAAAGAAAAAGGGAGTAAATGAAACAGCGCAGCGAAAGGTGTTCCAAAAGTTCCAAATCTGCTCTCTTTTTAGTATAAATATAAAATTATTATATTTGAAGCCGGGGGACAAAAGTTTCAAAATTGTGGGTATGGCTACCAGCCGCTCTATGGCAAAATCGGTCCGGTTATCACGAGACAGTGCATAAGTGATAATCGTTAGCAGGGTGTGAACTGGAATAGAAATTAAAGTACCTGCCGCCAATCCATGGTTAGAACAGCTCAGGTTTATTGTCCGCACATCTAAAAGCAGCTTGAAGTATCCCAGAAGGTTTATCAAGCAAAGATATCCAAATAAAGACTATAAGAGCATACGTAAATCAATTAAATATGACTATGGATGCGATAGTAGAAAAGGTTGTTACCCTTGGCCGCTTTCCGGAACGATCAAAATTATTCGAATATCTAAAAACAGCGGCACCTTCATTTTTTATTATAGGGGTAGCTATTGTTTTTTGTATCATAATAGTTGGAATCTTTGCAGCACATTACGCTGTGATTAATTTGCTTGCTGTTCTTAATGGTGCACACCAGAGTAAGTTTAAAGAGCTATACAATTTTGCCTGTATAGCTCTTTAAATTAATTTACATTTTGAGTGTTAATTCATTTGAAAGAGAAGGTGGCAGCGGTAGTGCCGGCGATACCTATAGTATTGGAATTGGGTGGGGGCGGCGCTGTCTTTTGATGGCAGTAAAGCTCTTTTGGCTTACCCTATTTCACTGCCTTTTCTGCAAAGGTATTATTGACTACATATGCGTAAGGTGCTTTTTGTTTCAGCTCTCCGGCTGCCGACATAACTGTCTGTAATTTTTCAAAGGACGCTTCTTTTAATACCGGATTATCGCACCATGCATCAATATTTTTATACCTTTCAGCGACTTTTTCTAAAATTGCTATATCGGTGTCAGGGAAGGAAGGCGCAATTGCATGTGCAATTTCAATTGCCGTATGGTCTCTTACCCAGAGCTGGCCTTTATATAAAGCCCTTGTAAAACGTTCAATCAAATCAGAATTTTTTTCTATGTAATCTTTTGTTGCAAAATATGCCGTATACGGGATTTCTCCGCTTTCTTCACCGACAGATGCTACAATATAACCTTTTCCGGACTCTTCTATGCTGGTGGCAACCGGCTCGAATGCAGTAACAAAATCTCCGATTCCGTTTGTAAAGGAGCTTGCCATTAAATCAAATTGTATAGTGTCGTTAAAGAAAACGTCCTTGTTAAGCTCAAGACCTTTCTGGCTGATTACATAAAGTAAGGTCATATAAGGAACGCCGCCTTTTCTGCCCGGAAGAATCACTTTGCCCTGTAAGTCCTCCCATTTAAAATCATCATATTTTTCCCTGCTGATTAAGAAAGAACCGTCGCGTTTTGTAACCTGTGCAAATACTTGACAGTAGTTTTCTTTACCTTCGTTATAAACATAAATAGAGGCTTCGGGACCTGCAAAGCCGATATCAACGCCGCCCGATAGTACGGCTGTCATAACTTTATCTGCGCCGCCGCCATTAATTAGTTCGATTTCAATTCCTTCTTCTTCAAAAAAGCCCCGATTGATTGCTACATATTGCGGTGCATAGAAAACAGAGTGTGTCACCTCACTGACTTTCAGGGTTGTTACTTCACCTTTCTTTTGGCAGCCGGTAAATACGGTAGCCATCAGTGCAAGAACAGAAACAATTGACACGATTTTCATGAATTTTTTCATTAAAGAAATCCTCTCTTATTAATTATGACTGAAATATTTAATAACCCATTTTTCCAGCACTAAAATCGCTATATACATGAACGAAGCTACAACAGCCAGAATGAAAACGCTTGTCATAACCAGATCCATTCTGAATACTTGACCGCCATAGACAATTAAATAACCCAGCCCCGCCTTTGATACGAGAAATTCGCCGGCAATAACACCTACCAGAGACAGTCCGATATTAATTTTCATTGAGGTGAAAAGTGTGCTGATATTGCTTGGAATCACGATTTTAGTTAAAACCTGAAACTTGTTGGCGCCGAAAGATTGAAGCATTTTACATTTTTCTTTATTCGTGTTTTTAAAGCCGTTGTACATTTGCAAAATCGTTACAATTAAAGAAATCGCCAAAGCCATAAAAATGATTGCTTTGGTTCCGGCTCCGACTAAAACAATGATGATTGGCCCCAGCGCGATTTTTGGTAAAGCATTTAAAACAACGATATAGGGATCACAAATTTTAGCGAAAGTCTCAAACCACCAAAGCAAAATCGCAAAAGCGATACCGAGGATAATTCCCAGCACAAAACCCACGATAGTTTCATAACAGGTCGTATAAATATGCAAGAGCAAATTTTCTTTTACCATATTGACAAAGGTTTCAGCTATTCTTGAGGGCTGGCTCATAATAAAGCTGTCTATAAGATTAAATCTTGCAAGCAGCTCCCATACTGCAATAATAACCAATAGCACGATTGCCCGATGTATGCTGACAAATCTTTTTTCTTTTTTTAGGTTTGCTAAATATAGTTCTCGGTCAGTCATCGCTCTGATTTTTTTCATTGATACCAAGCTCTTTCCATATCAAATTAAAATACCCGCTGAACTTTGGATGATTTCTTCTTGCCAATGGTGAATCATCCTCAATTTCAAAATTTATATCAAACTCTTTCTTTATCGTGCCTGGTTTATTGGAAAGTACGATTACGCGGTCTGACATACTGATTGATTCTGGAATGTCGTGCGTAACCATAAGGCAGGTTATGAATTGCTCCTTTATTTTCTTATAAACATAATCTACAATTGAAATCCTTGTTTGATAATCAAGTGCCGAAAACGCCTCATCCAATAACAGGATTTTAGGTTTTACCGCCAACGTTCGAATAAGAGCTGCCCTTTGACACATTCCTCCTGATAATTGGTTTGGATAGTTATGCTTAAATTCATCTATTTCATAAAATTTTAAAAGTTCCTCTACATAATCTAAGTTCTCTTTGGTCAGCTTTTTTTGAACCTCCAGACCTAAGGTTACATTGCTCCAAATATCTCTCCATTCCAATAAATTATGATTTTGCAGCATATACCCGATATGGCTTGAAACTCCATTGATTTCCTCATTCTCAATATAGATTTTTCCGTATGTGGGATTTTCCAGACCGGAGATTATTGATAATAGCGTGGATTTTCCACAGCCACTGGGGCCGACAATACTTACAAATTCCCCCTGCTTGACTTTAAAATTAACATTATTTAAGGCAGGAACTTCTCCGTTTGGGGCCTGATATATCTTCGAAATATTTTTTACTTCTAATATATTTTTCAATTCAGTTTCCTCCCTTAACCTAATATTAATATATTGTAAAAGTGCTTTTCTTGTTCTTACTTAAAAGCAAACTGTAAAGGGAAAAACACAGAAAGATAGAAAAACTGCTTAGTGTGTTGTCGATTTAATATAGTGGATTTTGAAAAACTAAAGTAATTTGATAAGAAAATTTTAAATTTTTGCGCGCATACAAGAAAACTGTAAGAAGCACTGGTTACCACCCACAGGTACATAATCTGAACCGATGGGGTAAACGGTATGGGAAAAAGGAAACAGCCAGTCATTTTAAACTGGCTGTTTCCTGCTCTTTCGTAATGAAAAGAATAAATATTTAAGGCGATCACCAGTAGGTGACAGCCTTTTTACTGTAAAGCATATAGAAATATGTAAATACATGGACTTATCAATTTGGAGTGTTATAATCATATATTGAACTATTAAAAATTAATTATGAGGATGATAATTGGAATAGTTTTGGGCTGTAGAAGAGATTGAACGTCTCAATATGTTTATTCTTTGAAACATATATGAAGATAATGGTGGTAATGTAGATTATTTATATAATCCTACTAACAGATAAGGCAAATTTGAATTTGGAGTGGTTTTGAGGTGGTAGAATGGAAAATTTGAATACTGATTTTATAAACTTAACAGCAGAAAACCTTATCAATGAGCATTTATGCTGCATTATCCGCAGCAAAAAGCCACATCCGGGTGTTGAAGCGAAGCGGAAATGGCTTTCTGACCGACTAAGTGAAGGTCATGTCTTTAGAAAGTTAAATGCAAGGGCTACGGTTTTCATTGAATATGCTCCTCTTGAAACTGCTTGGGTTCCCATTACTGGCGACAACTATTATTATTTGTATTGCTTATGGGTTTCTGGCAGTTACAAAGGAAAAGGGTATGGGAAATTGCTGATGGAGTATTGTTTGGCTGATGCCAAAGAAAAGGGTAAATCCGGCATTTGTATGCTTGGAGCAAAAAAACAAAAATCGTGGCTTACTGACCAATCATTTGCGAAAAAGTTCGGCTTTGAAGTCGTTGATACTACCGATAATGGATATGAATTGCTTGCACTTTCTTTTGACGGAACAATACCAAAGTTCGCACAAAATGCAAAAACCCAAAAGATTGAAAGCCAAGAGCTGACAATTTATTATGATATGCAATGTCCCTATGTCTATCAAAACATTGAGATGATAAAACAGTATTGTGAAACAAATGATGTTCCTGTATCTTTAATTCAAGTGGATACGCTGCAAAAAGCAAAGGAATTGCCTTGTGTTTTCAATAACTGGGGCGTGTTTTATAAAGGAAATTTTGAGACAGTAAATTTGTTAGATGCCGCCTACTTAGAGAGAATACTCAAAAAATGAAAATGCAATTTCAGCCTTTTCCCGTTGATTATTAGGACTACATTTTAAAAAGTAGGTTGATGCTTGTTATCCATAAACTATGTTTTATTTATGTGGTTTGCTGTAAATTAGTCGTAACATTTTGCAAAAGTTATTGTACTATATAAGTTGAAGATGATGCATATTTGTTATAGTCACTAAGAGAGTGCTTTCTTTATGAGTTGGATTTTGAGTGTTTGTTGACCATAGTGAAGAAAGTGATTGCAAATTATGATGAAAGGAGGACATAGATAAGATTTGAGTAAACATTACAAAACGACCACACATTTTGTTGCTTACCTTGACTTGTTAGGCGGCACGCACCTAATACAATCGCAAGAAGATGAGTCACTAAATAAGCTCCATTCGCTTTTGCAGGTCGCAAAAGAGTCCTGTATACCTAACAATAAAGCGCTTTTTCCTAAATGTAAAGTTAAAATATTTTCTGATAATATCATAATTGCTTGCAAATTAACCGGGAATTATGAACAGGATATGCTAAGGATTAATTCAGCGATTACCCTGATATCCGCAATTCAGATTATAGGATTGGAAATGTACCGCTACCTATTCAGAGGCGGAGCGACGATTGGAAATCTCTTCATTGACGATGTTATGGTGTGGGGAAATGCGTTATTAAGAGCATATGAACTGGAGAGTTTGCTCGCTGTATATCCAAGAATCATTATTGATGAACCGTTAATTGAAATGATGGCAATGGATAAAGACATTGCTGAGGGAGATTACAGCAAGTATTTCATCACGCTTGATACAGATAATATATATTATTTAGACTACTTAAAAGCCTATTTTCGGCTTCCTCATACGACAAAAAACGGAACGAAGTTTATAGAAGAAAGCTATATTTATTATAAAGAAGAGTTGGTTTCAGAAGCGGATAAGGTTTGCCAAAAACTTAGATGGCAAGTTTTATATCTTGATAAATACATTGAAAACACTACCGGAGAGAATGTTCTTGGTACGGCAAAAGAAAGATAGAGATGCCCAGTGACCTAAGAGAATATAAAAGGCTTATATTTAAGAATAGAAATTAAGCATGAGGGAATTAATGAAAAGACAAATCTGATGTAGAGATTATTTGACTTAGATATATAAGTTGGAGCGGTAGGATAAAAACCTGCAGGGGGATTGAAGCTTTATTATCGGAAGCAAATAAAAAGAACATCTCTATAAGCAGCAATATAAATGACCAAAGCCGGCATCTTTTACTGCCGCTTAAATATAAGTTTTTTCAAAAGGACGTCCCTTTTTGCGTTCATCCGTATGTATATAGAGTGAACGCACAAATCAAATTGCCCTGTGCTCTGATAACGGATGCAGCATTGCACAAAGGAAAGCAGGTGGTGATTCCAATGGATTATTCAGTTGACGGTCAGTGGTTAACATATGTACTTTCCCCGCCCCAACTCGGGAGGAAGCAACGGAAATCCGTGCGGCGAATTCACCTATACGTCTAATCAGTTTAATACAATATCCTTAAACTCTAAAGAATTTTTATTCATATGCATACATCCCGATTTTTGCTGTATATAAATGAAAGTATACTTTTAATGCAGTAAAGGAAGAAGTTTGTTATGGATGATGAAAAAATTGGACATATTACTTGCAAAGTGCTATCATCATTTCGCTGACTACTTATTTTAATATATATTAGCGCTATCACCTTTACGTCAATAGCTCCCAGCCTATATAATAAACATATAAGCAAAACTTTTTCGTAGGTGCAAATCCATGAGTTGTCCAATTTAAACACAACATCATGTACGTTTGCGCTGCTTTCATAGCAGCGCAGTTTTGTTGTGCTTAAAATTGGAAAGGATTGTATCTTCTAAATGAATAAGAAAAATATATACTTAATGTATTGTATTGCACTTTTGCAAGGCATGGTGTTTTATGGCCCTATTGCCATGTTATACCGTCAGGCGCAGGGCATTTCTGTTTTGCAGATAACTATTATTGAAAGTATATCTCTTGCTCTATGTCTGTTATTAGAGCTTCCATGGGGTATTCTTGCAGATAAAATTGGCTACAAACGTACAATGGTATTCTGCTGCGGACTATACTTCGCTTCAAAAATTGTGTTTTGGCAGGCGGATGACTTTGCTGCTTTTCTTTTGGAGCGTGTGATTCTCAGCGTTGTAATTGCTGGCTTATCGGGCGTTGATACCAGCATTCTCTATCTCTCCTGTGAAAAAGATATAAAACAACATGTGTTTGGCATTTATAACAGCCTGCAAACCACAGGGCTGCTGGTTGCCGCACTTGTGTTTTCTGTGGCAGTTGGTGATAATTACAAACTGGCCGCTTGCTTAACTGTCGTAAGTTATGGCATAGCAGCATTGCTGTCCGTCGGGCTTAGTGAGGTATATCCAGAGGAGAGCAGTTGTTCCAGCGCGGGTGACTTTGTTTCGTTGTTACGGCAGACGCTGAAGAACAAGTATCTGCTCATGTTCCTTGTGGGTGTCGCGTTTTTGAATGAAACGCATCAGACAATTACGGTGTTTCTCAATCAACTGCAGTATGTGAAATGCGGTCTATCCCCTTCTGCGATGGGCTATATTTACATTGCAGTCACGATAGCCGGTCTGGGCGGTGTCTTATCCTCAAGGTTTACAAAAAGAGTTGGAGTAATTCGGTCGGCTATCACGCTTTATATGGTCGCCGCAGCAGCTTGCGCTGTATTGGCGTTTACCGGAAGTGCATGGCTTTCGGCTGCGGCAATCCTGACATTGCGAATTTCATTCAGCTTATTTCAGCCGCTGCAAACGGAACTGCAAAACAGGCAGGTACATACCGAAAACCGCGCAACTGCCTTGAGCATAAACGCCGTGATTATAGATAGTGTAGGTATCGGAACGAATGTGGCTTTTGGTACCTTAGCGGAGCGTAACCTGACAGGGGCATTTCTGATGGGTGCGGGGCTATGTGCGGTCGGGGCAATTCTATTCTCGGCATGGTATCAAAACTGTCATATCATAAATCGAGGATAATTTGAAATGGCTTGCCGGCGCCAATCTGCCGCAATACGATATAAAAGCATTATTTTTAAGGCGGCATAAAATCTCCAAATACTCTTCTTGAATTTCTGAATGGACAGCAGGAAGAAGATAATCCAAAAGTTGTGGAAAATTTGTTACAGGCTTGGTTTTCTTAATCGACCAGTATCCTAAAAGCATATCAAAGCCGGCTCTTACATTAGAGCCGGCTTTATGGTATGGTTAAATAAAAATTACCTTGATAAGGAGAATATTATATTATGCAGCATAGAATGAAAACTCACCAGCTATCCGAAGAACAGATACGCCAATTACTCGGACGTTCACAAACCGGCAGCTTAGCAACCTTGAACTCTGATGGAACTCCATATATAATTCCAATACACTTTGTTTATTATCAAAATGCAATTTTTGCTCATGGGCTTCCTAAAGGAAAAAAGATTGACAATATCTCTAACGACGCAAGAGTAGGATTCTGTATTTACGAAATAGATAAATTGTTATTAGATTCAAATGGTAACCCATGTGATACCAATACCCAATACGAAAGCGTAACCATTTCGGGCACCGCGAAACTGGTTGACAATATTGAGGAGAAAAGCAGTGTCTTAAAGGAAATAGTAAAAAAATATACGCCGCATTTAGCTAACCGCGAACTCAAAGACAATATGGTTAAAGGTACGGCGGTAATACGGATTGATTTATCGGAAATAACCGGAAAGTACTATTTGTAATTAATACGGAACTAAAATAAAATTTTTGTTTTACGCGCCGAATATTGCACGGGTAAGGCTATGTCGGCGGGGTTGCTGTAAAACTGCTTAAATATACAGGCGGGCATCAAATGGTGACCGCCTGTTTGAATTGGAAAGTGCATCGAGATATGTAAAATACTGGACTTTAGGAAAGACGGATGATAAAATAATAAACAAGGTTTTTATCATATCAAGCCTTAAATATCCAATGTATTAGTACCGATTACAGCTGTTGCCGGCGGTTTAGTGCTAAGTTTATTGGCTGTAAAGAAGGGCGAACAGGATAATGAACAAACGAAGAAAAATCGGAGCAATCAGTATCTTTTCAATAGTTTTTGTCATTGGCATAGTATTTATTTTCACTTATACATCTTCATATAAATCGCTCGCTCCCAATAAACAGTATCAAGCATCATATAACAGGTATTCAAGGATAATCACGATCAAGAATATAGCTGACGATAGAAAATGTTATTTATCCGATTATGAAAATCCCGGTTTTCTTTGGTCAAAAAACAGCAGATTCCTTGCTATAAACTTTACTAATTCCAGTCGGCGTGCATCGGATATAATAGATCTTGAGCAATCTTTATGCTGCACAATTCCGGATAAACTCGCCATTCAAGCATTAGATAGCAAATTGAAAACATCAGACAATAGTTTAAATAATACTTGCATTGAAGTTACTAAATGGCTGGATAACGAACATGTTGTTATAGAATTTTCGTGGTCTGCCGATGAAATAGGCCATAATATTTCAGGATGGTTCATATATAATATTCAATCATCATCAATAAAGGAATTAAATTTTATACGTGAAAAAAATATACCAAACTAAGTTTTCTGTTATGAATATAACGTAAAGAACGAAAATTAAGCTATGCTTCGCTTAATGTCTGCGAGTCTTCGCATGATGATATCGTGGAATGCGGCAAAAGCACTATGACGCATATGCAGATTTTACATAAGGAGGATTACACCAATGTATTATGATATGTTAAAAGCGAGAAGGAGCATAAGAAATTTCTCAGACAAAGAAGTGGAAAAGGAAAATATTGATATTATTTTAAAAAGTGCCTTGCTATCCCCTTCTTCGAGGTCAATAAGACCTTGGGAGTTTATCGCAGTAACGGACAGCGATATGCTAAGCAAGTTATCCGAGTGCAAGGAGCATGGCTCTCAGTTTTTGTCTAATGCTAAATTAGGAATCATTGTAATTGCCGATCCCGAGAAAAGCGATGTTTGGATAGAGGATACGGCTATAGCTTCAATCGTAATTCAATTATCTGCTCAATCTTTGGGGCTCGGCTCATGCTGGATACAGATAAGGCAAAGAGCTCATAATGAACAGAAAAGCGCCGAAGCATATATCAAAGAACTAATGCAAATACCTGAAAAATACTGTGTCGAAAGCATAATTGCAATAGGCTACCCCGATGAAAGAAAAAAGCCATATGATGAAAGTGATCTGCCTTATGATAAACTCCATTTTGAACATTTTTAACGAATCTGTCTTATAACACTAATCACATAGCTGCACGAAGATTTCTTCTTTTAAATCTTGGAGTAAGCACTTATTTAAATCTTTCAATAAACGTTTCGTCTGGACCGCCTTGATCCCGCCTCATTTGAAAGCGCAGTTAGATAGAAGCCAAACTATATGCATTAACACAGGATATATCCCTAAGGCAACGCGCAAAGTCATGAATGTAGGATTGCGTGTTCCCTGAAAGGTCATAACCTTAACGGCTACATTAACAAAATGATAATATATCCGGCAATGACGGATAAAGAAGCATAGCATAACTATAACAATGCAGTGTTCATTTGGACACTGCATTTTGCCGTATTAATTAGAAATGTTAGTGCAACATACCAAAATAAAGTTGGGCAAGCCCTATTTTACGGCTTATAGCGTTCACCAAATCTGCCTCGATACCGGCGGTTCGATGTTTTAAAGAAAGCAAATTCATGCCCCGATATCGCAAAATATCATCGTTCATATTTCTGATGCAGAAAAGGTTGTGTATGAGCGGGGGTATTTGCAGGCTAAGGGACGCTTGGATGCTTAATAAGGGCTACAAGCCTGGTTTTTGTGTTTTGTTACTTGGAGTTGTTTTTGCTTTAATTCCGATTAATCTTATTTGCAAATATCCGCATACTCGATGAAGATTAAATGAGATATTCCATATAGGAAATCCTTGGCATCCCTATTTAACCCCACTGGGGGCTTTTTTTGTACTATTTTCGACAATACAATAACAGTTATACAAAATGTCATGAAGGAGCGATGACGAGATGGAAAAACTGTACTTACACTGGGAAAGCAGCATAAATGATGAACAGTCGAATGTTGAGCTGTGGGACACAATGGCGGAGCAATATCGCTTTTTTGCAATACCTAACATTCAGAACAGCCAGCTTCTTCAGATTATGGATCGGGAAGGCATGCTGAAATCAGATGCAAAAGTCCTTGATGTTGGCTGTGGAACAGGCTTATATGGCATTGCATTAAGCAAATATGTTTACTCGGTCACCGGCGTAGATATTTCGCCCAAAATGATTGAATATGGAAAACAAAAGATCCAGGAAAATGAAGCCGATAACGTGACATTGAACTGCTTAGATTGGGAAAAAGCAGACCTACCGCGTTTCGGTTGGGATGCGGAGTTTGACTTGGCGTTTGCCTATATGACACCTGCCATAAGCAACTGGCAGTCTTTTCTCAAGCTGATAGATGCCAGTAAGAGATTTGGTGTATTCAGTATGCCTATTCGCAGGGTCGATCCTGTATCCGATAAAGTAAAAGAATTGGTAGGTATTGAGGAACGCCGGGAAAGTTCTGATGACAGCTTGATTTATGCATTTGAAATGCTTTACAGGATGGGATACTCGCCAAAAGTCGACTATGAAACACAAGTTTGGGGCATGAAAAAGCCAATAGAGCAGGCATATGGTCTGTATATCAATCGCGTAAAAACTTATCGCGATATAAGCAACGAAGAAGAAACGATTATTAAAGACTATCTGAACAGCATCTCCGAAAACAACTCGGTCCAAGAAGTTGTACACACATCTGTTGCGACGCTGTTCTGGGATAAACAAACATGAAGAAAGATAGATTGGAGATTTAGAATGAACCAAGAATTATGGAAAAAATGTGTTGAATTTCACGGTCACGAATGTCCCGGATTAGCCATCGGATTTCGCGCCTGTGAAGCGGCTATGGAAATTATGGATATGTTGACAACAGGTACGAAAGAAAATGGATACTTGTTACAATATTGTCTGCCCAATATGAATAAATACAAAAAACCTTTAAAAAAATCAAGAGATGAAAAGAAGCACGGATGATTGCTGTGCTCCGGTCAAATATATAGTATCAAAAAGGAGGCAGAAATGAAAAAGGCAAAACGTAGTACATTTTATATGACGCTAATTCTTATATTGCTGCTGTCGGGCTGTTCTGGCGATAAGGATAAAAATGACGAAAATCTGTCAATATCTGTGTCTCCGAAAGTAAGCACCAAATCAGAAAGCGACATCACTATTGATAGTGAAGCTCAAGATAATCCCGAGAGTACTTTGCTGCAAGTGCAGAATAATAACAGTAGTAATAGTATCGGCAATTCAGGAAACGCAGACAAGCCCACCCCCCCTGAACGGGCGACACCGACACCGGCATTGGAAACATCTACGACAACACTGCCATCTAAGCCGCCGGAGGCAACAGACAAAACAGGGAACTCAAGTTCGGAATGGGATGTTGCAAGCTATACAGGCTTTCTGAGTGAACAGATATATGGAAAAAACATCATGAAAATTTCAACATACAGCAAGTGGCTGGGAAAAGATGATCCTAAGAACATCTGGCCTATCGCTACAGACGATACATCGGAGTGGGGAGCTACAGTTGCCGCATATGATGGAAGCAAAAACCTTTTGGGATATATTGATGTCCCGGCTTCAGCAGGCGGTATGGTGGATTACAGCGCTTATGTTTCTAAAGGAATTAAATATATTAGAGTTACTCAGGCTTCAGGTTCTGACAGTGGATATATATCGATTACTGTATACGACGCTGAGAAAGATACCGACAGCAAAACTTAAAATAAATACGCTTCTTATATTGACATCCCTAATAACCGGGCATAAGAAGGATGCGGGTATGCAGTCGAAAAAGGTTGATCCAATGAAACAACAGACATGGTTTTTTCACCGCTTGACAAGATATCCGAATTGGTCGGTGGCAGCAGAAAAGCATGGCAGTAAAAATCAGAATAAGGGGGAAAAATGAAAAAGAAAATTATTTTATTTATAATTACCGCATTGCTCTTACAAACATTGCTTTGCGGGTGCCAGTCGGTGCAAACCGGTTTGAAAGCCGGAGAAAATGCAGTTTTAGTAACTGATTGTCTCGGAAGAAAGGTCGCCATTCCCGAAAATGCAAATCGCTTTGTTGCAATTGGTCCGGGTGCGCTTAGACTTTACTGCTATGTCGGAGATACCAGCAAACTGGTGGGTATAGAAGCTATCGAGACAAGCTGGGGGCAGAAAGGCAGACCTTATCTTGCAATGTTATCATGGATACTGTCGGCGGTCAGCGCCCTTACGGCGCTGCTGCCATTTGTATACACCTGGAAAATAATTGAAGAAGTGCTTGATGTATCACCGAATTTCTCACAGGCGCAGGATTTGGCTTACAATGGTTGGCTTGCCGTACTGTTTGCGGTTTTGTCAATGCTCATCTACATAGGCAGACTGCTGTGCTCACATTTGGCGGCATTTAGAGTGCAGAGCAATATCCGCTCCCGCGCCATGCACCATGTTGTAACACTGCCGATGGGCTTCATGGACGGCATGGGCAGCGGCAAAATGCGGAAGATAATCAATGAATCCAGCGCCGCCACCGAGACATACCTTGCCCATCAGCTTCAGGACAGAGCCGGAGCCATTGCAACGCCTATGGGACTTCTTGTAATGCTTCTTGTCTTCGACTGGCGGCTGGGTCTCCTGAGCCTTATCCCCGTAGCAGCGGCATTTCTTATTATGACGGCAATGACAGGTTCTCGTATGAAGAAAAAGATGGAGGAATATAAGGACGCTCTTGAGCAGATGTCAAACGAAGCTGTGGAGTATGTTCGCGGCATACCGGTAGTAAAAACGTTTGGTCATTCAATGTTCTCGTTTAAAAGGTTTAAGTCCTCCATAGACAATTACGAGAAGTGGGTTATCGCCTACACTTTAGATATGAGAATGCCCATGCTTTACTACACCACTGTCATAAATGCAGTGTTTGCAATACTGATTGCGGCAGCCCTCTTTTTTACCGCAGACGGAGTTACAGACGAGTTTTTGCTTAACCTCATCTTTTATATTATCATAACGCCTATCATTACGGTGACACTTAATAAAATCATGTATTCCAGCGAAAACAAGATGATTGTTTCGGACGCAATTGCCCGCATATACAGTATTATGGCAATGCAGCCGCTTACCGAAGCAGCAGATCCGCAGCACCCGACAGACAATTCAATAGAACTCAATAAGGTCGTTTTCCGCTACAAGGATGCGAAGAAAAATGCACTGGATGGTGTCAGAATGAGTATTGCCCCGGGTGAGCACGTGGCTCTCGTGGGTCCCTCCGGCGGAGGTAAGACAACACTTGCAAGTGTCGTCGCGCGTTTCCGGGATGTTGATGACGGAAATGTGAAGATAGGCGGAGTCAACGTAAAGGATATTTCAAAGGAAGAACTTATGAATAACGTATCTTTTGTATTTCAAGACTCCAGACTTCTGAAAAGAAGCATTTTTGAAAATGTTCTAATGGCAAGACCCGGCGCCTCTCGAGAGGAAGTTTTTGCCGCGCTCCGCGCCTCTCAGTGTGAAGACATCATTCAAAAGCTTCCGAATGGCATCGACACCGTTATAGGTGCAAAGGGGGTTTACCTCTCCGGAGGCGAGCAGCAGCGCATAGCCATTGCACGAGCAATGCTGAAAAGCACACCTATACTCATACTCGACGAGGCGACAGCTTTCGCCGACCCGGACAACGAGGCAAAGGTACTGAAAGCCTTTGAAGATCTGTCTAAAGGCAAAACGGTAATAATGATAGCGCATAGGCTTTCGAGCATTACGAAGGCTGACCGCATTTTTGTAATAAAAAGCGGAAAAATCGTTGACAGCGGCAGCCATGATGAGCTGACAAATAAAGATGGTCTGTACGCTCAAATGTGGCGCGAGTACAACAGCACCGCGCAGTGGAAGGCAGGTGCTGTCAATGCTTGAATATCTGCAGCACAAATATGCCCTGTCCCGAAATGGTGCGAAGGATATGGTAAAGGGTTTTCTCGCCTGCGCGTGTTCCTATCTCGTCCTCATGCTTCCGGTCGGGCTTCTATACTGCCTTGTTGCAGATATATTAGAAGGTCCGGTCGCCCGAGGGCGGGTAGCTTTCTATATCGCCGGAATAGCAGTATGCCTCGTGCTTATTTTTTTACAACATTTGTCCAATATAACGCCACGTTTCTCACCACCTACGTTGAAAGCGGCGTGCGGCGCATAACGCTTGCCGAAAGACTGCGCAAACTTCCGCTGTCCTTTTTCAGCAAGAAGGATCTTTCTGACCTTACAAGCGTCATTATGGCGGACTGTGCCACTCTGGAAACCGCATCCTCACACTGGATACCGGAACTCATAGGTCCGTTTATTTCCACATTTATTATTGCAGTTAGTCTTTTCTTTTTTGATTGGCGCATGGCGCTTGCCGCTCTTTGGGTGTTGCCGGTATCTTTCGGCATTGTTCTCGGTTCCTCCGGCGCAATGCACCGCAAGCAGGAAAAACAGATGGCGGTAAAGATGGCATGTGCGGATGGAATTCAGGAATGTCTCGAGTCTGTTCGCGATTTAAGCGCCAATAATGCGGAAAAGGAATACCTTGTTGGCATAGACGAAAAAATAAAAGCCGTTGAAAAGCAGACTATCGTTACCGAGGTGGGCAACGCTGTTTTCAACGGATCGGCAAGAATGATTTTGAAATTCGGCATAGCAACCACAGCGCTTGCGGGTGGAGTGCTTCTCAAAAATGGCAGCCTTGACGTGCTGACTTTTTTCATGTTTTTGCTTGTTGTGTCGCGCATGTGCGACCCTATGCTGACATCGCTCGACAATTTGACTGCCATACTATCGGCAAACATCCAGTGCGCGCGCATGGACGAAATATTGAGCCAGCCTATTCAAAGCGGTGCAGAAATGCTTACAAACAAGGGCTGCGACATCGTGTTCGACCACGTGGGCTTTACCTACAACGGCGAGGAGACAATCCTGCGCGACGTATCATTTACGGCCAAGCAGGGAGAGGTTACGGCGCTTATCGGACCTTCCGGCGGAGGCAAAACCACTGTTTCCCGCCTTGCCGTACGCTTTTGGGATGCTGCTAAGGGGAAAATAACTGTCGGCGGGATGGATGTATCAAAGGTCGATCCCGAAACGCTGATGAGTCTCTACTCCATAGTTTTTCAGGACGTTACCCTTTTCAACAACAGCGTTATGGAAAATATTCGCCTCGGACGGAAAGATGCCACTGATGAAGAAGTGCTTGCTGCAGCGAGAATGGCAAACTGCGACGAGTTTGCCGAAAGGCTGCCGGACGGTTGGAATACACTCATCGGCGAAAATGGCTCGGAACTTTCAGGCGGAGAGCGCCAGCGCATATCTATTGCCCGCGCCTTTCTGAAGGACGCACCCATCATATTGTTAGACGAGACTACAGCGTCATTGGACGTGGAAAACGAAACGAAAATTCAAAGTGCGCTGTCACAGCTCATTGAGGGCAAGACTGTTCTGCTGATAGCCCACCGCATGCGCACAGTATCCGGTGCGGATAAGATAGTCGTTTTGGAAAACGGTGTAGTCAGCGAATGTGGCACACCCGCGGAGCTGCTTGCACAAGGCGGGACATACAGCAGCATGCTTGAGATGCAGTCATAAAGGTCTTTTGCATGGAGAAAGCGAATACGCTTTCAGCAATGTGTGGTATTGTTTTTTACAGCTCTGATAGGGAAGCCTGTTCCATAAGGTGTAAATCGGCATTTATATCTCGATTGGAGAAAAAGCTCCGTCAATTTAATTGTTCTCGGCGTTTTCAAAACCCTCTATGATTTTGTCTAAAACAGCCTGCTCACGCGCGGTTAGTTTATGCTGTAAGTAGATTATTTTACAGTCCTCCTCGGTCACAACTCCGGACTGCAAATCAAGCCCGATCTCATATCCCAAACCGTAACCCAGCTGTTCGACGCCTCCTCGTTCCTCAGATATTTCGGTCTCCGCAATCTGTGAAAGTGTCCCGTCAAAATCCTTTAGAAGACGTCTTCCAAGCGTTAAATTTACAGATGTGGCAAGCGCACCGTCACTGTATGGAACAATTTTCAATATTTCTTCTGTGGTAAAGGCATCAATTCCGTCAATTGCCGCCAAGCCGTTGATATGTCCGTTTTCATCGAGAATCACATTTCCTTCGGCGTCAATAACTTTCTCTTTCAGCAGAATTGAAGCTGTTTCCTCTGAAGCGGATGCGGGCACAGTGAAATCATCCGATTGTTCCGGCGGGGGTGAAGTTTTCTCTTGAACGGTACAGCCAGCAAGGAGTACAATGGACAAAATCAGAATACAAGACAAAAGCTTTTGCATGGTTCAACCTCCGAAAGTTTATATTAAGGTGTAATTTCTATTGACCGTTTTATACGGACACGTACAAGGCTTTATTAAGTATAGGACGGTTAGAAGTAAGAATTTGTTCCATGTTTTCTCAGTTGGCTATCTAAGCTGTCTTCAAGTTCTTTACTGTTAAAATAGTTTGAAGGAGGGTCATTAATGAAAATTCCAGTTCCTATCGTTCAGAACCCGGGGAGATCATTCGGAAAGGTCAATGAAATCTATTCTTGTTATCGTCCAATTTATCCGCAGCAGCTATTTGATACCATTCTCATGTCAGTTAAAGGACCGTATTTGGATGCAGTTGATTTAGGTGCCGGCACCGGTATTTCCACAAGATGGCTTAGCACTGTATTTCAAAGGGTCACAGCGATTGAACCCGATAAAAACATGACTAAAGCCGGTGAATTTCCGCAAAATGTTGAAATTCTAAATTCATCCGGCGAAACAGCAAAATTAAAAGCCAATACATATCAATTAGTAACATCGGGAAATGCGTTTTATTGGATGGACGCAAAGTCTGTATTGAATAACATATCAGAGTGGTTAGAACCCGATGGCACTTTAGCCGTTTTCCGTTATGATTTCCCTAAAATACATAATAGGGAAATTGATGACTTGATTAACGAACATCTGTATAGATATTGGGATATGTATCGTCACGAAAGGCTTAAAGACACCGATTTCTCTTTTCGGGAGATTTCCGGCTGCAGCTTATTTAAAAATGTTGCAATAGAACGTATCCCATATTTTATGAAGTGGGATGCCGAGAAACTGGTTGGATTCCTTAGATCAACATCATATGTTAGCAAGTATGAGAGTACGTTGGACAATAAAAAGGAATATATAGAGGACTTGTATAAAAAAATTAAATTTGCCGCAATGGATAATTGCTTTATAGCGGATATGTCGTTGGAACTTATATTAGCAGAGAATGTGAAAAATTAAGAAGACGTGTTGCAAAGAAAAAATTTTATGTTTGCTTTAAATGATGATATTAGCAGGAAGATTGACGGAAAGCGGAACGTTGGAGCCGCTCAATAACTTTTATAGAGATAAAGCTTTTGTTAAAATTATTGATTTACCAAATTCAGGAAACGATCAGTCTTTCTCGCTTGGAGTCCGGTTTTGGTTTGAATACCGAATCTTAGTAAGGATAAAAATGAGTTTGCCATAAATCTCCGAACATTATTTTTACTATAATATCTGCAAGCAATATCAATTCTTTTTAGTTCCCTTTAAAATATAGTAAGGTTTGGCAAATAGATATCCGCCATTTGAATATGTCTCGTCCATATCTGCAAGTAAATCATCAAATTCACTTTTGCTGAGAAGTCCCGTATCATGCGTAACAAGGCATTTCAGCTCATCATTTATATAGCTATAGCCCGAAAAACCACCTGAATATTCTGTCTCAATTACAGTATGTACGGATACATGGTTATTGAAAAGACCAGATCTATTAAATTCGGCATATAGCCTTCTGCCCGCCCAGCTGTCGAGATCGTCCATCCATGGTTGCTGCCAATTTGCATAGTTATGAATTGCTTTATTTATTATTTCTTTCTTTGATCCGTTGATTGCTATGCTGTCCCAATCACAATGTACGCATATCACAAATCCGTCCGGTTTAAGCAGACGGTGGATTTCCCGAATATGTTTTTCTTTGTCCGGGACACATTCCAATGTGTCTTTTGAAAATATGAAATCAAAGCTTTCATCTGGAAAAGCTATGCCGTCTAAGATATCTATTTTCATCATGTTAATATTTGTTCCATTGGTATCAAATTCTGCAAACCCCTTACCTTTCTTATCAATACCGATTAATGTCCCAATTCTATCCCCGAAAACTTGAAGAAAGGATAAAAGCCAGTATGCGGTTCCGCATCCGATATCAAGTATAGCAGCACGGTTAGGAAGTTCTACTTGCTGCATGACGGCCTGCGTTAGCGTGGGCTGCAATAACTTTAACTTATTCACGATTTACACCTCATAATATTTATTAGACATAATTAATATCAATGATAGAATTAATTGGTTGTTATGTATATAATTTTTTGCCCCGCCGCATAAAAAGCCCGACACCATCAAACGGTCGGGCTTCTTTTTACGTGATTTGATATTGTCCGATATCTTAGTTTAATTTCCGGCACCTGCATTGGACGATGAAGAAGATGCCGCAATAACGCAGTCAATAGCTAATACCACCGCAAGAGCAGCGATTTCATCTCTTTCATCCGCAATGTCGAGTTCATAACAGTCGCCCCACGTCATCCATTGCTTGTGTATCGTCACAATAATACGTCCGTTCTGAACAATCTCGTAGTTATGCGCCCAGAAATCACCGTTTATCTTCCAGCCTAATCCATCAATCCTGTATTTTTGACGCAGAAAAGTTAGCTCCTTGACAATTTCCGCAACCTGTTGTCCGCCTACAAATACGAAAAACCTTGGAAGGAAACTAAACACTTTCTCTTGTATTAATGCTCTTTCCATACCAGCCATATCGTATATATGGAGTTTTTTTCCAAACGAAAAAAACTCACCCTCAGCGCGATATTTATCATGTCCATTCTCGTCTTTGACTGTGAAACGATCAACCCATGAAAACACCTTTTGCCTCATATATAATTTCATTCTTAATTCCTTCCTTTTTCAACTGCAATAACGAGATTTGTAATGCTGTTTTCGGGACTTATGTGTCAAGAATCATATCGTCCATCGGCTTTACATAGCAGACCTTATTATGCATTTGCATTTATCATCAATTCATATTTTATCATATGTCTTGGGAATGAGAAAGCGATGATAAGCGGGATATTCATAAAATTATGGATAATGCGGCAGATAATATCCCGCCAATAAGGTGTTTAATATCCACGCCTTATTAGCCTTAAAATCCATAGATGATTATTTCCCGATTCACTGCATAAAAAAATAACGCCTGCACAGAATATTACTAAATCAAAGCAGGAGGCATTTATATGAGTTGTTCCAGCATAAAACACCGTTTTGACAGACTTAAAAGCAACGGCGGTGTTAACTTCAACGAAGCAGTATGTCTTTACAATGAACTTAAAGGATCTCTGGATGCCCATAAATTAGAACTTGAAGAATTAAGGCAGACAGGGGACAACACAAACATCTCTCATTTGCAGCAGCACATTAATGACGGCGAAATTATGCTGTCGTCTTTGCAGCAAATGACATTGCAGTAGGTTGTTTTTATTTTAATATCAATATGAACAATTAAATAGTCAAGCACCCCTTTGCATGAAAGATATTCTTATGCAAAGGGGTGCGGCATTAAGGGCAAAAAATCGGATTATAAAGAATTCGGAAGCTTGGGGCTTAAAATCGAAAGGGGATTTAGCTGCTGTTTTTTCCCGCTGTGATATTGTCTACCATTCAATCTTATCCGGGTACAGGAAATCAGCCGGCGCAACACTGGTAACACGTATCCCTTCCTGCTTGGCAAAAACATCGATGTTGCTTTTTAAAAAAAGATATTCTTCGTCAATAGCAAAAATACTTCTGAGAATCTTTGTCAAATATGAACTGCGATCTTCCGGCTTGGAACACAGGTATTTGATATTAAGCAGATCCAGCCATTGGGTGTAGAATCCATCAAGCTGGGGATACTTAAAATGCATCCAGCGCAAATCATTGTATTCACCGAATATTGTTTTAATCTGCCCCTCTCCAACAACGCGTTCAAGTTCGTTCCATACTAAATCCTGAAAGTAATGAATCAAGGCTATATGATCGGGCGACACAGTTTGCATTTGCTTTGTGAGCAACTCCGGAACACGATTTGCATACAGTTTTTTTGCTATCGAAAGTAAGATAAAATTATCTAAAACTGCTGCAACAAAGACAGCTTCAGGCCACAAAACACGAAAAGTATAGTAGGGAACAGCATAATTGTCTATAGTCTCCCTCTCTCCTTGACAGGCATGGCGGATTTCATGGCAAACGCTTAGTATCCTTAGACGAGATGCGGCCTCATAAAAATAATCGCCATCGCTGCCGATAACACTTTCAAAGGCATCACACAGCGTATTCAAATCATCATAGTTGCCGGATACGGTTATTCCTGTAAGATTAACTGTGCTTTTTATTTTCAACAAAAATATCGCTCCTTTTTCGTATACAATCTGGATTTCTCAGCCTCTGAGTAGACTAAGTCTTTCTAAAACGGCCGCAGCAAAGTCGGTTTTATGCCACAGAATACGAAAAACATATCGTGAAGCAGCGCAATTATTTATATTTTCCCACTATTTTTGATATGTATAACAGAATTTATCGCAAACGCTCAAGCTGTGTCTGCCAAACAGATATCCGGTAAAAGGCATCTATTTTATATTATTATATAGACCTTAAAGTGATTCACAAGCCTCCCACCAGGATAGCTGATTGTAGAAATTGACAGCCTATTCTTGTACAGGTTTTATCCCCCGCGCAGGCTTGCTGTATGGATATATTTGAGTTATTCTTAAATTGTTAAATAATTTCCACAATTCCTTGTCTCTTTCTTTGCTAAAAGAGCCGCGTACACTTTTCTGAAGTGTACGCGGCTCAATAATTTATTGCGTTAAGCGGCAGTATATTTTTAGCAAAACCATAAAAGTTGCGGTGCGCTGTTAGGTGAAAACCGGTAAAACATTTGAAAGGCGAAAGGCAAAGAAACCTTCATTTCTCTTCCCTGTAAATCAATCGGAAACTACCTGCTCAAGCTTTCCTGCGTTAAGACGGCAGATAGTGCCGCAGCCGGTGAGAGTTGAGTTTCTATGAGAGACAATTATTACGGTCTTGTCCGAATATTCGTCCTCCAGCGTCTTTAAAATGAGCTTTTCATTAAACACATCAAGACTGCTGGTCGGTTCGTCCATAACTATAACGTCCGGGTCGATAAGCATGATTCTGGCAATCCCGACTCTTTGCTTTTCTCCGCCGGACAGCCGGTTTCCAAACTCGCCGAGCGGAGTATCATAGCCGTCCGGAAGAGCTTCGATCGTATTGTGGATTCCGGCTCTTTTTGCCGCTTCGATGATTTCTTCACGACTGGCATCGGGCTTTCCCAGTGCGATGTTTGCCGCAGCGGTGTCATTATAGATAAAGGTGTTCTGTTCAAGCAGCGCAATATGTGAACGCAGAGCCTTTAGCTGTACGTCCTTCAAATCCTTGCCGTCCAAGGTGATTCTGCCGCGGCTAACGTCCCAGAAACGCAGCAGCAGACGCAAAATCGTTGATTTTCCCGCTCCGCTCTCGCCTATAATTCCCAGTTTGCCGCCCTCAGATATGCAGAGGTTTATTTCGTCCAGAATTGCCCCGTTCTGCTCCTTGTAGCCAAAGCTAACATTCTCAAATTCAATGCTGCTGATGCTTCCAATATCCTCGGCTTCAGGTAATTCCGTCACTGCGGGAAGCGTGTCTTCTATCTCAAAAAGGCGCTCGGCGGCGGCAAAAGTCTCAAGCAGGCTGGATACGACCGAAATAAGGGACTGTGTTGAGGAAAATGATGCCGATACCACAAACGACAATATTATAACACCGTTGAAATCGACTTGTTGCGTTAAAGAGATATAAGAGGCGATGAAAATTATGAGGATTCTGGAAAGATAAATAAAAAATGTCGGCATCGCTGTGACAAGCTGGCGGTGCAGCGTCATGGCGTGGGCTGTCTTGTTGATTGTTTTGCTCTTGTTTTCAACGGCCTCCATGCGCTTTTCGCCTGCGCCGAAAATCTGTATGTCTTTCAAGCCGTACACGCTTTCAAGAACAAGGGATTTAAGCGTGCCTATCTCTTTCCGATAGCTTATGAAAAGACCTGATCCGGATTCTCCATCAGAAGTTTCATGATATCATATTCGGTAGGTGTAAGAGGCACAGGCTCACCGTCCAGCGTGACGCTTTTTGCCTTATCGTCCAGCTCAATGCCGCCGATACGGAAGCACTGCTGCTTGATTGTGCCGCTGCCCAACTGCATATAACGGCGGAGCTGCGATTTTACCCTTGCCGAAACCTCTACCGGGTTAAAGGGCTTTGTTATATAGTCGTCTGCACCGATATTGAGTCCCAGTATTTTATCTGTATCCTCGCTTTTGGCGGTTAAAAGGATGACCGGCACATTGCTCTGCTCCCTTATTTTTACCATAGCAGATATGCCGTCCATCTCCGGCATCATAATATCCATCAAAATAAGGTGGATATCATTTCGGCTTATAACAGACAAGGCTTCTTTTCCGGTGTATGCCTCAAACAGCGTGTAATTTGTATCCGAAAGAAAAATTTTTAGAGCGCTGACGATGTCCCGCTCATCATCGCAAATCAAAATGTTATACATAAGCCATCTCCTTGGTACTATTATAATAATGAGCCTTTTAATAATAAATCGGGTAAGTCATTAAGATTCTTTTAAGATTGCAGAATAATCGTAAAATGTATGATCTGTAAATAATGATAGCACCGGGCAATTGCTTAGTCCAATATTTATTCCTCATCTAAAATCAAAATGGCCCGACACCGAAGCGTCGAGCCTTATATGGGTTGCTATCACCCTTTGAATAAGGGTTTTCTTATTAATTTAAGCGGAACATAAGCTGAAATAGGTTCAATCTTCCAAAGATATGTTGATTTCAATGGGAATGTCATCTGCCAAGAGCTGTACACCCACTGTCTGCTCTGAAGTCATATTAATAGACATATTTACTCCTTGAAGCATTGTGGGAGTTGAAATATCAATTGTAATCCCGGAATTTGAGAAACAGGTCGCTGCGGTAGCGGTCAGCATATTCGTCAGCTCCGATAATGCGCTGTTTGCCATTTCGTCAAGCTCGTCCACGGGTGCACCTCCCATCATGGTAGATGCAATTTGCTTTGCAGACTCGGTATCTATCATATAAACGACGTTGCCTCTTACCGTCCCGACGATTCCCAATACGATAATGATCCCCGAACCTGTTACTTCATTGCCTTTGGTGTTCAGAGCGCCCATTTTCACATTGTCAAATCCAAGCTGAGGCATTACATCGGTAAAAGATTCAATAAAGGGATTGATGTATTTTACGTCCACTCTTCCGCCCCCCTTCTACTAAAGCCTACATTCATTAGAAGTTCACCGAAATTTGTTTCGGCTATTGCGGTGTTCGTCTTAAAAGTGGGCGCAGATATGATAACACTGTCTCCCGACAGGACAGAGGGAGGGGCCAAGCGGAGCCCTAAAGCCTTGTTCTTTCTGTTCAATATAGAACAGGCATTTCCCGCGATGATATTGGCAAATTCTCCGAGTGCCGCCACTATCTCATCATTGCTTTTCGGTTCCTTCCGGAACATTGCAGTCGTGATATTATTTGCGGTTTCCCTTGATAAGTCAAGGATCATCCGTCCGGAAAATTCGCCGATGATTCCAATAATAATCGCCACACCTGATGATTCATATTCTTTAGAAGAACAATACTCATCCTTGTATGTGATAAGTGTTTTGGTCATCCTGTTCATGACGTCTATCAGGGCTTCTTTAAATACTGCAAAGTATTCTTCTTTTAAAAAATCATACAGTTCATCATAAGCCATAGCCCTGTTCACTGCGGTGATCAATTCATCTGTATCAATGGGCTTTTGAATATAAGCACAGACTTTATTTCTCTTTGCTTCGTTCACGATTTCTTCGTCCATCATGGAGCTTATGACGATAACTTTAATGCTCTCATCAATTTCGTGTATGGCACGTGTGCACTCAAGCCCATCCGTACCCGGCAAGGTCATATCCATCGTTACCAAAGTGGGCTTTTTTTCTTTCACAACGTTTTTTACTTCTTCTAATGTGCCGGCATCCCCAACAACCTCAAAGCCGTTACTTTCAAGAATGTTTCTGATAAATGCAACTGAAAAAGCCGAGTCGTCAACGATTACAATTCTGATATCTTTCACAATACTCAACAACCTTTTTTCAATTTAGTAAGGTAATCATACCATGACCCGCAAAAATTGTCACTATTAGAAATAAAAAAGCGGGATAAATCCTACTATTATTTTGACTGTATTGATGAAGTATATTGTATGACTTGCTTCTCCGCGTCTCTTTTGCTCTTTTCATAACAATCACAAGAAATTTGCTGCATTGCCTTGCAAATCAGTCCCTATTAGGTTATAATGCTTGTAACAATTTGTAATAACTTGGTGATTGATATGAAATATATTTCCAAAAAGCGGGAAAAGTCCATATTAGCCGGGTTGCTGACGTTCATCATGATTTTTACGATGAGCTTTGCATTTTTCGATATATCCTCGGAAGCTGTCAGCAAATCGGAATTAAATGCACTTAAACAGCAGCAGGAGCAGCTTGCATCGAAAAAGACCGATCTTCAGGCGCAGTCTGCCGCGATCAGCAGCGAGATTGCTTCTCAGACGGAAAGGCTCAGCCTTTTGGCAGCACAGCTTGAGGTTACGAATTCGGAGCTGGAAAACCTGTCTGAGCAAATTGCGATATACACAAACTTAATAGCCCAAATGGAAAACGAACTTACTGTCAGCAAGCAGAAGGAAGAAGAATTGCTGATAAAGTACAGGGCACGCGTGCGCGTAATGGAGGAAAACGGAAGTTCCTCATACTTATCCATACTGTTCAAGGCGAGCAGCTTTTCAGATCTTTTGAGCCGCATCGACTGCGTCAAAGAGATAATGGAATATGATAACAACCTTGTTAACGAGGTTCGGGAGGCTCAAGTAAAGGTTCAGGAAGCGAAAGCGGATATGGAAGCCGAGATGGCGGCCCAGCAGGAAGTCTTTGCGGCATATCAGGAAAAACAAGCGGATCTTGTTGCCCAACAGGAGGAAGTTAAGGTTGTTCTTGCAAGCCTGACTGCCGACTCAGAGGACTATGCAAAGCAGCTTGAATCGATAAACGCACTTCAGGCATCAATAGGCGGGCAGATCAGCAATATGGAGGACAAGCTGGCGGAGCTGGAACGCATAAAGGCGGAACAGAGCGCCTCCGCGGGGCAGCCCAAACCGGGCGGCGGAAGTAACAATAACAACAATAATAATTGGTATGGAGAGTCGACCGGCACAGGTACAGGACAGGACATAGTAAATTATGCAATGACCTTTCTCGGCGTCAAATATGTCTATGGCGGCACTTCACCTTCAGGCTTTGACTGTTCAGGACTTGTGTACTATTGCTACAAAAACTACGGCTACTCCGTAAACCGCACGGCGGCAGGACTTGCATACTCTGGTACAGCCGTATCATCGTCAGATCTTCAGGTCGGGGACATACTCCTTTTTACATCGAAAGACGGAAGTTACATAGGTCACACAGGTATTTATACAGGAGGCGGGCAGTTTATCCATGCCCCTCATACCGGCGATGTGGTCAAAATATCTAATCTTTCAGATACATATTATACAAATCACTACTGGGGAGCAAGACGTGTAATTTCGTAGCGGACACCAATAAAAGTGCTGTATCTTTATAGACGAATAATATAAATGACGTTTTATGAAATATAAACTAAGCTATTTGCAAAACAAAAGAGACTCAAAGCTGCCAAGCAGTTTTGAGTCTCTTTTTTATAGCTTTATACCGTTCGGTATGACGAAAGTTAAGCTGTAAAAAATTTTGATTTATACAATTAAGGCTTTAGTCAGCCGCATGAATAATTCTATCCCAATAGTCAGAAATAGAATTCCAGCGAGTCGCACAGCAGTTATATTTCTTCTTAAAAAATACGATAAAAGTTTTTTTAGCCGATGGTTATATAATAAGGACATACGTTTACAAAATAATACAACAAACAATCTGCACATATTACAAAGGCAGGCGTTGTCGAAAAGAGGAATAAATACTATAAGTTTGGCATTTAGATCTTTAAGTTTTTGGTAATTTTATACTTTATTTCACAATGTTTTCAAAATGTTATTATTTTTATATTTATTTTATGATAAAATTGTCTCAAAATTATTACTGCCAGATAGGAGCGATTTTAGTGAGCATTTCAGATTATTCAAGAATAACGCCATCTATTGAGAATTTGGCAAGCATTTGTCGGGAAAACAATCGCATCAATCCGGAAGATTACACTCGATTCGAGGTGAAGCGCGGTTTGCGCGACGTCAACGGAGAGGGTGTCAGAGCGGGTTTGACCGAAATTTCAGAGATTCGTTCCTTCCAAACAGTGGATGGGAAAAAAGAACCGATCGACGGAGAACTATACTATCGCGGCTACTCTATTGATGACCTTGTACATGGCTTTTTGGACAGGGGAGACTTCGGATTTGAGGAAACGGCATTTTTACTAATGTTTGGAAAGCTGCCGACAGAAGCGGAACTGGACGACTTTAACAATCAGCTCGCATTCCGGCGCAGCCTCCCTTCCAATTTCGTAAGGGACGTTATTTTGAAAGCACCCAGCAGTGATATGATGAATACATTGTCACGCAGCGTACTTACGATGGCGAGCTATGATGAAAAACCTGACGACATAAGCCTTCCGAACGTAGTGCGCCAGTGCATCAACATGATTGCGATTTTCCCGCTTCTTGCAGTGTACGGATATCAGGGGTACACATATAAATCGGGAAAAAGCCTGTTTATCCACGCACCGCGCCAAGACCTTTCAACGGCGGAGAATATTCTCCATCTTCTGCGCTCCGATTCCCAATATACTCCGCTGGAGGCACGCATACTGGATCTTTGCCTTGTGCTTCACGCAGAGCACGGAGGAGGAAACAACTCAACTTTCACCACCCATGTTGTCACCAGCAGCGGAACAGACACATATAGCTGCATGGCGGCAGCGCTTGCCAGCCTTAAAGGTCCGCGGCACGGCGGTGCAAACAACAAGGTTGTGCAAATGTTTGATGATATGGAGAAAAACCTTAGCGACTGGTCAGACGAGGATGCCATTAAAAACTATTTAAAATGTCTGCTCCATAAGCAATGCTTTGATAAAAGCGGGCTTATTTACGGTATGGGTCACGCAGTATACTCTATCAGTGACCCGCGTGCCCGCATCTTGAAGCAGTTTGTTGAGCTGCTTTGCGAAGAAAAGGGACTCGAAAAAGAATATGAACTTTATACCGCAGTGGAACGGCTGGCTCCGCAGGTAATTGCGGAAGAGCGAAAGATCTATAAGGGCGTAAGCGCTAACGTAGACTTTTACAGCGGGTTTGTTTACAGAATGCTGGATTTGCCTATGGAACTCTATACACCGATGTTTGCTGTAGCACGTGTGGCGGGATGGAGCGCTCATCGCATGGAGGAAATCGTAAACATGGGCAAGATAATAAGACCTGCATATGTCTCGGTCCAGCCTCACAGGGAATATGTGCCCCGGGACAAGAGATGACCGGCTCTGTTTAATAGAAAGAGCATAGAATTTGCGGCTGCGCAAAAATCGCGATTCCGCAAAAGGATCTTACAAAAGTTCCCCGTAACGCAGCTGCATATAATACGGAAAGCTCCAAGACATTTGACTTGGAGCTTTCTATTTTGCAGGGATCGAGGATTAAGCAGGAATCAACGGGTGTGCGGGCATTTTCTTGGACTAAACACAGCCAACCCTAAACTTGTTCTGTATTCCAAGGGACTCATAGCCCATAGTGACATCTTGATCCGCTTATCGCGGTACCAGATAATTATTCACCGCAACGGTTAACTCGCTAATCTTAACGCCCCGCCAAGATATATTATAAAATATTTCATTTTTCATACTGCCGAAAAAACCTTCACACGCAGAATTTTCAGGAGGACATCCCTTCGTCGACATGGATCTAAGCAGTTTTGCTCTATTCATCTTCTCAATCCATCCGGGCCATCGATAATGGCACTCCGATCCGACGTGCCTTTCTGCGCTTAACAACCAGTTTGTTATCGTGCATAATGCGACGGACAACCTTCTCGGACATAATAAGTCCCTCGCGATTTAATGCTGCGGTGACCCACCGATATCCATAGCACGAGTTGTTATCTATAAATACTTCTTCTATGTGCTTGCCAACATCCTGGTATTTCGCCTCAAGGGTTTTCCTATGAGATTGATAATAATAGCTGCTTTTGGGAAATTTCAGTGCATTTAAGAGCAAAGGCAATGAACATTTCCCCCGTAACGCATAAACAATTACTGCCTTCTCTCTGTTGCTGAGAGTTTTTCGATTGATGCCGGGGTCTTTTACATCAAGAGTTGCTTTTAGAACATCTATCTACAGCTGCATATCCTGAACCTGTGTTTTGAGCCGTGCAATTTTTTCAGATGCGGCCGGAATATCTTCTTTGAGTTCTTTTCTTTCTCCTCGTAGAGTTGCTGCCAGTCCAACTTTTCGTCCGCATCCCCTTACCTGTGCTGTTGGTCTGCTCCTAATTGCGAAATAACCTGATTATAGTAACTGACGCATTTTAATTTACAATGGGCAAGCCGAACCTTTTAGTCAGGGTTCGGCTTGCCCATTGTATCACATCCCAAGAATAGTCAAGAGTATCCTTGCAAAAGTACGGGAAGCGAATTTATATTTTGCTGCAGAGCATTATCGTTATGGTAATATTTTTTATTGACATTTATTACGGATAGTGATATACATATTACAGTAACCGTAACAGACGCGAAAGACCAGCTATAAAAAGTCAACAGGGAAGTGAGAAAGGACCATAAAAAGTTCAGCCACTCATGCCCGTGAGGATAAGAAGACTGTAGGGCCGAAACAAGTCAGTGTTTTTGCGTGTTGCTAAGCAACGGGCAAGCGACATCAAGGTCGTGCCGATAGCAATTTACCATATCAACATCAGAAGGCAAATTGCTATCAATATACCGGACGAAAATGGACTTGTATAACAACACAAGTTCGGGTGCCAAATATGGAATCCCTGAACCATCACGAAGGAATGCGTTGCCATGTTTGATGTTAGAGTTTCTCTTGAAATCATCATCTGAGCAAGTTGTCTTACGAAGCAAACCATTTTCGGGCTCAAATATTCTCCAGTTTCTTTGCAGCAGATACGTAAGCAAGCGGTCTATTTGATCCCAAAAGAGAGCAACTTCAATTTTATTGTTCTGCCCCTTCCTTGGGCGGCGTTGTTTTATACGGCCTGTTCTCTTTGAGGATGGTAAAAATGATGTCGCACATTTTTCTGGCAAGCCAGTAGTGACCGGCCGCTTCCGTACCGATGATAACATCGGATTTGCTGACATTCAGCCGCTCGAACAGGGAAAACAGCTGCTCGCACCCCTCCTGGGTATTGGCAATCGTAATGCTGTCGAGCAAAGGGTTTCCGTCCGCAGCAATGACGGACACTTCATGATTTCGCTTGGCAATGTCAATTCCACAGTAAAACAAGTTTTCTACGGTGCCCTTGTTAAAAACACCGTAAGTCTATTATACGAGGAGGTCAAAATTTGAGGGATAATGCAAAAAGTGGGGCATTAACAGAGGTAACCTTTTTCGTCTTGATATCATTGTATGAGCCAAACCATGGGTATGGAATTATGCAGTTTATAGAAGCTAAAACACAAGGACGTCTAATTTTAGGTGCCGGTTCACTGTATGGGGCAATTAATGCCTTACAGGATAGGAATTGGATTATGCCTTTGGATGATGGTACCGGAAGAAAAAAAGAATATATCATTACAGATACAGGAAAAGAAGTTGTTAATTCTGAAATAAGACGTTTGCAAGAATTGGTTCGCGTAGCAACTGATATAGTAGGAGAAAAAATTTAATGAAAAAATGCTATCGTTATTTTTGTGGATTAATAGATATTCAAGAAAGCTGGTTAAATAAAATGGCCCATAAGGGTTATAGGCTCGTAAAAACCGGTAAATTAGTTTATGAATTTGAAAAAGGGATACCAGACGAATATCAATATGCTGTAGAGTTCGTTGCACATAAAAGTTATCAAAGAGGAGAGGATTACAAGCGCTTCCTAGAAGAAAGTGGTTACAATGTATTTTACAAGAATGCCAATTTAAATTATTCCATAGGCAAATTAAAATGGAGACCTTATGGCGAGGGTATGGGGCAGATATCTACTAATCCTGGAAGCTACAACAAAGAATTACTTATTGTAGAGAAGAAAAACGACGGAAAGCCATTTGAACTTCATACAACCAGTGCAGATAAAGCTGATTATTATAAACCAATAAGAAACGCATGGCTGACAATAATGATTTTACCTTTGGGCTTATCCCTTTGGAGATTCATGGATATTAAGGCGCATCCCTATGAAGCAGTTGCATTTCTGATTTTTGGATTGCTATGCATGATACCTGTGATAAGATATCAAAAAAGAATATCTAAGTTTTCTTTGCAAGCAAAGATTGAGGAATAGTTTTTTGCAAATAAAATGAGACTAATGCGAAGTTCCCTTCGTTTATATCATATACTAAAGGGCAAACAGAAATTTGAGGAGGCATATACGTTATGAAAAAATTTAATAACGGTGCGAAAACAGGTCTTATGATTGAATTGATAGCAGGTATTGTTATGGCAATATTTGTTTTAATTGAAAAGCCTATTCCAGACTTAGTTGCTTGGATTTTTATAGCTGGATTAATAATTACTTTAATTTCAGCGTTTATAGTGAAAAGGAACAAATAAAATCCAGCTTATCAGTGGGATGATAAGCATTCGTTAGCTAAGTGATTTTTGCTGTCTAAAACTAATCTTGGTTTCTGCGAGAGTGTGGGTAACCTCGCCATTTACGCCTTGATTGCCTACCTCTTTATTTCACCATCATAATCTGGGTATCATCCAGAGCACCCCTCGCAAAAGGATGGTAAACAGTTTTTAATTTTCATAGCGATTACCTCTTTTCATTGTTCATAATGAGTCACTTGAAACACCCACTTTTATTGAGAAAATAGTAGTACAAAAAATATTGCTTGCAGAGTGAATTTATATTTTTATTGGGAGATTATATATAATGGTATTAATTATTGAATGCATTATTCTATGTGGATTGTTTACTTTGATGGTTTTGCCACCACTATATAAAAACCCATTAAATTGTATAATGTCATATCCTACAGCTATTAGACAAAGAGTTGAAAGTTTGCCGCAATATCAGCCAGCGATTAGAAAATATAGAACCAAACATATTGCAACTAAAATGTTATTTATATCACTGTGTATTATTTTTATGGCAATAATAGCATGGTTTTCTGGTTCAAGAACATTTATAGAAGCTTTTGCGCATATATTTATATTATTTTTTGTTGTTAACATATACGATTTATTGATTTTAGATATATGGCTGTTTTGCCATAACAAACGCGTGATTATCCCCGGAACCGAGGATATGGTAAGAGAATATAAAAATCCTATTCATCATATAAGAGGTGCAATTATTGGTACATTAATAGGCTTAATTATAGCCCTTGCATCAAGTGGAATAATTGTGTTAGTTAATATTTTAGTTCAATTGTATACATAATGAACCAACACTCACGTTGAGCAATCTCGGGAATACTGAATAAAATTTTAATAATGGACAAGGCACACAAACTGATAGTGAAGGTTGACTTGTTCTTTTTTTAATAGATACTGATAACCTGCCGGTTTCATGGAATATCAGCACATCACCTGATGCGAATTTGGCCAATTCCACGCTCGATGCTGCGATAGCAGTATTGTATGATACGGATCACCCGCTTGTCCACTCGGATCGGGGTGCCATTATCGATGGCTCGGATGGATTGAGAAGATGAATCGAGCAAAACTGGTTAGATCCATGTCGAAGAAGGGATGTTCTCCTGACAATTCTGCGTGTGAAGGTTTTTTTGGCAGAATGAAAAATGAAATATTTTATAATAGATCTTGGCGGGGCGCTACGATTAGCGAGTTCACCGTTGCGGTGAATAATTATATGATCTGGTACCGCGATAAGCGAGTCAAGATATCACTGGGGGCTATGAGTCCCCTGGAATACAGAACAAGTTTAGGGTTGGCTGTGTTTAGTCCAAGAAAGTGTCTACACCCCCTTTCCCCATCGTGGCGGTTACTTGGATAGCGCCCGTGCTCCACCCGCCAGTTACGTCGATAGGTGAAAAAGCCGATATAGGCGCTGAGGTACTTTGTCGCCACATTGGTCATCTTCTTCTCTAACATCAGCTTAATATCGCTATGCAGCTCATTCACGCGTGCAAGACTAAGGCGATAGGATTTTTGATACTGCTGAAGGCGGCGTAGTCCAAGTCTTCCCAGTGGGATATGTAGTCTATTTCACCTTGTTGGTAAAGCCGTTCCAATAAAGTACGGTTATGAGCTTTTCGTTCTTCGGGCGGCTTGCCGATGTCAGCGTAGATGTAGCCTGCTTTCTTAATCACCGTATTGTAATTGGAGAGTTTAATATGGTGGGGGATATCCAGAAGATCACAGGCTTCTGTGTAAATACTGTTGGCATCCGAACAGATGAAAGCTACGTCAATACAATGTTTTTCGTAGAAATATACCACGGAACCCGGCGGGACCCGGACTAAAGATACTACTTTGAAGATACGATACCCGTCTGAATCACACCGGTGAGCTTTTGCTCTGATACGGAATAGACAGCACCATCCCAAACGCGCCCCGCGTCCAGTCCGCCGCTGTTGGCATAGGCTTGCACCAACTTCTTAAACTGTGCCGGGGTTAATTCACCGACTTCCTCTATTAACTTCTGAAATTGCCTATCATCCATATCGCGCCGCCAGCCGCCCAATCTCCACAGCGAAGATGAAGTTTTTTCTATCTATCTATTGCTATTATTCATTGCAACGGCGCGATTAAACTTTATCCACCTCTCTGTGGAATATATAAACGACATGTTTGTTATTGACATTGGAAGTGTAATCAACTATAATATCGTCTATAAACCAATGGAAGAAGGCATTAAAAGCATAATGGACTACAGCGACAGTAGTGACGGGGGAAAGCCTCCCTTGCATATGCATACCGATATAAAGTAAAGCATAACCTGAACTCCTCTTTTCGGAGTGGCAGGCTATGCTTTTTTGTGTTTTTTATACACTTTAACCTCATTAACTACGACCTTGCTGAAAGCGGTCACGCCGGCATTGCTGTCCATGTGAAATGTCTTCATTAGCAATCTCGAAAAAAGGGCTCATTGGTTTAGACATCGAGAGAAAAATACTTCTCTTACATAATTTAATATATCCGGATACAATTCAAGGAGGTAAAATTTTGGAAAGCTCCATACCTTTAATGCTGCTGCTGCAAGTAGTTCTAATTGCGCTGAATGCAATCTTTGCCTGCGCTGAGATAGCCGTCATTTCAATGAACGACAATAAGATGGCAAAGCTGGCAGCGGAAGGCGATAAGCGTGCGATACGCCTTGCAAGGCTAACAAGCCAGCCCGCACGTTTTCTTGCTACGATACAGGTAGCCATTACCTTATCGGGTTTTCTTGGAAGCGCCTTTGCGGCAGATAATTTTTCCGACAAGCTTGTCGATTGGGCTATCGGGATAGGGGTAACGATTCCTGTCAAGACACTTGACACAATAGCGGTTATTCTCATTACCATCATACTTTCGTACTTCACTCTTATTTTCGGCGAACTGGTGCCTAAACGGGTAGCCATGCGGAGAGCAGAGCCGCTTGCTCTTGCAATGTCCGCTTTCATTGACTTCATTTCAAAAATGTTTTCGCCGATTGTCTGGCTTCTGACTGTCTCTACAAACTTTGTACTGCGCCTTTTAGGAATAGACCCGGATGAGGACGATGATAATGTCAGCGAAGAGGAAATCCGAATGATGGTGGATGTGAGCAGCGAGAGAGGCTCAATAGACCTTGAGGAGAAGGAGTTTATACAAAACGTTTTCGAGTTTGATGACCTTACCGCAGGTGAGATCGCAACGCATCGCACCGAAATATCCCTCTTATGGATGGATGAGAGCATGGAGCAGTGGGATAAGACCATCTATGATAGCCGTTATTCGCTCTACCCGGTCTGCGATGAGACTGTAGACGATGTCGTGGGCGTGCTGAACGCCAAGGACTATTTTAGACTGCAGGATAGGTCGCGGGAAAATGTTATGGAAAAAGCGGTTAAGCCTGCGTATTTTGTGCCGGAGAGCGTGAAGGCTGATGTGCTGTTTCGCAACATGAAGCGGAGCCGCAACCGTTTAGCCGTTGTTCTGGACGAATACGGAGGCATAAGCGGCATCATCACAATGAATGATCTGGTGGAACAGCTTGTAGGCAAATTTGAAATTCATGAAGATGCCCTTGAAGATGGACCCGAAATTGAGCGCATTGACTCAAAAACCTGGAAGATACGCGGCAGCGCTCTTCTGGAAGAGGTTTCGGAGGCTTTGGGGGTCAGTCTGCCCTGCGATGAATACGACACGTTCGGCGGACTGATATTCGGTGCGCTTGGCGTTATACCTGAGGACGGAAGCAACTTTGAAATTGAAACCTCGGGGCTTATCATCAAAGTCATCGAAATCAGCGATCACCGCGTGAAAAAGGCCATTGTCTGCATGGATGGGACCGAAGGGCAGGGTGCCTGATTACAGTTTGATATGATGGTGCTTTCCGTTTTGCTGTCAATATGAGCTTGATGGTGTTTTACACCATCAAAAATAGAGTTATTAAAAAGGTCCGGCGCTGTAAATGTGCCGGACTTTTTGCATTTAGGCAAAGCATATATCTTTAGGGTGAGCTGTTTAAAGTTTAGAGCCGACAAGATTCTAAACGTAAAAAATCTGTTTTAAAATGGAGAAAAATTATAGCTGGATATGTCGAAAATGTTTTTTCAGCACAGCAATAAATTAGAGCCATGTAATGTGTGCAAAATGCTGATAATTGTTAACAATTAATAAACTGCATTGACAATTTGAAAAAGATGTTGTATCTTATAACCAGAGAAAGGGTGATTCCAATGTGGGACTTAAGTTCGCAAAAGGTGCTTTCTCTCGCAAATACCCGGCAATTTCCGAAGTAACTTCCAATGCAATCTCATTCCTGTGAGAAAAAAGAGTTCAAGCGATCGAAGCGGATTCCGATTTGAATGCAAAGAGCTCAGCAGAAAAGGCAAACGGTAGGTTTATGTAGGTGAATCGTCGGACTTGCGCATTATTGAAAGAAGTGAGGTAAACCGGACTGAAGACAGAAAAAACTGAACAGACGTAGCCCCCTGCCCACGACGGATGGGCAGGGGGTTGTGTTTTTTATGTATTAATTAGAAAATCGATAAGAGGGTCTTTTGCCGGAGAATGCGCTTATGTTAAAACAGATATTTTAAGAGCAGAAGCAGTACTACACCTGGCAGTCCAAGAATTCCTGCAACAAGGCAGTTTATAAAATTGATCGTCAGGCTCAGCCCGACAATTCCGCCGAAAAAGTTTAAAATAATCAGGGCTATGAAGCCCGAGGCGGCGTTTATCAAAAGCTTGAACGCCCATTTCAGCGGCGTTTTAATTATTTTGAAGAGCAAAACGATTAATACTACGCAGATAAATATTGCACCGACAGTAAGAAAATTAAACGCCATATTGATCTCCTTGTTATGTAGTGTGCGCTCAATAATACCTGTCGCGGTAGTGCTTGAGCGCTGTGTTGTAACGGGAACGCAATGCACTTATTTCAAAAATGCAGGCGTCCAAAGCATCGGGATCAGTTGTGTTGTTGAAATGGGTATAGGCGTCGTTGAGACTGTTGCGTATGTTTCCGATCTCGGTTACAGCATTATCAAGATCTCTCCGGCGCGTTTTCTCATCTCGCTTTTTCTTTGTCATCGGTTTTCCTCCCTGTTCGGATGCTTTGCAAGCGCAGAATTGAAAATTCCGCGCTGCGGCTGTGGTATGATGACCGCAGGGCAGTTATTTGCCTTTATTAGATTCCATATACCACAGTGCCGCTTTCGCGGTCATGGTATATTATCTCCCAAACGGGCAAAAATTAACCGAAATGCAGGGGAAAGTCTGACATCGGTCCTTTTGTATTACTTGCTTTTTTGGCTAATATAGGATATACTAAATCAGTTAAAGAAGATAACATTACGCACAACATATTGTGATAAGAACGAAAAGCTGCAGCGCGCAGAAAAAACGGGCAGACCTGTCTGATCCGCTTCTCCTTTAAGGAAAAGTGAGGGCAGGATTTGAACCGTTTTGTCATGCGAGGGTGTTATCCTGCGGCATAAGGGAGGCTCTATGAAAAAAACCACAACGGGATACGGCAACACAAGCATATCACAGCTCAAGGGCGCGGACAGAGTCCGAAAGCGTCCTGCTGTCATATTTGGATCTGATGGGCTTGAGGGCTGCCAGCATGCGGTTTTTGAAATCCTGTCGAACGCAATAGACGAGGCCCGTGAGGGGCACGGTGATATTATAACAGTAACACGTTATTCTGACAAGTCTATTGAGATAGAGGATTTCGGGCGGGGCTGTCCCGTTGACTGGAACGAAAATGAGGGCCGATATAACTGGGAGCTTGTTTTCTGCGAGCTGTATGCCGGCGGCAAATACGCGAATGATGAAGGCGAAAACTACGAGTATTCTCTCGGACTAAACGGTCTTGGCTCCTGTGCGACACAATATGCCAGTGAATATTTTGATGCTGTTATTTATCGTGATGGTTTCAAATATTCGCTGCATTTTGAAAAAGGGGAGAATATAGGCGGACTTACCAAAGAACCAGCAGACCGGAAAAAGACGGGTTCGTGTTTTAGATGGAAGCCCGATCTTGAGGTTTTTACGGATATAGACGTGCCTGTCGAGTATTTTACGGAAACGCTGCGCCGTCAGGCTGTTGTAAACGCAGGCATCCTTTTCCGCTTCCGCAATCAAAAAGAAGACGGAAAATTTGAAACACAGGAATTCAAATATAAAAACGGCATTCTCGATTATGTATCCGAAATAGCGGGGGAGGATACGCTTTCCGCACCTGTATACATCGAAACGGAGCGACGCGGGCGTGACCGCGCGGACAAGCCCGAATATAAAGTGAAGCTGACAGCGTCATTCTGTTTTTCAAACAGGCTGTCCTGCATTGAATACTATCACAACTCCTCATGGCTGGAATATGGCGGTGCGCCGGAAAAGGCCGTGAAAAGTGCCTTCACCTATGCGGTTGACGCATATATCAAGAAAATCGGCAAATATCAGAAGAGTGAAAGCAAGGTAAGTTTTCAGGATGTTGCCGACTGCCTTGTCCTTGTTACAAACTGTTTTTCAACTCAAACATCCTATGAGAACCAGACAAAAAAGGCGATCAACAACAAGTTCATTCAGGAAGCGATGACTGATTTTCTGCGTGCTCAGCTTGAGGTGTATTTTATCGAACACAAGGCGGAGGCGGACAAAATCGCCGAGCAAGTTCTTATCAACAAGCGCAGCCGCGAGCAGGCGGAAAAGGCAAGACTGAACATAAAAAAGAAGCTTTCAGGTTCGGTGGACATTTCAAACCGTGTACAGAAGTTTGTTGACTGCCGCTCAAAGGATATTGAAAAGCGTGAAATATACATCGTTGAGGGCGACTCCGCTCTGGGTGCCTGCAAGCTGTCCCGCGATGCGGAGTTTCAGGGAATAATGCCCGTCCGCGGCAAGATATTGAACTGTTTGAAGGCGGATTATTCAAAGATTTTCAAAAGCGATATCATTACCGACTTGATAAAGGTTTTAGGCTGCGGAGTCGAGGTTGAAAAAGGACGGGGAAAGGATCTTACTACCTTTGATCTTGACAATCTCCGCTGGAACAAAATCATTATATGCACTGATGCTGATGTGGACGGATTTCAGATTCGTACACTTATATTGACCATGATTTACAGGCTCATGCCGACTTTGATAGAACAGGGCTATGTTTATATAGCCGAGTCGCCGCTGTACGAAATCGAAACAAAGGACAAGACCTATTTTGCCTACTCCGACCGCGAAAAGGCGGAGATATTAGAAAAACTGGAGGGCAAAAAATTCAGCATCAACCGTTCAAAGGGACTTGGCGAAAACGATCCCGAAATGATGTGGTTAACTACGATGAACCCCAAAACACGCAGGCTGATACGGGTTATGCCGGAGGAAGCTATGCGGACATCCGAGGTTTTTGACATGCTTCTTGGGGACAATCTTGCCGGACGTAAAACCCACATCGCGGAAAATGGGTTCAGGTATCTCGATCTGGCGGATATTTCTTAATGGGAGGAAACAGTAACTCTATGGCAAAGAAAAAACAGTCCGAAAGTAAGGCCGCAGCAAGCACCGCTGTGGAGGGACTTCGCGCGGAGGTTCTTGAACAGCCCATTACAGAAACCCTTGAAGTTAATTATATGCCCTATGCGATGAGCGTTATAGTTTCCAGAGCCATTCCCGAAATAGATGGCTTCAAGCCCTCGCACCGCAAGCTGCTTTATACGATGTATAAAATGAATCTTCTCACAGGCTCACGTACAAAAAGCGCCAACATTGTCGGACAGACGATGCGTCTGAACCCGCACGGAGATGCGGCAATATATGAAACCATGGTCCGCCTTTCAAAAGGCTATGAAGCACTTCTGACCCCTTTTATCGACAGCAAGGGCAACTTTGGCAAGGTATATTCGCGCGATATGGCCTATGCCGCCTCGCGCTACACAGAGGCAAAACTATCTGACATCTGCGGGGAGATTTTCAGGGATATCGATAAGGATACGGTCGACTTTGCAGATAACTATGACGGAAGCGTGAAGGAGCCTGTACTTTTGCCCACCAGCTTTCCAAATGTGCTTGTTTCTGCTAACACGGGTATTGCCGTTGGCATGGCAAGCCAGATTTGTGGCTTTAACCTGAATGAAGTCTGCGAAACCACCATAAACTACTTGAAGGATCCCGAATACGATATCATGCAGAGCCTTATCGCCCCGGATTATCCTACGGGCGGCGAGCTTATCTATAACGCTTCTGAAATTGAGGAGATATACCGCAGCGGACGGGGAAGCTTCAAAGTGCGTGCCAAGTGGCGCTATCTGAAGACTGATAATATTATCGAGATATACGAGATCCCATATACCACCACTGTTGAAGCGATAATGGACAAGGTGGCGGAGCTTGTAAAAACGGGTAAAATAAAAGAAATAAGCGATATGCGCGATGAAACCGATCTTGGAGGTTTGAAGCTTGCTATTGACCTCAAACGCGGAACCGACCCGGATAAGCTTATGCAGAAGCTTATGCGCGCAACACCGCTTTGCGACAGCTGTTCCTGCAATTTCAACATACTCATTGCGGGCAATCCCCGGGTGATGGGTATTCGCGAGATTTTAGATGAGTGGATAGCATGGCGTACGGAGTGCGTCCGCCGCAGGGTATACTTTGAACTCACGAAAAAGCGGGACAAGCTCCATCTGCTGAATGGACTTAAAAAAATCCTTCTTGACATCGACAGGGCGATTTCTATAATACGCGGCACCGAGCTTGAGGCGGAGGTCGTGCCGAACCTTATGATCGGCTTCGGGATAGACCGGATTCAGGCGGAATTTGTCGCGGAAATCAAACTTCGCAATATTAATAAAGAGTACATCCTGAAAAGAGTGGAGGAAACCGAGCAGCTTGAAAAGGATGTCGCGGACCTTGAGGATATACTTAATACTCCGCGCCGGGTGAAGAAAATAATCACCGATGAGCTGCGCGACGTGATAAAGAAATATCCGTCGCCTCGCAGAACCTCTATAATCTATTCGGATGAGATCGGCGAGCCGGATATTGAAGACGAGGTGGAGAATTATCCGGTTACGCTTTTCCTTTCCCGCGAGGGATATTTCAAAAAAATCACGCCGCAGTCCTTGCGCATGAGCAGTGAGCAGAAATATAAGGAAAATGACGGTCCAATGCAGGAATTTGAAGCAGAGAACAAGGACGAGCTGCTTATATTTACGGACAAGCAGCAGGTATATAAGGTTCGCGTTTCGGACTTTGAGGACTCAAAGGCATCTGTTCTGGGGGTATTTCTTGCGTCACAGCTTGAAATGGATGAGGGCGAGAACGTAATATGCATGCTTAACCCCGGGGATTACAGCTCGCATATCCTACTGTTCTTTGCAAACGGCAAGGCAGCACGCATCGAACTGTCTGCTTATGCAACAAAAACGAACAGAAAACGTCTTACGGGAGCATATTCGGATAAAAGTCCTCTTGTGTGCATACTTCCGCTTACAGAGGAAAGGGAAATAGCCGTATTTTCGACGGAGGGCAGGGCGCTTGTCTTCAATACGGCGCTTCTTGCCCCTAAAGCCTCGCGTACTACGATAGGCGTTGCACTTATGAACGTAAAATCAAAACACAGCCTTGAAAGGGCAATGTATGTTGAAGACAGCCCCATTAAAAACATTGCACGTTACAGAGCAAAAAGCATTCCTGTTACCGGTGCTCTCCTGCGGGATGAGGACAGGGAGGAAAAACAGATGAGTCTTATGGACTGATTTGTGAGTAAGTAGAAAAGAGGTATGGGGCATTGAAGCCGGACTCAAAAAAAACGTTAAAGACTGCACTCGATTTTCTAAAAATTCTTCTTGGTTCCGTAATATTTGCTATAGGAATACAGTTCTTTTTCCATCCCGCAACTCTTCTTTCCGGTGGGGTTACAGGTATAGCGATGATAGTAAACTATCTTACGGGAGCACCTGTCGGCATAATGATCGTCGTTATAAATATCCCTCTGTTCATAATAGCGTTCAGAAATTATGGGTGGAGTTTCATGGCAGGCTCACTCTGGGGGATGCTTACAAGTTCCGTTGCCATAGACCTTCTTTCTTTTGTCACTCCGGACATTACGGCGGAGCCGTTTCTTGCCGCTGTTTACGGGGGGATACTCACAGGCTTGGGTCTTGGTATCGTTTATACGACAGGTTCCACAACGGGGGGAACGGATGTTATTGCAAAGCTGATTCGTGAAAAATTCCCGTATGTCAATTTCGGAACTATGATACTCGCGCTGGACGGAGCAGTAATTGCGGCATATGCCGCGATATTCCGCAAATATGAAAACGCTATGTATACCGTTATTGCCGTTTATATCGCCGCGAGGGTCATTGACCTTGTTCTTTACGGTTCATCCCAATCGAAGCTGTGTCATATAATTTCTGAGCACAGCGATGATATCAAGATGGCGATTGTCCAAAAGCTGCACAGGGGAGTTACGGTGCTTCAGGGAAAGGGCGCCTATTCGGGACAGGATAAGCAGATACTTTTATGCGTTGTAAAGCGCCAGCAGATTGTGGAAATTAAGAAAATCGTAAAAAATATTGACCAGCGGGCCTTTGTTATAGTTACGGACACGAGAGATGTTTTCGGAGAGGGCTTCGGTGACATCTCTATTGACAAGTGAGAAAGTGACGGCGGTGATTTTTATAGCATAGCGGGTGCCGCTGTGATATATTTATTTGTGCAAATATGATATATAGTGTCTAATTTCAGATGCTATACCATAAGACAATGCGGGGGGAAAAGCGTGAAGAAACGTACAGTATCAATATTGCTTTTGATAGCTATGCTTGCCGCGCTTTCCGGCTGTTCCTCTCTTTTTAAAAAAGAGTATCTGTCTGTATCTGAATATGCGGACGATACCAACGACGGATTAAGCAACGATATCAGCCGAATCTCGGATTATGAGGGACTTAAGGATGCCATTATTTCTATGGTGAACAGTCATAAAACCGAGGGAAGACTGAGATTTACTGATTATGAAGGAGCGCTTCCGGGGGATATTTCGCGGGCATGGTCGGAGGTAAAGTCGGAAAGCGCTCTTGCAAGCTATGCCGTCGAATATATGCCGTATTATCTCAGCCCGATTGCAACCTATTACGAAGCTGTGGTTTATATTACATATAAGCACACGCAGGGGGAAATAGACGCGATACGCTATGTTACCGGAAAGCCGCAGCTTGCGGAGGCTATAGATCCTATACTGGACAGCATGGGTTCATATACCGCAATCAGAATCACAAGCCCAACGATTACTGAGGAAGAGGTAAAAAATGCCGTTTACAAAGCGTATGCCGCAAATCCCGCAGCCTGCGTTGTTATGCCGGTCGTAAACGTCCGGATGCATCCTCAGAGCGGTATGCACCGCATTATAGAGATTGAGCTTGAATATGGATGGAAACTGTCTGAGCTTCAAAAAATGAAGTCTGCGCTGGTGAATAAAATAAATGAGCTGAGCCGCAGCCTTTCCTCCGATAAGGACGCTGTATTTGCTATGAGCGCCTATAATAAGCTTGCTAAAAGCTGCACATATGATTCGGCTGGGACTTTGGGCGGCGGCAGGATAGGATTTAACAGCGGGCTTTCTTCCACCGCTTATGGAGCGCTTATCGAGGGTAATGCGGACAGCTTGGGAATTGCACTTGCCTACAGCGCGCTATGCCATGCCACGGGAATAGAATGTGTTGTCGTGAACGGAAGTTTGGACAATGAGGAGCACTCGTGGAATATTATAAAGATTGAGGAAACTTATTACCATGTCGATGTATCCGCAAGCTCGGCTTTAGGTATCGGAAATACGTTTATGCGAAGCGATTTGCAGATGCAGGTGAAATATACATGGGACAAATCCTTATATCCTGAGTGCAACGGGGTGAAATCTTATCATGATGTTCTCTCACGTAATTTCTGACACTGACTATAACTGAACAGCCCTATATATGGAAAACGCAGAGCGGATACCGATGTGAAAAATCGGTTTTTGCTCTGCGTTTTATTTTTGCGCCAGATGCTTTCAGGCGATTATAAATTTTTCACTGTCTTGTGTTTATTGTTCTCGATATTTATAGTAAAAAGGCTTGACAAAAAGTAAATACTACAAACCTTTCTTGGTATATCCTACAAAAAGTATTGTAAGGAAGAGACTAAAGTGATATAGTTGTAAAATGGAAAGTGACACTCCTTTCCCGCTATATTTGTTGTTGAATACCCTCATGCCGGCATTATAGGCGAATTTTGCTGCCTGCCGGAGATTATGCAAAAACGGGTGATATGTATAATCAACAAGCTTGCTTTGCGAGGGTGTTATGCAGTTTTGGATAGATGCATAAAGTCATTGCACAAAATAATCAGCGAATGAAATTCGGAGGACAAGTAATGAATATTGAGGAAATCGTGGCGACTCAGCGCGAATACTTTTTGAGCGGGGAGACCCTGCCTGTAGAACGCCGCCTGCAGTTTTTAAAAAAGCTGAGGGAAGAAATCAGGCAAAATGAGGATGAAATTTGCAGGGCACTGAAAGCTGACCTGAATAAATCGGGTTTTGAAAGCTATATGACAGAAGTCGGAATGGTTCTGGACGATTTGGGATTTGCGATAAAACATCTTAAAAACTGGGCTAAACCCAAGACAGTCAAAACACCGATGGCGCAATTCTCATCAAAGAGCTTTGTAGTGGCAGAGCCTTATGGGGTTGCGCTTGTCATGTCACCGTGGAATTATCCGTTTCAGCTTACTATAGAACCGCTTGTGGGCGCTGTGGCCGCAGGAAACTGCGCGGTTGTTAAGCCCTCTAACTATGCAAAGAACACGAGCCGCATGATTGCGGAGCTGATAGCAAGAGTATTTCCTCCGGAATATGTCACTGTTGTGGAGGGAGGAAGAGACGAGAACACACAGCTTCTTCAGCAGAAATTCGACTATATCTTTTTTACGGGAAGCGTTGCCGTAGGAAAGTATGTAATGGAGTGTGCATCAAAGCATCTCACTCCGGTCAGCCTTGAGCTTGGAGGCAAAAGCCCTGTCATTATTGAAAAAACAGCTAATTTGAAGCTTACTGCCAAGCGGCTTGCGTGGGGAAAATATCTCAACGCAGGACAGACCTGCGTTGCTCCCGACTATGTGCTTATCGATGAAGATATCCGAGATGAATTCTTAGAGGAATTTAAAAAGGCTGTTGGAGGTTTTTTCCCTAACGGCGATTATTCGGATATGCCCGTTATAATAAACGAGAAGCATTACGAAAGGATAATGGGGCTTATCCAAAGCGAAAAAGTCGTGATTGGCGGAAAAGGCGATATATCGCGCCGCTTTATCGAGCCGACGCTCATAAAAGATGTTTGCTGGGATGAACCGATAATGCAGGAGGAAATCTTCGGACCCGTTATGCCTGTATTGACTTACAAAACTCTTGATGAGGCGCTTGAAAAGATTATTGAACGCCCGAAGCCGCTTGCACTTTACCTGTTTACATCAGATAAGGCAACGGAGAAAAAGGTGCTCTCTCGTGTTTCTTTCGGCGGCGGATGCATAAACGATACGATAATACATCTTGCAACACCGCATATGGGCTTCGGCGGAGTAGGCGACAGCGGCATGGGGAGCTATCATGGAAAATTGAGCTTTGATACATTTACCCACTATAAAAGTATAGTAAAAAAACATACTTTCATCGATATCTCTATTCGTTATAGACCATACTCTGACCGCAAATTGAAACAAATTAGGAAATTTATGAAATGAGTTTTTTGTGCACCTTATCAGGCTTAGAACTCCGGTAAATCTCACTAAACAGCAAGACCGTTTATTACGCGGACTATCGTTCGGCGGAAGTAAGCGGTCTTGCTATTTTTTGATCCAAATATTATAGAATTAGTAAATAATAGACAATATTATCGAAATTATATAGCATATTCAACAAAAATGTACATTTACAATATGTCCATTACCTAAATAATGGACATATTTATTTGCCTGTTTACAATGAATAGGCTTGACTACCTCAGAAAACCTATGTATTATGTCTGCAGACATATTTTGTAAATATTACTAAAAATTCGACATTATTCTTCCAGTTAAAACCATCAGCATTACGTTTTCGGAGCAGTGACCACCTTCATAAAATTGCTTTATAAATTAAAAAAAGAGGTGTTTGTAATGGCAAAAAAAGCAGTAAGTGAAAAACAGAAAAAAACCCTGCGATTCAGGATTTCAAGTGCAGTTGTAATAATGGTATCTATTATTACTTTATTATTTGGTTGTCTTTCAGGATATTTATCATATATAACTGCGGAGAACTGCCTCAAAAAGTCTATGTCCACTACAGCTCTGGTAGCCGCAGAGACCGCAACAAAAGAAATCAATAGGTATTTTTGCCTTGCACATGAAATCGCATCTAACGAGGTGCTGTATAGCGAGGATTACACCAAAGAGGAAAAGGCAGAGTTTATTAATAAAAAGGTTAATAACAGTGAACTTGCGGGAATAAATTTTTATACTGCTGACGGAATTCTTCTTGAGGATGGAAAAGACTATTCGTCCTCTGATTTTTTCCAAACGGCGATGAAAGGTGAGACATATGTCTCATCACCGGAGACCGATACAGAATCGGGAGAGCTTGTTATTACCATCTCAACGCCGGTATGGAAAGATGGTATTGAAGGTAATTCAATAGTCGGCGCTGTTGCTTTCTTAGTCAAGCAGGAATGCTTGACCGATATAATCGATAGTATAAAGGTCAGTGAAAACGGAAAAGCCTATATGATCGACAAAAATGGCAACAATATTGCTGATATTATATTTGACAGAGTTATTGCAAAGGATAATGTTGAGGAGCGTGCAAAGACAGACCCCAAACTTAATGCACTTGCCAATATCCATTCCAAGGCAAGAAGAGGGGAAAGCGGATTTGACCGCTATACATATGAAGGTGTCAAGAAGTTTGTATCTTTTGCCCCAATTGACGGAACAGACGGCTGGAGTATGTGCATAGCCGCGCCCGAATCGGATTTCACTCAGAGCGTAAATTATGCGGTTTATATTTCGCTTGTACTTGCAATTGTGTTTACATTTGGCGGAGCTTGGATAACAGCAGGGTTGACAAAAGGTCTTTCGGTTCCGGTCACGGCAATCATGAATAGGTTGTCCGACTTTGCCGGGGGGGATGTAGCATCCCCTATGCCCGAAGTTGTGACAACGACGCTTGAATTGGATAAACTTAAAAGGTCAATGATAGGCTCAATGGATAATACCAAAGCTATTATTTCGGATATTGACTATCTTCTTACGGAAATGTCGCACGGCAACTTCGACATTGCGTCTGCCGCGCCCGAAAAGTATGTCGGCGACTATGAGAATATTTTAACTGCGTTCAAACGCTTGAAGGCAGGTCTTTCGGAATCTTTCAAAGATATTCTACAAGTGTCAGAGCAGGTGTCCGCAGGTGCTACACAGGTCAGCTCCGGAGCCCAAACCTTGGCACAGGGAGCAACCGAACAGGCAAGCAGCATACAGGAACTTTCCGCCTCTATTGCGGAGATTTCGCAGCGTGTCAGGAAAAATGCCGAGGATACGGAGAAAGCAAAAGATCTGTCAGAGGGCGCAGAGCAGATAATGCTCAGCAGCATAGAAGATATGACGCTTGCCAGTCAGGCAATGGACGAGATCACAGCAACATCAAAGAATATCGGCAAGGTAATAAAGGCAATCGATGACATCGCGTTCCAGACAAACATTCTTGCTTTGAATGCGGCGGTAGAGGCTGCAAGAGCAGGAAATGCAGGAAAGGGCTTTGCAGTTGTTGCGGATGAAGTCCGCAACTTGTCTCAAAAATCTGCAGAGGCGGCAAAGAACACCACCGCCCTCATTGAAAACTCCATAAAGGCAGTTGAAAAGGGAACGGGGCTTGTTAATAAGACAAGTGCGGGATTTGCTGAACTTGCCGAAAAATCCGCCGAAGTCGTCAAAATCGTTGAAACTATATCTGTTCAAACTCAGGAACAGGCTTCTGCTGTTTCTCAGATTTCAATAGGCGTAGAGCAGGTATCTTCTGTTGTTCAAATGAACTCGGCGACCTCCGAAGAAAGTGCGGCGGCAAGCGAGGAGCTTTCAAATCAGGCAGAGTCGCTCAAGACTCTTGTTGAAAAGTTTAGGCTGCCGGAGGAGCAGTTAGACGCATATGATGATTAATAGATTCAAAATTATCAAATTGAACTGCTCAGCGGTATGCGTCAGGCAATCTGAACATATATGAAAAAGGCGAAGCCGGCATTAGATCCGGCTTCGCTCCATAATAGCAGCTGATATTTCAACTATCAGTTTTCTGAAAAGCCCTTGGGATGTGTTCTGTGCCACTTCCATGCCGTTTCAAGAATAGCATGGATATCGGCATATTGAGGCTTCCAGCCGAGGACGGATTTAGCCTTGTCACTTGAAGCGACGAGTACGGCGGGATCGCCCGCCCGCCTTTCTGCGAACACTGTAGGGATATTGTGCCCGACGACCCCCTCAGCCGCGTTGATTATCTCGCGAACGGTAAAGCCAACGCCGTTGCCAAGATTGAAAATATCGCTTTTTCCGCCATCCATCAGATAGCGCACAGCCTGAGCATGCGCTTGAGCAAGGTCGCAGACATGTATATAATCGCGGACGCAGGTTCCGTCCTTGGTGTCATAATCCGTACCGAAAACACTTATAGATGGTCTTGTCCCATTTGCCGCCTGCAATACTATCGGAATCAGATGAGTTTCCGGTCTGTGATCCTCTCCTATTTCCCCGCTTGGATGGGCGCCGCAGGCGTTGAAATAGCGCAGAGAGGTATATCTTATACCATGGGCAAGCTCTGTCCATTTAAACATCTGCTCCATTGCGAGCTTTGTAGCTCCATAGGTATTTGTCGGCTCGGTAGGGTCGGTTTCAAGTATCGGAGTCCGTTTTGGTTCACCGTAAGCTGCAGCCGTAGAGGAAAAAACGATTTTGTCAATTCCATGTGCCGCCATGCTGGCAAGAAGAACCTGCGTTCCTCCGACGTTGTTTCCGTAGTATTTGAGCGGATCGGTCATGCTCTCGCCGACAAGGGAATATGCGGCGAAGTGCACAACAGCATCTATTTCCTCTTTTTCAAAAACCCCGTCGACGAATTCTCTGTTTCGGATATCTCCTATATACAGTTTCGCGTCCGGGTGAACGGCCTGTCTGTGACCAGTTTCGAGATTGTCGGCGACTACGACCCCATATCCTTTATCTAAAAGCTCATAAACGGTGTGAGAACCGATGTACCCCGCGCCGCCAAGCACCAGTATTTTTCCCATATTAAATTCCGCCTCCATCATGTAAATAGGCCACCTTCTCTCCCGCATTTTAATACTCTATATTTACAAAAAGCTGCAGGGTTGAAGACGGTCTGCATATCAAACTTTATTACTTATTATACCTCTGCAGAGAGGAATATGTAAAGACGTGCCCCAGTATTTTCGCGGCGGTTATATCCTTGAACGGATAGCCGAGCTGTGGTAAAATCAAAATAATAGCGCAGTCCATGTTATTATATCGGGTGCTGCCATTTTAATTGCAGCTTTAATGTTTTGGCTGCATGTCATAAAAGTCTGGATGTTTCCGCATCCGGGAGGGAGGATGGAAATGACGTATAGCAGTGTGGAATCTATTAGGGAGAACCTGCCGTTCTGGGATAAGCTGAGTGAGGAGCAAAAAGAGCAGCTTTTAGACCATACATCGCTTACGGTTTATGATAAGGGACAAAATATCCATGGAAATACAGGAAACTGTACGGGAGCGATTTTCGTGAAAAGCGGTATACTGCGCACATATATGCTTTCCGAGGAAGGTAAGGAGATAACGCTTTACCGGCTTTATCCAGGAGATATCTGTATGCTCTCGGCTTCATGCGTTCTTCAGACTATAACATTTGATGTTTTCGTAGATGCAGAAGTGAAAAGTGAAGTATATATCACAAGCTCCGGAATTTTTGCACAACTTACCGAGGATAACATATATGTAGAGAATTTTGCTCTTAAAACTGCGACCGCACGTTTTTCGGATGTCATGTGGGCAATGCAGCAGATACTGTTTATGAGCTTTGACCGAAGGCTTGCGGTGTTTTTACTTGATGAGCTTGCCAAAAGCGGGGGCGACACGATTAAGCTTACACAAGAACAGATTGCTAAATATATGGGTTCTGCCCGCGAGGTAGTATCGCGAATGCTCAAATATTTCTCAACTGAAAAGCTCGTTGAGGTTTCGCGCGGAGGAGTTAAAGTACTTGACAAAGCACGATTAAGGGAAATAGCCGGCTAATGCCGGCTATTTTTTATTTCTTCAGCATTGCCACTACTGAATCTTTTGGCTGAACGCCTAATGTCTTGCTTACAAGCTGCCCGTCTTTTATTACGACAAGTGTCGGGATGCTCATAATTCCGAACTGGCGTGAAAGTTCCGGCTGCTCATCCACATTTATCTTACAGACTTTTGTATCCGTAAGCTCGTCGGCAATTTCGTCGATGACCGGAGACATCATCCTACAAGGACCGCACCAAGCAGCCCAGAAATCAATGAGAACCGGAGTGGAGGAATTCATTACTTCCTCTTCAAAATTTTCCTTTGTAATAGTTATGACTGACATATTCCATATCTCCTTTAGAAGTATTTTTCACGATGCTCAATATCCTCTTTTTTAAAATTATAAGCTGTAAAACAATATTATTCCGTGATAAAGTCACTAAACAGTTTTTTTATCTTAATAGGATACGAATAATCTGAATGAAATGAGTAAAGTCTTGAATAATCATATCCATAACGCGGCTATTTATGGACGGCGATGCTTTAATAATCCTGCGCAGAAATCGACTTTTAGTGATAATTGACAATAATTAACGTCTAAAACGGCAGTTTTTCTACAGCAAATAGTTTTTTCCTTGACAAGTGCCGACAGCATTCGACCCCTATAAAGCGCTATAACTTCTCTTGTTGAACAAATGTGTTCAAATCTATTAAACAAAGGAAGTAAAATATGAAAAAATTGAAATTGACGCTCCTTGCCGCTCAAATTGAACTGCACTGGTGGTTCATTAAAAAGGGACGACGAAGGGGGGACAAACTGCTAAGGAACGGAACCGCTTATTCATCAGAAAGATTCCTGTCTCTAAACCGCAGCTTCTCAAAGCACTGTGCGAAGGCTATGAAAGCCCAGAGCGAATATGACAAATTATTGGGGGTATCTGGGAATATGCATAGAATGCATATTTAATAAGAAAAAAACACTCGTGGGATAACACCGTACGATCAGCCTCTACATAAGCTAAAGCGCTGTCACTGGATTTCGGAACGATAATATATAATATGAGAGTATTATGGCCGCAAAGCGGCGCTGTGATATATAGAATTAATAAGATATAATGCCCATTTTTAATTATTATATCATGCCTGCGGAACGACACTGGCTTAGGATATGGTCAATTTGTAAATAATTTTGTTTTTTTCTATAATATATTTGAATTATTATCAAAGTATGGTAAAATCCGAAAGGAAAGCGAGGGATAATATTATGAAAAAGACAATTTCGTTCATTCTTAGTTTTATGTTGACAATATCTTTGATTGCTACCCCGGCATTTGCCGAAGCAGGTATGTCAAATTTTAAAAGAACGCTCTCATACACTGAGGGGAAATATACAGACGTATCCTCGAGCGACTGGTTCAGCAAAAATGTTGCTGACGCTTACGAATACAATCTTATGCAGGGAATGTCTGAAAATACTTTTGGTGCTTCCAGCTATGTCCGCATTTCAGAGGCAGTTGCAATGGCTGCAAGACTTCACAGCATTTATACTACAGGCAAGGCTGATTTTTCTATGAGCACACCATGGTATAAGTCTTATGTTGATTATGCGCTTGCCAACGGAATAATATCAGAAAGAAGATTCGAAAATTACGAATTATATGCTACTCGTTATCAGGTTGCTGAGATATTTGCCGCTTCCATGCCGTCTTCAGAGCTTAAAGCAATCAACAACATAAATATAGGCGATATACCCGATGTTTCGCTTGAAACGCCTTATCAGTGTGTCTACACGCTCTACTCTGCAGGAGTGCTTACGGGTAAAACAGACGCAGGTAATTTCTTCCCTGCAGAAAATATTCTTCGCAATGAAATGGCTGTTGTTGTAACACGTATGGCAAACGCGGAACTGAGAGTTAAATTCTCTATTAATACATCACCATCGGAAGGCATAGGCTCTAAAGCACAGCTTGTGACGACGGTTGACAATGCGCGCCAGAGTATTGTTCTGGCCTTGGAAAGATACATTGCAGCATGTTCAGGATTTTCTTCGCCCAAATTGGAAGACCGGATGGCAGCCCAGATCGCGCTGGAGAAGTCTTACGAATATGCGCTTATGGCTACGCAGCATACCATGAACGCTGCGAATTACTGCAAATCAAATAATAAATATTCTTCTGCTTATGATGACTTATATAACTCATACCTTGGCTGCATAGAGACCGCAAAATATATAAAAGCGGTAGCTGCGGCACCTGTTGCTTCTACAACTGACTGGCTCTCGGCCAAAACCCTCATGAACGGCTGCGGAGAAGCGCTTTCCAGAGCCGCGGATACCATAAAAGCAATCTCATAACGACAAGATATGAAAAGATGCCCGACAAATCCAGTATACGGATTTGTCGGGCTAAATTTATATTTTTTTAATAAATTTACCAAAATTGTACGCGGATGTACACATTATCATCAAGTGTGCGCTAACTATGAAAGGCACTTTTAAATAATACAAATGAGGAGGATGAAAATGTCAAGCACTAATAAAACGCCGAACTTGAGGCTGAATCAATGGGTATTGACAGACCCACTTTTGATGGAGGATATGAATGAGGATAACCGTAAAATCGATTCGACTATAAGTAAAATTCCTTTTTCAAAGCTAATGGACATAAAAACAACGGCGGATGCACAGCAGGTTGATATAGATGTATCGCAAATCGACCTTACGCAATACTCTATGATACAAATTTATACAGATGCACAGGTTATGCCCAAGGCAACAGGGCAGCAGATTTATGTACGAATAAACAATTTGGGAGGTTATTGCAGCAACCAAACCAATCAAAACCTTGAGAATTCTTCCAGAGCTTATTTAGCATTTTGCAACATTGGCACAACTCCCAGTGTAGCCGGAAGCATGAGAATTGATATCATGGGATTAAGCACGAACGATCAATCGCAAAGCTCTTATATTTATGTGCATTCGGAGGGGGCATTTTACTCCAATGGCTTTTATGCAACGGAAACTTATGGCGTTCGAGTACTTTCGGGCAATGATAAAGTTGTTAAAAGCATAAATTTTCTTTGCTCGAGCAGCACGATGCAAATCATTGCCGGAACAAGATTTATTGTTTATGGGGTGAGAAAATGATTATTAACATATTAGTATGCAAACCTAACGGGGAGCAGGTGATAGAGAATAAAGAGGTGCCGGATACGTGGTTTCCCCCAGCGGAAGGCGATGAGAACGCGGATAAAAGCGTGACTGAGGAAAAATAACAATCTATGCTGGTAAAAAACGCCCCACGGCATAAGCCGTGGGGCACAGTACTGCTTAACGCTTCTGAAGCGCTTTCTATGTTTATATCAGTAACTGTAATTAGTTGTTGTAAAGCACGTAGATTGCATTAGTGCTTGTTGCAACAGTCTGATTGGGAACAACGTAAACTGCACTTGCACCAACAAGGGTACCGGCTGTAGCAGCGGTCAAAGTATCGCAGGTGCCGGATACGGTGTGGATAACGAATACTGGTGTGGAATCAGGTGCGTTGGGCACGTCGGAAACTGTGAAGCTTGTTCCGTTAGTGGTGGTATAGAGCAGACCCTGGCTGAGCTTAATGCCGGTTGCGGATGTTACAGCTGTTGCCGGAGTAGCAGAGGGAACACCAGCGGTGACAGTGATGCTGCTATAGAGACCCTGAGACAAGCTTTGAGTGAGGCCGATAGATATTGTGGAGGGCTGACCGTTGACAATGGTATCGTAAACCTTAGCTGTTGTGGTTGTTGTGTAAGTTCCGGTGACGTATACCAACTGAGCGCTTGTTACAGCGTTTACGTTATCATAGATGAAGACAACATTTGCAACTGTATCATAGCCGCTAAGCTTGGTGTCAACAGCATATGCCTTGGAAAGACCGGTGTAAGAAGGAACATTTGTAATACCGGTATAGGTTTTAACCGTACCAGTGGGCTGACCGTCAGCATAGTTCGCAATGACAAAGAGAGTGCCTGCATCAGCATATTTGCATACTGCGGTTCCGCCGCCCATGCCGTCTGTCGTAAGCAGATTGGTCTTAGATGTTATAGCGGTGACTTTTGAAACGGTGTCGACATCAGTAGCTGCAACTGCGTCAACTGTGTATACAGTAGCGGATGTAACAGAGGTATCGACTGAGAATGTCACAAGTTCGCCCTTGAGACCGGTGTCGAGTGTTGCGGAGGGCAAATTAGCAACGGTGCCGTCAGACTTTGCGACTACATAAATGTTTGTCGCTTTCATGGTGTTATCCGGAGCAAGTGTGTAGATGACCTTTGCATCAAGGACAAGACCGTAATTTGTTGCTGAAAGAGCGGTTTTTGTGCCGAGAATGAAGCCGTAGCTATCTTTGTAGAATGTCTGGGAAGCAGTTGCGGGAGCAACAGAGGTTCCGGCAGCAGCAAGTTTGTAAGCGGCGTTATTTATTGTGTATATTCCCTGGCTGCTTACAGAGGACAGAACTCCGTCAAAGGTTGTGACAGCATCGATGTGAAGTGTGCCTTCGCCGTCAACATAATAGAGAACCTTATCACCATTGGCAACGGTGCCGTTTACAACAGCGGTGTTTACATCAGTGAGAGGATCGACAACAGTAGAGAAGACTTTACCGCTGACGCCGCCGATTGTGTAGTTGGTGTAAGCGCCGGCTGTTGCAGTTGCCTTAAAGGATGAAACTGTAACAGTATTGAAAGTGGGGACGATCTGAACAGCTTTGTAGGCAACAGGGTTGGTAGAAAGCTGATAGATTTCCGTAACAATGCCGTTACCGCCGTTAAGCGTGCTGACACCCTTAGCTGAGGTTATTGTTCCGCTTGTAACGGTTGCGCCGTTAATAACAGTGGGAATGGAATAAGCTCCGCCAAGTTTTGTGTAGAGCTCTGCCTGAGAGACAGATGTGGTGTAAGTAGCAACAGGTGTTGCAGCGGCAGAAGCGATGACTTTCTGCTTTGCGCCGTATTTCCAGATAGCGGCGGGACGTCCGAATGCATCAACACCATTTTCAACAGCGTTGAGGGAGGGATAAACGTTATTTGCGATGGAGCCAGTCTTAACGGCGACTGTCTCTGTAACAGGTGTAAGTGTGTAATCGATTCCGAGGACGGGGTTGTTAACGCCGTTATCTTTAGTTGCTACATCAGCAGTTGCCTCAGCAATGCTGTTGTAGGTTGCGCCAACACAAGCGGCGGGGACCTTCGTTCCAGAGCCGGCAGCAGAGCACAGGTATTTGGTAACTGTTTTTGTTCCGGTGCTGTCGGGGCTATAGAGAATAGCGTTGAAGCAATAGAGAGCAGCTTCCTCGCGGGTTGCAGCTGCACTGTAATTTGTTGCTTTGCTGTCTTCAAAAAGCTTAATTTTGCTGGCAGCGATAGCAGTGTTAAGCTCCCATGAAGGACCTGTAAATTCGCCCTTAACATTCAGGGCGACAAGAAGCATTTTTGCAAGCTGATAGCCGGTTACATTTCCGTTGGGAACGAAAGTTCCATCGCCCATTCCATTGATGACACCCTTTTGAACGAGGTATTCAATGCTGGGGATAGCCCAAGCATAAGCAGATGCGTCAACATCCTTAAAGCTTGAAGCCCTAACGGGAAGAACCTTGGCTACGTCAGCGCCAAGAATGGTATAAGCAACCATCTTGGCTGCCTGTGCACGGTTGATCGTACCTTTTGGAACGAAGGTACCGTCCCCCATGCCGTTGATTGCGCCGATGCCAGCCATGACTTCGACGGCCTCTTTGTACTGAACGTCTTTCTTGTCTGTGAACTCAGCTGCGGAAGCGATTCCGAACATACCGAGGACCATGACCAGAACAAGTACGAGGCTTAAAGTTCTGTTCAGAGATTTCATACTTTGAAATTCCTCCTTGATGTAGTACCCCTTTCGGGGCCTGTTTTATGTACAAACGCTTAATGGAACGGATATCCTATGTCAACCATCAAGCGGAAGCACCAAAAATTACAAAATTGTAACCACAAATAACACCATTTATGGTTATTTTAGACAAAAATAAACCCTCTGCGACAAAGCAGAGGGTTTTTGCTTTTTTATATTATTAGTCCAAAAGAGCCATCATATCCTGCAAACGCTCAAAAGAAGGGTGTACATAAACGTTCATCGTAATATTTACATCGGAATGCCCGAGTATCATACTCAATGATTTCACATCAAATCCGCGCTCGACACATTTTGTTGCAAATGTATGCCTGAGGACATGGAAATTCAAATCGCGTATCCCTGCGTCTTTTAAAAGCTTTTTGAAATGGCGCTGCATACTTCTTGGCTCAACTGTTTTGTCTCTGCGGCCTGAAACCACGAAATAATCGTTCGGCAATTGGCGGCGGTCCAATATATCAATCATAGATTGAGACAAAGGTATTTTTCTACGGGAATTCAGACTTTTTGGCTCCCCGAAATAAAGGATAGTCTTGTCGTTGCTCTCATCTGTCCGCTTTATGCGCTGAATAGTCCTGTTTACGCTCATATATCCACCCGAGAGCGAGATATCGTCCCACTTGAGGGCGCATATTTCACCGACTCTAAGTCCGGTTTTAAGGCAGAGGAGCACACCGAGATCTTTGCCTTTAGGGCAATCGCCCAGAATCCGGCAAAGCCTCTCCTGCTCATCGTCGGTCAATACATTAATTCCGGTTTTTCGGGTTTTTTGCGAAAATTTGCATGTTTCGGGATGGACATTGCAGCCGAAGTCTTTTCCGTACTCGATAATGCTCTTTAAGACACTTGCGATCCCCCTGACAGTAGACTTGGAGAGATTGGAACTTTCAGAGCATTTTTCCGTCATAAGGCTTGCAATGTCGCTGTCCGTCAGCTCATTAACTGGTATTTCACCCAAATATGGACGCAGGTGATTATCTATAATAGATAAATAGGTTGAAAATGTCGTCTTTTTTATGCTAAGCTGTATACTTGTGAGCCAGTTATCGAATAATTCGTTCATTTGAAGCTTTTTTGCAAGAGGTGATTTGCCGGACTGGAGTGATTTTGCCATTCTTCGAAATAAATCGGGTTTTATTGTGTTGATTTTTTCGCTTTGTGTGATAGTCATTTTTTCTCCTGCCTCTTATTTTTTCTATTTTTACCGCCGTATGTAATCGGTCGGACGCAATATTACAGTTTAATTACATCGCATCCATAAATCTTGACCTAAGTTAGAGCTTGTGTTAACATAACAGCGTCATAATAATACCATAAATGGTGTTTTTTATGGTTATTTAGGTACTCCCGTTTAATGGCTTGCTAAGGATATCCGAACCATTAAGCGTTGTACATACATTATGCCCGCAAAGCGGGTAAATATCAAAGGAGGAGTTTCAAAATATGAAATCTCTGAACAGAACTCTAAGCCTCGTACTTGTTCTGGTCATGGTTCTCGGTATGTTCGGCATTGCCGGCGCAACATTTACCGATGCAGCCACTGTCCAGTACACAGAGGCAGTCGAAGTCATGGCTGGCATCGGCGCAATCAACGGTTACGCGGATGGCTCATTTAAGCCTACCGGAACCATCACACGTGAAGAAGCGGCTAAGATGATCACTTACGCTATTCTCGGATCTGATGTAGCAAGCAGACTTTCTGTTGGCGCTACCGGATTTAAGGATGTCGATGCAGGTCGCTGGTCCGCTCCTTTCATCTCCTACCTCGTAGGTAAGGGAATTATCAACGGCATGGGCGATGGAACATTTGCTCCCACAGCGAATGTCACCGGCTATCAGCTCGCAAAGATGATGCTCTGCGCAGCAGGCTACGGCGCAAAGGGTGAATTCACCGGCCCAGGCTGGGAGCTTGCAGTTGCAGTTGCAGCGAATAAAACAGTATTCGTCGGCGACAAGAGCGTTGATCATGCAAAGGCAGCTACTCGTGAAGAGGCAGCTCTCTATGTGTTCAATGGCATCACCAATGTTCCCAAGACTTCCTACAACAAGCTGTTTGACGAATACAAGCCTGTTGAAATCGGAGCATATAATGACCTCAATTCAGATGGCTTTAGGCAGATTGCAGAAGAAGTCTACACGAAGCTTGCAAAGTCTGACGATATTGTAGATGGCAGAACTGGCTTCTACTGGACACTCAATGGCAAGGAAATTTCCAGCTTTGTACCTTCTGATAAGGCTCTTGCAAGCTCCACTGATGGCACAAAAATTGAGACTCTTACAAACCCCGCAAGCCCCAAGTACATCAAGGCAAAAGAAGATACAACTGTAAAGTACTACTACAACAACTTCCCGATAGCACAGGAAGCTGCTATTGGTGAAAAGGCTATTGCTTCCCATAAAATCGGTGACTATGTTATGACTCCCGATGGCAAGCTTTATACTATGAAGGCTGCTATAGATAAAGACACCGTGATTGATGCGGACACACACTTTAATGCTGAAATTTCTTATGATGGCTTAGTTGGCGTTGTTATCAACTTCCTTGATTCTAACAACAACGGTAAGTATGATGCTATTAGCATCGTTAAAAAGACTGTTTCTCAGGTTTCTGACAACATTATTGTTAAGACCACAGGCTCCCTTACCACAGTTGCCATTCCTGGTGTTACAAACACTGCTGTTAACGCAAACACAATTTCTTATCCTTCTGACCTGAAGAAGGGTGATGCAGTTCTCTTCTATACTTCCGCGGACGGCGTAACTTATGTTGAGAAGGCAAAGGTAGTCGTTGGAACCATGACCGGTTATGTCGATGGTTCTAAGCAGAGCGTTGTTATTGACGGCAAGGAATATAAAGCATCTGACCTTATTAACATGCCTATGACCGTTGCAGCGGGAAGCACACCCACTTCTGTTAATGGCAAGGTTGACTCTACTATAAAGGCTGCTTGCGTTGGTGTAGCTAACACAGCATTTTTCCTTGATAACAGTGGCAGTGTTTGCCATGTTTATGTAACAAATGCACCTATTGCAAATGACAAGGTTCTCTTTGTTGCCGATGCAGAAAAAGGTACCCCATTTAGCAGTGCAAAGGCAATGGCAGTATTTGCAGACGGCACAGCAAAGCCCATCAATGTTGCTAAGGTCGGCAAGCGTAGTGCTACTCCTATAGCGGTATCTGACGCTGCTGAGGCTGATGCACTTGATAACGGCAAGCTTGCCAAGAACACTTTCTATACCTACACTGTAGCAACTGACGGCAGCTATACCCTCAACGCTGTTGAAGATTATGAAGCAGCACGTCACTTTAAGGCTGTTGATGCTGATACTTCGAGTGCAAATGCCCCAGATACATTCGGTACTATTAAAAATGCTTCTGAGAATGACGAGTATGCTACAATTACTAAGGGAAAGGCAGACTTCCTTACAACTTATAAAGTAACTGCTACTCCCCCCACTGCTACAGAAACTCCTCAGGGCATTATAGCAAACAATGCAACAGTTTTCCTTGTTTACAATGCGGCTACATCTTCCTATAAGGTGTACACAGGAATTTCTAATGTTCCCAACATCACTGTATGTGCTAATACTGCAAAAATTGATGTTATGCTGAATACCAACGGCTATGCTTCTCTTGTTGTTGTTGGTAATAACGTAACATCTGCTTCCACCGACAGCGGTGATTACATCTTCGCTATCGGAAGCCCTCAGTATGTACACGATGCACAGAATCCCTACTATCTCGTTAAGGCAGTCGTAAACGGCGAGACTAAGGATCTCAAGGTTGATGAAGCTATTTCTAAAAAGGTAGTTGTTGGCGCTGGCGTATTTATGATTACTGCTAAGAACGGCGAAGTCATTACTGGTGCTGAATCCTCTGGCGGACGCATCATTGCCGCGGATAGTAGTATGACTAAGCTTGCGGTAAGCGGTGGAACCATGTCTGTTTACGATAACACCGGCGATGCAGGCGCATATAAGCTGAAGAACTCTTATGTTCTCGGATCCAGTGTAAAGTGCTTCGTACTCAACACTACAAACAAGACCTTTGAGCCTGTTTCTGACCCGACAAGCCTGCCTATGATGGTTTATGGTAACACATTTAATCTTCAGGTTGTTGGTACTACGGATACAAACCACACTGCAACTTATGTATTTATTACCATTGCATAAATGTAATTGCTCAATAAAATTTATCAACAACGCTTAGCGTTTAGATAGCACGACGCCCCATGGCAAAAGCCATGGGGCGTTTTGTGCTTTTCTGGAAAAACCGATTATTTCTTTCTGTTTTGCGCATCATATGCACGAGGTGAATTTTGTGAAATCTATATGGAGTGAAACGGTACAAATTGAGGGCAGACCATCCCTTACCTCCGATATCAGCGTAGAGGTTGCTGTAATTGGTGCGGGGATGGCGGGAATTTTGACCGCCCTTTTATTAAAGGAACAGGGAATACAGACAATCGTGCTGGAAGCAGACCGGATTGGAAGCGGGCAGACGAAGAATACTACAGCAAAAATCACAGCCCAGCACAATTTGATTTATGACAGGCTTATTAAGGACATGGGTGTGAGAAAGGCAAGGCAGTATGCCCAAGCGAACATGCAGGCGATCGAGGAATACCGCCGAATAATCACGCAATATAAAATCGACTGCCATTTTTCAGACTGTCCTGCCTATCTTTACACCAAGGAAAACCCCGATGCCGTTAGACAGGAAGCGGAAGCTGCGGGCAGCCTTGGGATTGACGCAATATTTACAACGGAAACTACACTCCCATTTTCTATTAAGGGAGCAGTTAAATTTAATAATCAAGCTGTCTTCCATCCTCTTGAATTCTTAAAAGCCGTCGCACAGGATTTGACGGTTTTTGAGCATACAAAGGTAAAGCACCTTGATGGAGACAAAATCATAACGGAAAATGCCTCTGTCACCGCAAAACACATTGTATTTGCAACGCACTTCCCATTTGTAAATGTTCCGGGTTATTATTTTGCTAAAATGCACCAAGGGCGCAGCTATGTGCTGGCGTTGGAAACTTCCGCAATGCTTGACGGGGCATATCTTGGCATGGACTCGGATTCCCTGTCCCTTAGGCAGGTGGGAGATATGATACTCCTTGGAGGTGGAGGGCATAGAACAGGTGAAAATTATATAGGCGGAAAATACCAGATGCTTCGAAGCAAAGCTAAGGAATTTTGGCCTCAGAGCAGGGAAGTGGCATGTTGGTCTGCTCAGGACTGCATGACTCCCGATAGCGTTCCTTATATCGGAAGATACTCTCGCTCCCGTCCTAATTGGTATGTATGTACCGGATTTGGAAAATGGGGAATGTCAAGCTCTATGGTGGCGGCAACCCTTATAAGCAACAGTATTATAGGTCAGAGGCATCCTTGTTCTCCTGTGTTTTCCCCGCAAAGGCATATAACCCCGCCTGCTGCAAAATCAATTATGAAAAATGGCCTTGAGGCAGCAAAAGGATTGGGAAGAGGAGTGTTTGCAGTTCCTAAAGAGAATATAGACAATTTTCCCAACGGTCACGGCGGTATTGTTGAATATGGAGGCGAAAAGTACGGGGTATATAAGGATGAGGATGGACAATGCTATATTGTTGAGGTGAGATGTCCTCATATGGGGTGTCAGCTTGAGTGGAACCCGGACGAACTAAGTTGGGATTGCCCGTGTCACGGTTCTCGTTTTGATTATCGTGGGAAGCTGATTGACAATCCGGCACAAGAAGATTTAGCATGCGCTGAATAATACTGCTGAAGTTCTTACTGTCATAGGGTTTATTAAATGATCTTATCAAAATAGCGCTCCTTGGTTTTGCCTTGGAGCGCTATTTTATTTCCGGTTTATTACCGCTGATACATAAGCTAAATGTGTGATGTTCAGCCTTTGCTACAGAATGCTAATCAGTTTCGAGGATTAGCAGATTTGCTTGAACAGGTGTTATTCCATAGTTGACTGTAGCGCCGCTGTTATTAAAGAGTGAAAATTCGGTTGGCACAGTTCCTACAGTAAGCAATGCGTTTCCGCTAAGCTGAAGCGTAACGATTGGCACGGGCGAAGAGGAGATAATCGGACCTTGTATACTACCGGATATCACGCGTATACCGAAGGTCACGTTATTTTCTGTTCCGGCTCCATCTGTATTGACCCACCAAGAGACGTAGTAATTGCCCGCTTTGTTTATAGTGAAGATTCCTGTTACATTGTCGTAAGTGATATTGGATGAAGTAGCATTGATAAAAGTATCAAATAGGACATTGCTATCATCTGCAATTGTGCCGACGCTGCTTCCTTGCAATTGAACCTGCATACCTATAAGTGCAGAGCCCGGACCTTGGGGACCAGAGGGACCCTGCGGACCTGTTTCCCCCTGTGGACCGGTTGGACCCTGCGGCCCTGTTTCGCCTTGCGAACCAGTGGATCCCTGCGGACCGGTGGGACCCTGCGGACCTGTTTCACCTTGGGGACCAGTGGACCCCTGCGGCCCTGTTTCGCCCTGCGGACCAGAGGGACCCTGCGGACCAGAGGGACCCTGCGGACCTGTTTCGCCTTGCGAACCAGTGGGACCCTGCGGACCTGTTTCGCCTTGCGAACCAGTGGATCCCTGCGGACCTGTTGCACCTTGCGGACCAGTGGACCCCTGCGGACCTGTTGCGCCTTGGGGACCAGTGGACCCCTGCGGACCTGTTGCGCCTTGGGGACCAGTGGGCCCCTGCGGACCAGTGAGCCCCTGCGGACCTGTTGCGCCTTGCGGACCAGTAGACCCTTGTGGACCGGCGGGACCGATAGGACCGGTAGCACCAGGAGAACCGGCAGGACCAGTAGCACCGGTAGAACCAGTGGGACCCTGCGGACCGACAGGACCGGTAGCACCAGGAGAACCGGCAGGACCAGTAGGACCTTCAGGACCGGCGGGACCAGCGGGACCTGTTGCACCCTGCAGCCCTTGTAAACCTTGGAAACCGGCAGGACCAACGGGACCTGTAGCGCCTTGAGGACCCGCAGGACCAGTGGAACCTGTTGCACCCTGCGGACCTTGTAAACCTTGGGAACCAGCAGGACCGACGGGACCTGTAGCACCTTGAGGACCCGCAGGACCAGTGGAACCTGTTGCACCCTGCGGACCTTGTAAACCTTGGGAACCGGCAGGACCGACGGGACCTGTTGCACCTTGAGGACCCGCAGGACCAGTGGAACCTGTTGCACCCTGCGGACCTTGTAAACCTTGGGGACCTGTGGAACCAGCGGGACCTGTTGCGCCCTGCGGACCCGCAGGACCAGTGGAACCTGTTGCCCCCTGCGGACCTTGTAAACCTTGGGGGCCTGCGGGACCGACGGGACCTGTTGCACCTTGAGGACCCGCAGGACCAGTGGGACCGGTTGGACCTACGCAGCACCAGCATCGGGGTTTGCAAGGAAAGCAAGAACTACAGCTTTCAGGATTTTTGGACAGCGCAGAATCTAATCCAAGCTCATCCTCTGCATTGAGATAAAGACTGGAGATTAGCTGTAGTATTTTGGAATAGAATTCGGATTCTTGATCTATATTAGAACGGTTATAAATACCCATATTATTCTCTCCTGTTTATTTTTGTTCGTATGATATCCATACATTACAATATATGGTATCGAATCTATGCTTGCTAATAAAGCATCCACATGGCAGGAGATGATTACATACAGCATATATTTTTATAAAAAATACAGCAAAAAGCAGCCGCAAGCAGCTGCTTTTGCCTTATATTTTAAAACTGCTAACTTATACTATCTTTAAGCTATCCTATGAATTGACCAGACAATGCCTCCCGAGTCAACGCCGCCCAGATTCAGGTTTACGGTCAGACCATCGGAAACATAGAACAGCCCGATGATATCCCCTGCGGCTAATTCGACGTCACCCGCCAAATTAACAGTACCATTACCCAGTATAGCTCTCAATGAAAGAACAATGGCTACGTTGACATTAAGCAGCGGGAACAATCCGCTTACCAAATCATCTGTTGAAGGCGATGTTCTGCGCACTACAAAAGCGGGGTTTGCAGGGTCAATCTGTACGTTTATAGCTTCTGTAGTTGAATAGTTGATTGTGGCTTTGATTGAATATTTGCCGGATGCCGGGACTGTAAAGTTCCCCGTTACGGGATCAAAGCCAGTAGTGGTATAATAAGGATTAGTTACTAACCAATCTACAAGCTGAGCGCTTCCCGATACTTCCAAGTCTGTCCTGAAAGCGGAAAATCCAGTTTCAGCAAAGGCAGGACCAGTAGGACCTTGCGAACCAGTGGGACCCTGCAAACCGGTAGGACCTTGCGGACCAGTGGGACCCTGCAAACCGGTAGGACCTTGCGGACCAGTGGGACCCTGCAAACCGGTAGGACCTTGCGGACCAGTGGGACCCTGCGCACCAGTTGCACCTTGCGGACCAGTGGGACCCTGCAAACCGGTAGGACCTTGCGGACCAGTAGGACCTTCGGGACCAGTAGAACCCGGCGCACCAGTTGCACCTTGCGGACCAGTAGGACCTTCGGGACCAGTAGAACCCTGCGCACCAGTTGCACCTTGCGGACCGGTAGGACCTTCGGGACCGGTAGGACCTTCGGGACCAGTAAGGCCCTGCGCACCAGTTGCACCCTGCGGGCCGGTAGGACCTTCGGGACCAGTAGGGCCCTGCGCACCAGTTGCACCTTGCGGACCGGTAGGACCTTCGGGACCAGTAGAACCCGGCGCACCAGTTGCACCTTGCGGACCAGTAGGACCGGCGGGACCGATTGAACCAGCGGGACCAGTAGGACCTTCGGGACCGATTGAACCAGCGGGACCAGTAGCACCAGCGGGACCAGCAGGACCTGTTGCGCCAGCGGGACCTGTGGGACCTTGCGGACCGGCAGCGCCGCTTGCACCAGTTGGACCGGCAGGACCGGCAGGACCAGTAGCACCAACGGGACCGGCGGGGCCAGTTGTACCAGCAGGACCTGTGGGGCCTTGCGGACCGGCAGCGCCGCTTGCACCAGTTGGACCGGCAGGACCGGCGGGACCAGTTGCGCCAGCGAGACCGGCAGGACCAGTAGCACCAGCGGGACCGACGGGACCGGCAGGACCAGTGGAACCGGTCGCACCTTGCGGACCTTGTAAGCCTTGCGGACCAGCGGGACCGACAGAACCAGTGGGACCTTGTGAGCCTTGCGGACCTACGGGACCAGTTGTGCCTTGCGGGCCAGCGGGACCGGTTGTGCCTTGCGGACCAGCGGGACCGGTTGCGCCTTGCGGACCTGCGGGACCAGTGGGACCTATGCAGCAACAGCGGTTTCTGAATGGGAAGCAAGATCTGCTGCATCCAAAGTTTTTAAACAGCTCTGAATCTAAATCAAGATTAGCCCCCATATTATGAGAAAGATTAGATATCAGTTGTAGAATTTTAGCATAGAATTCGGATTCCTGATCTATATTAGAACGGTTATAGATACCCATATTATTCTCTCCTGTTTTATTCTTGTTCGTATGATGGCTCATACATTATAATATATGGTACGAAGCCAAGGCTTGCTAATGAAACAAGCGTATAACAGGATTCTATTGATAATGTTTTTCTACAACTTTTGCAGTTTAGTTTAATACTGTTTTAACAATTCCCCTATATAATGCTAAAATTATAATTGCGTGAATTATTATAGTCTGACTTAAACTTAATATTAAACACTGCACTATCCATGGACTTTTGGACATACTAAAAAGAAGTTTTGCCGTAAAGGGAGATGGAGGTAAAGCTGTGTCTGCTTAAATTCATTTTTCATCATCTTTGTAAAAAGACTGCTAAAGTATCGTGAATTTAATAAATATTCCTTATTATATAATATTTCATTCCGCTTATAGAGAATATGATGGTAATAATTGAAGATAATTTAATACATGCACAACATAAATTTAAAAGGCAGTGATGTTATGCCAACAAACAAAACAAAACCGAACAACCTGATAAACGAAAAGTCGCCATATTTGCTACAGCACGCATATAACCCCGTAGAGTGGTATCCTTGGGGAGATGAGGCGTTTCAAAAGGCGCGGGAAAAGGATAAGCCCGTTTTTATGAGCATAGGCTACTCCACCTGCCACTGGTGCCATGTTATGGCTCATGAATCTTTTGAGGACAATGAGGTCGCGGAAATACTGAACCGGGAGTTTGTTGCCGTAAAGGTGGACAGGGAAGAGCGTCCCGATGTAGATGCCGTATATATGGAGGTTTGTCAGGCGCTTACAGGTTCAGGCGGCTGGCCGATGACGATTGTAATGACACCGGAGAAAAAGCCGTTTTTTGCGGGGACGTATTTGCCAAAAGAATCGCGATATGGAATGGCCGGACTGCTTGACCTGCTTTCAGTGATTGCTCAGAAATGGAAAACTCAGAGGGAAATGCTTATTGAGAGCAGCGAGCAGATAACGTCATTTATGAGCAAAAGAGAAAGCTCCCCCCTTAGCGGCAGCAAACCCGCAAGGGAGCTAATAAAAAGCGCAAAGGAACGGTTTGCGCACAGTTTTGACAGAAAATGGGGAGGATTTGGCGGTGCGCCGAAATTCCCGATACCTCATAATCTTGTTTTCCTAATGAAATATTTCGTTTTTGAGCAGGATGAGGCGGCGTTGAACATGGCAGAGCGGACACTTGAGCAGATGTACCGAGGCGGAATTTTTGATCACATCGGCGGAGGCTTTTCACGCTATTCCACCGATGAGAAATGGCTTGTACCTCATTTTGAAAAGATGCTCTATGACAACGCTCTGCTCACATGGGCATACCTTGAGGCATATGCGCTAACAAAACGTCCGATATACCAGCGCATTGCTCAAAAAACGATCGAATATGTCTTGTCGGAGCTGTCGGACCCGGCGGGTGCTTTCCTTTGCGGGCAGGATGCGGACAGCGACGGAGTCGAGGGAAAATATTATGTGTTTACACCGGCAGAAGTCGAATCCGTTTTGGGAAAAGACGATGGAGAAAAATTATGCCGCCGCTTCGGAATAGAAGAGAGCGGCAGCTTTGAAGGTAAAAGTGTTCCAAATCTGATTGACTGTGCAAACTATGAGACAGAAGACCCCGAAATAAGCTCCCTTATCCCGAAGCTCTACGAATACCGCCTGCAAAGAACGAGCCTTCATAAGGACGACAAGGTCCTTACCTCGTGGAACGCTCTTATGATAACAGCTCTTGCGAGAGCAGGGCTGATATTGTCAAACGCAGAGTATCTGGACGCGGCTTTTAAAGCGCAAAGATTCATAGCCGAAAACCTCATTGACAGCAAAGGATGCATCAAAATACGATGGAAAGACGGTGAAGCCGTAAATGAAGGTCAGCTTGATGACTATGCGTTTTACGGTCTTGCGCTTCTGGAGCTTTATAGCTCTTCCTTTGATGTTTCATTTCTTTTGGAGGCAGCCGATATCGCCGATAAAATGCTGAGACTGTTCTGGGATGAAGACAAGGGCGGTTTTTTCATGTACTCAAAAGATGCGGAACAGCTGATAACAAGACCCAAGCCAATATATGACGGCGCCATTCCCTCGGGCAATTCCGCAGCGGCGATGCTTCTGGCAAAACTATCACGTTTGACCGGGGATGAGAAATGGAGAAAGTCGAGCGACAAGCAGCTTGATTTCATTATCGCTTCTGCTTCTTCTCAACCGGCATCGCAGAGTTTTTCTATGCTGGCTCTTATTGAAGATATCTCTCCCTCTGCCGAACTAATTTGTGTAACGGCTGATGAAAACGCTCCGGCAGAGCTTTTTGAACTTATCCGCCAAAAAAGAGCGGCGAATCTGACAGTGATTTTAAAAACACCCGAAAATCAAGGCAGACTGGAACGGGTCGCCCCGTTTACTTCGGAATATCCGATTCCTAAAGATGGAGCCTTATACTATCTTTGCCGCGGCAGGACCTGCATTGCACCTGTAAGAACACTGAGCGAGCTTGACGAATCGCTGTCCGGATTATAATAGGACTAATGGCTTTATCGCATTATCCTTATTACTCCACAGGCGATTTTCGCTCCGGAGTTGCCGGATGGCTGAGTTGTAAAGTCATCCGGCTGCCTGTGTATTATAACGGTTTTTCCCAGTACAGACTGAACCGTAAAGCGGTTAGTCAAAACAGAGCTCCAAGCCATTCCGTTGTTTGAAAAAAGCGGTGGCAGGTCGCCGGCATGCGAAGGATGCTCGCAGCCTCCGGGGTTATAGTGTTGACCTGCGTCTGCAAAGGGGTCTTCAGCATTGCCGGTACAGCTTGTGCCGGAATGTATATGCATCGCAAAGACAGGTTTTACGCAGTTTTCTTCGGGATCAGGAAGCCCCCATACTTCCGATGTTACAATAACGCCCATATCGGTCTGACAGAACGATATTAAACCATGTAAATCGGGGTATTTATCGGAGCCCGATACTATTGCCACAGCATCAGGGCGGCGGCATCGGATTTGACGAATAAAATACGCGGTGCCTGACTGTTCCATAAAACACACTCCTCTTGACATTATATGCATGTATATAGCGAACGCTAAAGCAATTGAAATATGGGAAAGAAATTTTTAATCTGGCGTTTAAGCTGAAAATTCCTTTAAAATTTCCCTTTAAAAAGAGCTTTATCCCTCATTATATGTGAGGGTGCTTTTTTATGTGTTATTTACAAGTGAACTTTATGCCGGCATTTTCATATTATGTGTTGAGCCAAAACTTTACTATGGCTCAGAGACTCCTGAATCTAATCAACGCGGATATACTTGGAACCGCAGTACATTACAAAGGATAAAAAGGCATAAAGAAGAGTTGATTTTTAGCCTGAAGTAACGATTTGCGAACACGAAGGGAGGAAACTCTCAATGAATTATGCCTGTGATAGCAGTTTGAGCTATATAGGAATTGTAATGAGCATAATGTTGGCGGCGCCTGTCGGGGTCCTGTTTTCGTTTGGACTTATTCCCGCTATTACCACAGCGATATGGATCGTTTTCGGGCTTGCCGTACTGCTTTTGACTTTCCTTGCGGCGGGACTGTTTATCACATTAATTTTTAGGAGTTCTCCGCTTACAAGATGTCTGTATTGCAGGGGCAATTATCTTTTGGCAGGAACTGTCGGTACGATAGTATCGGCGTTGGCTGCACTTTCAATTACCCTAATAACAACTTCTGTTCCAATAATTATCCTAATCTCAATCGGGGCGTTCTTTGCAGCACTTATGCTTATGGAAGTCATAATATTTTTTAGCTGCATTATAGATGAATTGCCCGTCTAATAAGATATAGTCAAATGATAAAAACTGAAAGCATTCAATAGAGTGCTTAAAAAAGTAACAAGAGCGCCTCATGCACTGCATGAGGCGCTTTTTAATAGGAATATTGCGGGAGGGGAAACAATACGGCGCTTATTTTAATGTGCTGCAGATTACGTCTGCAAGCGACTCAAGCTCAGCCTCTTGAGCGGGTTTGAGAGAAGATTTGATCGTGACAGTGTTGTCAAGTACAGTCGTGTTTTTCAAGGGTGAAATAAGCTCTTTCATAAGTTTTGCACTCATTGGCACCCATGTGCCGTTTTCCATAAACGCCATTGTACGGTTTTGGAGAAGATGAGCTTTGATATCCAGCAGCAGGGTTTCCATATTCGGAAATATTCCGCCGTTGTATGTTGAGGACGCAAAGACAATGTGGCTGAAGCGGAAGCAGTCCGCGAGAATATATGAGGGATGAACGGCAGAAACATCGTACATTGCAATATTTTTTATGCCCCTGTCCGCAAGCTTTGAGGCAAGGATATCCGCAGCGTTCTCGGTGTTTCCATATATTGAAGCGTACGCAATTACAAGACCCTTTTCTTCTGGCTCCCATGCCGCCCATTTTTTGTATTTATCAAGATACCAGCCAATATTCTGTCTCCAGACCGGTCCGTGCAGAGGGCAGATGATATCGATTTCAAGGGCGGATGCCTTGGTTAAAAGCGCTGTGACCTGCGTGCCGTATTTTCCGACTATGTTGGCGTAATAGCGCCTCGCGTCGGGAAGCCAATCCGCTTCAAAATCCACCTCATCGGCGAAAATATTACCGCTTATAGCGCCGAAAGTTCCGAAAGCGTCGGCAGAAAAGAGAACCTTGTCTGCCGCATCGTAAGTGACCATGACCTCGGGCCAGTGTACCATGGGCGCTGTATAGAAGCTCAGTGTATGCCTGCCGGTGGCGAGTGTATCGCCCTCTTTCACGATGACAGCGCGGGAGTCGATGTCAAAGTCGAAAAACTGCTTTATCATTACAAGTGTCTTTGCATTTACAACGATACGGACATTCGGATGACGCAGAATGATTTCACCCAAGGTGGCGCAGTGGTCAGGCTCCATGTGGTTTACAATGATGTAATCAAGTGCTCTGCCCTCAAGGGCAAAAGCAAGGTTTTCAAAAAACCTTCCGCTGACTGCCTTGTCCACTGTGTCGAGCAAAACAGTTTTTTCGTCTTTTATAAGAAAGGAATTATAGGACACGCCTCTGGGTATGGGGAAGGCATTTTCAAACATCGCAAGCCGCCTGTCGCTTACGCCGAGCCAGATGATGTCATCGGTAATTCTTTTTGTGCAATGCATTTGTTGTCTCTCCAATCCTGTTTATTGATTTGTATAAAGCTTCAGACCGACAAGGAGACAGCCCTCGATATAAGGAAGCTTTTTTTCCTGCATATAGGTGATAAGCTCTGCGCTTTCCGCCCCGGGCTGAATTACAATGCACTTGAATGATTTTGTGCATTCGCGGATAAGTTTCAGACCCTTTGCGGGATTGATGCAAAGGTCGATAATATCGATGTCGCCCTCAATTTCGTTGATTGAGGCAAGCTCCTTGCCCACCGCATAGACCGTATAGCCTTTGTCAAGCAGGGCGTGCTTGATTTTATAGGCATATTTCTCGTCATTGAGCGTATCGCCTACAACGGCAAAGCTTTTCTGTCCCATGACTTCTTTTAAATCCATTTAGACTCCTTTCATGCTTTTTTCGCGGCATGATTACGGAAAGCTCTTCATATAAATTTGTTACTAAGCTTACGTAAATAAGTTTGTGCCAATGAAGGGCATTTTATATGGTAAATAAAAATGTATGTTTTAGTCCGCGTGAATTTCTGTTTGCCGGGGCAGGCGGTTTGCGCAATTGCTGCCGGCAGACCTGCCGTTTTGATACTATGATAACGCAAACGACTGCATTTTTCCAGTGTTTTCATAGTAAAGAACGCAAAAATCATAAAAATCGAGCCGGAGAGCAGATGTTCTGAACATACTATGTTTTTATAAGTCATGCGGATAGCGGCGTTTTAGCCGTCAAGCGCTTGCAGCAGAATCCATGAAACAGGGTAATTTTGCGATATTTCATCATCATTAAACTGATCTTTAAATTTTAAAGCATAAATCCGCAGCGCCTGATACCAATCCTGTCCCGTTGCGAAGTTTCCCTCAACAGCTGCGGCCTCACCATAATAGCTCATGATTTCCCGACAAGCCCGAGCCATGATGTGCCCGTCAAGTCCGGTTTCGCCGCCTTGCTCAAAGCGGGAAAAGCAATAGCGCAGAGCGTAGTCACCGTAAAAAAGCATTTCCCTATATTCGATATAATGCTCATCAATATAGGCTTTCGGGTCTGACGCTTGAGCCGGAGAAGAACAGATGGTATCAATCAGCGATTTCAGCACCGCATCTGTGTCAACTTTCCAATAGTCTACTGCCTGTGCATAACAAGCTCGAGTATGCGCGTAGATATAAGATTGCAAATCCATCGCGGCGTCTTCAATATCATCGGGAAACTTTTCGCAGATGCTGGATTGATATTTGCTTCCATCCATAGGTATCCAGTATTCGGTCATGACATAGTCATTGCCATTCTTTTCAAAGCTTATGGACACAGGTGTATGAGCACCCGCAGGTTCGGATACCAAACGGCCATCGGAATAGCTGAACATTTTATAAAGCGCTATGGCATAGACCCTTACTATATTGCCGTCTTCAACAGTTTTTAATGTGGTGTGTGCTTCGCAGCGCAGAACTCCCGGGTCATGGGCTTCATAGTTTTCGGAAAGAATAGCTTGAGAAACTGCGCCTTCAAGTCCGGAAGAAGCCGCATGGGTAAGCGCGGGACTGTCCGATATCAATGAGAGCAGCCGTTCAAATTCTTTTTGCGATGTGCCGAATTGCTTGATATCACCGATCGTTTTACTGACTGCCTCGACAGTTGCGCTGTGTGTATCGAAACCGCCGGTCTCATTAGGATAGGTCCATGTAAAGATTTCTGCATTATCCACCAATGCAAGGAAAAGCCAACTGCAGTGCATCATTTTTTCGTTTAGTTGTTCTTCCGAATATCCTGCCGAGTTATTTTCAAAGTTTATAGTGATTCCATACGGCTCGGCATCGGTCTGAAGCTCAAAGGTATAAGAGCCGATTTCAGCGGCGCCAAGTGCTTTCGGTATTGCGCCGACTGCGGAGTTGTTTCCGATATAGGGTGTTTTCAGGGCATAGAGTGTTTGGGCATCTAAATCAGATGCTTTTTTGCCTATTTCAAATTCAATCCATACTTTATGATGTTCATCCTCCGTAATGGGAATATCCTTCTCAAAGAAAAAATCGGTTTCCAGTTTATAGATTCCTGTTTTTGACAAATCAAAGCTGTAATTCTTATAGTTTTTTATTTGTGTATCGGACGGTGCGAGGGAATAAGCGATATCGTGGAAGACTACTTCTTTTTCGTATGCGCAGCTGACCCATTTTCCATTTTCAAGCTTATAAATATGATAGTGGTCACCGTAAATAATATTATACTGTGAGTCGTTTTTCCAATCCACAGCAAGCATACTTGGAGCCGCATCTAAATCCCACGAGTGCAATGATATCCCGACGCCTGCATAGTCTGTTCCGCTGTCTATAACAGATATCGCCGCACTGCCGTTCTCATATATTTCACCGCCTATTTTTGCCTTTGGATTTGTAAGCAAGCAAACAGCCAGAGCAGCAACGGCAATGACTGCAACGATGCTGACCCAGAAAGCGGGCTTTTTGTAGTTCAGTAAATTTTTAATCCTACCTTCGGTATTACCCTCTCCAAATGCCAGAGGTACACCGGCAATCATGCGGCGGCCTGTTGCGAGGGATAGAAGGGATGCCGAGTATTCCTGACGGATGTCTTCGCGGGTATGTTTGATTACACTTTCGTCACAGGACATTTCCATATCCTTGCTGCTGAGAATGAAAGCCGCCCATGCCAGCGGATTGAACCAGTGAATGCACAAAGTAAGAAATGCCAGCAGCTTGATGATGTGATCACCGCGCCGGATATGCGTCTGTTCATGGAGGATAATGTATCCCTGCTCCTTTTCGGAAAGAGAGGAAGGCAGGTATATCTTAGGGTGTATCAAGCCGACAACAAAGGGAGTTTTTATGTGGTCAACCAATAGAATATTGTCCCGCATAGGCATGGCAACTGCCAAACTTCGGCGTAGGAAGAACAGCGAGACAAGACTATAAATAAGCAGTGCGGCAATACCCACAATCCAAACTATTTCACCTATGCCAAGCCAAATCTGCATCGGATTGATGCTGGCGGCAGGGGCGGCAGGCGGCAGCATAGAGTTGACTGCACTGTTTACGATAGGAATACCGCTGTCGATCTTCGGTGTTTGAGTAAACGTGATGCTGCTTGGTATGGCTTGTGCCTTGACGGGAATAAGACTCAGCACACTTTCAAAGCTGAACGGACAAATCAGACGAAGCAGAGGTATCAGCCAAAGCATATAGGAATAACGCTTGGGTGCTTTCCTCAAAAGCAGACGGGCAAGCAGTACAAATAAAATTACCCATGCCGCTATATAGCTCATGTTTAGAACTTTTATAAATACAGTATCCATATCAATCATCCTTGCTTTTAGCAATCAGCTTCTGTAACGCTTCGATTTCACTTTCACTCAGCTTTTCTTCCGCTGCAAACGCGGTTAGGAACATAGGCAGTGACCCGCCGAAAGTATCCTGTATAAACTGCTTGCTCTGTCTGGCATAATACTGATTTCTTGTGACCCGCGACGTGACGATGCTGTTCTCATTTTGAAAAATACCTTTATTGCACAGCTTTTTTAAAACGGTATAGGTCGTTGACTTTTTCCACTTCAAAGCCTTTTCCGACAGTTTGACTAAGTCTCCTGAGGTAAGCGGTTCACTCTCCCAGATCAAATCTGCGAAGCGTGATTCAACTGCTCCCATAGTGTAATTTTCCATGAGCTTTTCCCTCCTTTGGTCTATTGATGATAGATTAAATTTAGTCTACCACTAATAGACCGAAGCGTCAATAGCATTTTTCTGTTCATAAAGGACAATTCCTTATTATGGAGCGGCTTATCAGATATCGATGATTTGATTGGAATTTCCGCCGCTTTATAGAATATCACCGCAGGAAGAGGCTTAAAATGTGCGTATTTTTTAGGGCTGCGGCTTCCGGAATTAACGAAGCAGCTTAAATATATGGCTTATTTCTACCTTAAATGAAATAATATTACAAATTAAATCATAAATTGACAATTATTGAAAAATATGAGATAATGAATGCCAGATAAAGTAAAAAGGAGCGATACATATGTACAAATTTGAACAAACCCCTAAAGCAACCATCATAACTCTTTCGGGCTTTTTTACACCTGAGGAAGCTCAGAAATTTATGGCAGACTATAAAAATGAGCTTAAAAAGATTGTTCCTTCATCAAAGGCATTAGTTCTTGACGGAAGCAAACTTTCCACCGCATCTCAGGATATCGTACCGGCACTTTCATCTTGCATGAAAATGTACGTTTCAGATGGCTTTAGGAAGATTTTTTCTGTAAAATTTGATTCCTCTATTACTAATATGCAGGTTTCAAAATTATGGAAGGACTTAGGGTATGAAAGCAAAATCGTTTCTTGTGATAGTGTAGCGGACGCCCTTAGACAGATCTAATATCTAAAAAATCACCCATGTCGGCAATAGGCATGGGTGATTTTTTTATCCATATTACAAGCGCATCAAAGCGGCGGACATACTGTATCCTGCTGCAACAGAAATAAATACGATTAATGAGCCTTCGGAAACTTTCCCTTTCTCGATAGCATCATACAGTGCGATAAAAGGGCTTGTACAGCCCGTATATCCATATTTATCTCCCACAAACGTCAGTTTATTGTCTATATCTGTGATTCCAAGAAGCTCAAGCGTATTCAGAGCATCTGCTTTTGAAAATTGTGAAAAAAAGAAATGATCAATATCGCTAACCTCATAACCTTGATTTCCAATCATTTCACGGATTAATTTTGACCAGCCGTCAGCAAGAAAACTGAAATCAAATGGATTCCAAATTAACTTTTTATCAAAAAGATCGATTTCTGAATTATGTATATTGGAAAATCCGCAGCCGGGGAAAGTAATAGAATTATGGTAATTTGAATCGGTATAATAAGCAGAGTCGAGAAAGCCTGTTATTTTTTCTTCCTCTGAAGCTTCAAGGATAATGGCGACGCTTGCATCGGCGCTGCCGGAATATGTAATTGTACAATCCGGACGGATCATGCCTGTATTTAAAATTGAGCCTACGAGCAAAGCTTTTGTGATTTTTTTATTGTTCTGCATATATCGGCTGACAAAATCAAGCCCGGAAATCATACCTGTGCAATTTTGATTCAAATCCATTAATGTATGGGCGTTTTTTGCCCCCAGAAAATGATTGAGTTTTAGTGAGCAGGTAGGTATTAGATATTCGGGCATCTCAGAAACAAACACAATCATATCAAGCTCCTCCGGTGAAATGCCTGCTTTTTGGATTGCTTCTTCTGATGATTCCAAAGCCATGGTTAAAGTGTTCTCGCCTTCATCTGCAAAATATCTTTCTTCTCTGCAAAGGTGCTTCATTAGACCGCGGACTTCTTTGCCAATACTATCAAAATGCTGAAAAATTTCATCATTGCAGACTTTGTGCGCCGGATGGTAAAATCCTACGCCCTTTAGAACCACACTCCTGTACCCCAAGACAACCACTCCTTATTTTTTGGAATATACTATTATATCTAAACCATAAATAAGACAAAATCAACCTAAATATAGATAATAAAGTAAAATAAAGTAATAATTTACAATAAATTATAAATAATTAGAGAAAAAATATAGAAAACGTAGAACCTCAAACAGGTACTGCGCTTATTCTATCAAGTCATTTATTGATTACGCGATTTGATATGCCCAACGCCCGCAAGCAGGCTGTCCACGCCGAGGGCGATAATCGGGAAAGTCACCATAGTCATTAGGCTGCGATATCTGGACTGCACCTCGATGAACCAATGCGCGCAGAAATATATGAGAGCGATGAGCAAAAGCAAGGCACATTCTTCGTGAATATGCTTTTCCCTAAATGGTATTATCATTCCAGAAGCGATCAGCAGGTTGACCCAGAAATAGTAGGCACAGGTGAATTTGTTGACCTTACATATTATATTAAACAGGGAATCATATCCTCCGGGGAAGTTTGTCTCGGCAAGAACACTGTCTGTGAATGCCCAGTAAGACGGTTCGAATGCTCCCCACATTATAAGCGCTTTGCGGCAGATTAGTTTAAGAAAACCTGAGGGACTTATGGACATACGTTCAAGCAGAAGGTCTTTTATATCAGGATTTATGCTGCCGTCGTTGTCAAATACGGCTTTTTCATCTTCAGCATTATAGACGCCGTCATGTTTCTCATTCATTCCGACTATAAACTTCCATTCCGGAATATTGTTTGTAAGACCGTATTCATTCAGTCCGCTGGTCTTCACTATTGCGGAAAGTCCGGCACTGACAAGAAAGTAAACAGCCAAGAGCACTGCTGTGCGGATCGTGAGTTCTTTTAGCCTGTTTTTGCTTGTCTTTATCCAAGAGAAGATTCGTATAAAGAGGTAACACAGAACGGCAAGCAGCACCAGAGCACCAACCGGCCGTATAGCATTGCCCAGAGCCAAAAGCACAGCCGCCGCCGCGCTGAGTGCAATTTTCCTCCTGCTGCTTTTAGCCGGACTTGTATAGATATAGACGGAAAGCAGCATAAGAAATTCCGACAAATGCTGATTGCTCAGTATAGTTAAAAGGATAAATGTTCCAGGATAGAGAAGAAATACAATACCTGCCGCCCGCGCTCCGCGCTCGGACGCAAAGCGCCTTGCTGTCATGTATATCAAGAGATTTGTCAATGCTGAGAACAAGCAGTTCATAAGCTTGAAAAATACAATGTCAGCGTCAAAAAGCTTTATAAACAGTGCCATCCATGCAACGAAAGCGCTTTGATAGGGCCAATAAAAGAAATAATTGTCTGCCGTCAGATCCCTGCTCCCTTGGGCAAGGTTATTTGCGGCATTATACAACAGGTAAAAATCAGACTCGGGCTGCGTGTTTACCGCAAGGGCAAAGCAGCTTTTTAACAGAAATGCTGTTGAAAACAGAATAGGGGCAAATAGATTGCGTTTATTTCCATATCGGCTGAATACGGCAATAAGTACAGTCAGAAACAGCAATGCGGCAACCATATATTTTGCCGCTGCGCCTGTTTCTTTTGTAAGGATGATTGCAGACATCAGGGCAATGAACATCGACATTGCGCAAAAACATATACATATAAATGCTGTCAAACAGCTTGTATTTTCCTTATCAAGTCTGTTCATATTTTTTCCTTTGCTCTTCAACAGTGTTAGACAAAACCATTATACAAAAAGTACCTGCGTGAAGAACCGCAAATCGTCGGAGTATAAGTGTGAAGCGGGATTTCTATTTAGCGATATCCGCTAAGAGTCCTACCATAAATTTATTAAGACCTTAAACACAGATTCTCTCCAATGCAGAGTGAGAGAAAATATAATAAGATTAAATTAAGACTTAATTCGGCAATATATTGTTTCAGCTGATGCGGTGTAAAAACAGAACAGGCGCAGATAGCAGACAGTCTGCCGCTGCGCCTGTTCTGTTTTTTGCTAAAACTAAATGGTTTGCATTCAAACAAATCTACTAAACTAACAATTTGATTTTACTTTAACTCTTAATTGCAACATAAATCATTAGGTCTATTTATTATTTACAATCAATCCAGTCTGTCAACCATTTTTGATAAGTATTTGACCAAAGCCTTTTTTGGTATTTTCCATTATTATATCTATATACCCATTCGGTTTCTTCGGCTCTGGCTACCACTTCCTGATCATTAGCTAAATTTTGGGGCATAGATAAAGCAAGAGAATTTACAGCGAAAATATTCATTGCAAATAAGGCGGTGGAAGCAAATAAAATAGTTTTTTTCTTGAGTTTCATTAGTGATCCTCCTTGTTTTTAATAGGTAAACTTGAATATGGCTTTGACTCTAATTCATCTGGATTGAATGTATCAACATACTTTCCATCAACGAACAACTTATATGTTCCATACTCGTTCGGGCACAAATATGAGTTTTCGGGACTTATATTTATGTATTCTTCGTTCGTGCTTTTTGGAGGGGGAGCAGTTGGCTGCACAATAAACAAATAAGAAGCGACCATAAGACCCAAAATTGTCGCAGCCAGAGTTTTTTGAATACGTCTACTGATTTTCTGCGGCGGAAAGAGGATAAGCTCGCTTCGCTGAACGATTTTTTCCGGATCCGCGGTGCTGACAAATCCTATGGAATATAGGGAAGGATGAGGCTTTGAATTAATCAGTTGTTTCATGACTTCCAACGTTGATTCAACATAGCCCAAGCGTTCATCGTCCTCAAAACTTTTAACCACAAGCCGGTCACAGCTGACTTCCAGGATATAGTCGAGATCGCTTTTGATCATATACATCAGCGGATTCCACCACATTAAAGCGCAGAGTACATTGAAAAGAAGCTTTATCCATAAGTGCTTATGAAGGAAGTGATTCCATTCATGCAGAAGAACAAACCTCATCTCCTCGTCCGACAAGGACATAGGAGGAAGCAGGACAGTTGGCGCAAAAAAGCCGACCAGCATTGGCGAGGCAATATCATCTGAAATTATAATGCGGTATTTTTGCTTTGGTTTTGAATCAAGGATTATCGCATCCATTATTCTTTGTACCTGCGGATCGTACGAGGAACTGAGGTTTCTTATTCTACGGGCAGCCTTGCTTATTCCTATAAAAATGCTGGACAGATACACAAGGCTTCCAATTGCCCATATTGACATAAATATATCAAATAGGCTGATAGAAATATCCCGAATCTGAAATATGCTATCCGTAAGAAATCTTTGAAGAGCAGGCATAATGGAAGTTGCATGAATGACTATGGCAAAATGCGGTTCGAATGGCAATAGCAGACGAGCTATTCCGATTATCAAAATCAAAAGGATAAAGCTGACGCCGTATTTTAGCACGAAGTCTGTTTTTCGTCTAAGAATTGCGGCAAAAAGCAGAAAAATACTGCACCATATCAGTGACATAATGAAAGAGAAGATAGAGGTATCCAATTTATAGACCCTCTTTCTTCTTTTTTATTAGAGCCTCGATTTTGTTGATGGTTTCAATATTGACTTCGTCACTGTCAATCAGAGAAACAAACAGGTTGGCCATTGCCGAATTTTTGTCCTTGGCAAAGGAAGTGTTCTGCTTTACCTGCATTAGGGAATATTCTTCCGGCGTTGTGGCTGCCTTGAAAACGCGGCTGTATGTGCGTCCTGATCTGACCATTCCGTCAACAATCACAATACCTTTATCCAGCATGCTATTCAGAATCAAGTGGATGGAAGTGTCTTTCCAAGATTTGTCCTTAACAAGCTCATTGATTTCAACGGCAGTCAATCCGCGGTTTTCTGACCATAAAAGTGCCAGTATTTCATACTCGCTTTTTGATAAAGAAACGATAAAATCACCTTCTTTCTGACATCAGCATTTTATACCATTGTATATTATATGTCAATATCAGGCATTTTTATTAGCAAAGAGGCAATTGAGCTTGACTGTAATGGAATTAAGTTGTAGATTGTATTTGGGCTGGATATTAACCGTTTATATATGAAAGGAGTGATATGATTAGGGTGAGTGGAAAAGCGGAGAAAAACGATTATCTTATTGACAGATATCCCTAATATGCGGATGATGCAGTTCGTTGAAATCCGATGGCAAGGATATCTGTTTTGATGGCTCGACTTTGAGAGGAGATCAGTATAAATGTGGAAGCAAGTAGTTCCCCAACAAATTTTAGCCTTACCATATGGTGCCGAGACAGAGGTTTTTATTAACAGAACATTAGTTCATTTTGGAGTACTCCCTCATATAAGGGGTTATCAATACATCAGCGAAGCCTTAATAATGATAAAAGAGACTGGCAGTAATATTGATATAACGCCAAATATATATTACGAAATTGCAGAAAAACACTATACTACTCCCAAAAGAGTTGAAAAGGCTATCCGCCATGCAATAGATATCTCATGGAATATCGGAGGAGAAAATACGCTGAAACACTATTTTACTGTTGCTCCAAGCAATACTGATTTTTTAATGCTTATAATTAGATGGATAAATTTATAGTCTTATAGCATAATAATTTGTTCTCAGCTTTTGTCGCTTCTATGAGCTTGCTGTAGTTGTATATTATTTATAATAAAAATTAGGGCGTGCAGTAACAGTTTTATTGCACGCCCCGTCTATTTTATTATAGTTTGAAGATGTGTGTATAAGAATTGAATCATATTTAAACTTACTTATCCCTGCTCGGAAATGTAAATACCTACTCTGCTTTGGATAAGCTTTGCGCATTCTTCTGCAGACTTTTGTCCCGTGAAGTAATAAGAAGCTTCTTCCATGACAATCTGCTCTATAGCTTCATCGGCTCTATAAGAAGAATCAACGGAGTCGATTAGTGAACGGATCGCATCAATATCGGACTGGTCTATCGGAGATACATCCGGGTAAATGAAACCGTTTGTTTCAGAGGATGGGATGGCTATCGTCTTTGTTCTCCGAAACTGACGACATCCCTAAACTTAAATATGGAATACCTACGCTGCCGCTTCCCGATGATGTCGGGAAACCCTTGAATGTATAATTGTTTTGAAAAAGTCCCGAGTAGGTCAATGTTGAGCCAAGACTGTATATCCAATCGACCATGAGCATTTGTTTGCCGCTGTACACATCGTCCCAGTCATCAAGATAAGCAATTATACTGCCCGCTCCGGCAGAATTTTGGCTTGGATAAGTTGACGCGTACTTTAATAGCCTGTAAAATTCCTCTGTTTGAAAATTGCACTTTTTTTCTTCCCAATTGATAAATTCATCACTATTAAAGGCGACAATATAGCGCAAGAAGTCATAAGATGTAACAGATTTTCCGAAAACCGATTCAAATTGATTGTTTTTCTCAATTGTATTATAAAATTCATTTAAATCCCAAGCCGGCTTATCCCCGATAACTTTGGGACTGCCGATTACGGATAGAACGGCGAATGCAGGAATAAACTCATAAATTCCGCCTTTTATATCTGCGGACTTTAGAATGTTTTCAAGAAACTCGGGCATGATATCGCTCATATATGGCGTCAAATCTGCTAAAAGTCCGATTGCCGCAAATTTTTGAACCGGAAGCTGCGATAAATCCAAAATATCCGGTAAAGTTCCCGCGATTATTTCTGTGTTAAGTCTTAGCAAACCGACCGTATCGTTCTCTGCCGTATTGTAGACTGAATAGTCGTTAACAGTGATCTTATACTTTCTATTTGCGCCGTTAAAGTGCACAACAGCATCCCGCAATTCCATACTCATATTAAACGTTGCGAGTGTAAGATTGGTAACTTCGCCGTCAATTTCTTGTTTTTCAAGTATGATGGGTTTTCCCATAACAAACGTTATAAAGCTTTCGTTGTCAAGTGCCGTTATATTATTTATGCCGCTCAATCCGCAGTCTACCCAATTGAGGATTGTCGTGACGGTTTCGGATTTGAAATCATAGCCGTAGAGGTTATTGGCATCAGCAAAATAGACATCGTACAGTTTTCCGTCAAAGGCGGCGGTAAAATTATAGTCTATAACCGTCGATTTTTTTACCTCAAGCGTATTCCAGTCGCAAAGCTCAATAATATAACCCTTCTCATCCGGTGAGCAGATAAGAAGGTCACCGTCAGCGGATTTCACCGTTCGTTTAGGAATATTGTTTGTTTTACGCTCTGAAATAATTTTTCCGTTTTCGTCTAAAAGAATGATTTTGTCGATGCAATTGATAAGGATGTTTCCCGAGTCTGAAATCAGACAAGCTGTAATTGTAGTGTTTGTAACATCGTACAAAAAGGATAAATCGATATCCTTTAATACAGAGCCGCTTTTGTCAAGCTCCTTAAAATGGCAGATCTGTTCTATATCTGTGCCGGTACCGGACTCTTTATATTCGAGGATACAAAGATTGCCGGAGCTATTCACGTTCATGCAGTTGAGCATGAGCATAGCATCGGTGTTATAATTGATTTTGTTAAAGCTGCTGAAATCCAAATCGGTATAAAAAAATGCCAGTTCTCCGTTTTCGGAGCCATAAAGATAGTAGCCGTTTTCAGCGATTTCAAGGCAGTTTAAATTTAATCCCGATGCATCGATGATCCTTTGCCCGTAAACAAAATTGCTATCTGCTGCAACTGTTCCGCTCTTACTTACAGCGTTTTCAAATCTCGAAGAAGCCTTACCGCCCTTGCACCCCGACAACTGTGCCAGTAAAACGGAAATCAGAAGCGCTATGGATATTGCTGTTCTTTTTCTCATGCTGTCACACCTTTCAAACCATCCGCATACTGCCCATATGGGCAGTATGCGGGGAACAGCAATATGCCATAATACTTTTTCGGATGTGGCATACGGCTGCCCTCTTTTGTGTCTCATCTATATATCTCTTGAGAGACCCAAAATGTGACATTTATTTTGAAGGCAAGCTTAATTTCGTAACAACAACTAATATGTTGAAGGGAAGTTATACATTATGAATATATATGTAATCTCAAAAATTGTCTCCCGGCAAAGCGTAAAGAGGCTTATTATCTCAGGCTTTCATTTCACGAATCAAGTTAACCATTTCAATCGCGCCGACTGCGCAGTCAAAGCCCTTGTTGCCAACCTTGCTGCCCGCACGCTCGATGGCCTGCTCTATGTTTTCGGTCGTCAGAACGCCGAACATAACAGGGATACCGCTGCTTAGCGACACATTGGCAATGCCTTTTGAAACTTCGCTACAAACATAGTCATAATGCGTCGTGCTTCCGCGTATTACGGCGCCGAGACAAATCACTGCGTCATATTTTCCACTTTGCGCCATTTTGGATGCAATCAGCGGAATTTCAAATGCACCCGGAACCCACGCGATATCAATGTTCTCCTCACAGACCTCATGACGCTTCAGACCGTCCAGTGCTCCGCCGAGAAGCTTCGAGGTAATAAATTCATTGAAACGGGCGGCGACAATGCCGACCCTAATGTCTTTGGATACAAGCTTTCCTTCAAATGTTTTCATATAAAAATCTCCTTAATTTATTTAGTAATTTAAAATATGACCCATCTTTTCCTGCTTGGTTTTCAGATAAAAAAGGTCGTGGGCAGTTGCATCCATTTGGATAGGAACGCGTTCTATGATGTCCATGCCGAAGTCAGAGAGCTGATAGACCTTGTCGGGGTTATTTGTGAGCAGGCGCAGAGTTTTTGCGCCAAGGTCGCGAAGTATCTGAGCACCGATAAAATACTCACGCAGATCTCCGGCAAAGCCAAGCGCCAGATTAGCGGACAAAGTATCCATGCCCTGATCCTGCAGCTCATAGGCGCGCAATTTGTTGATAAGACCGATTCCGCGTCCCTCCTGACGCATATAGAGCAGAATTCCCCGTCCCTCTTCCTCTATCTGAGCCATTGCCGTTGCAAGCTGCTGACCGCAGTCGCAGCGGGCAGAGCCGAAAGCATCTCCGGTAAGACATTCGGAGTGAACCCGGCACAGAAGGTTTTCACCATTGCCGATATCGCCTTTGACCAGTGCCACATGATGCTCGGAGTTTAGCTTGTTGACGTAGCCGTACACTCTGAAATCACCGTATTTTGTCGGGAGCTCGGCAGAGGTGACACGCTCCACAAGCTTGTCGTTTTTCTTGCGGTAATCCTGCAGGGATTTGATTGTGATAAACTTTAGATTCCATTTTTGGGCAAGCTCAATAAGCTCGGGAGTGCGCATCATGTTGCCGTCTTCGCGCATTATCTCGCAGCACAGGCCGCATTCCTTCAAACCCGCCAGACGCATGAGGTCAACAGTTGCCTCCGTATGACCGTTACGCTCCAGAACCCCGTTTTTTCGGGCAAGGAGCGGGAACATATGTCCCGGGCGGCGGAAATCCTCGGGCTTTGCGCTGTCCTCAACGCATTTCATCGCGGTGATACTCCGTTCCGCCGCCGAAATACCCGTCGTCGTGTCTACATGGTCAATAGAAACCGTAAAAGCTGTCTCGTGGCTGTCTGTGTTATCGGCAACCATCTGAGGAAATCGGAGCTTTCTGCAAAGTTCCGCGCTCATGGGCATGCAGATAAGACCCTTGCCGTGCATTGCCATGAAATTTACATTTTCCGTTGTTGCAAACTGCGCAGCGCAGATGAAATCACCCTCGTTTTCTCTGTCTTCGTCATCTGTGACAAGGATTATTCTGCCCTGTCTCAGTTCTTCAAGAGCTTCCGGTATCGTACTGAATTGAAACATCTCGATTCCTCCTTAAAATCCATATTTCGTAAGAAATTCGTTTGTGATATTGCTTTTTGATTTATCAAATCCCATCAGGCGTTCCACATATTTTCCGATGCAGTCGTTTTCAAGATTGACCGTATCGCCAATGCGCTTTTGGGGCAGGATCGTATTTTTCGCTGTATGGGGGATGACCGAAACGCTAAAGCTGTCTTTCTGCACTTTTGCAACAGTCAAACTGATTCCGTCGATAGCTATGGAACCTTTTTCGATGACGTAGCGGAGTATCCTGTCATTGGTCTTTATGGTGTACCAAACGGCATTATCGTCCTTTTGAATGGCGGATATCGTGCCTGTGCCGTCAATGTGACCGGAAACAATGTGCCCGCCTAAGCGTCCGTTTGCAGGCAGTGCCCGCTCCAGATTGACGGGGCTGCCGATGTGCAGGCTTCCGAGCGAAGAACGGTCGAGAGTCTCGTGCATCACATCGGCAGTAAAGCCGCTTTGGGAAAAGGAAGTGACAGTCAGGCAAACCCCATTGACGGCGATGCTGTCGCCAAGGCGGATATCCTGCATGATTTCCTCTGCGCCAATGGAGAGGACAGAGGACTTCCCGCCTTTGCGCAGTCCTTGAATATGTCCGATTTCTTCTATAATTCCTGTGAACATGTGATTACCTCGCTTTCCAGCAAAATGTCTTCACCAATCAAGGTGATGGACGGTTTGCTCAATTGAAATGCCTCGTCGGGGCGGTCAGCCCCGATGCCTGCCACCGGGGTTTTCCCATTGCCGCCGAACAGCTTTGGGGCGATATAGGTTTGCACTTTGTTTACTATCCCGCTTTGCAGTGCCGACCAGTTCAGCGTTCCGCCGCCCTCCAGCAGGATGCTGTCTATTTCCATTTCACCAAGTTTTGCCATAAGGCAGTTCAAATCAATGTGTCCGTCCTTTTCGGGGACAACTACAATCTTACAGCCTGCTTCAAGGTAGGGAAGATGCCTTTCGTGTTCCTCTGCCGATGTAGCAAGAATAGTGCCGAAGAGCTTCGCCGTACTGACAAGTCTTGAGCTAAGCGGTGTTCTCAAATTTGTGTCGCAGACTATGCGGATGGGATTTCTGCCGTTTTCTAAGCGGCAGGTCAACAGGGGATCGTCAACAAGCACTGTGCCGATACCTGCCATAATGGCAGAATAGCGGTGTCTGTCCTCGTGCACGCGCCGTCTTGCCGCTTCACCTGTGATCCATTGAGATTTTCCCGTGCGCGTTGCAATTTTACCGTCCATGGTCATGGCGTATTTCATCATGACATAGGGAGTTTTGGTTCGTATATAGTGAAAAAAACTTTTGTTGAGCGAATCGCATTCGTCTTTCAAAACGCCCTCTGTCACTTCGATTCCGCGGGAACGCAAAATCTCTGTGCCTTTTCCGCAGATCAGCGGGTTAGGGTCAGAAGAACCGATCACCACGCGGCGTATTCCGCTGTCAAGGATCGCTTCGGTGCAGGGCGGGGTCTTGCCGTAATGACAGCAAGGCTCCAAAGTGACATAGAGAGCTGCACCCAATGGAGATGAAACACAGTCTGAAAGCGCGTTTCGTTCGGCATGAGGTCCGCCGAATTTCCGGTGGAAGCCCTGCCCTATGATTTTGCCGTCCTTTACGATAACGGCGCCTACCATTGGGTTTGGGTTGACCCATCCGCAGCCCTTTTGGGCAAGCTGTATCGCTGTGCGCATATATTCTTCGTCAGTCATGAAAACACCTCCCAAAATACAAAAACGCCTTGAACAAATAGTTCAAGGCATGTCGGAGAACGGACCACAGGGCGGGTGTGAATATCAAAAAGCTCCGAAATATTTTAAACATTTCGGAGCAGAAATCAAAAACACACGCAGAAACCCCTGCGGCTGTCTATCTTCTTTCATCCAGACTATACTGTCGGCTTCGGAATTGCACCGAATCATGCCTTTCGGCTCGTGGGCTTTACCACCGGTAGGGAATCACACCCTGCCCTGAAGATATTATTCAATTGAGCATAATTATACAAGCTATTATGGATTTGTCAACTGTCAGGTGTTTACAAAACAGATACATAAGTCAAATATTTATATTAATACTCTATAAATTATATGCTGAAAATGAAAATGGGAATCACGGCTGATACAAAAATAGTGAACTTATGTTTTTGTCCCCATTTGTACTATGCCGGACATATATAGTTGGAGATCTGAAAGTGGACTGGAATAAACAGCTTCTTGATAGGGGGATTTGAATTGAAAACTATACTTAGTAATCAGAAAAAGCCGATAAATCAAATATTATGCATGCTGCTGATATTCTCAGTACTTATATCAGCTTCGGGATGTGCAAAACCATCCGATGATTCTGCGAACCTTGCAGCTTCGGTTGCGGCTGCAAATAAAGATGATGGCGAGTGGGTATATACGCTGTCCTATAAAGATATGCCGGAGGATTTCGGAAAGATAAAAGCTATTTCGGTTTCAGACGGCAGCCTGTTTATAGCGGGTTCCTTAGGGGGCGTTCCGACTCTGTATTTATATAATATCGACAGCGAAAATCTGAAGAAATTAGAGTTTGATAATTCCGCAGATAATGCAAAAACAATATACGGGATGACGTCTGATAAAAGCGGCAGCGTTTGGATACTTGCCGGAGAAATGCCATCCGCATACATAATTAATGATGAGATGAAGACAAACGAAGAGTTTTCGGGGCGATATTCCATAAGCAATTATAATGCAGACGGAGTATGTATCGGTAATATTTCCATAGAGGCTTTAGGCAGCGACAGGCAGCTCGTTGGTGTTTTGGCAGACGAAAACGGGCATATCGTTTGCTGGGATGATACTGAAATAGATGTGTTCAATACAGACGGGGGCAAACTGTTCAGCCTTGATGGCGGAGGAAGCAAAAGGATAATGTCCGTTGCGAAAATAGATGGCAATGCCATTGCGTATGTCGCCGAGGGCAATGAAACGGGAATCTATTTTATTGATATGGATGCAAAAAGCTGGGGTGAGTATGTTCCCGATGAAAAAACATACGATGGAAATTGGAGTGGTATATACACCGATTGCAGCGGAGACAGATTTTTTATAAATACGGGCAGAGAGCTGCTTGTCTACGACAAGGATACCAAGGCATATAACATTCTCCTTAACTGGCTGGACTGCGGCATTGGAGGTGCGGGGCTTTCTGCCTTTAAAGATTTGGGGAATGAGAAGTATGTGGCTGTTGTCGGGGGCGAAAGCCGGTTTGCAATAATACAAAAGGAGTATAGGGAACACGCGCGTCAGGCGCTGAAGCTTGCGACGGAATTTTTGGGCTACGATCTTGCAAATTTAATAACACAGTATAACAGCAGCAATCCGGATTATAAAATTGTACCGGAATACTACGAAACTGAAGATGATTTTATGCGCCTGAATACGGAGGTCATTTCGGGGAAGGCTCCCGATCTTTATAACTTTAAATTCATGCCGATAGAAGGTTTTGAGTCCTCGGGAGCATTAATGGATTTAAATCCTTTTCTTGATGAATACGGATATAAACTTGTTGGGCCGGTAAAATCTGCTCTCGAAACAAATGGAAGGCTGTATTCTATTCCTGATAGATTTGAGATATATAGTTTCGCGGTATCGCGTGAGTTTGCAGGAGATAAAACGAGCTGGACAACGGATGAGATGAACGAGGTAATGGAAAAGTGCGGAAGTCATATGCACAAGTTTGGCACTTTTGCAACGAAAACCGAACTGCTTAAATGGGTTTGCACGTTTTCGCTTGCAAATTATCTGGACAAGGAAAACGGCAAATGCAGTTTTGATAATGCGGAGTTTGTGAAGCTTTTGGAAACCTGCAATGAGATGCCGGATAACTACTTGCAGTTTGGTGATATTAAGAGCTATGAGGATAATGCTCTCCTAAAAATGGCGCCTATTCAGAGCATTACAAGTATATGCGGTTACTCAAAAAGATTTGGGGGAGATTATACATTCATTGGCTTTCCCAATGATAGCGGCAACGGCAGTCTCTTCAGCTTCGGAGGCGAAAGAATAGCGGTTTCAGCAAAAAGTGAACATCAGGACGCGGCGCTCGATTTTGTAAAAACCATGCTGGATGATCGATATCAGTGTGAAATGACCATAGGAATGCCTATTGTTCAGTCTGCGCTCGAGAAGCAAATGCAGGATGCCGTTGATGGGAATCTTACTGATTTTACCGGTGGAAAGATTAAAATCGCGAGTAGCGATATTGACAAATTAAAGACTTTGATTGCTTCCACACGCAAGAGCGCTGATACGAACTCTGTTATTCAGGAAATTATTGAAGAAGAGGCGAAACCATACTTTGAAGGCAGCAGAACGGCGGAAGAGACTGCGAAGATAATCCAAAGCAGAGTCAGCGTTTACATTGCAGAGAAAAATTGAAGGGTATTGAAATGATGATTTTACCCGAACGTATACTGTCTGGGCGGGATAGGAGCGTTATGCAATGCCGCCAGACAAAATTTTTTGAGGATATGGGAAGCCCAGAGGAGGTTTATTATGGAATTTAGAATAAGACATAATTATAATAAAAATTTATTTAAAAACCTACATAAAGAAGAAAATAAAGCCTTTAATCTTGCTTTTAAAATATTGCTGATCATTGCTATTATTCTAAATGTCTGCGTAATTGTATTGTTTGGCGATATGAGAACAAATGGCTTGATCAGACTCATACTGCTGCTGTTTCTCAGCGTAATATGGTTTAATATGCCGGCGCTGACAGCAAATATTCTAATGGCGATTATAAAGAAAAGAAAGCTTGATGGAGAGCGTATACTGACCTTTAACGATCAAACTTTTTCGTCAAAAAATCTGAAATACGATACAGAAACAAGCTATCCTATTTCAAAAATCAAAAAAATTAAAAGGCTGGGAAATTACTATAAAATATGGGTGGACAGAAAATGGGTGTATATTGATACGAGGGAATTTGAAGTCGGCGATGCGGAAGAATTTTATGATTGGATTGCAAATTTAATAAACAATTAGCCATTCGTTTTCTACATAAAAATGCCTATTCAGGTGCAAGATATTTAAACTTACAAAAATCTTGCACCTGAATTTTGTTTATTTTTATGCTACCAAGCTCCGTACATAGAAATAGTCGAAGGTGTAGAGCCTTTGTCCAGTCCGGTATTTACAAATCCGTAGTCATAACCATCACCGCTTACCTTTATCCACGCATGCAGAATCAAATCAATGGAAACAGAAGGAAGAAAATATTCCGGCAGGCGGTTATTAAATTAGTTTCCTGTTTTCTTTTTGATAATAGATTAATCAAAAATGGAGATTAGGTAAAATGGATACTGCTGCTGATGATTTTAAAATGATTTCTGCTTTGCTTGGCGGAGTGTTAGGCTGGTTTTTAGGAGAAAGAAATCCTCTGTTTTATGCGCTTATTTCCTTTGCGGTGCTCGATTATATTAGCGGCGTAATGCTTGCCGTATGTCAAAAGAAAATATCAAGCAAAATAGGATACAGAGGAATTGTTAAAAAAGCGATGATATTTATTTTAGTCGGGCTTGGAAATGTTATAGATAATTACATTATAGGATCGGGCAGTTCGATAAGGACCATGCTGATAATGTTTTATCTGTCCAATGAAGGAATAAGTATAATCGAAAATGCGGCAAATATCGGACTTCCGCTTCCGAAGAAACTAAAGGATGTATTGATGCAAATAGACAAAATAGAAAAATAAAAAGCTCTTATTTAAAATAGAGCGATTGTCTTAAAGGCTTCTAATAGCAAACATAAGGCACTGGTTTTAGTGCAAGTCCATACAATGTATATTATAAAGAAATAAGAAATTTTACATAAATTTAACATATACTACATAATTCATCACCGTTTTTCGACGCTTTATATGAAATATACTATTTATATTATAGTGCAAAGCTGCTCTTGTACCGGAGTAAATCAACATGGATAAATCGCTTTCATATGCAAAATCAAGTAGGAAGCGCAAAGAAAAAGGAGGGATGAAAAAACTGAATGAAAAAACCGGTTTTAAAGAGCTGATAATCAAATCCCAAAGCGGTGATTTAGATGCAACCGAGCAGCTTATAAATCGTCTTTCACCGCTCATAAAAAAACATAGCTTCAAATTAGGCTATGACGAAGCCTGCTCTGACCTAACATTATGGATATTGGAAACCATAGCTCAACATAAGCCAAATGTGATATGGGAATCAGGTGAAATTGAGAACATTATCCAAAAACGTCTTAATGACGGATAAAATGAAATATTTTTTACAATAGGGAGGTTATTAAATTAACCCCCTATTTTCTTTTTATACAGTAGGTGCAGATTCAACAAATGATTGGAGATGAGATGAAATGTTTCCAGATAATAAGATCGGCAGCCGAAATCTTGAAGAAGCAAAGATAGTTACTTGGTTTGAGGTTGGATTACATCGCGAGGCAATCAGGTTGTATAAAAAGCATCAGCGCTTGTTGGAGCATGAAATACTCATATTAAATCAGCCGATAAGTTTTAAGGGGGAGGATGGTGCTGAAATACTTGATACTCTTCAGAATACCGATGAAATGCTCAATAAAATGGCAATTTCAAATGATCCGGCTTATAGGGTGGAAAGTTCTGTATTTGTTCAGGAAATGCTCTCAATACTTACGTTACAGCAAAAAAGAGTTATCAGATCAACTGTTCTTGAAGGAAGAACAGAGTTTGAAACAGCGAAAAGGCTTGGCATATCACAGCCAGCTGTACATAGGACGAAAGAACGGGCATTGAATCAGCTGAGAAAACAATATAGCTAAAGTAAAAGCGAAGAAGAGGGCAACTAAGCTGACGGCATTCCTTCCAATGCATTTTAATTATGGACAACATATAAATCAAAACATCATATATCTATAAAAATAAAAAGCCCAGTTATTACATTAACTGAGCTTTTTATTTTGTATCGCTAAGGAAGCACACGTTTTAAGCGGTGCTTCCCCAGTGAACACAGTTTTAACCTGCCCCAAGATCAAAACTGATTCGTATCAAAGATTATGAAAACAGATCGACACCATCAAAATCATCTTCGTACATGAGCGGGGTAGTGCAAATCTTTTCTTTCAGCTCCAGACGATAATCGGGATGTGCGATTTTGATAATGGCTCTTATACGGTCTTTCATGGTTTTGAGGTAAACATCGGCTACGCCGTGTTCGGTTACTATGTACATCTGGGCGTTTTTGGGTGTTGTTACTATCGAGCCTTCGGGCAGCCAAGGAACAACGCTGCTGTGACGAACGCCTTCATCGTCTGTGTATGTAGAGCGCAGGCACAGGAAGCTCCGTCCGCCCTTAGAGCGCATCGCGCCATAGATATATGCAAAGGAGCCGCCGGCGCCGCTGTATGGTTTTAGACCTTGAGCTTCGGAACAGGCCTGCCCCAGAAGATCAACCATCAGTGTGCAGTTTATGGCAAAGACGTTTTCCTGCTTTGCAACTTCAAAAAGCTCAATCATTTTGTTCCTTGGAAGGAGCTTTATTCTGGAATCGGTTGCAAGGAACTTGAAGAAACGTTCGGAGCAAGCCCCGGGACTTGACGCCTGAACTTTTGTAAGTATTCCCTCCTCAACCAGATCGACCATGACATCGCAGGCAACTTCGGTATAGACCTCAAGCGGACCTGCTTCGCGCAGATTAGAGAGGATTTCATCTCCGAGTCCGCCCCAGCCCACCTGAAGCTTATCGTCCTTCTTAATATGGGGAAGAATGTGCGCTGCTATGTCTTTATCTACCTGCGTAGGGGGAGAGGGAGGAATTTCAAATACTTCGGTGTTGCATTCTACAATGTAGTCGAACTCTGTGATGTGAATTGAAACATCCTTATGATCGCCGGGAATGGGATAATGGCCTGTTGCGTCCATAAAGCCGATTCTTTTTTTGATTCTGGGGTCATGCGCGACCAAAGATGTAGTGGAAACACCGTAATGACCCACATTGCAGTAACCGTCTTCATCGGGAGGGCAAACGTGCAGGGCAATAGTGTTGCAGTTGTATGCAAAAATACCATCGTCAAGATGATCATATCCGCAGCTGTGATATTCCTGTATGCCCAACTCTCCCGACATGCGCTCGATGGGGAGGTTAAAGAAGCTGATCAGCCTGCAATGCTTTTTGCTCTCGTGGTCAAAGAGCAAATCAAAAGGCATAGTTGAGACATTATACAGAAATATAATATCGTGATAGTCTTCCATGTGCGCATAGATCTCATCAAGCATCGTGTACGGAATTTCAGGTCCCTGCCCCATCCATATAACATCCCCGGGTTTGATTTGCTTTGCTACATATTCTACGTTAACCAAGTGTTCTTTGTAGTATGCTTTCCAGTCTGCCATAATAATTCTCCATTCTAAAAAATTATTTTTGATCAGTCCTGTTATTTTACCTGTAATAAAATAACCGTTAATCATAGGCGTGTTTGAGCCGCATTCTGCTCTGCTATCAATGCTTTGCTATCTTGGAATGTATTCCTTTCATGCCCTCCACTTCGTCGCAGACGGGCTTCCATTCACAGGCGTGACAATTCAAATCGATGTCCTCAAGCATATGCTTTGCCCCGATATCCATAGCAATTTTGCTTAGGTATAGATTTGTGCCGATTCCCGCCGTAGCGGTGATGCCGGTTGTCTCAAGAACGTCCAAAATCATTTTCATGGTGAACTCACGTGCTGAGAGCTTATACGTGTTAAGATAGTCGGTGGCGTCAATGAATACTTCGTCAATGGAATAAACATGGATATCTTCGGGTGCAATATATTTTAAATAGATATTATAAATTCTCGTGCTGTACTTTATATAATACGCCATTCTCGGCGGTGCGACGATGTAGTCCAGAGACAGATCCGGAGAAGATTTCAGTTCAATGCTGCTTACAGAAGAACCGGTAAACGTGTGTCCCGGTGCTTCGCGCAGCCGCCTTGCGTTGGCTTCCTTCACTTTCTGAACGACCTCAAACAGCCTTGCCCTTCCCGGGATGCCATATGCCTTGAGGGAGGGGGAGACGGCGAGACAGATGGTCTTTTCGGTGCGGCTTGCATCAGCGACGACAAGGTTTGTGGTCAGCGGATCAAGCCCTCGTTCTATACACTCGACCGAAGCGTAAAAGGATTTTAAGTCGATTGCGATATAAGTTCTATTCTTCACACCCATTCTCCGGTCGCCTCCTCAAACGCAAAATTATCTGCTCGAAAAATCTTTTATCATCATATATTTATTATGTTCATAATGGGCTGATCAGAAACATTATCCTTTACTTTGCAATAATACACAGTAAATTATAGCCGCTATCTTAACATGCCGGAGCTTCTTATTATGCTGTTGCATGCTTGTACAGTTTAAACATAACAAGCAGTCGGGTTATATAGATAATGCAAGGTAATTTTATTTGCCAAGGTGTCGTACTTGTTTTGCAAACTAATACCTTGAAGCTTCTATATTTCAGCCGTTCTGTCAGAAAATATTTTAGGAAATCCAATCAAGATATCCATAAGGCTGTCTTTTTTTGATTTTGCTGCCTTTTGAAATTGCCTTTTATTTCTTATTAAAAATCCTTGCAGCGCGGCTGCAAGCCTTAAAGATATAACCCTGTCGCCAAATCCCGACTCATAAATAATAATGCTCTTTTTTGTCGGAAGACCATACCGCATTTGCTTACTCAGCTCTCCAAGAAGCTTACAGGCATCTTCACTATCTTCGCAATTGAACCGTAACAGTTCTGAAATAGCATTAATAATAAGCGTTGAAGCATACCCAAATCCTTCGTCACAGATATCAATGATTTCGCTAAGCTGGATTTTTGCTTCTTTTTTTCTGCGGATGATCATAACGTTGTTTTCGGCTGCATATTCAAGAATCTGTTTGTATGACATCCCGCTGATCCACATGTTGGCGATATTGGGAATTTCGCTTTCAGTTGTGATTGCTTTAAGGCACTTATTCTCACTGTATTCTACTAATTTAGGAATAACTATTTGCAGAATTTCAGAAGATGTTTCGCAATTCATAAGTGTATCAGAATTTTCAATAACCCACTTTTCCAATTCAAGCAACTGTTTTGTCCCAAGAAGTGTACGGCTGAAAGCAGCTCGCTTATCTGTGTTATTTACCGTATTGAGAAGATAGTCCCTAACAACTGAGAATACGGTTTTCATCCGTTCCTTTTCTTCGTCATTAGCAAGAAAATATCCAAATGTGCTGGAAACAAGCGAATCGAGGTCGTAATCATTATTTTCAGTAAGGAATGATAAAAGATAGCTTTCAATTGCATCCAAGCATCGATTAACACGGTCAATTACACCGATGAAAATATGCAGTTTTTTAGGACATTTTTTTTCGAAATCATCTATTAATTCCGCAACAGCATCTTCGTAGCTTTCATTATTGTTATAACGAGCCAAAGCCAAATGATAAAAATCATAT